>CP075370.1:2097500-2841250 GCA_019454225.1 Paracoccaceae bacterium | reverse complement strand
TCGGCCGCTTCTTCACCGGGCAGGTGACGGCGGCGGGCAAGGTGCCTCCGGCCAAGGTCCTGATCGTGGGCGCGGGCGTCGCGGGCCTTGCGGCCATCGGCACCTCCGTCTCGCTGGGCGCCATCGTCCACGCCTTCGACGTGCGCCCCGAAGTGGCGGAACAGATCGAATCCATGGGGGCCGAGTTCGTGTTCCTAGAATTCGAGGACAAGCAGGACGGTGCCGCCACCGGCGGCTATGCCGCGCCGTCCTCGCCCGAGTTCCGGGAAAAGCAGCTGGCCAAGTTCCGCGAGTTGGCCCCCGAGATGGACATCGTCATCACCACCGCCCTGATCCCGGGCCGGCCTGCGCCAAAGCTCTGGACCACCGACATGGTCGAGATGATGAAGCCCGGTTCGGTGATCGTCGATCTTGCCGCCGAACGTGGCGGCAACTGCGACCTGACGGTGCCGGATGAAAAGATCGTCACCGAGAATGGCGTGACCATCGTCGGCTATACCGATTTCCCAAGCCGCATGGCGGCGCAGGCATCCACGCTTTACTCGACCAACATCAGGCACATGCTGACCGATCTTACGCCGAAGAAAGACGGTGTGATCGTGCACAACATGGAAGACGATGTGATCCGGGGTGCGACCGTTGCGCATCAGGGCGCGATCACCTATCCGCCGCCGCCGCCCAAGATCGCCGCGATCGCCGCCGCGAAGCCCAAGGAGAAGGTGCGCGAACTGACGGTCGAGGAACGGCGCGCGCAGGAACTCGCGGCATTCAGGAAGCAGACCCGTGATCAGGTGGTGCTGCTGACGGCTGGCGCCGCCGTGCTGCTGCTTGCCGGCCTGGTGGCGCCCGCAAGCTTCATGCAGCACTTCATCGTCTTCGTGCTGGCGGTATTCGTCGGCTTCCAGGTGATCTGGAATGTCAGCCACAGTCTGCACACGCCCCTGATGGCCATCACCAACGCGATTTCCTCGATCATCATCCTCGGCGCGCTGATGCAGATCGGCTCGGGGTCCTATCTTGTGATCCTGCTCGCCGCACTGGCGGTGTTCATGGCGGGGATCAACATCTTCGGTGGCTTCCTGGTCACCCGGCGCATGCTCGCCATGTTCCAGAAATCGTAGGGAGTCGGCGACGATGGATTACGGATTCACCACCGCCGCCTATGTGGTTGCGGCCGTGCTTTTCATCCTCAGCCTCGGGGGCCTTTCCGGGCAGGAAAGCGCCAAGCGCGCGGTCTGGTACGGCATCACCGGCATGGCGCTGGCCGTCCTGGCCACCCTGATCGGTCCGGGTGCGGGCAACTGGTTCGCTTCGGTCGTGATGATCGGCATGGGCGGCGCGATCGGCTGGGTCGTGGCGCAGCGCGTGCAGATGACCGAGATGCCGCAACTCGTGGCCGCGATGCACAGCCTTGTGGGACTTGCGGCGGTATTCGTGGGCTTCAACGCCGATATCGAACTCGCCCGCGTGCTGGCGCTTGACGCGACGGCGCGCCAGGCCCTCGACGGATTTGCCGCCGTCCTCGCAAAGAAGGACGGCGTGGAAATCGCCATCCTGCGGGTCGAGGTGTTCCTCGGGGTGTTCATCGGCGCCGTCACCTTCACCGGCTCGGTCATCGCCTTCGGCAAGCTGGCGGGCAAGGTGGACACGACCGCAAGGAAACTGCCGGGCGGCCACCTGCTGAACGCGGCGGCCGCGGCGGGATCGGTGCTGCTGGGCGTGATGTATTTCAACGACGCGGGCAGCTGGACGCTGGTGCTGATGACGCTTCTCGCGTTCTTCATCGGCTATCACCTGATCATGGGCATCGGCGGGGCAGACATGCCGGTGGTCGTGTCGATGCTGAACAGCTATTCCGGCTGGGCGGCCGCCGCGATCGGCTTCAGCCTGGGCAACGATCTGCTGATCGTCGTCGGTGCCCTGGTGGGGTCCTCCGGCGCGATCCTGTCCTACATCATGTGCAAGGCGATGAACCGGTCGTTCATCAGCGTGATCCTCGGCGGTTTCGGCACCACCACGGGCCCGGCGCAGCAGATCACCGGCGAACAGATCGCCATCGACACCGAGGGCGTGGCGGCGGCGCTGAACGATGCGGATTCGATCATCATCATTCCGGGCTATGGCATGGCGGTGGCGCAGGCGCAGCAATCGGTCAGCGAACTGACCCGCAAGCTGCGCGCCAGGGGCAAGACGGTGCGCTTTGCCATCCACCCCGTCGCCGGACGCCTTCCCGGCCACATGAACGTGCTTCTGGCCGAGGCGAAGGTTCCCTATGACATCGTGCTGGAGATGGACGAGATCAACGAGGATTTCCCCGACACCGACGTGGCCATCGTCATCGGGTCGAACGACATCGTGAATCCCGCCGCGCAGGAGGATCCGAACAGCCCCATCGCCGGGATGCCGGTGCTGGAGTGCTGGAAGGCCAAGCAGGTGTTCGTGTCGAAGCGCGGCCAGGGCACGGGCTATTCCGGGATCGAGAACCCGCTGTTCTACAAGGAAAACACGCGGATGTTCTATGGCGATGCCAAGAAGTCGCTGGATGCGCTTCTGCCGCTTGTCGACTGACCGGCGGGGCGGGCCACCATTGCGGTGGCCCGTCCGGTCTCGACCGTCCGCGCGGCACCGCAGCGACTTTTTTGCCGGTATCCGACAGTATTCCGCGCGGTCGCCGATGCGCCCCGGGTTGGTCGTTGACGACCGGTCCCGTTCCGCTACCGTCCCCGCAACGCGAACGAGACCGCCATGTCCCCAGTCCCAGACCATCCGCAACGGCTGAACACGGTCGCCGAACTGCATGCGCGGCCGTTTCCGTCGCTGGATGCGCCCTGCCACGCGGTCTATGTGGCCTTCAAGGAACCCGTCGATGCCGCCAACCGCGACCGGGCGCGCGATGCGGCGCATCTGGACGCGCTGCTTGACCACTACAGCGCACCCCACGCGGCCGAAGGGGCCACGCATTTTTCCGGTCCTATCGGCAAGTATGACCTGAAGTGGGAAAGCCACACCGAGTTCGTGACCTATTCGGCATTCGGCAAGGGGCTTTCGAAACGACCCTTCGATCCCGCCGAGGCCGAGGTCTTTCCCGAGCCGTGGGTTGCGGGCGCGCCGGGCAAGCGACTGGTCTCGCTGCTGGTCCGCGTCGAGTATCTGCCCGACGACCTGGGCGATGTGCTGACCCGGCTCGACGACTGGTTCGTGCCGGAAAGCCTGACGGCGGCGTGGGTTCTCGAAGGTGCCGCGATCGTGGCCGGCGATTTCCGCATTGATCCGGCGGGCCACATGCGCTTTGCCGTCTTCGTGAAGCCGGGAACCGGCGCGCGGCGGATCGGCCGGATCGTGCAGCGCGTCTGCGAGATCGAGACCTATCGCGCCATGTCGATGCTGGGGCTGATGCGGGCGCGGCAGCTGTCGTCGCGGCTGAATGCGCTTGATCCGCGGCTGTCGGCGCTCGTGTCCGGGCTGGACCGCGCCGAGGGCAGCCCCGAGGCGGCATTGCACGACCTGCTGGTGATTTCATCCGAGCTGGAAGGTCTGGCGGTGCAGTTCCAGTTCCGGTTCGGTGCAACCGCGGCCTATGAGGCGATCGTCAACGACCGGATCGCCGTGCTGCGCGAAGCCAGGATCGAGGGGCGCCAGTCCTTCACCGAGTTCATGCGCCGCCGCTATGACCCGGCGATGCGCACGGTCAAATCCGCCGAGCTGCGGCTGAAAGCCCTGGGCGAACGGGCGCAGCGGGCCGCCGAACTGCTCCGCACGCGCGTCGATGTCGAGCGCAGCGCGCAGAACCAGAAGCTTCTGGAAAGCATGGACCGGCGCGCCGACCTTCAGTTGCGGTTGCAGCGAACGGTCGAAGGGCTGTCGGTCGTGGCGATCAGCTATTACGCCGTCGGCTTGGCTGCCTACGTTCTCGTGCCTCTGGCAGAACCGTTCGCGCTGTCCAAGCCGGTGGTCACCGCCGCGCTTGTGCCTGCCGTCATGCTGGGCGTGTGGTATGTTCTGCGGCGCCTGCGCGGCCGCCTGCACTGAGCACCCGGTCGGTGGCGATGGCGCCACCCGCGATCGCCGCCAGCGTCAGCACGGCGGCAACCGAAAGCGCGGGCACGCCGGACAGCCCGGCGCCCAGGGTGCAGCCCCCGGCCAGCACGCCACCGATCCCCATCAGCACGGCGCCCGCCGCATACCGCCCGGTCTCGCGCGGTGCCGAAAAGCTCTGCCAGCGGAATGACCCGGCCCCGAGCGCGGCCAGCAGCGCGCCGGCCAGTGTGCCCAGGAACAGCCCCGTGCCAAAGGCCGGGGCGATAGCGGTGGACGCAATCGTCCAGAACAGCGTATCGGCCGCCGGCAGGGTAAAGCTCAGCGCCTCCATCGGGATCGGGTCAAAGTCGTCAAGCAGGACCAGTCCCGTGCCGACCCAGGCAATCGGCACCAGCAGGCCGATGGCGACGCCCGCGACGATCTGCAGCGGGGAAAGCCGTCCGCGCAGCGCCAGGGCCAGTGCGGCGGCCGCCAGAACGAACGCGGCAAGGCCGGGCAGGGCGGCGTTGTCACCCAGCGGCAGCGTGACCCCGGCAACGGTGGTCCGCAGCGGCGACAGCACGCCCTTCAGCATCGCATGGGCGACCACGGCAAAGACGATCAGGACCATGGCGGCGCGCAGGTTCCCGGTGCCCGCAAGCACCGTCAGCCGCGAGGCGCAGCCGCGCGTCAGGACCATGCCCGCCCCGAACAGCGCCCCGCCCGCGAGGACGGCCAGCACCGGCAGGTCGGCCGCGAGGAACCGATGCTCGTCAAAGCTGATCCACCCGGCCGCCACGGCGCCCTGCGAGCCAAGGATCGCGGTCACCAGTGCCAGCATCCACAGGCCGAGCGCCTGTCCCCGCTCGGCCGCGGGGCCGACAAGCCCGCGCCGCAGGCAGAAGCCCGACCGTTCGGCAAGCGCCCCGAAGGTCAGGCCAAGGACCAGACCGAAGATCACGGAGGCCGCGCGGGGCGTCAGCGTCTCGAACCCCAGTTCTGCAAACATGATCGCCTCCACGCAGAAGATTATCCTGAATGCAGTGAATTTTCCCGGTGATCAAGGCTGCGGGGGCGCCGCATTCGCGCCGGAACGCGGCGTTTGTTCCGAATCCGGCAGAGCGTCCGGACGACGTTCCGCAGCCGCGCGGATTCAGTGGTCCATTGTCGTGCTGCGCCCGTCGGCAGGGTTCGCGCCGTCCTTATTTCTCGGGCAAAGCCGTCCAGCGCATCAGGACGCGCAGCGTGGTGCGATTCTCGACCTCGACGAAACCTGCCCTGGCGAGCGACGGGACAAGCCCGGTAAAGCCCTCGCCCCAGGCGAACGATCCCCCCGGCCGCCGCGCTGCGGCCTCGACGGCCGCTGCCCCATGGCTTGACGCATGGGCGCAGGCCGCTCGGGCCAGCTGCGTCATCACGCCCTGCCGCCGCAGGTCGCGGCGGATGAAGAAGCACGACAGCGCCCAGGTCCCGGGCGGCGTGTCGGCGGCCGGGCGTGCGGATGTTGCGGTCTGGAACCGCGGAACATCGGCGCGCGGGGTGATCTGAACCCAGGCCGCCGGCCCCTGGTCGTCATGCGCGATCAGCCCGGGCGGATGGTCGGCCACGAGCGTCTCGAACCGCACGCGACGTTCGCCAGCGGGAAGCGCCGCACGCTCCCGCACCGGCAGGCGCCAGTGCAGGCACCAGCAGCCGCGCGCGACCGGGTCCGCCGCAAACAGCGTGCCGAGATCGCCCATCAGGTCGGGCGTCAGCGGGCGGATGTGCAGCGTCATCGGCCCCGGATGCGCGGATCCAGCGCGTCACGCAGGCCGTCACCCATGTAGTTGACCGAAAGCACCAACGCGGAAAGCACGATGGCGGGCCACAGCACACGTTCCGGCGACAGGTTGATGTAGGGCATCCCGTCGTTCAGCAGCCGCCCCCAGGTGGGAAAGTCGGGCGGAAAGCCAAGGCCAAGGAAGGACAGCGCGCTTTCCGTGATCACCGCGTTCGCCACGCCCAGCGTCGCCGACACCATGATGGGCGACAGGACATTCGGCAGGATGTGCCGGGTGATCATGCGGCGCGCGGGCGTTCCGATGGATTTCGAGGCCAGCACGAATTCCCGCTCCTTGATCGCCAGAACATCCCCCCGCACGATCCGCGCGGTGTTCATCCATGACGTGATCGAGATCGCCGTCACGATCAGGATGAAGATGCCGGTCTCCGGCCCGAAGCGCAGCACCAGCTGTTCCCGGAACAGCAGCACCATCAGCAGCAGCAGCGGCAGCAGCGGCAGGGCCAGGAACAGGTCGGTCAGCCGCATCAGCAGGCCGTCGATCCGGCGGAAGTACCCCGCGAGAACGCCCACCAGCGTGCCGATCACCATCGACAGGAACATCGCGGCCAGCCCCACCGCGATGGTGATCTGTCCGCCCGCCATCAGGCGGGCCAGCATGTCGCGGCCCAACTGGTCGGTGCCCAGCGGAAAGGCCATGCTCGGCCCCTGTTCCCGCATCCGGATGTTGATGTACTTGGGATCGACCGTCCAGATCAGCGGGCCGATGAACACTGCCGCGACCAGGAAAAGGAACACGAAGGTGCCGATCAGCGCGCCCTTGTGGGTGCGGTACTGATCCCAGACATCGCGCCACTGGCTGCGCGGTTTCTCGATTGCAACGTCAGTCATAGCGGATCCTTGGGTCGAGGATGCCGTACAGCACGTCGGCGATCAGGTTGAACAGAACGATCAGCACCGCGAAGATGAAGCTGATGGTCAGCACCATCGGCGCGTCGTTGCCCTGGATCGACAGCAGAAGCTGCTGGCCAAGGCCGTTCACCTTGAACACGTTCTCGGTGATGATCGCGCCGGTAAAGACACCGGGCACGCCAAGCGCGATGACCGTGACGACCGGGATCATCGAATTGCGCAGAACGTGCTTCATCACGACCACCCGTTCCGACAGGCCCTTGGCCCGCGCGGTGCGCACATAGTCCTGTGTCAGGTTGTCCAGCATCGAGGCGCGCATGTAGCGGCTGATCTGCGCAGCATTGTAGAGCGCCAGCACGAAGACAGGCATGACCATCTGGCGCACCTGTTTCCAGAAGCTCGCCCAGTCCGTCACCTTCAGCGTGGTGTCGTAGATCGAGGGAAACCAGCCCAGCCAGACCGAGAACACGACGATCAGCACAACCCCGGTCACGAAGGTCGGGACCGAGAAACCCACCATCGAGATGAACGTGCCGACCTGGTCGAACCAGGAATACTGCCGGTAGGCGGAAATGATGCCGATCGGCAGGGCGATCAGCACGCCGACCACGTATCCCATGCCCACCACCGTCATGGTCTGGGGCAGGCGCTCGAACATGGTGTCGAAGACCGGGCCGCGCGTCTGATAGCTCAGGATGCGCTGTGCGCCCCCGGCAAGGTCGGTGCCAAGCGCGGCATCGATCCAGTGGGCCGGTTCGGTGATGAACAGCGACTTGATCCACAGCAGGTAGCGGACATGCCAGGGCTGGTCGAGGCCCAGCGCGATGCGCATCTTCTCGCGCACTTCGGGCGGAATCGTCAGCGGCATGTCGGCCAGCGGGTCGCCTGGCGCGAGTTCCAGCAGCAGGAAGATCACGAGACTGATGAACAGCAGCGTGGGGATCGCCATCAGCAGGCGTCGGATGGTGAAGGTCAGCATGTGCGTGGCGGCCCCGGAAAAGGGAAAGGGGGCGCGCAATGCGCACGCCCCCCCTCCGTCACGTCACTTGATGCGGTACCAGTCGGCGACGTTCCAGGTCTCGCTGTCCCAGGTGTTCAGGATCACCCCGCCCAGCGTGTTGGAATGCGCCGACACGCGGCCACGGTCCACCAGCGGGATGATGGTGTAGGTGTCCTTGGTCAGCATGTCGTTCAGCTTCTTGGCCAGCTCATACCGCTTCTCGGGTTCGGCGGTACGGCCCAGTTCCGCCGCCATGGCGTCATAGGCCGGGTCGCAGAAGCGGTTGATGTTCTCGCCCTGCCACTGCGTCTCGGGCCGCGGGGCCTTGTCGCAGGTGTAGGCCGACAGATAGCTGGTCGGATCGGTGCCGTCGAAGTTGTTCGCGTACATCTCGACATCCGCGTAGAACTTCTCGAACGTGTCCGGGCTGTTCGGGTCACCGCCGAAGTAGACGCTGGCGGCCACGTTCTTCAGTTCGGTCTCGATGCCGATTTCCGACCACCACTGCTTGATCAGCGCCTGGAAGTCCTGGCGCACCGCGTTGGTCGAGGTCTGGTACAGAAGCTTGAGCTTCATGCCGTCCTTTTCGCGGATGCCATCGGCGCCCACCGTCCAGCCGGCTTCTTCCAGCAGCGCCTTGGCGCCCTCGATGTCCTGCACCAGGCAGTCGGTGTTGCTCGACGCATAGGCCTCGGGTGCGGGGACCAGGTTGCAGGTCGGGCGGCCGGCACGGCCATAGCCCACTTCGACCAGCAGCTCGCGGTCGATGGCCATCGACAGCGCCTTGCGCACGCGCAGGTCCGACAGGATCGGGTGCGGGTGCTTGGCGGTGGAACGCTCGCCCTCGGGCAGTTCGGGCGAGGGGTTGGTCATGTTGACCTCGATCCGCTCGACCAGCGTGCCGAATGCCGAGATCGCCTGGCCCTTGCCCGCGGCGGCCATGCTGTCGATGACCGAGGGGGCAAGCTGCAGGTTCCACGCATAGTCGAACTCGCCGGTTTCCAGAACCGCGCGGCCCGCGCCCTCGGCATCGCCGCCGCCCTTGAACGTCATCGTGGCAAAGCGCGGCTTGGCCGGATCGCGGTAGTTCGGGTTGGCCTCAAGCTGGATCACGTCATTCGTGCGGAACTCCACCACGCGGAACGGTCCGGTGCCGATCGGGCCGAAGTTCGCATCGGTGCATTCCGGCGCCTTGGCCCCCAGGCAGTCCTTGAACTGCGCCGCCTGAAGGATCGGCGACTGGCCGCCGACCAGCGGGCCGTAGGGGTTCGGACGCGCCTCGCCGAAGGTCACCTTGATGGTGCGGTCGTCGACCGCCTCGACATTCGTCACCCCTTCGTACTTCGACAGCTGCGCGCAGCCGCCTTCCGGATGGGTGCAGTACTGCCAGGTGAACACGGCGTCGGCCGAGGTCACCGGCGTGCCGTCCGACCAGAGCAGCCCTTCCTTCAGCTTCCAGGTGATGCTGGTCAGGTCGGCACTGACGCCGCCGTTGGCCAGCGTCGGGATCTCCTCGGCCAGGAACGGAACCAGCTGGCCGACTTCGTTGTAGCGCGCAAGCGGCTCCAGGATGATGGACGAGGATTCCACATCCTTGGTGCCGCCCGACAGGAACGGGTTCAGGATCGACGGCGCTTGCCAGTAGATGATGCTGACATGGCCGTCAGCGCCGCGTTCCGCCATCGCCGCGGGGGCGAAGGCGAAGGCGGCCGCTGCGCCCATCAGGGCGGTTCTCAGTTTCATGCGGGTTCTCCTTGTTGGATCAGCTCATTGGCCTCGGTCCGGCCGGTTGACCCGGCGCTCTGGGTTTGGGTGTAGAGATGGCAGGCGACAAGGCGCCCGGGTTCCACCTCGGCAATGTCGGGCTTGGTCTCGCGGCAGACCGGCATCACCTCGGGGCAGCGTGTGCAGAAATTGCAGCCCTTCGGCGGGTTTGCGGGCGAGGGCACGTCACCCTTGAGGATGATGCGCTGCCGCGTCGCCTCGCGCACCGGGTCGGGTTCGGGCACGGCGGACAGCAGCGCACGGGCATAGGGGTGCAGCGGCCGGGCGTACAGGGCATCGCGCGGGCTGAGTTCGGCAATCCGTCCCAGATACATCACCGCCACACGATCGGCGATGTGGCGCACCATGGACAGGTCATGGCTGATGAACAGATAGGTCAGCCCGAACCGTTCCTGCAGATCTTCCAGCAGGTTGACCACCTGCGCCTGGATCGACACGTCAAGCGCCGCGATGGGTTCGTCGCAGACGATGAACTTGGGGTTCAGCGCCAGGGCCCGCGCGATCCCGATGCGCTGCCGCTGCCCGCCCGAAAACGCATGGGGATACCGGTTCGCGAAGGCCCGGTTCAGACCCACGGCATCCATCAGCTCCAGCACGCGATCCAGCTTCTGCCGACGCGACAGGCCGGTGTGTTCGTCCAGCGGTTCGCCGATGATGCCCGCCACCGTCATCCGCGGGTTCAGCGAGGCCTGCGGGTCCTGGAACACCATCTGCATCTGCGGGCGCGCCTTGCGCAGGGCGTTCGCGTCCAGCCTGGCGATGTCCTGCCCGCCGATCCGCACCGATCCGGACGTCAGTTCGTAAAGCCGCAGCACCGCGCGGCCGACCGTGGACTTGCCGCACCCGGATTCGCCGACAAGACCAAGGGTTTCGCCCTGCCGGATGTCGAAGGAAACCCCGTCCACCGCCTTGACGTCGCCGGTGTGGCGGCGAAACAGGCCGGTGTGGATGGGAAAGTACATCCGCAGATCCCGAACCTCGACCAGCGGCGGCGCGGCGGCATCAGGCATGGGCGGCCTCCGGCACGGCGGGGGTGGCGGCGACATCGTAATGGCAGGCCATGTCGTGACCCTGGCCCAGCGGCACCCCGTCCAGCGGCCGCCGTCGCGGGTTCTCGCCATCGCAGCGGTCGAAGCGGTAGACGCAGCGCGCGCGGAACGGGCAGGCGGACGGCGCAGCCGACAGGATCGGGGGTTGGCCCTGGATCACCTTCAGCCGCGCCTCGCGCACGCCGGTCAGCGACGGGATCGTCTGCAGCAGCGCCTGCGTATAGGGGTGGCGGGGGTTCGCGAAAAGCTCCCGCACCGGCGCCTGTTCCACCACCTGCCCGCCGTACATCACCATCACCCGGTCGGCGATGCCCGCGATCACGCCAAGATCATGGGTGATCCAGACGATCGCCATGCCCAGCTTCTGCCGCAGGTCCTTCACCAGTTCGATGATCTGCGCCTGGATCGTCACGTCGAGCGCCGTGGTCGGTTCGTCCGCGATCAGCACCTCGGGGTCACAGGCCAGCGCGATGGCAATCATCACCCGCTGCCGCATGCCGCCGGAAAACTGGTGCGGATAGTCCGACAGCCGCCGCCGCGCATCGGGGATGCCCACCAGTTCCAGCAGTTCGACCGCCCGGGCCGCCGCCTGCCGCCGGTCCATGCCAAGATGCTGGCGCAGCGGTTCGGCCAGCTGGTCGCCCACGGTGAACACGGGGTTGAGGCTGGTCATCGGGTCCTGGAACACGAAGCCGATGCGCCGGCCGCGCACGGCCCGCAGTTCCTCGGGCGACATCCGCAGCACATCCTGCCCGCCAAGCAGCACCTCGCCCGCGCGCACCTCGGCCGGCGGAGAGGGCAGCAGGCCCAGCAGCGACATCATGGTGACCGACTTGCCCGAGCCGCTTTCCCCCACAACGCCCAGAAGCTCGCCGGGACGCAGGTGAAAGCTCACGTCATTGACCGCGTGAACCTCGCCCGAACGGGTGCGGAACACGGTCTTCAGCCCCCGGACATCAAGGACGGGCGCAGCCCTGTCGGGCATCAAGTACTCCCCAGACTATTGTTTTTCTTCGTTTTTTTCTGAGACCCGCCTGGGCGGATCCTGTTGGTCTGGCAAGTGTTAGCCATTTTTCTCGGCCCCGCAACATACTTTCGCGGCGGCGATGCTCTTTCCTGTGCGTCATCCACGCGCTGCATGCGCGATTGGCAGGGAAATGCCGCCAAAACGGGAAAATCCGCCGATCCGGGGGATGCAGCGCGCCCGCGCGGCATCTCGCAGACGGGGCGGGCTGCCCGATCACGCACCGACCGGACAGCCGCATGTCGGCCCGATCGGCGAAGCCGTTCCCGACGCGCGTCCCGCCTGTCCGTGGCTCTCCCGCCGATTGTGACGAAATCGTTGCGTGACTGTCACATTGGCTTTAGACCGAGTCGATACTGGCAGGGCACATGCCAGACATGGGAGGAATTCAGATGACCAGACTTCTGCTGTCTTCGGCAGCCTTTGCGCTGTCCGCAGGGGCCCTTTCGGCCCAGACCGAAATCCAGTGGTGGCACGCCATGGGCGGCGAACTGGGCGGCCGGCTCGAGCAGATCGCGGCCACGTTCAACGAAAGCCAGTCGGACTACAAGATCGTGCCGACCTTCAAGGGCACCTATCCCGAAACGCTGACCGCCGCCATCGCCGCCTTCCGGGCGCGCGAACAGCCTGCCATCGTGCAGGTGTTCGAGGTGGGCACGGGCACGATGATGGCTGCCAAGGGCGCGGTCTACCCGGTCTACCAGCTGATGGCCGACCAGGGCGAACCCTTTGACCCCGCTGCCTTCCTGCCGTCCGTCGTGGGCTACTACACCGACACCGAAGGCAACATGCTGTCGATGCCGTTCAACTCGTCCACGCCGATCATGTACTACAACAAGGACGTGTTCGAGAAGGCCGGGCTTGACCGCAACACGCCGCCCAAGACCTGGGAAGAGGTCGAATCGTTCAGCCGCCAGATCGTGTCGTCGGGCGCGGCCCCCTGCGGCCTGACCTCGGCCTGGATCAGCTGGATCCAGACCGAGAACTTCTCGGCCTGGCACAACACCTCCATCGGCACGAACGAGAACGGCTTCGGGGCGATCGACAGCCAGCTGAGCTACAACAACCCGCTGGTTGCGCGCCACTGGGAGAACCTGAAGAAGTGGCAGGACGAGGGGCTGTTCCAGTACGGCGGTCCGGTCGGCGGCAACGATGCGCCGCCCAAGTTCTACGCTCAGGAATGCGCGATCTACATGAACTCGTCGGCGGCGCGCGCGGCCGTGGTCAACAACGCCACCGCGTTCGAGGTCGGCTACGGCATGCTGCCCTATTATGCCGACGTGCAGGGCGCGCCGCAGAACTCGATCATCGGGGGCGCGACGCTGTGGGTGCTTCAGGGCCGCCCGGCCGAGGAATACGCGGGCGTCGCCAAGTTCTTCAGCTACCTGTCGAAGGCGGATGTCCAGGCTGCCTGGGCCGAACCCACCGGCTACCTGCCGATCACGCAGGCGGCCTACGAGTTCTCGAAGAACAACGGCTTCTACGCCGCGAACCCGGGTGCGGAACTGCCGATCCAGCAGATCACGCTGAACGAACCGACCGCCAACTCCAAGGGCCTGCGCTTCGGCAACTACGTGCAGATCCGCGACGTGATCGACCAGGAGTTCCAGGCGCTGCTCGGCGGGTCGAAATCGGCGCAGCAGGCGCTTGACGATGTCGTGGCGCGCGGCAACGCCCTGATCGCCGAGTTCGTGGCGGCGAACCAGTAGGCTCCGGAAGGACCAGGCGGGGCCCGCGCGTGATCGCGGGCCCCGTGCCTTTCCACTCGGGAGCCGACCGATGAAGCGCACGCTGTTCCGCAATCAGCTTCTGCCCTGGCTGCTGCTGGCCCCGCAACTGGCGGTCACGGCGGTGTTCTTTCTGTGGCCCGCGGGGCAGGCCATGTATCAGAGCTTCCTGCGCCAGGACCCGTTCGGTTTCCGGACCACCTTTGTCGGCTTCAGCAACTACAGCGCACTGTGGGCCGATCCGCTGTATCTCGCCTCCTTCAAGGTCACGCTGCTGTTCTCGGTATCGGTCACCATCCTGTCGATGGGTGTCGCGCTGCTGCTTGCCGTCGCCGTGGACCGCATGATCCGGGCCGGAACCACGTATACCACGCTGATCGTCTGGCCCTATGCCGTGGCCCCGGCCATCGCCGGCATCCTCTGGTGGTTCATGTTCAACCCGACCATCGGCATCCTGGCCTATGTGATGAAGGTCATGGGCTACAACTGGAACCACCAGCTGAACGCGGGCAATGCGATGACGCTGATCGTGATCGCCGCGGCATGGAAGCAGGTCAGCTACAACTTCCTGTTCTTCGTCGCGGGCCTGCAATCGATCCCCGCCTCGCTGCGCGAGGCTGCGGCGATCGACGGGGCAGGGCCGGTCAAGCGGTTCTTCACCATCACTCTGCCGCTGCTGGCGCCCACGACCTTCTTCCTGCTGGTCGTCAACGTCGTCTATGCCATGTTCGACACCTTCCCCGTGGTCGATGCCACCACCGAGGGGGGGCCGGCCCAGTCGACCACGATCCTCGTCTACAAGGTCTACAAGGACGGCTTCATCGGGCTGAACCTGGGATCGTCGGCCGCGCAGTCGGTGATCCTGATGGGCATCGTGGTCGTGCTCACCGTGATCCAGTTCCGCTTTGTCGAGCGCAGGGTGAACTACTGATGGTCGAGAATCGCCCCGTCCTGACCTTCCTCGCGCATCTGGTGCTGATCTTCGGCGTGGCGCTGGTGGCCTTCCCGGTCTGGATCGCCTTCGTCGCCTCGACGCACGACCCGGCGCGCTTCATGTCCGGCGTCATCCCGATGTGGCCGGGCGATCATGCGGTCGCGACCTACCGCACCATGCTGACCGCGGGCATCTCGACCTCGGGCGCGCCGCCGGTGTCGCTGATGCTGTGGAACAGCCTTGTCATGGCGGTGCTGATCGCGGTGGGCAAGATCGTGATCTCGCTGACCTCGGCCTTCGCCATCGTCTACTTCCGCTTCCCGTTCCGGCAGGCGGCGTTCTGGTGCATCTTCATCACCCTGATGCTGCCGGTCGAGGTGCGCATCCTGCCGACCTTCGAGGTGGTGGCGAACCTTGGAATGCTGAACAGCTATGCCGGGCTGACGGTTCCGCTGATCGCCTCGGCCACCGCCACCTTCCTGTTCCGGCAGGTGTTCCTGACCATTCCCGACGAACTGACCGAGGCCGCGCGGATCGACGGCGCGGGGCCGCTCAAGTTCTTCCGCGACATCCTGATCCCGCTCAGCCGCACGAACATCGCGGCGCTGTTCGTGATCCTGTTCATCTACGGGTGGAACCAGTACCTCTGGCCGCTGCTGATCACGACCGACGACGGCTATTACACCATCGTTGCGGGCATCAAGCGGATGGCCGAGGAGGCCGAATCCAACCCGCAGTGGAATTTCCTGATGGCGACGGCGGTCATGGCGATGCTGCCGCCGGTTCTGGTGGTGCTGCTGATGCAGCGGCTGTTCGTCAAGGGCCTTGTGGAGACGGAGAAATAGATGGCGGGCATCGCGATCGAGAAGGTGTCGAAGGTCTATGCGGGGGGTGTCGCCGCCGTGCGCGAGGTCTCGGTCGACATCCCCGACGGCGCCTTCGCCGTGCTCGTGGGGCCCTCGGGCTGCGGCAAGTCCACCCTGCTGCGGATGGTGGCGGGGCTCGAACCGATCACCAGCGGCGAAGTGCGCATCGGGGACCGCCGGGTGAACGACCTCGACCCCGCCGACCGCGACATCGCCATGGTGTTCCAGAACTACGCGCTCTACCCGCACATGAGCGTGCGCGAGAACCTCAGCTACGGGCTGCGCAACCGCAGGACGCCGAAAGACGAAATCGCCCGGCGCGTGCAGGCCACCGCCGACATCCTGCAGATCGGCATGCTGCTCGACCGCAAGCCGCGCGCCCTGTCGGGCGGCCAGCGGCAGCGCGTGGCGATGGGCCGTGCCATCGTGCGCGAACCGGCGGCGTTCCTGTTCGACGAACCGCTGTCGAACCTCGACGCCAAGCTGCGGGTGCAGATGCGTGCCGAGATCAAGCAGTTGCAGCGGCGCCTGGGCACCACCAGCATCTATGTCACCCATGACCAGCAGGAGGCCATGACGATGGCCGACAAGCTGATCGTGCTCAACGGTGGCGTGATCGAACAGGAGGGGCGGCCGCTCGACATCTATCGCCAGCCCGCCAGCACCTTCGTTGCCGCATTCATCGGTTCGCCGCCGATGAACCTGCTCGAGGCCCGGGTCGAAGCCGGACGGGTGACGATCGGCGGCGCCGTGGTGGCCGAGGGCGTGGCGCTGCCGGACCGGGCCGTGACGCTGGGCGTGCGCCCCGAGGACCTGGAACCGGGGGCAGGGGGCTTTGACCTGCAGGTGGCCTATGTCGAGGAGATGGGGGCCGAACGGCTGGTTCACGGCACCCACGCGGGCCAGACGGTGATCGTGACGCTGCCGCCCGACTATCCCCTGGGCGACCGCATCCGGCTGTCCGCCCCGCGCGACCGCCTGCACCTCTTCGATGCGGAAACCGGAACGCGCCTGGCCGCCTGAGGCCGCCATGCACGACCGGACCGGCGCCCTTCCGTCGCGTGCCCCGCAGGGCCGGGCCGCGTTCGTTCAGATGATGGCGCTGCGCACCTTGGCCGAAACCCATTCCGACAGGACCACCGTGGCCAGGATCACCACAAGGATCATCGTGACCTGGGGCCAGGCCAGGACGTTCAGCGAGCTTTGCAGCTTCAGGCCCAGCCCGCCCGCCCCCACCAGCCCGAGTATGGCGCTTTCGCGGATGTTGATGTCCCAGCGGAACACCGTGATCCCCCAGAAGGCGGGCAGGATCTGCGGCACGATGCCGTAGTTCAGCACCTGCGCCGGGCTGGCTCCGGTGGCGGTGATCGCCTCGATCTGGCGGACATCGGTTTCCTCGATCGCCTCATACAGCAGCTTTCCGATGAACCCGACCGATCGCAGGCCGATGGCGATGATCCCGGCCAGCAGTCCCGGCCCGAGGATCGCCACCAGCAGGAGCGCCCAGATCAGCGAGTTGATCGAGCGCGAGGCCACGATGACGAACAGCGCCACCGGCCGCAGGAACAGCACCGAAGGCGAGGTATTGCGCGCCGCGAGAAAGGCGGTCGGCACGGCCAGGATGACTCCCAGCGCGGTGCCCAGCGTCGCCATGTTCAGCGTGTCCCACAGCGGGATCAGCAGTTCCGGCAGATAGGACAGGCGCGGCGGGAACATCCGGTCGCCGATGTCGGCGGCCTGCCGGGGGGCATCCCAGACGAACATCCAGATCGTGTTGGCCGTCATGACCTGCCAGCAGTAGACGAACAGCGCGACCAGGCACAGCCAGCCGAACCACAGCGCCAGGCGCGCGCGCGGGCTGCGGAACTGCCAGGTATCGGGAAACCGCGTCATTGCAGGAACTTCCGCAGGTAGGACGACGAATACTCCGCCACCATCACGATGGCGATGATGATCAGCAGGATCGCCCCCGCGCTGTCATACTCATAGCGGTCGATGGCCGTGTTCAGAGTCCCGCCGATCCCGCCCGCGCCCACGATGCCGATCACGGCGCTTTCGCGGAAATTGATGTCGAGCCGGTAGAGCGACAACCCGATCAGCCGCGGCATGACCTGCGGCTGGATCGCGTAATTCACCAGTTGCAGCCAGCTGGCCCCGGTCGCGCGGATCGCCTCGGCCTGCGCCTCGTCGATATCCTCGATATCTTCGGCCAGCAGCTTCGAGATGAAGCCGATCGTGGCAAAGCTCAGCGTCAGGAACCCGGCGAACGGGCCGAAGCCGAACATGGCGACAAGAAAGATCGCGATGATCACCTCTTGCAGGGCACGGCTGACGGCAATGATGCTGCGACAGATGTAGTAGACCCAGGCGGGCGCCAGGTTCCGTGCCGCGCCGATCCCGATCGGAACCGATATCGCGACCCCCACGACGGTCGAGGTCAGCGTGATCGTCAGGCTTTCGATCAGCCCGTTCGAGATGTCCTTCCATCGCGACGAAAAGTCGGGCTGAAGAAAGCCCCGGATGAATCGCATGCCCCGCTCGCCACCCTCGACAATGCGGGCCCAGTTCATCTCGACACTGCCGAGGCCGAGCACCAGATAGGCCAGCACGGCAACGGTCAGCACCAGCCGCCACCGGCGGTCGGTCACGATCTGCGGCGGTCGGCGCCACGTGGTGGGGTAGCTCGTCATCCGCTGATCGCCGCCAGCCGGGCGACGGCCTCGGCCTCTGCCAGGCGGTCGGCTTCGCCCTCCTTGCGCATGGCCGTCCAGTCCTCCGCGCCGTAGATCGTCGTCAGCACGCTTTCGGTCAGCTGCTCGGGTGAACCGTCAAACACGATGCGTCCCGCGCGCAGGCCGATGATGCGCTGCATGAACTGCTGCGCCAGGGGCACGTCATGGATGTTGACGATCGCGGGCAGGCCCCGCTCGGCGCAGATCTCGATCAGCAGCCGCATGATCTGGCGGCTCGTCTTGGGATCAAGGCTTGCCGTCGGTTCGTCCACCAGCAGCAGTTCCGGTTCCTGGCTCAGCGCCCGGGCGATGCCCACCCGTTGCCGCTGCCCGCCCGACAGCGCATCGGCGCGCTTGTCCGCCTGGTCCATCAGCCCGACGCGGTCCAGCAGCCGGTAGGCCCGTTCGATGTCCTGCGGCGGAAACCGGCGGGTGAAGCTCTGCCAGAACGACACGTATCCCAGACGCCCGGACAGCACGTTCTCCATCACCGTCAACCGCTCGACCAGCGCATATTCCTGAAAGATCATGCCGATCCGCCGGCGTTGCTGCCGCAGCGCGCGGGTGCCAAGCCCCGTCAGCTCGGTGCCCGAAAGAAAGATCCGCCCGCCGGTGGGTTCCACCAGACGGTTGATGCAGCGCAGCAGCGTCGACTTTCCCGCCCCCGACGGCCCGATCAGGCCAACCACCTGCCCCTTCGGCACCGTCAGGCTGACCTCTGCCAGCGCCTTGTCCCCGGTGCGATAGGTCTTGGTCAGGTCGGTCAGCGTGAGCATGCGTATGTCCCTGGTGCGCAAGGAAAATGCGGGCGGTTTGGACCGCCCGCATCCGTGGTCTGTCCGTCGTTCACTGGCAGGCGTAGGACACGCCGGTTGCCGCGTCGATCTGGCGGATCACCGACCAGTTGTCCTTGAAGGTGATCGGGATGAACTGTTCCTCGCCCGACTTCGAGAACTCCTCTGCCAGCGACGTGCCTTCCCAGTTGAAGCCGAAGAAGCCTTCCTTGATCTTCTCCTGCAGCTCCGGCGTCAGGTTGTGCGCGACGCCGTAGCCGGTGGTCGGAAAGGTTTCCGACTTGTAGATCGAGATGATCTGGTCCGCCTTGATCACGTCACGCTCGATCATCCGGGTCATGACCGAATTCGCGATGGCCGCGGCCGGGTAGTCCTTGTTGGCCACGCCGAGGATCGAGTTGTCGTGCTTGCCCGAGAACACCGGCTCGAAGTCGGTTCCCGCCTTCAGGCCGTAGACCGACTCCAGCAGCGCCGACGGCGCCTTGAAGCCCGAGTTCGAGGTTTCCGAGGTGAAGGCCAGCTTCTTGCCCTTCAGGTCCTCGACCTTCTCGATGCCCGAACCGGGATGGGTGATGATCTCCATCTCGTAGCCGAAGCTGCCATCCTTGGCCGCCATCATCGCAAAGGGGCGGAAGCCCGCACAGGCCACGGCCAGCGGGTTCGACCCGGTGTTGAAGCCCGAGATGTGCAGACGGCCGGCGCGCATCGCCTCGATCTGGGCGGCGTTGCTGTCGATCGGGAAGAACTGGACCTTCTTGCCGGTCACGGTTTCCATGTGGGCGATGAAGTCGGCCCAGGCTTCGGCATAGACGGCGGGGTCTTCGACAGGGGTATATGCAAAGATCAGCGTGTCGGGATCGACAAGCTGGGCGGGATCGGACGGGATGTCCGCGATCATGTCGCCGTCGGCATCGGTGTAGCGGGCATCAAGGGCGAATTCGGCCTGCGCCGCCGTCGCCAAGACCATCGCGGCCACGGAAAGAAGAAGAGTTTTCATGGGGGGTGATCCTTCGCTGCAGTTCCCGTCCGCCCTACGGACAAAAGCTCAACCTGATGCGACGAATTTGTGACGCTTCCGCAAAATCGCCCGGTCCCGGGGCACGCCCGGGAAGCGGGCAGCCCGTGCCATCCGATGCCGTATGGCGCCCGCCCGCCCGCTATCCGGCTCCGGCCGCCAGTCGTCTTGCCAGCACCAGCGCCAGTATCACCGCCGCGACAAGGAACACCGCACCGACCATCCACGCGGTCGGCGTGGCGTGGATCTCGGCGACCGCTCCCGCCAGGACCAGCCCTGTCGCCGCCCCGAGTTGCTGGATGAGCGAACGAAGCGACAGCATCGTGGACCTCTGACGATCCTCCACGCAGCGATGCAGGATGCTGCTCGCAGGTGTCTCGCTCGCGCCGAGAAGGATCGAATACAGGACAAAGACGCCCACAAATCCCGCGATCCCCCCCTGCATCGCCAGGGCGACCTGAACGACCGCGAGGCATGCAAGGATCGCCGCCAGCGTGACGGCATGGCGACGCCGGAACATCCTGCCCAGATGGGGTGACAGCGACGCCCCGACGGCAATCGCGAAGAAGTAACCGGCCGTCAAAGCGCCAATCGCCGTGTTGGCATACTCCACGTCCAGCATGGGCTTGGCATGGGTCGGCCAGATCACCTCGACCGGGTTTGTCGCCATCAGGAACAGGGCCAGGGTCGCCAGAAGCATCGAAAGTGTCGGATGTCTCATTGCCAGGACACTGGCCTCGGCAATCACCGACGGGATCCTGGCGAACCCTTGCGCCAGTGCCTTGGGGTTCCGGGGGCGCGGGTCTTCGGTGATTGCGACCATGGTGTAGATCAGCACGCCGACCATCGCGACGAAGCTTGCGGCATAGGACACATCGTAGATGCTGATCCCGTGCCGAAGGCCCATCGCGCCCATCGCATCCGGCAAGAGACCCCCCAGAACGGCACCGACCGCCAGGCCCATCGCATTGGCCCATTGCGCCTTCGCAAGGGCGGGTTGCACATCCACATGCGGCGCAGCGGCCCTGAAGCCTTCGACAAACCACGCATCAAGCGTGCCTGACCGCAGGGCGCGTCCGAATCCGATGAAGGCGAAGGAAAGCGCCAGCACGGCAAAGTCGCTGGACGACAGGAAAAGCGCCACCGAAACCAGACTGGCAACAACCGCCGCAAGGAAGACCGGCTTGCGGCCGATGTTGTCCGCCAGACCGCCGAAGGGCAGTTCCATCGCCATGGTCGTAAGCGCGTAGACACCGAAAAGCAGCGAAATCTGGAACAGGTCCATGCCGCGATCCGTCAGCGCCAGTGCGACCACGGCCACGGTCAGCCCCATGGCAAGACGGTCAAGAAACTGGTGGACCTGGAACACCCGGATGTGGCGTCGTGCCGTGTCCGTCAAGGCTTTGAAAGAGAACTCGATTTCTGTCGGCATGGCGGCAGCATCCGCCTTTGCCGACCCCTGCGCAATGGCGCATCCCGAAAAAGCGGATCGTGCCTGCCACCGGGCTTTCGCACAGCCGACGGTGCCCGGCCATTCCTGCCGCTGCGACAACCGCCGGCGCACCCCGTCTGCGCCCCCCCGATCCCTAACAAACCCTTAACGCCGACACCCCAACCCATTGAAATCATTCAGGCTGGCAGGGCGTCCCATCGTGGGACGCCCCCGGGGACGGCTCAGCCCAGCAGTGCCCGCACCTTGGCCGCCACGGCCTCGGCGGTGATCCCGAACTCGCGGTACAGCACCTCGGCCGGCGCCGAGGCGCCAAAGCCGTGCATGCCGACAAAGCCCGACTTCTCGCGCTTGCCGCCCTCGCCGTAGAGCCAGCGGTCCCAGCCAAAGCGGACCCCGGCCTCGACCGCGACGCGGACCGGCCCGGGCGGCAGGACCTTGCGGCGGTAGGCTGCGTCCTGCTCCTCGAACAGTTCCCAGCAGGGGAAGGACACGACGCGGGTTCCGATGCCCTCGGCCTCCAGCAGGGCGCGGGCGGCCATCGCGATCTCGACCTCGGACCCGGTGGCCATCAGGATCGCCCGGCGCGGCGCCCCGGCCTCGGCCAGAACATAGGCGCCCCGCGCCACTTCGTTCCGCCGCCCCGCAGTGTCGCGCAGCGCGGGCAGGTTCTGCCGCGACAGGGCCAGCACGCTGGGGGTCTTGTCCCGGGTCAGCGCGATCTCCCAGGCCTCGGCGGTTTCCACCAGATCGGCGGGGCGGATGACCAGAAGGTTCGGGATCGCACGCAGCGCGGCCAGATGCTCGACCGGCTGGTGGGTCGGCCCATCCTCGCCCAGGCCGATCGAATCGTGCGTCATCACATGCACCACGGGAATCCCCATCAGCGCGGCCAGCCGGATCGCAGGGCGGGAATAGTCGGCAAAGCACATGAAGGTGCCGCCGTAGGGGCGAACCCCGCCATGCAGCGCCATGCCGTTCATCGCCGCCGCCATGCCATGCTCGCGGATCCCGTAGTGGATGTAGCGGCCCTTGCGGCTGTCGAGGTCGAACACGCCGAGATCGGGCGTGCGGGTGTTGTTCGAGCCGGTCAGGTCGGCCGAGCCGCCGATGGTTTCCGGCATCACCGGGTTGACCGCCTTGAGCACCGCCTCCGACGCCGCGCGGGTGGCAAGCTTGGGCTTCTTCTCGACCGCCTCGCGCTTGACCGCCGCGATGGCCGAGGCCAGCCGCTTCGGCACCTCGCCCGCCATCACCCGCAGGAATTCGGCCCGCCGCCGTTCGGGCAGCGCATCCAGCCGCGCCTGCCACTCCGCCCGCGCGGCGCCGCCCCGTGCGCCCGTCGCGGCCCAGTCGGCACGCACGTCGTCGGGAATGTGGAAGGCGGGATAGTCCCAGCCGTAGGCGGCCTTGGTATCCGCGATCAGCTTTGCATCGGTCAGCGCGCCGTGGCCCTTGGCCGTGTCCTGCGCCGCGGAGCCGAGCGCGATATGGGTGGTGCAGACCACCAGAACCGGGCGGTCGGCCCTTCTCGCGGCGGTCAGCGCGCGGTCGATGTCGGCCGGGTCGTGCCCGTCGCAGTCCAGCACCGCCCAGCCCGAGGCCGCAAAGCGCGCCTTCTGGTCGGTCGCATCGGCGATCGACACCTTGCCGTCGATGGTGATGCCGTTGTTGTCCCACAGCACGATCAGCCGCGACAGGCGCTGCCGCCCGGCAAGGGCGATGGCCTCCTGGCTGACGCCCTCCATCAGGCAGCCGTCGCCCGCGATCACCCAGGTCCGGTGATCGACGATCCCCCGTCCGAACCGGGCCCGGAGCGACTCCTCGGCGATGGCGAAGCCCACGGCGTTGGCGATGCCCTGGCCCAGCGGGCCGGTGGTGGTTTCCACCCCCGTGGCATGGCCGTACTCCGGATGGCCCGCGGTGATCGCGCCCCACTGCCGGAAGTTGCGGATCTGGTCGAGCGTCATGTCGGCATGGCCGGTCAGGTGCAGCAGGCTGTAGATCAGCATCGACCCGTGGCCCGCCGACAGGATGAAGCGGTCACGGTCGGCCCAGTGCGGCGCGGCAGGGTCAAAGCGCAGGTGGTTCGAGAACAGCACCGTGGCGACGTCGGCCATGCCCATCGGCATGCCGGAATGCCCCGAGTTCGCCGCCGCCACCGCATCGAGCGTCAGCGTGCGGATGGCTGCCGCCATGCGCCAGTGGCGGGGGTTCTGTTCGCGCAGGCGGGCGATGTCCATCGGCAGGTCCTTCGGCTGGGGGCAGGGCGGGCAGGGGGCCCGTGCGGTCCATACCAGCAACGCCGCCAAGATCAAGTCATGGGGCAGTTCGTCGCTGCCTGTCGCGTTCCTGTCAAATTGCGACTTGCGATGCGCGGGCGGGGGTGGCAGCGTGACCGCCAAGGCGCCCGCCAGCGGCGGCAGGAGAGCAGACAGGAAAGGCCCGCGCCATGTCCGATGAAAGTCCGATCGCCCAACACGAACGGCGGCTTTCCGCCGCGCTTGACCGCATTTCGAAGGCGGTGGACCGGATGGCGGCGGTGCCCGCCGCTGCGACCCCGCCCCGCCGCGCAGCGGCGGCCGCCGAACCCGGCGCTGCCGCCGAGATCGCGCGCCTGACCGAGGCGCTGGAGTCCGAGCGGGCCGCCAATGCGCAGCTGACCGAACGCTACAAGCGGCTGCGCGAGCGCAATGGCCTGATCCGGTCGCAGACCGATGCCCGCGTCGAGACGATGACCCAGCAGCTTGACCTGCAGGGGCTGGAGCTGACGCGGATGAAGAAGGTCACCATCCAGCTGCGCGAGACGCTGCGCGCGATGACCGAGGCGGCCGCGGCCGGCGCGACCGAACCGCATCTGATCAACAAGGCGATGCTTGCCGAGCTTGAGGCGCTGCGGGCGCAGCGCCATGCCGAGGTGCTGGAGATGGACGAGATCCTGACCGCGCTTGCCCCCCTTGTCGAGGAGGCCGAGACCGATGCCTGAACTGGAAATCACCATCGGGGGGCGGCCGTTTCGCGTGGCCTGCCAGGATGGCGAGGAGCATTTTCTGCGCACCGCGGCGCAGATGCTCGACGCCGAGGCCCAGCCGCTGATCGCGCAGCTGGGCCGGATGCCCGAGGCGCGGATGCTTCTGATGGCGGGCCTGATGCTGGCCGACCGCACGGCGGCGGTCGAGGATGACCTGCGACGCCTGAAGACCCGGCTTGCCGAGCTCGAGGCGCGGCCCCTGCCTGCGCCCGAGCGGATCGAGGTCGCGGTGATCCCGCCGCAAGTGACCGAGACGCTGGCCGAACTGGCAGCCCGTGCCGAGGCACTGGCCGCGCAGGCGGAGGAGAGGCTGAAGTCGGCATGATCCGCTGCGGGGCGGCGATGCTATGCTGCGCGATCGGCGCTGCGGCCATGACCCCGGCCGTCGCGGACGACCTGGTCAGCACGACCTATGGCTGCGATCGGGGCGTCGAGATTCGCGCCTGGTATTTCGGGGCAGGCGACCGGCGCCATGCGATCCTTGACCTGCCGCAGGGGGTTACGCTGTTCGAACTGCGTGCCGAGATGGGCGACGGCGCCGAATGGGTGGAACCCGGCGGGCTGGCGGCCGGGCTGATCTGGCGCACCAAGGGATGGGACGCACATCTGGCGCATGTGGCCTTTCGTGACTGGCGCACCGGCGAGGTGGAGCCCGAGAGGGTCGTGATCGACGGCTGCGGGGAATTGGGATGAGGCTGCTGCTGGCCGCGATCCTGATGCTGCCGGGGGTGGCGACGGCCGATCCGGAGTACCGCCGCTACGTTTGCCGCAGCGGCATCGACGTTGCGGTCGCGGCGATCCCCGGCGATGGCGGAAGCGTGCTCGTCATGGCGCCCGAGGGACGGCAGGTCATCCTGTTGCCCGCACCGTCGGGGGCGGCGGCGGTGTCGCTGCATGTCGAGACGCCCGAGTGGGCACATGCCGACGGGCGCTACCTGTGGCGCGAGCGCGAGAAGTCGGCCGATGAACTGGCCGACCCGTCGCGCCTGGCCTGGGTGGTCGAACTGGGCTGGCGGACGGCGAGGGGCGAGACGCTGGTCGACATGTGCCGCAGGCTGCCAGGCTGAGGCGCGCGCGCCCCGCCCGGGCCTGCGGTTCAGGCGTTGGCCTTGCGGATTTCCTCGGCCTTGGCCTTGTCATAGGCCACGCCCTTGGCCTCGAACAGCGCGTCGAGCTCGCCCGACAGCGTCATCTCGGTGACGATGTCGCAGCCGCCGACGAATTCGCCCTTGACGTAAAGCTGAGGGATCGTCGGCCAGTCGGAAAAATCCTTGATGCCCTGCCGGATATCGGGGTCGGCCAGCACGTTCACATCGGCGAATTCGACGCCCATGTAGTTGAGCACGCCCGCCACGCGGGACGAGAACCCGCATTGCGGCATCATCTTGGTGCCCTTCATGTAGAGCACCACGTCGTTCTTCTCGATCGTGTCCTTGATCCGGTCCTGCGCGGTCATCGCCCTGTCCTTCCGTTCCTGTGCTGCCCGGCGGTCACGCGGACGCGAACCCGCCGCCCTCCGCCCGGGCCGTCATCGTCATCATCTTCGTCTTTTCCGCGCGACTGGCCGGCGATCATCACCACCGCCAGAACCACCAGTGCAGCCAGCGCGATCCAGACCATCACTCGGGTGCCTTCGTCGTCAGCGCGAGGGCGTGCAACTCGCCGTGCGCGCCAGCCATCTTGCCCTTCAGCGCGGCATAGACCGCGCGCTGCTGCTGCACGCGGTTCTGGCCGCGAAAGCTTTCGTCGATCACCTCGGCGGCGAAATGCTGGCCATCGTCGCCCTCGACCCGGATGCGGGCGTTCGGAAAGGCGGCGCGGATGAGGTTCTCGATGTCCTGGGCTTCGATCGGCATGGGTCCGTCCTGCGGTTCAGGGGGAATCTAGGGCCGCCACGCGGCGGCTGCAAGCGCGATGCGCGGCGGATGTGGCGATGGCGAGGCACCGGCCATGCGGGAACGCGCCCCGGGGCACGTGCCGGGGCGGATGCGCGGCTACAGCGCCAGTGCGCGCGCGAAGGCGCCGCGCCAGAGTGCGGACAGGTCCGCCATCGGGCGGCGCGCGCCGCCGATCACCACATCGGGCCCCCCGAAGGTACAGGCCCGCTCGGCCGCGATGCCCGCGGCGGCGGCGGCCGCAATCAGGGCCTCGGCATCGGTTTCGCTGGCCGCGACCAGATAGCGCGCCTGGTCCTCGCCAAAGAGACCGGGGACATCGGCCGTGTCAAAGACCACGCCAATCCCCGCGCCTTCGGCCATTTCGAAGGCGGCCAGTGCCAGCCCGCCGTCCGACAGGTCGGTGCAGGCGGTGATGCGCGCGCGCTGGGCCAGGATGAACGCACCATGGGCCCGTTCCGCCGCAAGATCGACGGGCGGGGCATCCCCCGCCTCGATCCCGCGTTCGGCCAGCAGGGCGGACTGTCCGAGATGCCCGCGCCCGACGCCGATCACCACGCCGACCATGCCCGCGACAGGCCGGCCGGCGATGCGGTCCGCCGCGCGGGCGATCAGGCCCACGCCGCCGATGGTGGGGGTCGGCAGGATCGGCTGACCGTCGGTTTCGTTGTAGAGCGACACGTTCCCCGACACGATGGGAAAGTCGAGCGCGCGGCAGGCCTCGCCGATGCCTTTGATGGCGCCGACGAACTGGCCCATGATCTCGGGCTTTTCCGGATTGCCGAAGTTCAGGTTGTCGGTGGCCGCCAGCGGACGGGCGCCCACCGCGATCAGGTTGCGGTAGGCCTCGGCGACCGCCTGGCGTCCGCCCTGCACAGGGTTGGCCCGGACATAGCGCGGCGTCACGTCCGAGGTGAAGGCCAGCGCCTTGTCGGTTCCGTGAACGCGCACGATCCCCGAACCCGCGCCCGGCGGCAGCAGCGTGTCCGCCATCACCTGGCTGTCATACTGTTCCCAGACCCATGCCTTGTGGGCATGGTTCGGCGAAACCAGCAGCGAAACCAGACCCTCCATCGGGTCGATGGCGGGCAGATGCGGCAGGGGCGGTGCCGGGGGCGTTTCGACCCAGGGCCGGTCATATTCGGGGGCCTGGCTGGACAACTGGCTGAGCGGCAGGTCAGCCTTGACCTCGTTGCCATGCAGGATCAGGAACCGGTCCTCCGGGATCGTCTCGCCCACGATGGCGAAGTCGAGATCCCACTTGACGAAGATCGCGCGCGCCGCGTCCTCCATCTCGGGGCGCAGCACCATCAGCATCCGCTCCTGCGATTCCGACAGCATCATTTCGTAGGCGGTCATGTTCGTTTCGCGCTGCGGCACCGCGTCGAGGTTCAGCCGGATGCCCAGCCCCCCCTTGTCGCCCATCTCGACCGCCGAACAGGTCAGGCCCGCCGCGCCCATGTCCTGGATCGAGATCACCGCGCCGGAGGCCATCAGTTCAAGACATGCCTCCAGCAGCCGCTTTTCGGTGAAGGGGTCGCCCACCTGCACCGTGGGGCGCTTTTCCTCGATCGTGTCGTCGAATTCGGCAGAGGCCATGGTGGCGCCACCGACGCCGTCGCGGCCGGTCTTGGCGCCCAGGTAGACCACGGGCATCCCCACGCCGCTGGCCGCCGAGTAGAAGATGCCGTCGGCATCGGCCAGACCCGCGGCAAAGGCGTTCACCAGGCAGTTGCCGTTGTAGCTGCGGTGGAACCGCACCTCGCCGCCCACCGTGGGCACGCCGAAGGCATTGCCATAGCCGCCAATGCCCTCGACCACGCCCTTGACGAGGTGGGCGGTCTTGGGGTGCGCGGGTTCGCCGAAGGACAGCGCGTTCATCGCGGCGATGGGTCGCGCACCCATGGTGAACACGTCGCGCAGGATGCCGCCCACGCCGGTCGCGGCACCCTGATGCGGTTCGATGTAGCTGGGGTGGTTGTGGCTTTCCATCTTGAAGACCACGGCCTGTCCGTCGCCGATGTCCACCACGCCCGCGTTCTCGCCCGGGCCGCAGATCACCTGCGGGCCGGAGGTGGGCAGGGTGCGCAGCCATTTCTTCGACGACTTGTACGAGCAATGCTCGTTCCACATCGCCGAGAAGATGCCAAGTTCGGTGAAGGTCGGCACGCGGCCGACGATCTGCAGAAGCCGGTCATACTCGTCCGGCTTCAGGCCATGCGCGGCGACGAGTTCGGCGGTGATCTCGGGTTCGGTCATGGCGGCATCCTGTCGTTTCCCGCGCCCTGTTAGCGCAGGTGGGGCAGGGCGGAAAGGCCCCGCGTCCCTTCGGAACATCGCGATTTGCTTTGCCTGCGCCGCCGCGCGGCGCCTAGACTTCCGGTTGCATGTCGCGAGGGCGGAGGGAAGACTTGCAACGCATCCCGGGCTGGGTGGCCCTCGTGGTTCTGGTGCTGTCGGCCGGCATGGCCATGGCCGAACAGCTGCGCCTGACGGGGCGGATGACCGATCCGCAGGGGCGGCCGATGGCGCAGGAACGGTTCCGTCTTGTCCTGGGCAGCGAGGGTGATGCCCGCGCCCCGGGCGCGGGCCGCCATCTGACGACGGACGCGCAGGGGCGCTTCCACCTGACGGCGGATGTCACCCTGCCCAGTCGACGCATACGGACCGGCCTGCTGTTCGGCCACGCCGATGCGCGGCTGCTGGAGATCGGGATGGAGTTCGATCTGATCGGGCATCCGGCGCTGTACTGGGTCGAGGTCGATTTCATGCGCGAGGGCGCGCGTCTTGGCATATCGACCTTCGTGGCGGGCAACGGCGGGCGGTTCGATGTACCGCTGACCTTTCACGACACCGGGCATTCCTGGAGCATTCCGGGCGATCCGCGCGGATTGCGGCTGACCGGAACGGGCGCCGATGTGCGGATCGAGCACTCGGACGAGGGCGACGGCGGGATCCTGCGACTGGACATCGCGGTCATCCGCCATCGCTTCGAGATGCGCTGAGCGCCGCGCCGGCAGCCGGGCCCCGGGATCAGCCTTCGCTGCGGGACTGGCGCTTGCGTTCGTGCGGGTCCAGAAGACGCTTGCGAATGCGCACGATGCGGGGCGTGACCTCGACCAGTTCGTCGTCGTCGATATAGGCGATGGCCTCTTCCAGGCTCATCCGCACCGGCGTGGTCAGGCGCACAGCCTCATCCGTGCCGCTGGCCCGCACGTTGGTCAGTTTCTTGCCCTTGAGCGGGTTCACCTCAAGATCGTTGTCGCGGCTGTGCTCGCCGATGATCATGCCTTCGTAGACCTGTTCCTGCGCGCCGATGAACAGCTTGCCGCGTTCTTCGAGGTTCCACAGGGCATAGGCCACGGACACGCCGTTCTCCATCGAGATCAGGACGCCCTGGCGCCGCCCCTGGATCGGGCCCTTGTGCGGCACCCAGCCATGGAAGATGCGGTTCAGCACGCCGGTGCCGCGTGTGTCGGTCAGGAACTGCCCGTGATAGCCGATCAGGCCGCGCGAGGGCACATGCGCCACGATCCGCGTCTTGCCCGCGCCGGCCGGTTTCATCTCGACCAGATCGCCCTTGCGTTCACCCGTCAGCTTGTCGATCACCGCGCCGGTATATTCGTCATCGACGTCGACAATCACCTCTTCGACGGGCTCCAGCTTCTGTCCGTCTTCCTCGCGCAGGATCACGCGGGGACGCGAGATCGACAGTTCGAACCCTTCGCGGCGCATGTTCTCGATCAGCACGCCCATCTGCAGTTCGCCCCGGCCCGAGACCTCGAACGCCTCGCCGCCGGGTGTGTCGGCAACCTTGATCGCGACGTTGGTTTCGGCCTCCCTGTGCAGCCGTTCGCGGATCACGCGCGACTGCACCTTGGTGCCGTCGCGCCCGGCAAGCGGGCTGTCGTTGATGCCGAAGGTCACGGTGATCGTCGGCGGGTCGATGGGCTGGGCGGGCAGCGCGTCTTCGACGTCGGGCGTGCAGAGCGTGTCGGCCACGGTTGCCTTGGTCATCCCGGCCAGCGTGACGATGTCGCCTGCCACAGCCTCGTCGATCGCGGTCTGGGTCAGGCCGCGGAAGGCCAGGACCTTGGTGACGCGAAACTGCTCGATCCGGTCGCCGGTGCGCGACAGGGCCTTGAGCGCCGTTCCCACCGCGACGCGGCCTGATTCCACACGGCCCGTCAGGATGCGGCCGATGTAGGGGTCGGCCGACAGGGTGGTCGCCAGCATCCGGAAGGGTTCATCGGCGCGCGCGACCTGCGCGGGCGGCGGCACATGGGCGAGAATCAGGTCAAACAGCGCCGAGAGATCCTTGCGCGGCCCGTCGAGATCGCGGTCGGCCCAGCCCGCGCGGCCCGATGCATAGAGATGCGGGAAATCCAGTTGGTCGTCATCGGCGCCGAGGTTGGCAAAAAGGTCGAACACCTCGTTCAGCGCGCGGTCCGGCTCGGCGTCCGGCTTGTCCACCTTGTTCAGCACCACGATCGGCCGCAGCCCCAGGGCAAGTGCCTTGGATGTCACGAACTTCGTCTGTGGCATGGGGCCTTCTGCGGCATCGACCAGCAGGCAAACGCCATCGACCATGGACAGGATGCGCTCCACCTCGCCGCCGAAGTCGGCGTGGCCGGGGGTGTCGACGATGTTGACGCGCGCGCCCTTCCATTCGACGCTCGTGCACTTGGCAAGGATCGTGATCCCGCGTTCGCGCTCGATGTCGTTCGAATCCATCGCCCGCTCGGCCACGGCCTGCCCGGACCTGAAGGCACCCGACTGCTTCAGAAGCTCGTCAACGAGCGTGGTCTTGCCATGATCGACATGCGCGATGATGGCGATGTTGCGAAGCTCCATCGGGTGTCTGTCCTGCGGGTTTCTGCGGTTGCGAGGCCGATACAGCGTTTGCCGCGCAATGGCCAGAGGTTCAGACAGGCAAAAGGCCCGGGCGTTTCGGCCCGGGCCCCGAAGCCATGCCGCCGGATCAGCCCGCCAGCGCCTTGTTCAGGTATTCGTCCACCTTTTCCAGGTAGCCCATGGTGGTCAGCCATTTCTGGTCGGGTCCGACCAGCAGGGCGAGGTCCTTGGTCATGTGGCCGTCCTCGACCGTCTGCACCGTCACCTTTTCCAGAGTGTCCGCAAAGCGGGCAAGCTGCGCGTTGTTGTCGAGCTTGGCGCGGTGCTTGAGGCCGCCGGTCCAGGCGTAGATCGAAGCGATCGAGTTCGTCGATGTCGCCTTGCCCTTCTGGTGCTCGCGGTAGTGGCGGGTCACGGTGCCGTGCGCCGCCTCGGCCTCGACGACCTTGCCGTCGGGCGTCATCAGGACCGAGGTCATCAGGCCCAGCGAGCCGAAGCCCTGCGCCACGGTGTCCGACTGCACGTCGCCGTCATAGTTCTTGCAGGCCCAGACATAGCCGCCCGACCATTTCAGCGCGGATGCCACCATGTCGTCGATCAGGCGGTGTTCATAGATGATGCCCTTCTTCTTGAAGGCCTCTTCGAACTCTTCCTCATAGACCTTCTGGAACAGTTCCTTGAAGCGGCCGTCGTACTGCTTCAGGATCGTGTTCTTGGTCGACAGGTAGACCGGCCAGCCGAGGTTCAGGCCATAGTTCATGCTGGCGCGGGCGAAGTCGATGATGCTGTCGTCAAGGTTGTACATCGCCATGTAGACGCCCGAGGACGGCGCGTCGTAGACATCGCGTTCGATCACCGTGCCGTCGTTGCCCACGAATTTCATCGACAGCTTGCCGGCCCCCGGGAACTTGAAGTCCGTCGCGCGATACTGGTCGCCGAAGGCGTGGCGGCCCACGACGACGGGCTGCGTCCAGCCGGGCACGAGGCGCGGCACGTTCTTGCAGATGATCGGCTGGCGGAAGATCACGCCGCCCAGGATGTTGCGGATCGTGCCGTTTGGCGACCGCCACATCTGTTTCAGGCCGAATTCCTCGACCCGCTGCTCGTCGGCGGTGATCGTGGCGCATTTCACGCCCACGCCGTACTGGCGGATGGCATGCGCGCTGTCGATGGTGATCTGGTCGTTGGTGGCGTCGCGGCTTTCGATCGACAGGTCGTAGTACTTCAGGTCGATGTCCAGATAGGGCAGGATCAGCTTTTTCTTGATGAAGTCCCAGATGATGCGGGTCATCTCGTCGCCGTCGAGTTCGACGACGGGGTTTTCTACCTTGATCTTGGTCATCCGGGTGCCCTTTCCGTGACGGATTCGCTGGCGCGTGTCCTAGCGGAAAAGGGCGCGGAAGGCTAGACGGTATGCGACGGCATACCGAAATGTCGCGCTTCGCCCGTCATGCTTCGAAAAACACCCGCGTCCGGTCGCGCACCCAGTGCCAAAGGGCCGGAGCGCCGCGTGCGACCTTGCTGCCGACGCGCGACTCGAGCTGTTCGGCGGTGACGCCATAGGTGATCCATGTGCCGCCGCCCGAGGCCAAGTTCTGCATCACGGGCTGGACGCGATCGAGGCTCTTGGCAAACACCGCATCCGGGGTTTCGGCGGCCTCGAACTCTTCCCAAAGTGCACGAAGATCAATGCGCAAGCTATCGGGAAGAAGCCCGAATATCCTGTCTGCCGCAGCGGCTTCGGCGGCCAGGGTCTCGGCCGATCCATGCGCCGCGCCATTCGCGGCATGGATCGGCACGTCGCCGGTGTCGATCTCGACCAGATCATGCAGGATCAGCATGCGGATCACTCGGTCGATGTTCACCCCGGGCCCGGCCTGATCGGCAAGAACCATGGCATAGAGCGCCAGATGCCAGGAATGTTCGCCCGAATTTTCCCGCCGCGACCCGTCGCACAGCGTGGTGGCGCGCAACACCGATTTCAGGCGGTCCGCCTCGGCCAGAAAGGCGAACTGCGCGGCAAGCCTATCGTCTGCCGCAAGCGTCAATGCCCGCCGCCGGTGTCGCGGGGCCCGGAGGGCGCGGCGCGACCTTCGCGCTTTGCGCTCAGCACCTGGTCGAGGAAGGCCCGTGCCCGGCGCTCGGCCAGCAGCACGCGGATCGCCTTGAGATAGATCTCCTGCGTCGTGGGAGATACGTCGATCAGGATGCGGCTGATCTTGTCATGCAGCCGCTCGTCGCCCGTCTCGTCCATCGCGGCGAGCACGTCGCGGGCGAGCTGGTCGCACAGGTCGTCGATCATCGCCATGTCAGCGCGATCCTTCCGTCAGGCGGCGGCGGACATAGTCGCTGACCGTCTGGATCATCGGCTTCATGTGCGCCTCTTCATCCTTGAAGAAGTGGTCCGCGCCCTCGATCTGGGTATGGGTGATCTTGATGCCCTTCTGCTCATGCAGCTTGTTCACCAGCACCGCCGTATCCTTCGGCGGCGCGACCTTGTCGGCGGTGCCGTTAATGATCAGCCCGGAGGAAGGGCAGGGGGCAAGGAAGCTGAAATCGTACATGTTCGCCGGGGGCGCGACCGAGATGAACCCCGTGATCTCGGGACGGCGCATCAGCAGTTGCATCCCGATCCAGGCGCCAAAGCTGAAACCGGCAACCCAGCAATGCTTGGCGTTCTGGTTCATCGACTGAAGATAGTCGAGCGCCGAGGCGGCATCCGACAGCTCGCCGATGCCCAGGTCGTATTCACCCTGGCTGCGCCCGACGCCGCGGAAGTTGAAACGCAGCACGGTGAAGCCCAGATTGTAGAAGGCATAGTGCAGGTTGTAGACGACCTTGTTGTTCATCGTGCCGCCGAACTGCGGATGCGGATGCAGGACGATGGCGATCGGCGCGTCGCGTTCCTTCTGGGGGTGGTAGCGTCCTTCGAGCCGCCCCTCGGGGCCAGCGAAAATTACCTCGGGCATCGGTTCGGCTGCGCCTCGCTTGTGCTGTGGCCGCGTATTGACTAATGCCAGCGGCAGACCTGATCGGATTGAGGGACGCCGGGCCGTGCCGCACCCTCTCGACACCGTGAGGTAAGGGGTGGCGTGGCCCTCGTCAATGGAGCCCGGGCGCGCGGGTGCGGAGGTGGCATGAAGCTTTCGACGAAGGGACGCTATGCGATGGTCGCGCTGGCCGATCTGGCACTGGCGGGTCAGGACGATCTGGTCAGCCTGGCGGCGGTTTCGAAACGGCAGGACATCAGCTTGCCCTATCTGGAGCAGCTGTTCGTCAAGCTGCGCCGCGCCGGGCTGGTGGAGGCGGTCCGGGGGCCGGGTGGCGGCTATCGCCTTGCCCGCAGCGCCGATGCGATCCGCGTCAGCGAGGTGATGGAGGCGGTGGAGGAAACGGTCGATGCCATGCATACCGGCGCCGGGGCATCGGGCGGGCTGTCGGGAACGCGGGCGCAGAGCATGACCAACCGCCTGTGGGAAGGGTTGAGCGCACAGGTCTATGTCTTCCTGCACCAGACCCGGCTTTCGGACGTGGTGCAGAACAAGATGACACCCTGTCCGGCCGTCCCCTCGCTGTTCCGGGTGGTGGACGAGGACTGAAGCCCCGCGCCGGTTCAGGCGATGTCCGGGCGCCGCGTGGTCGATCAACAGGAAAGGTGACGGGTGGCGCGCGCTTATCTGGACTGGAACGCAACCGCGCCGCTGCGCGCCGAGGCGCGCGCCGCGATGATTGCGGCGATGGATCTGGTGGGCAATCCGTCGTCGGTGCATCTGGAAGGGCGGGCAGCCAAGGCCCTGGTCGAAAGGGCACGGGCACAGGTGGCCGAGGCCCTGGGGGCGATGGCGGCGGATATCGTCTTCACCAGCGGGGCGACCGAGGCCGCAGCCCTGGCCTGTGCGGGGCGCGGGCTGGCGTGCGGGGCGATCGAGCACGATGCCGTGGCCGCATGGTGCGATACGGTCCTGCCGGTCGACAGCGCGGGAATGGTGCAGATCGAAGACCCCGACGGGACCCATGCCCCGTTGGCCTTGCAACTGGCCAATTCCGAAACCGGGATCGTACAGGACGTCAGGCCCTGGATCGCGGTATCGGATCTGACGCAGGGGTTCGGGAAGCTTCCCCTGTCGTTCGACTGGCTGGGCCTGCAGATGGGGCTTGTCAGCGCGCACAAGCTGGGCGGGCCGAAGGGGATCGGCGCGCTTGTGGTCCGGCGTGGCCTTGACGTGCTCGCGCAGTTGCGCGGCGGCGGACAGGAGATGGGGCGGCGCGCGGGAACCGAGAACCTCATCGGGATTGCGGGCTTCGGCGCGGCGGCGGCGGCGGCGGCGCGCGACCTGGCGGATGGGGTCTGGGAGCGGGTTTCTGGAATTAGAAATATTCTAGAACAGGCATTGTCGCCCGACGGGAAGGAGACTATTCTTGTCGGGAAAGACGTGGCAAGGCTGCCGAACACGACCTGCGTGATCGCGCCCGGATGGAAGGGCGAGACGCAGGTGATGGCCATGGATCTGGCCGGTTTCGCCATCTCGGCGGGGTCGGCCTGTTCCAGCGGAAAGGTCAGGGTGAGTCGCGTGTTGCGCGCGATGGGCTGGGGCGAGGGCGAGGCCGGATCGGCGATCCGGGTCTCGATCGGGCCCACGACGAGAGAGGACGAGGTGCTGCGCTTTGCCGAAGCCTGGCACAGGGCGCGCCGGAAGCGCCGCGGATAGGAGACGGGTCGATGGATGGAACGGGCGTGGCCGATGATGTGCGCGAAGGCGTGGATCGCGAGACGATCGAGACCGTGCAGGCCATGGCCGGCAAGTACAAGCACGGCTGGCAAACCGAGATCGAGACGGAATATGCCCCCAAAGGGCTGTCCGAGGACATCGTGCGCCTGATCAGCCAGAAGAACGGCGAACCCGAGTGGATGCTGGAATGGCGGCTGGCCGCCTATCGCCGCTGGGTGCAGATGGAGGAGCCGACCTGGGCAATGGTGAAGTACCCCGCCATCGACTACCAGGACCAGTACTACTACGCCAAGCCCAAGAGCATGGCGGAAAAGCCGAAGTCGCTGGACGAGGTGGATCCGAAGCTGCTCGCCACCTATGCCAAGCTGGGAATTCCGCTGAAGGAACAGATGGTTCTGGCCGGAGTTGAGGGTGAGGCCGCGCCCCGGCAGGTCGCGGTGGACGCCGTGTTCGACAGCGTGTCGGTCGGGACCACCTTCAAGGCGGAACTGGCAAGGGCCGGTGTCATCTTCTGTTCGATCAGCGAGGCGGTGCGCGAGCATCCGGACCTGGTGAAGAAGTATCTCGGCTCGGTCGTGCCGCAGTCGGACAACTTCTTCGCGACGCTGAATTCGGCGGTGTTTTCGGACGGCTCGTTTGTCTATGTGCCGCCGGGCGTGCGCTGCCCTATGGAGCTTTCGACCTACTTCCGCATCAACGCCGAGAACACCGGACAGTTCGAGCGCACGCTGATCATCGCCGACAAGGGCGCCTATGTCAGCTATCTGGAGGGCTGCACCGCGCCCAAGCGCGATACCAACCAGCTGCACGCGGCGGTGGTGGAACTGGTGCTGCTGGATGATGCCGAGATCAAGTACTCGACGGTGCAGAACTGGTACCCGGGCGACGAGAACGGGGTCGGCGGCATCTACAACTTTGTCACCAAGCGGGCCGATTGCCGGGGCGCGCGGTCCAAGGTGATGTGGACACAGGTGGAAACCGGGTCTGCGATCACCTGGAAGTACCCGTCCTGCATCCTGCGGGGCGACGACAGCCAGGGCGAGTTCTATTCCATCGCCATCGCCAACAATGCCCAGCAGGCCGATACCGGCACCAAGATGGTGCATCTGGGCAAGCGCACGAAAAGCCGGATTGTCAGCAAGGGCATCTCGGCCGGCAGGGCGCAGAACACCTATCGTGGCCTCGTGTCGATGCACCCTCGGGCCGCCGACAGCCGCAACTACACCCAGTGCGACAGCCTGCTGATCGGCGACAGGTGCGGCGCGCATACCGTGCCTTACATCGAGGTCAAGAACACCTCGTCGCGGGTGGAACACGAGGCGACGACATCGAAGGTCGATGACGACCAGCTGTTCTATTGCCGCTCGCGCGGCATGGACGAGGAAGAGGCGGTGGCGCTGGTCGTCAACGGGTTCTGCCGCGAGGTTCTGCAGGCGCTGCCGATGGAATTCGCGATGGAAGCGCAAGCCTTGGTCGCGATCAGCCTCGAAGGCTCGGTCGGCTGACGGGTTTTCTTCATTATCAAGGGGTTGGACCATGATCCTGACAACGACGCATTCGGTCGAGGGCTATTCGATCGCAGAATACAAGGGCATCGTGGTGGGCGAGGCCATTCTGGGCGCGAACCTGTTCCGCGACATCTTTGCCGGGATCACCGATATCATCGGCGGCCGGTCCGGTGCCTATGAGGGGGAACTGGCCAAGGCTCGCGAGACCGCGCTGGCCGAACTTGAGGAACGCGCCGCGGCCGTGGGCGCGAACGCGGTGGTGGGTATCGACCTCGACTACGAGGTGATCAACAACATGATGATGGTGACGGCCTCGGGCACCGCAGTGAAGATCGCCTGAACGGCCAAGGGAAAGAAACATGCTGGAAATCAAGAACCTGCACGTCGAGCTTGAACAAGAGGGCAAGGCCATCCTGAAGGGTGTCGACCTGAGGGTCGACGCCGGGACGGTCCATGCCGTCATGGGCCCGAACGGATCGGGCAAATCGACCCTGTCCTATGTCTTGGCCGGGCGCGATGGCTATGCCGTCACCGGGGGAACCGCGACGCTTGACGGCGAGGACCTGCTGGCGATGGAACCCGAGGAGCGCGCGGCGGCGGGACTGTTCCTGGCCTTCCAGTATCCGGTCGAGATCCCGGGCGTTGGCAACATGACCTTTCTGCGCACCGCAATGAATGCGCAGCGCAAGGCACGTGGCGAGGCCGAGCTTTCTGCGGGCGACTTCCTGAAACTGGTGCGCGCCAGGGCCGCCAGCCTGAAGATCGACGCCGACATGATGAAGCGGCCGGTCAATGTGGGCTTTTCGGGCGGTGAGAAGAAGCGCAATGAAATCCTGCAGATGGCCATGCTGGAACCGCGCATGTGCATTCTGGACGAAACCGACAGCGGCCTTGACGTCGATGCGATGAAGCTTGTCGCAGAGGGCGTCAACGCGCTGCGCGATGCGGGGCGGGCGTTTCTGGTGATCACGCATTACCAGCGGCTGCTGGATCATATCCGCCCCGATGTGGTGCATATCATGGCCGATGGGCGGATCGTGAAGTCGGGTGGCCCTGACCTCGCGCTGGAGGTCGAGACGAACGGATATGCGGGCATCCTGTCGGAGGTGGCGTGATGGCCCTGCCGCAGGCGAAGGCCGAGGCGCTTTCGGCGCGGATCGGCGGGCTGGATCTTGATCAGGCGGGTTGGGCCGCGCCGGCGCGTGCGGCTGCGTTGACACGGCTGACGGCCATGGGGCTGCCCGGACGGCGCGACGAATACTGGCGCTACACCGATCCCGCGACCCTGACGGCGCCACAGGCGCCGCAAGCCGCCACCTTCGACTATTCGGACGAGCCGATGGTGTTCTCGGGCATGACCCGGTTGAAACTGGTGTTCGTGGACGGGGTGTTCGACCCGACGCAGTCGCATGATCCGGTGCTGTCGGGTGTCGAGATCGAGCTGCTGTCGAAGGCGCGCAAGGCCGATATCCACTGGGCGCAGGGGCTTTACGGATCGCTGGAGGCGCGGGGACAGACGCCGGTTGCGCGGCCGCTGGCGGCGCTCAACACGGCCTTCGCGACCGAGGGCGTCCTGATCCGGGTGACCGGGCGCGCGGCGCTGCCCGTTTCGCTGATTTATCTTCATACATCAGAGTCTTCCGACGCGATCCTGCATCATTGCGTGAAGGTTGAGCCCGGCGCGCAGATGACGCTGCTGGAGAACGGGCCCGGGGCGGCGCGGTTCAATACCGTGCTGGAGGTCGAAGTGGCCGACCGGGGCAGCTTCCACCACATCCGCGCCCAGGGCCGCGACCATGAACGCCGCGCCGCCACCCATATCTTCGCCCGTGTCGGGGCCGAGGCGAGTTTTCGGTCGTTCACGCTGACCGCGAACGGGCGGCTGACACGGAACGAGGCGGTGATCGAACTTGCCGGAGCGGACTCGCTGGCTCATGTCGCCGGGGCGGCGGTGGGTGATGGCAGTTTCCTGCATGACGATACGGTCTTCGTGACCCATGCCGCCGAACGCTGCGAAAGCCGGCAGGTGTTCAAGAAGGTCCTCAAGAACGGTGCCATCGGTGTGTTCCAGGGCAAGATACTTGTGACGCAGGGTGCGCAGAAGACCGATGGCTACCAGATCAGCCAGTCGCTGCTGCTGGACGAGGACAGCCAGTTCCTGGCCAAGCCCGAACTGGAAATCTATGCCGACGACGTGAAGTGCAGCCACGGTTCGACCAGCGGCGCGATTGACGAGACGGCCATGTTCTACCTGCGGTCGCGCGGTGTCCCGCTGGCGCAGGCAAGGGCGTTGCTGGTGCTCGCGTTTCTTGCCGAGGCGATCGAGGAGATCGTGGACGAGGAGATCGCCGACGATATCCGGCTGCGGCTGGAAAACTGGCTGTCACGGCACGCAGGCGCCTGATGCCCGTTCTGTCCGACATACGCGCGGCCTGGACGGCGCCCGGCGTGTTCCTTGGCGCCAAGCTGGCCGAGGGTGCGCGCGAGGATCGGGCGCTGGCGATCCTGATGGGGGCGTGCGGGCTGTCGTTTGTCGCGCAATGGCCCGGCCTGTCGCGTGCGGCGCATCTTGATGCGTCGGTGCCGCTGGATGCGCGGATGGGCGGCGCGCTGATGGGGGCGTTGTTCCTGCTGCCGCTTCTTGCTTACGGACTTGCCGGGCTTAGCCATCTGGTCGCACGGGTGCTGGGCGGCGGCGGCACATGGTTCGGCGCGCGGCTGGCGCTGTTCTGGGCGTTCCTGGCGGTGCAGCCGCTTGTCCTGCTGATGGGTCTGGTCGTCGGGTTCCTGGGTTCCGGCACTGCCGCGACCGTGACCGGGCTTGCGGTCTTCGCAGCATTCATGAACCTGTGGTTGCGGATGCTGGTCCGCGCCGAGACCGGAGCCGCGCAATGGACGTGACGCTGTCATCGCTTCTGACCATGGCGCGTGACAGCGTGTCGGATCCGCGCGGGGGCGCGCGGCGGGTGATGGCTGTAGGCCTTCCGCTGCGCGATGCCTGGTCGGCGCTGATGCTGATGGCGGTCGCCTCGGCAGTCCTCACGCATCTGGGCTATCTGGCGTCACCGCCGATGGCGCAGGATTTCCTGGCCGAGGCCATGTCGAGCCCGATCCGCACGGCGATCCTGCAATGGGTCGTGATGGGGGTGGGGGCCTGGGCGATGTACTGGTTCGGCGCGGCACGCGGCGGGCATGGAACGCTGCCCCAGGCGGTCAGCCTGGCCGCGTGGCTGCAGTTCATCCTGCTGGTGCTGCAGGTCGTCCAGCTTGTCGCGCAGGTGATCCTGCCGCCGCTGGCGGGGATCATCGGCATCGCGGGTGTGGTGCTGTTCTTCTGGCTGCTGACAAATTTTGTCGCCGAGATGCACGGATTCCGGTCTCTTCCCCTGACCTTTCTGGGCGTGCTTGCGGCGATGGTCGTTCTCGTGATGATCATGGCGATTGCCTTCGGGCTGCTGTTCGGCGTGCCGGGGCAGGAGGTCTGAGCGATGCTTGACGTGGAGCGGGTGCGGCAGGACTTTCCGATCCTGTCGAGACAGGTGAACGGAAAGCCGCTGGTCTACCTGGACAATGGTGCCTCGGCCCAGAAGCCCCAGGTCGTGATCGACGCGGTGACGCATGCCTATTCGCATGAATATGCAAATGTTCACAGGGGGTTGCACTATCTTTCGACAGTCGCGACCGAGAAGTACGAGGCGGTGCGCGGCATTGTGCGGCGGTTCCTGAACGCGCCCTCCGAGGATGAGATCGTCTTTACCTCGGGCACGACGGAAGGGATCAACCTGGTCTCCTATGCCTGGGCATCCCCGCGCCTTGCCCCCGGCGACGAGATCGTCCTGTCGATCATGGAGCATCACGCCAACATCGTGCCCTGGCATTTCCTGCGTGAACGACAGGGTGTGGTGCTGAAATGGGTGGATTGTGCGGCGGATGGATCGCTCGATCCGCAGGCAGTGCTCGATGCGATCGGCCCGCGCACGCGGCTGGTGGCCGTCACCCACATGTCGAACGTGACAGGCACCGTGGTCGATGTTGCGGCAATCTGCGCCGGGGCGCGGGCGCGGGGGGTGTCGGTGCTGGTCGATGGGTCGCAGGCTGCGGTTCACATGCCGGTGGACCTGACGGCGATGGGCTGCGATTTCTACGCCATCACCGGACATAAGCTATATGGACCAAGCGGTTCCGGGGCGATCTTCATCCGCCGCGATCGGATGGACGAGATGCGGCCCTTCCTGGGTGGCGGCGACATGATCCGCGAGGTGACCCGCGAGACCGTCACATGGAATGACCCGCCGATGAAGTTCGAGGCGGGCACTCCGGGGATTGTCCAGCAGATCGGGATGGGCGTCGCGCTGGAATACCTCATGGCGATCGGCATGGAGGATGTCGCCGCGCATGAGAAGGTCTTGCGCGACTATGCGCGCGATCGGCTGGCGGGGCTCAACTGGCTTCAGGTGCAGGGGAATGCGCCCGGCAAGGGTGCGATCTTCAGCTTCACGCTGGACGGTCCGGCGCATGCCCATGACATTTCGACCGTGCTGGACCAGCGCGGAATCGCGGTGCGGGCAGGAACCCATTGCGCGATGCCGCTGATGGTGCATCTGGGTGTCACCGCGACATGCCGGGCCTCGTTCGGCCTATATAACACGACGTCCGAGGTGGACGCGCTTGTGTCCGCGCTGGAGCTTTGCCACGACCTGTTCGCCTGACGGCAGAACCGCCAAGGCGGTGCATCAGGCGAATTCTGCCAGCAGGGCGTCGACCTTCGCCTCAAGATCGGCAAGGCCGCTGATCTGGCCTGTTCCGGGTGCCGCAGAGGCCACCATCGTCGGCAAGGAATCCAGCGCAGACTTCAACATGCCCAGCACGGCGCCTGCCTTTTTCTCATCCTTTTCGAGCGTCGAACTGAACATTCCCGCCAGGGCCGCCACCTTCTTGCCGACCGGGCTGCCGGTGGCAACGGCATCGGCAATCGCATCGGCCAGACCCTCGAACTCCTCGCGAAGCGCAGCGCCCGCCGAACCGCCATCCTCGGGCATGCCGTCCGCCGGTGCGATTCCGTCCTCCTGCGCGACCAGCGGGTCCTCGGCGCCGTCCTCATCCTCATCGTCGCCGATGCGGCTGCCATCGGGGCCGATGAACACCGGCTTGAACTTCAGCCCCTCGTCGCGGAGCTTCTGCTTCAGCGCCTTGAGCAGGGTCGCCGGGAAATCGTCGGTCAGGAACTGAACCTGAAGTTCCTTTCCGACGACGTTGCACACGCCCATGCCGCCCTTGGAGCCGCCGCCGAGCTTCTTGGCCTCGCGCCACATCACCTCGGGCGCCTTGCGGGGGTCGGCCGCGACCGAGAGGCCGTCCTTGCCGATGACGAGCGCGACGTTCATCGCGCGCTTGCGCGCCTGCTGGATGATCGTTGCCATGTCCTGAGCATCGCCATCGGAGCCCTTGGCTGCCATGCTGCTTCTCCTGAAATCGGGTCTCGTGTCGAAATCTGTGGTCAAATCGCCGGGCATGCTGCCGACGGCGCGAGCCTAGCACAGGGCCACCGGGCCACCAACATGAAATTGCCGATGCCGGTGGAACCCGGTTGATCGGAATCGCCAAAAGGGTGATTGTCGGTTGCGGCGCATCGCGTTTGTTGGGCGATCCGTACCGTTTCATTCAGCGCGATTTTCCGCGCGTTCCCCGTCTGCTTGCACACAGAGACCATTTAGTGACCGGAGATACAGCCATGGCCGTGACCATCGAAAAGATTCAGGACGCCGAGAAGCAGATCAACACGCTGGTCCGCCAGGAAAAGGCGATGGAACGCGAGTTCATGGCCGATGGCACCATCGATCCATCTGAAAAGAAACAGCTTTCGGCAATCGCCGCGAAGATCACCAAGCTGAAGGGCGTGGTTGCCGCGCTGCGCAAGGAACTGGAGGAGAACCGCCGCGAATGGGAAGGGCGGAAGGCTGACTATGCCCGGCTTCAGGCGCAGTTGCAGGAGCTGCGTGACTGGGGGCATGCCGACACCGCGGCGGTCGCGGCGGAGGTCGACAGGATCGCGGAGTTTCCGCCGGCCCAGCGCTGGAAGGAGGCGACGGCGGCGTTGGGTCAGGCGATGGTCACCATGGGCCCGGTTCATGCCGACTACACGAAGCAGGCGTCCGCCAAGGCCGAGTATGAGCCGCTGCGGGCCGATCTGGACGCCCGCTTCGACGCCGCCGAGGCCGCCGAGCCGCGCGAGGAGAAGATCGCGGGCGCGCTGGAATCGGTGTCCGCGAACACGGGCGTGATCGACGGTGCGGTGGCGGAACTCGACTACATCGATGCGCTGTCGGCGGTGCGGCTGGGACTTGAGCAGCTGGAGGTGATCGAAGAGGCCATCCGCGTTCTGCAGGATCAGAAGGCGGGGTTCGACACGGAATGGGGCGCGCTGAAGCCCCGGCTGGATGAGGTCGGTGTCTGCGAGTTTCCCGACCTGCTGCCCATGCAGGAAGATCTGCTGGCACTGCGTGACGAGATCGAGGCGGCCGGTGCGCGGCATGACTACCCCGCCGCCTTTCCCATGATGGATGACGCATCGACCAAGCTTGACACCTACATGACCGATTATGCCGCAGCGGTGGATGCGCGGACGCATTACGAGGCGCGGGTCGGTGGCATCCTGGCGGAGGTTGCCGAGACACAGGCCTGCGAGTTCGACGAGCTGATCCCGCAGCAGGACGAGATCAAGTCGGTCGCCGATGCGATGGAAGCCGCCGCGGCCGAGGGTCGTCACGAGGTCGCGATGGTCGAGATGGACCGCCTTGTGCCGCTGATCGATGCGTGGCGGCTGGCACTGGAAACCGCGCGGCTGAAGGCACAGTTCGACGAGGAACGCGCCGCGCTGTCGCCGCGGGTCGACGCGGTCGCGGTCTGTGAATTCGGGCCGTTGCTGCCGTTGTCCGAGGAGATCCTGAACGGGCGCGCCGATGCCGATTCGTCGGCGGCGGGGGGCGACTATGCGGCGGCGCTGCGCAGCCTGGAGGGCGTGCGCGCGAACTTGGACCGGTTCGAGGGGCTGGTGGTCGACCACCGCGCGGCGCAGGCGGACTACGAGGCGCGGGTGGATGGGGTGCTGAACCGCTTCGACGCCATCGCGCGCAGCGACTATCCGCAACTGGAGGCGCCCCGCGAGATGGCGCAGGCGCTGCATGACGACATGCTGGCGGCCGCGCAGGCGCGCGATTTCATCACCGCCCGCGACAACCTGGACCGCCTGGAAGCCGAGATCGGGTTCGTCGAGGATACGCTGGCCGACCTGGACGCGCGCCGCGCCGAATACGAAACCCGGCTGCCCGCGCTGATCAGCCGTTTCGACAGCTCGATGGTGTCCGACTATGCGGAACTGGAGGACGAGCGCGCCGACCTGACCACCGCGCGATCCGAGATGGAGGCAGCCGCAGCAGCGCGCGACTTCATGGTCGCGCTCGACATGCTGGATGCACTTGAGCGGATGCTGAACGATCTCGACGCGCAGATCGACAACCTCGACAACATCCGGCGGCAGTACGAGGAGCTTTACGCCCAGATCAAGGACAAGCTGGCGACCGTTGAGGGCTGTTCACATGCCGAACTGAAGCCCAAGAAGGATCCGATCATCGCGCTGCGCGACGCGATGCTCGCGGCCGCGCAGGCCACCGATTTCGCGACGGCGCTCGAGAAGGCGAATGCGCTGGTGGCGCCGCTGAACGAGTTCATGGAACTTGAGGAACTGCTTGAGGAATATCTGCGCCGCCTGAAGGTTGTGGAGCCCCGGATCGAGACCGCCCGCGGGTTCCCCTACAAGTCGCTCGACGCCGACAAGAAGGAGATCGAGACCCTTCTGGGCGACATGAAGGGCAAGGCGGCCGCAGCCGACCTGAAGCCCGCGCTTGAGGTCATGGGCAAGCTGGAGGACCTGGTTGGCAAGGTCATCGCGCGGAACGAGGAACTGAAGAAGCAGGAAGCGGTCTACAAGAAACTGCACGGCGACATGCAGGGCAAGATCGACCTTGTCGGCAAGAACAAGATCGAGAAAGCGAAGGACGCGGCCAAGGCGGTGCTCGACGCCCACAAGGCGATGGAGAAGCTGGGCGAGGAGCATGAATTCGAGAAGGCGGTCGAGAAGGCCGACGAAGTGCGCGACCTGATCGAGAAATACCTCGAGATTGTCGCGGAGTCCGAGGATGCCCGGCTTGCCTTCGAGACGCTGCGTGACATGGCGGATGAAGGCTACGCGGCCGCCAAGGCGAAGGCGGATGAGTACGAGGATCTGGAAAAGCCCTTCAAGGACCTGGAAAAGCACAAGTCGGCGATGGACGACGCCGCCAAGTCCGAGGATTGGGAAACCGCCAAGAAGAAGGCCGAGGCGCTGCTTGAGGCGGTGAAGACCTTCGATGCCGAATGGCAGAAGCTGACCGAGCGCGAAGCCGCGCTCGCGGCCGCCGCGCAGACACAGATCGACCGGTTCAAGGCCCTGCCGTCCGAGGCGAAGGACAAGGCGCAGGACGAGTATGACGACGCCTCCCGCTATGTCGATCGGATCAAGGACGCCCTGAAGGACAAGGAACTCGACCGTGTCGAGGAGCAGACCGGAAAGCTGAAGGACGCGCTCGACGCGATTGATGGCGCGCTCAAGACCCAGGCCGAGCACAAGGCCGAGTACGAAGGGCGCCTGAAATCGTTGCAGCGCGATCTCGAGGCCGCGCGGGGATCGGACTTCGCGAAGATCCTGGACTCGGAACTGAAGGCTGTGACCGCCGCGTTCGACGACATGACCGCGATGGCCGATCGCGAGGACTATGAGGGCGCCGTGAAGAAGGCCGATGACGTGGAAGCCGTCATCGCCGCGTTCCAGAAGGCCGAGTCTGCCTTGCAGATGGACCGCATCCGGTTCGAGGAGCGGATGGAAGGGCTGGCCAAGCGCTATGCCGAGGCCGCCGCCGTGACCAATATTTTCCTGATTCCGCGCGTGACGATGCTGAAGGCGCGGCACGCACAGGCCCTGAAGGAGGCGGAGGCCGGGGACTATGCCGCGGCCCTGGAATCGGCAGCCTGGGTCCGGACGGAGGCCGAGGCCATTCTCGACCTGATCGAGGAGGTCGAGGACGCCAAGGCGAAGGAGGAGGGCGAGAAGTCGAAGGCGGAGAAGGCCTGGGATCTGCTCAAGGATACCGTCCTCGACGAGGTGATCGACCGCCTGCCGCCGCCCTTCGACCGGGCCGCCGAGAAGGCGAGGACGGCCATCGACGTGGCCGGGAATGCCTATGATACGCTCGGCAATCTGTACGACGCCGCGGGCAACCTGCTGAGCGGGGATTTCGACAAGGCCTATGACAAGGCAAAGGACGCAGCGGGGACCGGATGGGATGCCGCCAAGGGCGTCGCCAAGCTGTCGCCTGCCGGGCAGATATATGAAGAGGCGATGGACGGGATCGAGAAGGTCAAGGAGATCGCCGAGACGATCAGCGACCTGACGTCGGATTGATCCCGGTCACCGCCGGGGCTTCGGGCAGGCACAGGGGCGTTGCGGACCGCGCGCATCGGCGTGCGGTCCGGCAATGCTTTGTTTTCTGAAGCGTGGGGATAGTCGCCGCCTACAGCGACGCGAGGCACGCCACGATGGACCGTACTCCCCTACTCGACCTGCCCTATATCCTGGCCGCGCAGGCGCAGAAACACGTCACCCACAACGAGGCGCTGCGGGTGCTGGATCTGCTGGTCCAGCCCACCGTTCTGGCGGCGGGTGTCAACGCACCGCCCGAGGGTCCGGACGAGGATGCGCGATACCTGACCGGGGATTCGCCCGTCGGGCCCTGGGCGGGCCAGCCCGGCAGGATCGCCTTTCTCGATCAGGGAACATGGCAGTTCCTGCGGCCGCAGGACGGCTGGGCCATGTGGGTTCTGGACCGGTCGGAATACGCGATCCATGTCGGCGGCGCCTGGCGGTTCGAATCCGAGCTGCCGCTCCGTGCCGCGCGGGTCGGGGTGGCCACGGAGCCGGATGATGTGAACCGTCTGGCGGTCGCCGGGGACGCAACGCTGCTGACGCATGGCGTGAACGGGGGACATCAGGTCAAGATCAACAAGGCCGCAGCGTCGGGCACCGCGAGCCTGCTGTTTCAGACCGGGTTCTCGGGTCGGGCAGAGATGGGAACCGTGGGCAGCGACGGTTTCGCAATCAAGGTCAGCACCGACGGCGCGAGTTTTGCCGAGGGTTTGCGACTGGACCCGGCCAGCGGCGCAATGACCGTGCCGGCTGGCATGAACCTGCCGGACGGAACGGCCGCGCTGCCCGGGCTTCGCTTCGGTTCGGACACCGATACCGGACTGGACCGGCCGGCCGCCAACCAGATCGGGCTTGTCGCCGGGGGTGCGCGGCGGGCGGTCCTGTCTGCCACGGCGCTGCAGCTGGACGTGCCGTTGACCGGCACCGCCGTGACCCAGAACGCGACGGATGCGACGGCCGGGCGGGTGACCCGCGTCGGGGATTTTGCGCTTGGCGGCCACACCACGGATGCGAGTGCAAGTGCGGCAGGGCTCGTGACGCGGTTCCTGCGTCTTGCGGCCGACGAACATGCCCCCGACGGCACCCGCTGGCATTGCGTCCATATCTCGCGCGTGCTTGACGCCCAGGGCGCGCAGATCGCGGTGCGCGAGAACAATCACGGCCTGGCCACGCGGCAGCGAAGCTCGGGCGGGACATGGAGCAACTGGAACCAGTACTACGGTCGGCTGAACATACTCGGTTCAGTCTCGCAGTCTGGCGGCGTGCCCGGCGGCGCGTTGATCGAAGCCGGATCGAACGCAAACGGGCGGTATCGCCGCCACGCCTGCGGGTTTCAGCAATGCTGGCGATCGGGCCTTGCGGTGGCGGATGCCACGATCTCGCTGGGCGCGCTGTTCCGCAGCGCGGATGTCACCTGGACCTTCCCGATCGCATTTGAGGCGACGGTGCAGCCGGTGGTGACGGGCGCGGTGGACGATGGCGACTGCTGGATCACGACGGTCAGCGTGACGCATCAGCAGGCCGTCCTTCGGGTGGTTTCGCCCATCTCCAAAGGATCGCCGCTGTCGCTGCGGGTTGCTGCCGTCGGCGGATGGACCACAGCCTGATCGAAAGGCGATTCTCTTTAAGGTTGTGTGCTTCGCGCTACACACCAATAGGTGGATGCCGGGGCATGCCTATGGCCGCCCCGGAACCCGCATCATCATTCGGCGCTTGCCAGAGGCCGGAATGCCCGGCCTTCGACGAACCCGGCAAGATAGAAATGCTCTGTCGCGCTCGACAGCTTGCCTGCCTTGATGGCCTTTGCGACATCGACATGGCGCGCGAGATAGTCCGCCTCGTCGATCTCGATCGGAAACGGCATCCGGCCTTCCATCATCCCGCTCATCGCGTAATGGTGCGCCGCACTTGTAAAAAACCCCTGCTTGATCGCCTGCGCGACGTCGGGATACCGGTTGGTGTACCAGATCTCGTCCACGTCGTTTTCGATCGCGGCATGCAGCAGTTCGACGAACATCGGATAGGGCACGTTTACCGGCTTGTCCTTTGCAATGGGCAGCAGCCGCAGGCGGCGCAGAAGGTCAATCGGGTTTCGGTTCTTCATCGGAGACGGTTCCAGATTCCAAAGGGTCGAGGCATCGAAGTCATGACTGTCCGATGCAACAAATTCAAGGCGAACATCGGTTAACTGCGCGAACTTATTGCCCTGCTGCCGGCTGGCGGTCGGTTTTTGCGCAGCGGTGCTTGCCCGTCCGGCGTGGCGTGATAACGTCGCTGCACCCGCAGCAGTACGAATGATGGCGCGATGCGAAACACGGCAACCGATCTGGCCGCAGTTGCCGCGAGAGTAGTTCGCGACTGTGCACCCAAGCGCCCGATGAAGCTGTCGGAGCGGGTGATCTGGTCGGCAAACGCTCATGACGGCGCCGCAAGCGTCGACGAGTTGCGCGGCGCTTTCTTGGGCCAGGCCTGCGGCACGCCGGGATCCGGCACCGTGGCTGTCCGGATGCGGTGACGGCGGATGGTCCCGCAGCAAACCACTGATCCCGAGATGCCGGGCGCGTCCCAGCGAAACAAGGATTTTCCATGACCGTTCAGACGATCAACCTGCATGTTGGCCACGGCAAGACCGGCAGCAGCTTCATTCAGTCGTCGCTGGCGCTGTCCCAAGAGGCGCTGGATGCATCCGGGGTCGCCTATCCGATCGACCCCCGGCACGAGGCTGCGGGCCGGGCCGGGCATATCTCGTCCGGTAACGTGAAGGCGGGGCCGGGGGGAATGGCGGAGGTGGTGCGCTGGGGCGAGCAGACCGGACATCCGGCCGTTCTGCTGAGCTCTGAGGCATTGTTCCTAACCCTGTCCGGCGAACTTGAGGGCGATGTCGCGGCGCTGCGCGCAGCCTTTCCCGATGCGCGCCTTCGTGTCCTGATCTACATCCGCGATCCGCTGGACCATGCGGCATCGACCTACCAGCAGCAGATCAAGCGCGGCGGATATACCGGCAGCTTTGCGGACAGTCTTGCGCGCTACAAGTTCCCGATGCGTGTCGCGCGGTTCGTGCCTGCGATGCAGGCGCATGGCGCGGAAGTGACGGTGCGCAACTATTCGCGTCACAGCAAGGCACTGCTGACGACCTTCGAAGACTGGCTGGGGCTGCCGTATGGATCGCTCGTGCGCCCGCCGGTCGACACGGTCAACCGGTCGATGACGCTGGCCGAACTGGAATTGCAGCGCCAGTTCAATACCCTCTTCGGCAGGGAAGCACGGCGTTTCGTCAGCGATCCGCTCTGCAACCTGTTGCCGGAGGTCCGGTCCGAGACACCTTCGCTGTCCGCCGATGATCTGGGTGCATTCCTTGAACGGATGGCGCAGATGGTATCCCACGACTCCGTCACCGCCGTGGTGCCCGCGGACGAAGCCTATCGCGTTCCCGCGCTCGACGAGGTTGCGGCGCGCTTCGCGCCGATCGACACACCGTTTCCATTCGCCTTCACGGCCGATCAGTTGCGGATCGTGGTGGAGGCGTTCCACGCCGAATTCCAGCGTCGGGTCGAGTATGCGCAACGTGGGATCGATCCAGCCGACGACAACAACCCGCGCCCGCGCGAGGCGCGCAAGCGCAAGATCCGCGCGTGATCAGCCGCGCTTTGCCTCAAGCTCCGCCTTGAGTTCGTTCACCTGCTTCTGCAGCGACAGGACCATCTGAAGCAGCAGACGGTCCATTTCCCACGGGGTTACGCTGCGCCGTTGTTCGTCCGGCGTGTCGAAGGTCAGCGGAGGTTGCCCCTGTTCGGCCAGCAGCGCGTTGAGCCGGTCAAAATCGGCACGGCAGGTCTCCTGGAGTGCCAAGAGGTCGGCGGTCGTGGGCAACAGGGCTTCCAGTGGCGCCACAGTTGACTGCCGGGGCCCCGAGATGCGCATCGGCGCGATCAGCGTCGCCATCAGTTCGGGCGGTGCCGGCTGGTCGATCTGGCTGTTGTGAACGACATAGGCTGCCAGCAGCGGATTCGACGGTGCCTCGTTCGCGCGCATCGAGGGGATGCCCGAAAGATCCGCGATGCCGCAGAAATGCGACACCGCATCATCGACCGCGTCCACGTTGTAGAGTTCGACAACGCCGGGGAATGCGCTGCGCCAGGTGTCCACCTGATCGGCAAAGGCGACCGGATGGCTTTCGACCCATTCTGCGAAGCTGCGAATCGGGCCGGGATACATCTTGCCCTTCAGGCCGAACTGCACATAGGCGCTGCGCGCCCATTTGTCGTGGCGGCGGACGTAGCAGACAATGCGCAGCGGCACGCCATCACGGGCAAGTCGCTGGATAATCGCGATGATGCGCTCTGAATTCGGCAGGAAAGCCTCGTTGCTCCAGACCACGCGGTCCACACCGGCTGCGGCAAACCGGTCCAGCCCGTCGCGGATGACGCGGTAGACTTCTTCGTCAACCCGGGCCCGTTCGCGCGGGGGCTGACGGAAGAACCGGTTGGGCTGTCCCTCGACGCACCAGTCGTGCTGGGTCGCGCCGGGCACATGTTCCAGCATCAGCCCGACATAGGCCGCGTTCTGTCCGGCAAGGACCTGCGGGTTGCGCTTCAGCGCGAACTGGATCGCGGTCGAACCCGCCTTGCCGGCACCGATATGCAGGATGAGTTGCGGAGGTCTGGTCATGGTGCTTCCTGCGGATTGGCGGGGCGTGCCGGTGCGGCGGGCAGGCGGTCAGCGTGCGGCTTTGTCGGCCCTGCGCGGCCGGTCCGGACGGGCGGGCCTATCGGGGCGCGGCGGGCGGTCGGGGCGTGACGGCTTGTCCTTGCGCACGCGCGCTTCTCGGCCCTCGTTCCGCTCGATCACGCCCTGCCACTTCCGGAAGAACTTGCGGGTGATCGGTCGACCGTCCTCGCGCACGAGGCCGCGCATGAAGGAAACCTGATCGGTCGGCAGGGCAGCCGCCAGCGCGGCCACTTCGTCGCGCACCTCGCTCAGAAGGAAGGGACGGTCGCGATTCAGCAGGGCATCGGCGCCGGTCGCCTCGAACGCCGTGATGGCCCGCGTTTCCGCCTCGGTGAAGCTGGGCGCATTCTGCGGGGCGGAATGCGACTTCGACTTCACGAGCCGGTCGTCGATGGCCGCCAGGTTGACCGGATCGAACCGGGCCGGTCCGAGATCGGGCAGCAGCCAGGACAGCGCGTGCCGTGTCGCGCCTTCCCAATCGGCGATCACCGCGCGGTTCGGCATGATCATCACATCATGCGATCCGAGTGCCGCCAGTGCCCGCAAGCAGGTCATGGAATCCGACACCGCGAACAGCGCACGCTTGCCGGGATCCCAGTCATCCTCGGGGTCGTCCGCCCGGCGCGCGAAGCTGAGCGCCACCGATTTCACGTCGCGCCAGCACACCACGCCCTTGCCCGGCGCGATTTCGTCCAGCAGGCCCTTCAGCCGGAAGATGTAGTTGGGCGTCTTGTTGCCGAAGAAGCGCAGCGTGTCGCCACGGCGGGCGATTTCGGCGGTCGAGACCCGCAGCAGCGCGGGGCGCGCGCGGCGCAGGCCACGGGGCGGCGGGTCCAGCGTCAGATCGTGATAGCAGCCGGGCGGGTGCAGCGTGCTGTGGTCCGTGCCCGGACCGAACAGTTCCAGGCTGCAATGCACCCCCTCGGCCGCAGAAAGATAGCGCGCGACCGCAGATGTGCCGCTGCGCCCGGTTCCGGCGACGATGAAGTCGAACCTGCGCTGCCGCGCGCCGGCATCATCGGCCGCGGTCATTGCTGCACCTGCATCCAGATGCTTCCCCCGGCATTCATGACAGGTTCGCCATAGGCTTCTTCGACGTCCTTGCGATAGCGCGTGAGGAAGTAGTTGTTGAACGCCGTCACGGGGAAGCGATGATTGTACATCAGAAAGGCCCGGAGGATGTAGACCTCGTTCCAGGAACGGCGCTTCTCGAAGATCCAGGCGTCCGGATACTCGAACGGGTGGTGGATGTCGTGCACATGCACGACGACACCCGGCTTCAGGCGTGGAAGGATCTCGAACATCTCGAAGCACACGTCGCTGCCGGTCTTCACGACATGCGTCGAGTCGATGAACAGGAAATCTCCGGATTCCAGCGTCTCGTACATCGCGGGATCGGTGCCCTGCACCAGACCCTCCACGATGGTCACGCGCTCGGCGTCACGCTCGGTCAGATTGCGGCGCAGGCGCGCGGGATTGGGTTCGATGCAGGTGATGGCCGTCGGAAGATCGAGCCTTTCGATGGTGTCCAGCATGCACGCCGTGGAAAAGCCGGAACCGATCTCGATGATCCTTTTCGGGCGGTGCCGCGCGATCATGGCGGCCAGCACGATGGCGTCGCCCACCGTGAAGATGCCATTCTCGGTATAGTATCGCGCGCCCTCGGTCTTGGTCTTTGGAAAGCGGTGACTGGAAATGAAAGGACGCAGGCGATCGAATTCCGCGCGAAGATCCGCATCGCGGATTGACAGGCCTGCCACCGAGTCGATTGGCTGGCGCCGGTCGACACTGAAGAACGTCCGCACCTCGGCGGGGTTGACGATCGGGGAATAGTAGTGGCCCGGCGGATGTTCCGGGTCGACGCCCGCGCGCGACTGGTATTCCGGCGAGGCCACCATCAGGTCGAAGGCCTGCGCGAAGCCAAGGCGTTCGCGCTCGGCGCGGCGCAGCCAGTTCGCCAGTTCGCCGGGGCGAAGGCTGCGCTTGAGAAGGTGCTGGGCGAGACGCTGAAGATCGGCATCGCTGACCGTGGCTGCCGGCCGGCTTTCCTGGTCCGTCGAAGTCATCGACGATGTCCTTCCATGCTGATGTCGCGGGTTTCGTAGCAGTGCCGCCGCACTGCCGCAACCGGGACATTGGAACGCGGCGTCCCCGATGTGATCGAGACTTGCACGGCGCCGAAAAATGTCTCTTTGTGAAGCGACTGGTGTGGCAAAGCCATCCATTCGTCATCGGAGAGCCTGCTTGGTTAAGATTGTTTATATCCTGGGTACGACTCGGTCGGGTACGTCGGCCATTCGCAACGCCCTCGCGACGACACGCTACAAAGGGTATGGTGAAGGTCATCTTATTGATATCCTGACTGAAATCATCTCGGTTGTTCGTCGGGAAGCGCGTGCCAACGAAGGTGCGAAGGTCGCTGGCAACGGCGTCAGCGCGCTGCGCGAGCGCGTGCTGATCCGGCATTTCTTCCATGGCTACGAACGCTATCTGGTCGAGAACCTGGGATCTTCGCATCTGCTGGACAAGACGCCCAACATCCACCCGATCGCCCACGCGCCGGACCTTCTGGCGTTCCACCAGCATGCCCGATTCATCCACTGCGCCCGCCGCCATGTGGATAACCTTCAGTCAAAGCGCAAGAAATTCCGCGACAAGCCGTTCGCGAACCAGTGCACGGAATGGGCCGAGTGCCACCGCGCCTGGGAGCGGGTGAAGCCGCAGCTTGGCAACTCCTATATCGAGTTCGATCATCACGATCTCGTCACAGACCGCGAGGGCACATGCCGCAGCATGGCGGAGCTTCTGGAGTTGGACGAGGCCGAGACACAGCGGATGATCGCCTATCTTGAATCGGAACGTCCCCAGGCAACAGCGCCCGGCGCCGATCTGGACCGGTTCCTGAAGTTCAGCGAGATCGACTGGTCGGAAGAAGACAAGGACTCGTTCCTGAGCATCTGCGGACCGGTCGGTGACAAGCTCGGCTACGGGCTGGAAACCTATTTCGCCTGAGCGCCGGCACGTCGCGGGCCATCCGCGATGGCCCGCCTTCCGTCACGCGGCGCCCGGCAGCGCCGCGATGCAGCTGCGGTGTTCCGCCCAGGCCTGATCCATCGAGATCTCGTCGGCAACGCCGGTCGAAAGCTTGGTCCAGAGTTCGGCATTGCCGGCCGTCCGCACGATCAGCCCGGCCAGTTGGCCCGTCGCGCCGGGTGCAAAGCTCAGGCCGTTGACACCGTCGATGATGCGGTTCGTGATGCCGCCGGCCCGCGCGCCGAGTATCGGACGCCGTGCATCCCAGGCCTCCGAGATCACGAGGCCGAAGGTTTCCGGCCAGACCGACGGCATCACCATCCAGTCCACCGCCGCCATCAGTTCGAACACGTTCTCCCGGGCGTAGGAACCAGCCTCCGTCACCTGCACGTTCTCGGGCATCTCGGCCATGATGGCCTCGATCCGCTTCAGATAGGGTTCGGACGCGTATTGCTTGTTGCCACCGTGGATCTTGATCTCGATCCGCGTCTCGATTTCGCGCGCCGCCGTGCTTGCAGCTTGCAGCAGTACGTCGATCCCCTTGGCGTCGACATACTGTCCGAAGAAGCCGTAGGTCGCGACGCCGGGGCTGTGCGAGGGCACCCAACCGGTCGGGCGGCAGGACTTGTGGCCGTTGGCGATGGTCGAGATACGGTCTGGCGCAATGCCCCAGGCGATGAACCGCTGGCGCAGGTATTCCGATGGCGCGATGAAATGGTCGACAAGCGCGAAGGCCCGCCGGAACCCGCGCCGGCGCAGCACGAAATCGTCCACCGACCGGTCGGGGAAGCAGCGCACGCATTGGTCGGGCGAGGTGTCGAGGCAGATCGCCGCCTCATGCCGCCGGTAAAGCTGGCCGTTCGCAAGACAGATCGGCAGGTATTCGTGCAGCGTGTAGATGATGCGCACGTCGGGCAGCACCTGGCGCGCAAGCTGCAGGAACTCCAGCCCCACCCACAGCGAGTGGTGAATGTGGATCACATCGGGGCGCACATCCTCGAGGAAACGCCGCAGTGCCTTGTTGCGCCGCGCGTCGTAGATGGTGTGGTAGAAGTCGTCGAAGCTGTGGCCGACCAGCAGAAACTCGTTCGGGCTGTCGGGCAGGGCGGTGATCGCCGACCCGACCTTGCCGTAACCCGGGAACATGCGTCCGTCGATGCCGGCCAGAAGCGTGGCCTCGACATCCGGATCGGCAACCGCCATGTCATGCAGATCTTTCGCGACCTGTTGGGCACCGCCCTTCATGACACGCGGATGATAGAGAGCGACAGTCAGGAATCGCACCGGGTTCCGGCTCCTACAAGAGTTCGAGGTCGTCGTGGCTGTCCACGACGAGGGGAGATGCTCCGAACCGTCGCGAGAACAGGCAACGGTTCAGCCACATGAAGCTGCGTTGCGGGGGGCTGAAGGCCTTGCCCGCGCCCTCCATGTGAATCCAGCGCGATGCACGGTCCAGGATGATCGGAATGCCGCGTTCGCGCAGGCGAAGGCAGAAATCGGCATCCTCGTAGTAGGCAAAGACGTATTCCGTCGAAAGGCCGCCGACTGTCAGGAAAAGCTCACGGTCGATCTTCCACAGCGCGGCCGAGACCAGCAGCACGTCGTCACGCAGCTTTCGCAGCGCGCCGTCGAGCGCGGCCGCATCGTCATCCACCCGGTGCGACAGGCCCTTGCCGAAATGCTCCACGCGCGCCGCCCGTGCCGCGGTGGCGCGGACCGCATCCACCACCGTATCGCAGACCGCATACATGCCCGCATGCATCAGCGCGCCATCGCCGTAGTACAGCATCGCCCCATGCAGTGCCTGACCCGGCGGATTGAACAGGAAGTCGCGCACGCCCTGGTCATGCGCGGGGTCTTCGGGCGGAAAGACGTCGGGGTTCATGAACACCAGCGTCTGGCCGCGCGCCACCTCGGCACCGAAGTTGTTGGCGTGCGAGAAGCCCGAGTTGCCGGAACACAGGTAAAGGCGCAGCGGCAGGTCCCAAAGCTGGCAGAACCCGCGCAGACGTTCGACAACCACCTCTGCGCCGACCAGTTCGTTGCAGACCACGACGATTTCGGTGCCCGAGCCCGCCAGCAGGGGTGCCAGCGATTCCAGCTGCGGGATCAGCATGTCGGCGCGACGGTACAGCGTGATGACGATCGATCGCTCCGCCGCGGCGTGCTGCGCGTTCTGGAAGGCGAGCACGAAGCCCAGCTTTGCCAGGAATGCCTGCCATACGCTCGCGAAGGGCTCATGCAGAACCTCTGACGCCGCCATCGACTGCCCGATCGGCAGATCCGCCACCGCGGCCACCGCGCCGAGCGTCTGGTTCAGGAACTGGCTCACCGATTGCCAGCGGGTGTTGCCCACGCGGTGAACCGGCTTGCCGTTGACCAGGATGGTCAGGTTGGGATGCGGCGTCACATCGTCCAGTTCAAGCAGCGCGAGATAGCCGGACGGCCGCTCGGTATCGCCGATCACGGCGGCGACGTCGGGGCGGCGGTACCATGCCGGTTCGATCTCGCCGAAATCGTAGCGTTCGTAGCCGACGTCGATGGTCACATGGAACTTGCGGATGTGGCGGCGATCCGCCCAACCGGACAGGAACACATGGCCCGACTCGGAACACAGCACGCCCTCGACCCGCATGTGTTCGGCGGCGTCGATGCCGCGCAGTTCGTTGCGTCCGTAGGTTTCATAGTGCGAACGCAGCAATAGTTCGTCATCCGCGCCGTAATGCTTGGCGACATCGGCGTTGTCGGTGGCGTATTTCGTGTGGAGGAAGGTCTTGCTGGCCATGCCCCTGCCTGTTGCGCTGCGGTCTATGATCACGTCAATGCAGGAAAAAATCCTGATGGATCAGCGCCTGTCCCTGTGTCGGCGGGCAACGTCCCCGGAAACAGTTGGCAAGTCAAGCCGCCATCGGCCTGTGCCGGTTGCGCGTTCTGCCTGTGCCCGCGAATGCGGCAGGGCGCGCTGTCCGGGCGGGCGGGCCATAAGTCGGCGCAGTTCTTCGACCTCCGCGGGCGCCGGGGTTGCGTTGGCGGACCTGGGCGCGGATAGAACGCGGGACTGCCGATTGTACGGAGCGATTCGATGAGCCGCGTCAAAGCGATCAACTGGCACGGCGACGGCTGGCTCGAGATCGAGGGCGCGCTGGCGATCGAGGGCCGTGGCGATGTCCAGGTGTCGTTCTTCCTGCCGCATGATGCGCGGCAGCAGTCGAGCAAAGTGGTCGCCGTCTGGGATGGACAGACCTGCCACCGTGTCGAGGTGACGCGCGGCAAGCTTACGAGGCTGCCGGTCTTCACCCTGCCGGAGGATGCAGAGGAACTGCGCCTGCACATATTCTGCGCGCATCGCGAGGCGGGCGGCAACGACATGCGTCGCCTCGGCGTGATCATGCGGTTGCAGGCGGCCGCCGACGCGGTGATCGAGCGGCGTCTGGATATTGCGGCGCCGGGCCGGGGCTTCGCGGCGCATCCGGACCGGGCGCTTGTCGCGGAGTTCATGAATGTCCCCGCCTATTGCCGGGGTTTCGCCCCGCGCGAGGTGCCGTCGGACCCGGTGCTGCACTATCTGATCCTGGGCGGAGTCACCGGGCGCGATCCGGCCCCGGGCTTTTCCTCGGAGGCATATCTGCGCGAGACACCGGCGGTGGCGGAAAGCGGAGCCAATCCGTTCGTTCACTACCTGCGCGAGGCTCTGGGCGAGGCAGCGCTGGCCGACTCCGCCGAACGACAGCCGCAGGTCGTCCGCGCCCTGCGGGCGCGGTTGTCGGGCGTATCGGAACCCGTCGCGGACCCGCAGCCTGCCGCGGCGCGACCGGCGACGACCGCTGCGGCCCCGCCCTTGCCCCGCAACCTGCAAGAGGCAAACGCCCACCTGGCCGCGGGCAATCGGGCCGAGGCATTCAGTCTGGCACTGTCCGCACTCATGTCGGGCGACCGCGCCCCGGCAGCGGCGACCATGCTGACGCATATCATCGGCACGCGGGACAGTTGGGACCGTGTCGAGGCATCGATGACCGACCTGTTCGATGCCGACTTCTATGTGGCGCAGAACCCGGGCCTGCCGCACGATGGCGCCGACCCAGAAGTTCACTACCTGCTGCACGGCTGGAAGGAGGGGCGGCTCCCCTCACCGCTGTTCGATCCCCGGCACTATGCCGCGCAACTGCCCGTCGGCCTGCCCGAAGGGGTATTCCCGCTGGCGCATTTCCAGCATGTCGGGCGCCCGGCCGGTATCCGGGGGGTTCCGGATGGCACCACGCTGTGGCCCGCGCCGCCGTTGCCGGAGGCTGCCGACCGGCTGCGCATTCCCCGGCTGCTGACCGACGACATCGTGGCAACCGTTCATGTCCTGATCGAGCCCGAGGGCGGCGATCCCCGCCCCACGATCATGTCGCTGCTGCGCAACCGGGGCGATGCGGCCTATGACGTGTCAGTTGTCGAGGTGGGCGACCGTGCCGACTGGACCGCCGATCTCGCCGCGCTGGACGAAGAGGGTCATGTCTTCTGGCGGACGGCGCCCCCCGGAACGCCCCGCAACGCACTGCTGCGCGACGTGCTGTCGGGGCAGGACCTGGGACGCGCGGCGGTGGTCGTCGCGCAGGATGCGCAGGTCTTCTCCGGCTGGTTCGGCCGCCTGATGGCGCATGCCGCCGACCCGGTCGCCACGGTCACCGCGCTGTCCACCCACGCGGCCTTCGCGGCCTATCCGCGTGCCGCGGCCGCGAACCTTGTGGCCTGCGAACCGTCCGCCGCGGCGATCGACCGTCTTGCCGGGACCGTCAACGCGGGCCGCGCGGTCGAGGTGCCGGGCGCAGACGGGGCCTGTGTGCTGGTCACGACGCAGGCGCTGGCCCTGCTGGCGCATGGTGGAGGCGACACCGATCCGGTGGAGCAGATCGGGCGCCGGGCCCGCCGCGCAGGTCTGCGGAATCTGGTGGCCTGCGACCTGTTCGTGCCGCGTGCCGGGGCCGGCGTGCCACGTTCGGCGCCTGCGCCGATTGTCGCGGCGGACAGTCTGCACAATGCCGCCGTGCGCACGCATCTGCGGGCCGATCCGCTGCGGTCCGCGCGCCGTGCGCTGGATCTTGCGCGGTTGGCGGCGCAGGGACAGGTGACTGCACTGCACATCAGCCATGGCATGGGCGGCGGCGTCGAGACCTATCTGGGTCAGGCGATCCGTCAGGTGCCGGGAGCCGCCATCCTGCGCCTGCACGATGGTTGCCGCATGACGGTCGAGACGGACGCGCGCAGCGGTATGTTCGTTCCCAATCTTTCGGCGGTGGACCTGCGCGGCGACCGGGGGCTTCTGGCGCGCTGCATCGCGGCCATGTCGCCGGGTCAGATTGTCGTGCACAGCCTGTCGGGCCTGTCCTGGCCGATGCAGGCGCAGGTGATTGAGGATCTGGCGGCCTTGCGGGGCGAGATCGTGTTCATCGGGCATGACTATGCCGCGATCAGTGCCCAGTATTGCCTGTTGCCGCCCGATGGGTCGCCCTGGCGGGGGCCGCCCGATACCGACACGCTGCAAGCCTGGGCCGCGATGACCGATCCGCTGGCCGAGGCAGGGCAGGGCGATCCGCTGCAGCGCCAGGCCGCCTATGCCGCGCTGTTCGACCGGGCGGACCGCCGCATCCTTCCCAGCGAGGCCGCCGCCGCGATCTTCCGGCGTTACTTTCCCCGCCACCGGTTCGAGGTGGTCGCCCATCCGCCGCACCTCGCCGCCGCCGCGCTGCCGCCGCGCAAGCCGGACGGTCGGCTGCGCATGGTGGTGCCGGGCAAGGTCTGGCCGCACAAGGGAAGCCGCGTGATCGAGGCGCTGGCCGAGACGGTGCGGCGCCGGGCCCTGCCGGTCGACCTGTCCGTGGTCGGCCACAGCGACATCGACGACCGGCTGCGGCAACTGGGTGTCCGCGTCACCGGCCCCTACCGGCGCGAGACCGAGGCGCTGGAACATCTGACACACCTGCATCCTGACCTGCTGTTCGTTCCCAGTCTCTGGCCAGAGACGCATTGCTACACGCTGTCATTCGCCGAAGCGCTGGGCCTCCGCGCGGCGGTGTTCGATCTGGGTGCACAGGCAGAGCGTGCGCGTGCCATGCCGGACGCGGTGATACTGCCGCTGCATCTTTGCGATGATGCCGACGCGCTGGCCGATGCGTTGCTGCCGCTGATGCCCTCGGTTCCGGAACCTCCCGCCGTGTGATCGCGCGGCGCGCGCGGCCAGACCGTTCAGGGCGGGGGGGAATCCGCACCAGACGCGGACCCCCCCCCGCCGCTAGGGGCCTGCGCGCTTGCCCTCTGGCACATGTCGTGCCAGCAGGCGCACGACATGCAGCGCCGGGCGCCCGGCGCCATCGGCGATCTGCTTGCGGCAGCTTGTGCCGTCGGCAAGGATCAGGTCGTCAGCCCCGGCCTTGCGCAGGGCAGGCAGCAGCGACAGCTCCGCCATCGCGACCGAGACGTCATAGGTTTCGGCCTGATGGCCAAAGGCGCCCGCCATGCCGCAGCAGGCCGATTCGATGTGGCGCACCTCGAGCCCGGGGACATGCGCCAGGATCTCCGCAACGGGGCCCATCGCACCGAACGCCTTCTGATGGCAATGGCCATGCAGGTGGGCGACCCTCGGGCCCAGGTCCCGCAGGGGCAGCGTGATGCGGCCCAGCGTCAAATCGGATGCCATCAGTTCCTCGACCAGAAATGCCGCCCCCGCGATCTGCCGCGACGCCTCGCCCGGCAGGACCGCCAGCAACTCGTCGCGCAGCGTCAGCAGGCATGACGGCTCCAGCCCCACGATCCGTGCCCCCCGCGCCACATAGGGGGCCAGCGCGCGGACGAGGCGTTCGGCCTCGATTCTGGCCTGATCCACCTGACCTGCCGCCAGGAAGGTGCGGCCGCAGCACAGCGGGCGGGCGGTCGGCGGTGCCACGCGGTGCAGCCGGTAGCCGGCGGCACGCAGCACCTGCCGCGCCGCCGTCAGGTTCTCGGGCTCGAAGTAGCGATTGAAGGTATCGGCGAACAGGACGATGTCCAATCCGTCACCCCTTACGTCCTCTGGCCGTGCGGGGTCGCCGGTTTCCTGCCAGGGCGCCGACCAGACGGGCAGGGCGCGGCGGGCCGACATGCCCAGCATCCGCTCGCTGGCCCAGGCAAGCCCCGGCACCCGGTCGCGCAGGTTGACAAGCCAGCGCAGGCGCGATGCCAGCGGGGCGTAGCGCGGCAGGAAGGCCACCAGACGCTCGCGCAGCGGCAGGCCGTGCCGCGCGTGGTGCTGATGCAGCACCTCGATCTTCATCTTCGCCATGTCGACGCCGGTCGGGCATTCATGGCGGCAGGCCTTGCAGCCGACGCACAGCGCCATGCTGCCCTTCATCTCGGCCGAACTCATGGCATCGGGGCCCAGTTGCCCCGAGATCGCCAGCCGCAGCGTGTTCGCCCTGCCGCGCGTGAGGTGTTTTTCCTCGCGGGTCACGCGATAGCTCGGGCACATGCCCCCACCGGCAAGCTTGCGGCAGGTGCCATTGTTGTTGCACATCTCGACCGCGCCGCCGAAGCCGCCCTCGGCCGGATCGCCCCAGTCAAGCGCCGTCCGTTCGGGTTGCGTGACGGCATAGCCGGGGGCAAAGCGCATCAGTTCGGGATCGTCCATCCGGTAGGGGCGCACGATCTTGCCCGGATTCAGGCGCTCGCCGGGGTCGAAGCCATCCTTCACCGCCTCGAACCCGCGCACCAGGCGCGCACCGAACATCCGTTCGTGGAACTCGGACCGTGAAATCCCGTCGCCATGTTCCCCGGAATGCGACCCCTTGAAGCGCCGGACAAGATCGCAGGCTTCCTCGGCAATGGTGCGCATCGCTGCCAGGCCACGCGGATCCTTCATGTTCAGGATCGGCCGGACATGCAGGCAGCCGACCGATGCATGGGCATACCAGGTGCCGCGCGTGCCATGGCGGTCGAACAGCGCCGTTATCGCGTCGGTGTAGTCGGCCAGGTGTTCCAGCGGAACGGCGCAATCCTCGATGAAGCTGACGGCCTTGGCGTCGCCCCGCGCCGACATCATGATGTTGAGGCAGGCCTCGCGCATGTCCCAGACCTCGCGCTGCATGACGGGGTCGGTGACGGCGACGATGGCGTCGGGATGGCCATGGTCGGCCATGCAGCTTTCCAGCCTGGCCAGTTGCTGCAACAGCGGTGCCGATGCATCGCCCGCGAACTCCACCAGCAACAGGCAGTCGGGCCGCCCCCTGGTGATCCGGTCCAGCGTCCGGCGGAACAGCGGCATGTCGGCACCGAGCGTCAGAACATTGTTGTCGACCAGTTCGACGGCCGTCGGCCCGAGGGCGACCAGATGGCGTGTCGTTTCCATGGCCGCGCGGAACGACGGGAAATGGCAGATGCCCAACACCCGGTGGCTGGGCAGGCGCGACAGCTTCAGCGTGACTGCCGTGGTCAGTGCCAGCGTGCCCTCGGACCCGACCAGAAGGCCCGCGTCATGCGGATCGGGCAGCAGCAGCCGGTCAAGGTTGTAGCCCCCCACGCGGCGCTGGACCTTCGGAAAACGGGCCTCGATCTCGGGGCGCAGGCGTTCGGCGAGGCTGCGCATCTCGTGCGCGATCGCCCAGGACCGGTCCGAATCGGCACCGTTGTGAAACCGGAACGGCGTCCCGTCGGCGAATAGCGCCTCGACCGACAGCACGTTGTCGACCATCTTGCCGTAGGCGAGCGAACGGGCGCCGCAGGAATTGTTGCCCGTCATCCCGCCGATGGTGCAGCGGCTGGCGGTCGAAGGCTCGACCGGAAAGAACAGCCCCTGCGCCCGCAACCGGGTGTTCAGGCGTTCCAGCACCACGCCGGGCTCGACCCTTGCGGTCATCGCGTCGGCGTCAACCTCCAGCACGGCATTGAAGTGGCGGCTGAAATCCAGCACCAGACCGGCACCCACCGGCTGCCCGTTCTGCGATGTCCCGCCGCCGCGTGCGATCACCGCAACATCATGGCGCGTCGCGGCATCCAGTGCTGCCTGCACGTCCTCGACATCCTTCGGAAAGGCAACCGCCGCCGGCATGATCTGGTAGATCGACGCATCGGTCGCGTAGCGGCCGCGCGAATACGGGTCGGCGGCGACCCCGCCCTTCATCCGCCCGACAAGATCGCGGGCAAGCGCACCGCCGTCGGGCGCGGCGGCAAACGGGCGCAGGAACTGCGTCGTTTCCGGCTTTTCGTTCATCGATCCATCCCGGTCGCCTGCGATCTGTCCAAAGAATCAGTTGCTCACATTGTATACATCGTGCTTCAAATAGAATACGCAGAAACCGTTCTGTTGTGCCAAACGATAAAAGCGGAAGACCCGATGCATCATCCCGGACGACATTTCCTTCAGATCCCAGGCCCGTCTAACACGCCGCTTCCGATCCTTGCCGCGCTGGCGATGCCGACGATCGACCATCGCGGGCCGGAGTTCGGAAAGCTTGGGACCGAGGTTCTGGCCGGCATACGCACGGTGTTCCGCACCGAGCAGCCTGTCGTCATCTATCCCGCCTCGGGCACCGGCGCGTGGGAGGCGGCGCTCGTCAACACCCTGTCGCCGGGTGACCACGTCCTGATGTACCAGACCGGCTGGTTTGCGTCGCTCTGGTGCAAGATGGCGGCCAAGCTGGGGATCGAGGCCGAGGTGATGGCCGGCGACTGGCGTTCGGGCGTCGAAGCCGAACGGATCGGCGCGCGCCTCGCCGAGGACCGTGCCCATGCGATCAAGGCCGTTTGCGTGGTCCACAACGAGACATCCACCGGCGTCACCTCGGACATCGCGGCGCTGCGGCGGGCGATGGATGCGGCGGGCCATCCGGCGTTGCTGCTGGTCGACACGATCTCGTCCCTGGGGTCCGTGGACTATCGGCATGACGAATGGGGTGTCGACGTGACGGTGGGCGGATCGCAGAAGGGGCTGATGCTGCCGCCCGGCCTTTCCTTCAACGCAGTATCGCAGAAGGCACGTGCCGCCGCGGCGAAGGCCCGCCTGCCGCGGGCCTTCTGGGAATGGGAGGACATGATCGCCGCCAATGCGCGGGGGTATTTCCCCTATACCCCGGCCACCAACATGCTGCAGGCGCTGAAGGTCGCGCTGGACATGCTGCAGGACGAAGGCATGGACAACGTCTTTGATCGGCACCGCAGGGCCGCCGAGGCGACCCGTGCCGCCGTGCGTCACTGGGGTTTCGAGACGCAGTGCAGGGTCGAGGCCGAGCATTCGCCCGTCCTGACCGCCGTGCGCCTGCCCGAGGGCCATTCCGCCGACGCGCTGCGGGCCGAGATCCTCGCACGCTCGAACATGTCGCTGGGCAACGGACTGGGGCCGCTGAACGACCGCGTGTTCCGTATCGGCCATCTGGGCGACTTCCACGACCTGATGGTGACGGGAACGATCTCGGGCGTGGAGATGGGGCTGGCCGCCTGCGGCATCCCGCACCGACCGGGCGGGGTCGAGGCGGCGATGCAATCGCTGTCGGGCAACGGGCCACCCGTGCAGGAGGCGGCGGAATGACACGGACGCGGCAAGCGAGGGGCGGCACAGCGCAATGAAGATCGTCGAGGTCCGGGCCAGCGTCCATGTGTTCGACACCGTCCTGCCACTGGTGGGGAAACCCGCGGGCGATTCCGTCCGCATCATCTGCGAAGTCGAGACCGACGCGGGCCATGTCGGTGTCGGCATGGCCTCGCGCTTTCTGCCGCATGCCGTCGCGGCGGCGGTGACCCGCCACCTGGGCCCCGCCGTGATGGGCGCCGACCCGCGCGACCTGGAGCGGATACACGGCCGCCTGCACACCCTCGTGTCCGAACGCGGCCAGACCATCGGGATCAACCTGTCCGCGCTGTCCTGCATCGACCTTGCCCTGTGGGACATCATCGGCAAGGCGTCCGGCCGCACGGTGGCGCAGCTGCTGGGGGGGCACAAGGACCATGCCGAGGCGTATTGCACCTTCGGTTTCGGTGCCTTCGACCGGGATCAGCTGGTTGCCGTTGCGCGCGACCTGCAGGCTCAGGGTCATCGCCGGTTCAAGATGCTGGTCGGGGTGGCGAAGGGCGGAATCCACGAGGATGCGGCGCGCGTGCGCCATGTGCGGGCGGCCCTCGGCCCCGAGGTGACGCTGGCGATCGACGCCAATGAAAGCCTGTCGCTGGATCAGGCGATGCGTCTCTGCGCGCTGCTGGACGGTCAGGACATCGCCTGGTTCGAGGATCCGGTGCATCGCAACGACCCGCGCGACATGGCCATGCTGCGCCGGCGCACTACGATCCCGCTGTCGGCGGGGCAGATGGACGGCCATTCCGACCGGTTCCGTGCCTTTGTCGAACATGACGCGATCGACATCTTCATGCCGAACAGCCTGTACAATGGTGGACTGACCGAGACGCGCCGGGTGGCGCATCTGGCCCAGATCTACAACCGGCCCCTGTCTGACGCGGGCGGCGGCGGGATATTCTCGCTGCACCATGTTGCGGGGTTCCGCAATGGCACGCTGGCAGAGTGCCACCTGGGCGTCGACCAGGTCGAGCGCAGCATATTTGTCGCTGTGCCGCATGTTCAGGACGGTCGGCTTGCCGTGCCTGCGGCGCCCGGCTTTGGCGTGACACTGAACCGCGATGCGATGCGCGACACGATGCGCGCCGGCTGACCCCGGCGCCTTTCTTCAACCGGCTCCGAAGATGGTGGCGCTTCGGATCGGACAAGAACAAAGCACACCGCACATATGGAGGAAAAACGATGACCATGTTCAGAAGCCTGAAAGGTGCGGCCGGTGCCTTCGCCCTGGCCGCCCTTGCTGCCCTGCCTGCCCCGGCGCTTGCGCAGACCCTGACGCTGCGGATTTCGGGCGAGAACCCGCTTACCGGGCTGGATATCCAGATGGCCGAACGTTTCGGCCAGAACCTGGAGGCCGCCCTCGGCGATGCTTTCGAGCACGAGCTGTTCCATACGCAGGCGCTCGGAAACGAAGAAGTCCACATGCAGATGATCCGCACGGGTCAGATCGACGTCTACCCGATGGGATCGGATGCCGTGTCGCTTGACAGCAAGTGGGCAGTCTTCGACATGCCGTTCCTGTTCAGCGATCGCGAGACGGTCGCACGCCTTCTGGACGGCGAGATCGGCCAGGCAATGCGGGAATCGATGCGCGCCTCGGCGGGCGTCGAGGTTCTGGCGTTCGGTGAACTCGGCTTCCGCAACATCACCAACAACGTGCGCCCGGTCGTCGTCCCCGCCGACCTTCAGGGGATCAAGCTGCGCGTGCCGGGCAGCAAGGCGCGCATTCTCGCCTTCTCGACCTTCGGCGCGCAGCCGGTGTCGATGAACATGGGCGAGCTGTATCTCGGCCTGCAGCAGGGTACCGTGGATGGTCAGGAGAACCCCTTGCTGGCCATCAAGAACCGGTCGTTCTTCGAAGTGCAGAAATACATGTCGCTTTCGCGCCACGTGTATTCGCCGGTCACGCTGGTGATGAACGCGCGCAAGTATGACTCGCTGACCGAGGAACAGAAGGCGGCGGTCAAGGCCGCGGCACAGGAGGCGGCCGTCTACACCCGCAACCTGGGCACCGAGGCGGATGCGGCTTTGGTCAGCGAACTGAGCGCCAGCATGGAAGTGAACGAGATCGACCTTGAGGCGTTCAAGGCGGCCGCCGTTCCGATCTGGACCGCGGTGGGCGAGATGGCCGGGGCGGACTTCGCCGCGCAGGTGGTTGCTGCCGCTTCGAACTGAGGCTGTGACCGATCCCTGCGGCACCGGATGGTGCCGCAGGGGTTCCGGCGGGCCGCCGATGGCCATCAGCCCTACCAGCATATCGCGAGGCGCAACTTCATGTCCCAGCCCCCCCGAGCCGAAGAATCCGGCGCCGATCTTGCGCATCAGGTGGATGCAGCCAGCCGCGCGATCGATGTCTTCGATCACGACGCGGGCAAGGGTCGGATCGACCGCGCCGTCAACAAGGCGGCCGAGGTCGCGGGTGTGGCCGTGCTGCTGTCGATCGTGCTGCTTGTGTTCGGCAATGCGGTATCGCGCTACATCGTCGGCCGCGCCCTGATCTGGAGCGATGAACTGGTTCTGGCGATGCTGCCGTGGCTGGGAATGCTGGGCATGTTCCTGTCGATCCGCAGGCGCCAGATCATCCGGATCGATTTCCTCTCGACGCGACTGTCCGACGGACCGCGCCGCGTCCTGGGCTATCTGACCGAACTGCTTGCCGCCGGGGCCTTCCTGTGGCTTGCGGTCGCCGGTTTCCAGTATGTCCAGTTCTTCGGCACCGATCGCACCATCTATCTGCAGATCCAGAAGGGATGGTTCCAGGCTGCCCTGATGATCGGTCCCCTGCTCGCCGCGCTGGCCTATGTCATGCTTGTGGTCGAGGACATGCGGGGCGGCGGCAGGTCACGCCGCTGACCGGCGGCCTGCACCGCCATATCCCTTCCCCAACGGAGCACCGGAGTGATCATTCCCCTTATTTCCATCGGCGTCCTGTTGCTGCTGCTCGTGCTCGGGACGCCGATGGTGGCCGCTCTGCTGCTGGCTGTCGCGATGAACTTCGTTCTTGGCGGACAATGGAGCCTGATGGTCCCGCAGACCATGGTATCCGGCGTCAGCCAGTTCACCCTGATCGCGCTGCCGCTGTTCGTGCTTGCCGGAACGGTGATGAACGCAGGCGGCATCTCGGGGCGCCTGTTCGACTTTGCGCGGGCGCTGGTGGGGTGGATGCGGGGCGGGCTGGCACAGGTCAACGTGCTGACTAGCATGTTCTTCGGCGGCATGATCGGATCCTCAACCGCCGACCTTGCGGGATCGGGCTCGATCCTGATCCCCGCGATGGAGAAGGAGGGGTATTCGCCCGAAATCTCGGCGGCGATCAGCGCATCTTCTTCGGGGATCGGCCCGCTGATCCCGCCGTCATCGCCGATGATCCTGTATTCGGCCGTCACTGGCACCTCGCTGGGGGCGCTGTTCCTGGCGGGACTGATCCCGGGGATCCTGCTGGGCCTGACCTTCATGCTGCAGATCGCGATCCTTGCGGCATTCCGTGGCTGGCGCCGCCATGGCAGCCTGTCCGCGCTGGAAATCCTGCGCAGCGGCAAGCGCGCCATCCTGGCGTTCGGGATGCCCGCCATCATCGTCGGCGGGCTGGTCCTGGGGGTCTTTACCCCTTCCGAAGGCGGCGCCTTCGCCGTGATCTATGCAATCTTCCTGTCGATGGTGGTCTACCGGTCGCTGAATGTTCGCGGGCTCTATCAGGTCTTTGTCGGCGCCCTGATGATGACCGGCGAGCTTCTGATCATCGTCAGCCTGTCCTTTGCGCTGGGCGCCAGCCTGTCGAGCGCGCAGGTGCCGCAGGCGCTGGCGGGCATTGTCGAGGTTCTGACCCCCGGTGACGGCATGTTCATGCGCCTGATGGTGCTGATGGTGCTGGCGATCATCGCAGGGATGTTCCTCGATCCGCTGATCCCGGTGCTGGTCCCGGTGATCCTGCCCGCGCTGCTGATCCATGATGTCGACCTGCTGCATTTCGGTGTGCTGATGGTCATGGCGGTGGTGATCGGCCAGCTGACGCCACCAATGGCCATCGCGCTGATCATCACCGGGCGCATCGCGCGGACCGACCAGTTGCGCGTGTTCGTGGCGAACCTGCCGTTCTTCGTGACGATTCTCGTGTTCACCATCCTTCTGATGGCGTTCCCGCAACTTGCAACCTGGCTGCCCTCGCTGATGCGCTAGGCCCTGCCGACGAACAGAAAGTGACTTCGATGTCGAACTCGGGCTATCAGGCCAACGACGGCGCGGCCTATGAGCGTTTCATCGGCCGGTGGAGCCGCCGCGTCGCCGACCGCATCGCCGAGACCATTCCCCTGCCGGGCGATGGACCGGTGTTGGACGTCGGCTGCGGCACCGGCAGCGTGACGGCGGCACTGGCCGCACGCTACCCCGGCCGTGCGTTGGTTGGCGTCGATGTGGCCGAACCCTATCTGGCCTTCGCACGCGGGCGCACGGACCAGCCTGGCGTCGCGTTCCAGCGGATGGACGCGCTGGAACTGGACTTTCCCGATGGCCGCTTCGACGCCGCCATCGCCCTGATCGCCCTGAACTTCATGAGCGATCCCCTGCGCGCGGCCCGCCAGATGGTGCGCGTGGTTCGGCCCGGCGGCATGGTGGTGACCGCAGCCTGGGATTTCCGGGGAGGACTGGTCTATCAGCGGCTGCTCTGGGACACGGCGGCAGGCATCGACCCGGTGGCGGCGTCGACGCGCGACAGGATCTTTGCCAATCCGCTCGCCAAGCCCGACGGCATGCCGGATCTGCTGCGCGCGGCGGGGCTGACGGATGTTGAGCGGCGGTCCGAGACGGTGCGGATGGACTTTGCCGATTTCGACGACTACTGGCAGCCGCTTCTCGGCGGGCAGGGGCCGGTCGGCGGATATGTGGCGGCGCTGGAACCCGCCCTGCGCGAACGCGTCGCTCAGGCCGTGCGCATGGCCTATCTGTCGGGCGATACCGACGGGCCGCGCTCGCTGACCGCGACTGCCTGGGTGGTGACCGGACGGGTTGCGAAATAGACGATGGAGAACCGAATGAACCTTTTCGACCGGATCGGCATGGATGTCGGCAGGTCGCTGCCGGTCGAGGATGCGATCCGCTGGGCGGCCGCCAATCAGGTGCGTTTCCTGGACGTGCAGACCGATCTTGCGCCGAACGCGCTGGCGACGATGCAGGACCGCAGCGCCGGTATCCGGGCGCTATGCGCCGAGACAGGCGTGACGCTGGGGCTTCATACGCTGTCGGGGGTGAACATCGCCGAAGTGTCGCCGTTCGTCACCGAAGCTGCCGATGCCTACCTGCGTGCCTATATCGACCTCGCGGTGACCACCGGGGCCGAATGGGTCATCGTGCATGCGGGCTATCACTTTACCGCCGACTACAAGGCCCGGCGCCTTGCCGGGCTGGAGCGACTGAAGCGCGCGGTCGGCTATGCCGAGGAACGTGGCGTGCTGCTTCTGCTGGAGAACACCAACCGCGAGCCGGACCATGCCGAGGTGCATTACCTCTGCGCGTCACTGGAGGAATGCCAGTGGTATTTCAGCGAACTGACCTCGCCCAACCTGGGCATGGCCTTTACCGCGAACCACGCGCATCTCTACCCCGAGGATGTGGCGGGGTTCGTCGACGGTCTCGACCTGCGGCGTTGCCGCGAGGTGCGGCTGGCGGATTGCCATGGCACCGTCGAGGAACACCTGAACCCCGGCGAGGGCACCATGGACTGGCCCGATATGTTCCGGCGGATCGAGGCGGCAGGCTTTACCGGCCACTACATGAACCAGTTCGGCACGCTGGACGACATGCTGGAAGGGCGCCGCTATCTGGTGGAACAGGCGCTCACGGTCGGGGTCGCTTGACGCGGCCGGCGTTGTCACGACCCTGTGCGGGCGGCACTTTCGGCGGCGTCGAGCGAAGCGAGAAGGTCGTTGAACCGCTCGCCCATCCCGCCGACATGCCCGCGCATCGCATCGGCCGCCGCCGCCGCATCGCCGCGCGCGATCGCCGCCGCGATCGTTTCGTGTTCCTGATACGAAGCGCGGATGCGGTCGCGGGCGCGCAACTGCATCCGGCGATAGGGTTTCAGCCGCTTCTGCAGGATTTCCGCCTGTTCCATCAGGAACTCGTTCCGCCCGGCCTGCCGGATCATGCCGTGAAACACCTCGTTCTCATAGTAGTAGGCATCGGTATCGCCAGACTTGAACGCCCGTCCGCAAGCGTCATGCGCCTCGTAGATCCGGCGCAGCGATTCATCCGTCACCCGGCGCGCCGCAAGCCGCGCGCACATCGCCTCGAGCTCGGCCATGACGTCGAACATTTCCATCAGCTGGCGCGGCCCGATCTTGGCCACCACGGCCCCGCGTCGCGGGCGGTTCTCGATCAGGCCGGAAGCCGACAGTTGCAGAAGCGCCTCGCGGATGGGCGTGCGCGACACGCCGTAGCGTTCCGCCAGCATCACCTCTTCCAGCCGATCCCCGGGGCGCCAATGCCCCGTCAGGATCTCTTCTTCCAGCATGTCCCGCAACTCATCCGACCGTTTTGCCATCGAGCGTCCCGTCTTTCGGTTTACGGCCTCATGTCGCTTCATGCGCCGAAGGCGATCAGGCCGCAAACCCGGGTATCACGCAACCCCGGACATGCCGCAATCCCTCTGACGAATGTATACATGGATATTGTTTTTGCATCCAGTTCTGAATAGGAATCCGGCTGGGGACCGACCGCATGTCTGCCGGGGTCCGGACCGGAGGGAGAAAGCAAGCGATGAAGGCCGCCGCGCTGTTCAGCGATCTTCTGGGCAAGGTGGCCGAGATCGGTCGCGCCATGTCGCTCACCGACGGACCCGGCGATACCCTGGCCGACCGCTGCGCCGCCTTGCTGGCGGGGCAGGGCGAGGCGACCGGGCTTGCGCTTGCGCGAGACATCCTTGACCGTTTCGCGCAGCTTGATCCGAACGGCAAGCGTGCCTTCCTGACCGAGGTTCAAGGCAGGTTCGGCGTCGATCGCGCGGCGCTTGACCGCGCCCTCGATGCCTATCGGCAGGCCGATGACGACATCACCGCCCGCGCGATCCATTTCGCCGGGGAACCGCGCAGCCAGGAACTGATCCGTCGGCTGAACCGTGCGCCGAACGGAACGCGCGATCTGGTGGCGATGCGCAGCGACCTGTTGCAGGCCATGCGTCTTGATCCGGCGCTCGGGACGCTGGACGCGGATTTCCGGCATCTTCTGGGATCCTGGTTCAACCGGGGTTTCCTGGAACTGCGACGCATCGACTGGACCACCCCGGCGGCGATCCTCGAAAAGGTCATCGCCTATGAGGCCGTGCACACGATCACTGGCTGGGACGATCTGCGCCGCCGCGTGGCGGCCCCGGACCGTCTGCTTTATGCGTTCTTCCATCCGGCGATGCGGGACGAGCCGCTGATCTTCGTCGAGGTTGCACTGGAAACGGCAATTCCCGCCGCGATCGGGCCCATCCTGTCGGAGGATCGCCGTGCCATCGACCCGGCAGCGGCAACCGTGGCGGCATTCTACTCGATCTCGAACTGCCAGGCGGGCCTTCGCGGCATCTCCTTCGGCAATTTCCTGATCAAGCAGGTGGTCGAGGAACTGCGGCAGGGGTTTCCGGGGCTGCGGACCTTCGTCACGCTGTCGCCGGTGCCGGGCCTGCGCCGCTGGGTGGCCGCAGAAATGACGCGGGGCGAGGAGGGTGTGCTGAGCGTGGACGAACGCGCGGCCCTGACCGATGGTGCCTTGGCCGATGGTGGCGCGGACCATGGCGGCATGCCGCCGCCTGACCATGCCGCATCCATTGCCGCGCGCTATCTCCTGCAGGGCCGCAACGCGGCCGGGATGCCCGCCGATCCGGTTGCAAGGTTCCACCTTGGCAATGGCGCGCGGCTGGAGCGCATCAATCTTTCGGCCGATCCGGGCGCGCGGGCGAGGGATGAATCCTGGGGCATCATGGTGAACTACCTTTACGATCTTGCCACGATCGAGAAGAACCACGAAGCCTTTGCCAATCGTGGGGTGATCGCGGCCTCGCCGCCGTTGCGAAGGCTGGTGCGGCAGCGGTGAACGGGAGAATGGCCATGCATGACGGAAATCACCTGATCGACCACCTGCGTGCCGCGTCGGTCGGGCGCGAGTCTGCCGTGTTCGCCAGACTGCCTGATGGATCGGACCTGACCTTTGGCGATCTGTTCGGTCAGGCCGAGCGGATGGCCGCCGCGCTGGTTGCCGCCGGGGTCGCGCCGGGCGACAGGGTTGCCGCGCAGATACCCAAGACCGCCGCCGCGCTGGCGCTGTATCTCGGGACCGTCATGGCCGGGGGCGTGTTCCTGCCTCTGAACACGGCCTACACGGCGGCGGAAGTGGCGTACTTCCTGGGCGATGCCGAACCGGCCGTCCTGGTCTGCGACCCCGCGACCGAAGCGGTGCTCGCCGACATCGCCCGGAAGCACGGCGCAAGCGCGGTGTTCACCCTGGGCCCCGATGGGGCCGGTTCGCTGACCGACGCGGCCGCGCGACAGGCTGCGGGCTTTGTGCCCGTCCCGCGCGGCCCCGACGATCTGGCGGCGATGCTTTACACCAGCGGCACCACCGGACGTTCCAAGGGCGCGATGCTCAGCCATGCCAATCTGTCCTCGAATGCGGCAGCGCTGGCAGAGATCTGGCGCTTCACCGCCGACGACGTGCTGATCCACGCCCTGCCCATCTTTCACACCCATGGGCTTTTCGTGGCGACCAACGTGGCGCTGGTCTCGGGTGCCTCGCTGATCTTCCTGCCCGGCTTCGATGCCGACGCCATCGTTGCGGCCCTGCCGCGGGCGACGGTGCTCATGGGCGTGCCGACCTTCTATGTGCGCCTGCTGGACCATCCGGGACTGACGCGGCAAGCCGTGGCCCACATGCGGCTTTTCGTCTCGGGATCCGCCCCGCTTCTGGCCGAGACCCATGCCCGGTGGGGCGCGGTGACAGGCCATGCGATCCTGGAACGCTACGGCATGACCGAGACGAACATGAACACCTCCAACCCCTATGACGGCCCGCGCATCGCCGGAACGGTAGGCTTTCCCCTGCCCGGGGTGGAACTGCGCATCACCGACCCCGCCAGCGGCGCGGAACTGCCGCAGGGTGAGGTCGGCGCCATCGAGGTGCGGGGCCCGAATGTGTTCAAGGGCTACTGGCGGATGCCCGAGAAGACCCGGGAAGAGTTGCGCGACAACGGGTTCTTCATCACAGGCGATCTGGGCATGATCGACGCGCAAGGCTATCTGTCCATCGTTGGAAGGTCCAAGGATCTTGTTATTTCAGGTGGTTACAACATCTATCCGAAAGAGGTCGAAGCCCTGATCGACGCCATCCCCGGCGTCACGGAAAGCGCCGTCATCGGGCTTGCGCATCCTGACTTCGGCGAGGCGGTGGTGGCCGTGGTGGTGCCCGCACCGGGTGCCGGGTTGACGGAAGATGCCATCCTGCACCCCCTGCGCGGCACCTTGGCCCGGTTCAAGCAACCCAAGGCGGTATTCTTCGTGCCGGAACTGCCCCGCAACACCATGGGCAAGGTGCAGAAGAACCTGCTGCGGGACCGGTTTGCCGGTTCCTTCGACGCCCCTGTCTGATACGACGCTGCCCGCGCGGCCACGCCTGGCCGCTGCCCTGCCGCCTGGAAGCGGCCGGGTCCGGCCCCGGGTACGTGCGCGCCGGTGCCATCGAGCGACCGGTCAAGGCCCCGCCAGGATTTCCGACTAAACGACTCGGATTGACTTGTCCGACTCATTCACTCAGTTTTCGTGCATGCCCGAGGTTCCCCGTTCCGCATGTCGCGGGAAGAATGACATCGGGCGAGGAGCCAGGCGATGACAAAGACCGATGACCCGGCGCAGCACCCGATTGGACGGTGCGGCGAATGCGGGACATCCGGTTTCAGGCCCGCCGACGAACAAGGACAGTGACATGATGACCATCCTTTCCACAGGCCTGCGGCTGGCCGTGCTGACCGTCGGTATGGCCGGGGCGGTGCAGGCCCAGACGGATCGTGCGGCGGTTCTCGACACCTATGCCGATATCGCCGCTGCCAAGTACGCCGACAGCCTGTCCACCGCAAAGGCGTTGCAGGCAGCGGTGGATGCCCTTGTCGCCACCCCGTCGGACGCCACACTGGCAGCGGCGCGCGAGGCCTGGCTGGCCGCTCGTGTCCCCTATCAGCAGACCGAGGTCTATCGTTTTGGCAATGCCATCGTCGATGACTGGGAAGGCAAGGTGAACGCCTGGCCCCTGGACGAGGGGTTGATCGACTATGTGGATGCGGCCTACGGCGGTCCGACCGATGCCAACGCCCTCGCCGCGCTGAACGTGATCGCGAACCCCAGGATCACCATTGCCGGCACCGAGATCGATGCGACCGCCATCACGCCCGCGCTGATCGCCGACACTCTGAACGAGGCGGACGGGATCGAGACGAATGTGGCGCGCGGATACCATGCCATCGAGTTCCTGCTCTGGGGCCAGGACCTGAACGGAACAGGCCCCGGTGCGGGCATGCGGCCGCACACCGACTATGTCCGTGGCGCGGGATGCACCGGCGGCAACTGCGATCGCCGTGCCGATTACCTGCGCGCGGCGACCGATCTGCTGGTCAGCGATCTGGAGGAGATGGCGAGTGCCTGGGCACCGGGCGGCGAGGCCCGGGCGGCCGTGACGGCCGATCCGGACGCCGGGCTGGTCGCGATGCTGACCGGCATGGGTAGCCTATCCTATGGCGAGCAGGCAGGTGAGCGGATGCGGCTTGGCCTGATGCTGAACGACCCGGAGGAGGAACACGACTGCTTCTCCGACAACACCCACAACAGCCATTACTATGACGGCCTCGGCGTGCGGAATGTCTATCTGGGGCGCTACCTCCGCCCCGACGGTTCGGTGATCGAGGGCCCGTCGCTTTCTTCCCTGGTGGCCGAGGTGAGTCCGGCGGTCGATGCAGAGATGCGCGAAAGGCTTGACGCGACGATGGCGGCGCTCGGTGCGATCAGGACGGCGGCGGAGGGCGGATTTGCCTATGACATGATGCTGGCGCAGGGAAATGCCGAAGGCGAGGCGCTGATCATGGCGGGCGTGAACGGCCTGATCGCCCAGACCCGGACGATCGAGCGGATGGTGACGGCGCTGGGGCTCGATGGCGTGGCCTTTGAAGGCTCTGACAGCCTCGACAACCCGTCGGCGGTGTTCCAGTAGGGCAGGTCGGCGCCATGACCGTGGCCCCGTGCCCCCACGCGGGCGGCAGAGGCGTGACGGCGCCGGCCTTGAGGATGACGAACGCGATGCGCCGATGGTTCAGGTCTGTCTGGCTTTCGCCCATGCTCCTGCTGGTCGCGGGCGGCGCCTGCGCGCAGGACCTGGGCGACCCGCATCTGCGGGTGATCCCGCGCACGGCGGCCGAGACCGCCCGTGTTGCCGCAGCGGTAGCCCTGCCAACCGGTTTCGCGGCTCCCGAACCCTTCGAGGATCTGCCCGCCGGCGCGGCAACGGTGCGAGCCCGGACCAACGCGGATGCGTTTTCGCAGCCCTCGGGCAATATCGGCTTCGGGCGGGAACTCGATTTCAAGGTGGGGAACGGTCTCTTCCGCAAGATCTGGGTTTCGGCACCTTCCTCGACGCAGGCGTCCGACGGGCTCGGGCCGCTCTACAACGCAAGAGGTTGCCAGAACTGCCACATCAAGGATGGCCGCGGGCACCCGCCCGAGGGGCCGGGCGATACCGCGGTGTCGATGTTCCTGCGGGTCTCGATCCCGGGTGCCCCGACCGATGTCGAGGCGGCCATGGCAGAAATCGGCGACTACATCGCCACCCTGCCGGATCCGACCTACGGTGGCCAGTTGCAGGACTTCGGCACGCCCGGACAGCCCGCAGAATACCGGCTGGACATCACCTACGAGGATGTCGCCGTCGCGCTGTCGGATGGTGAAACGGTCATGCTGCGGCGCCCCAGCTATCGCGCCGCCGACCTCGGGTATGGCCCGCTGCACCCCGACGCGATGCTGAGCCCGCGCGTCGCGCCGCAGATGATCGGGCTGGGCTTGCTGGAGGCGATCCCGGCCGCCGACATACTTGCCCTTGCAGACCCCGATGACAGCGATGGCGACGGCGTTTCCGGGCGGCCAAACATCGTATGGTCGGTGGAACATGCCCTGCCGATGCTCGGCCGGTTCGGCCTGAAGGCGGGGTCGCCCACCGTGCGCGAACAGTCGGCGGCGGCCTTCGCAGGCGATATCGGCATCTCGACCCCCCTGTTCCCGGACCCCTGGGGCGATTGCACGGCGGCGCAGGCCGCCTGCCGCGATGCGATCCATGGTGCCGACGCCGCGCAGGGTGGATTCGAGGTTGATGCACAGGGGCTCGACCTGGTCACGTTCTACAGCCGGAACCTGGCGGTGCCGGCCCATCGCGATCCGGGCGATGCAGAGGTCCTGCGCGGCAAGCAGATGTTCCACGAAGCTGGCTGCGCCGCGTGCCACCGGCCGAAATTCGTGACCCACAGGCTTGCCGACCAGCCTGAACAGAGCTTTCAGCTGATTTGGCCCTACACCGATCTTCTGCTGCACGACATGGGCGAGGGGTTGGCCGATCACCGCCCCGAGGGGCGGGCCACCGGCACGGAATGGCGTACTGCGCCGCTGTGGGGCATCGGCCTGACACGGCAGGTCAGCGGTCACGCCACCTATCTGCACGACGGCCGGGCGCGCAGCCTGATGGAGGCGATCCTCTGGCATGGCGGCGAGGCGCAGGCCGCCCGCGACCGCTTTGCGGCGATGCCGCGCGCCGGACGAGATGCCTTGATCCGGTTTCTGGAGAGCCTGTGATGCGTTGGTCGGCCTTGTTCGCCGCGATCCTGCTGTCGACCCCCGCAGGTGCGGATGTCGACGCGGCGATGGACGGTTTCATCCTGCCTGGTTTCCGCTCGTTTGCAGGGGCGGCGGCGGTGTTGGCGGCAGAGGCCCGGGACGATTGCCGGGCCGTCGCCCTGCGGCCGGCGTTCCATCTTGCGTTTGACGCCTGGATGGCTGTCGCCGACCTGCGGATCGGGCCATCCGAGGCGGGGGCGCTTTCCGTCGCCTTCTGGCCGGATGACCGGGGTTTCACCCAGCGTACCCTGTCGCGCCTCGTCACGGCAGAGGACCCGGCGGTGCTCGATCCGGCGGCCTATGCCGAGGTCTCGATTGCCGGGCGCGGGCTCCTCGCGCTGGACATGCTGCTGCATGATCCCGCTTTCGCGGGATTCGATCTGGAAAGCTACGGGTGCGCCCTGGTCCGGGCCATTGCCACGGATCTCGCGCAGCAGGCGGCGGCACTTGATGCCGCGTGGACCGAGGAGTTCGCGCCGATGCTGTCCTCGGCGGGGCAGCCGGGAAACCCCCTGTTCCTGACGCGGGACGAGGCCGTCCGCGCAATCTACACCCAGGTGCTGTCGAGTCTTGAATTCACTGCGGAACAGCGTCTTGGCCGCCCGATGGGCACTTTCGAGCGCCCGCGTCCCCGGCTGGCCGAGGCCTGGCGGGCCGGGCGCAGCCTGCGGAATGTGGTGCTGGCGGTCGAAGCCGCTCAGGCGCTGGCACGCGGTCTTGCCGGCCGCGACCTGCCCGCCACGGACGCCGCAGCGCGGCGGGTTCATGCCTTGGCGGCGGCGATTGCCGATCCTGGCTTTCAGGACATGGACAGCCCGCAGGCCCGCTTGCGTGTCGAGGCGTTGCAGCAGGCGGTTCGCGCGATGCGCGCCGCCGTCGCGGAGGAGATCGGCGCGCGGCTGGGAATTGCGGGCGGTTTCAACGCGCAGGACGGGGATTGATGCCATGGCGACAAGACGCGGATTTCTTGCCGCATTGCTCGCAGCCGGGGCGGCGCCGCAGTTTGGCTGGGCTGCTGCGGGCAGCCCGTCCTATCTGGCCGCGGCGCGGGAACCCGATGGCAGTTTCGCGCTCTTCGGCCTTGATGATGCCGGGGGTTTGACCTTTCGCGTGCCGCTGCCCGCGCGCGGCCATGCCGGGGCGGGCCATCCCCGGCGGGCCGAGGCGGTCGCCTTTGCGCGCAGGCCGGGCGCCTTCGCGCTGGTTGTCGATTGCGCCGGTGGCGCCGTGCGCCGGCGCCTGAGCCCCCCCGAGGGGCGCCAGTTCAACGGTCACGGGGTATTCGCCGCCGGGGGCGCGTTGCTGTTCACCAGCGAGCAGTCCAGCGCTTCCAGCGATGGCGTGATCGGCATCTGGAATGCGGACGCGGACTATGCCCGCATCGCCGAAGTGCCGTCCGGCGGGATCGGTCCACATGACCTGCGGCTGCTGCCGGATGGCAGCACGCTGGTGGTTGCGAACGGAGGAATCGCTACCGATCCGACAGACCGCAGCAAGCTCAACATCCCGACGATGCAGCCGAATCTGGCCTACCTGTCGGTCGAAGGTGCGCTGCTGGAACAGGTGACGCTGGCCCCCGAATACCAGAGAAACTCGATCCGCCACCTGGCGGTCCGGCGTGACGGGCTTGTGGCTTTCGCGATGCAGTGGGAGGGCAGCGCTGCCGACGCGCCGCCGTTGCTGGGCCTGCACCGGCGCGGCGCGACACCGGTTCTGGCTGCGGCGCCCCCCTTGGCAGAGGTGGCCATGCAGGGCTATTCCGGAAGCGTCGCCTTTGCCGGTGACGGGACCGAGGTCGCGATCAGTTCACCGCGCGGCGGCAGGGTGCATCGCTTCTCCGCCGAAGGCGCGTTTCTGGGGGCCGTTTCGCGTGCCGACGTCTGCGGCCTTGCCGCGCATCGCGACGGCTATCTTGCAAGTGACGGCCTTGGCGGCCTGCTCGTGATGGGGGCAGGCGGAAACCGTGCGATCGGCCTGGCCGCATGTGCCTGGGACAATCACATCGTCGCGCTCTGAACCCGCTTTGCCCGGCCAAGCCTTCGGACCCCGGGGGCGACCTCGCGGGCGCGGGGCACAGCCGCCGGGGCGGACCCAGGCCTTCCGTCGCCGGGGCCTGCAGGGGCACATCGTGCCGTGCCGGTGCAAGGACGGAGCGAAATAAATTTCATCGTACGGAATAAATCCAGATCACAGTTGACGCCCCGCGCGGCTGACCGATACCGCTGGCTCCGCAATGTCTTTCGGCATGCGAAAAAACTTGCAAGAATGGCGCGAGGCGCCGAGGTGAAGGGAGGAAGATATGAGCTACGTCAGGTCACTGATTCTGTGCGGGGTTTCGGCCGTTGCCCTGCTGGGCGCATCACCGGCGGCACGGGCCGAAGGCGGTCTCGCCTGCGAGCCCGGGGAAACCTATGTCATGAACGTCATGGTGATGGGGCATCCCTACTGGGTCCCCGTGTTCGAGGGGTTCAAGCAGGCGGCCGCCGCGCTTGGTTGCGAGGCGGTCTTTTCCGGAACGCCCGACTACGACATCACCAAGCAGATCGCATCCTTCGAGCAGGATCTGGTGAAGAACCCGGCGGGGATCCTGTTGCACCCGATGCAGGCCGATCCGTTCATCGACCCGATCAACCGGGCCATCGACGCCGGTGTGTCCGTCACCACCTTCGCCGCCGATTCACCCAAGTCGAAGCGCACAGGCTATGTCACCTCGGACAACCTGGCCGAGGCGGCCTTTGCCGCCGAGCAGATCGTCAGCACCGTCGGCGACAGCGCCGAATATGCCGTGCTGGAAAATCCCGGCCAGTCGAACCACGACCTGCGGGTGACCGCGCTGATAGCCTACATGGAAAAGAACTACCCCAACATGAAGCTGGTCGGCCGTCAGGCCACCAACCAGGATCCGAACGCGGCCTTCACGGCCGTTTCCGCCATGCTGCAGGCGAACCCCGACCTTGCCGCGCTGTGGATACCCGAGGCGGGTTCCGCGGAAGGGGCCGTTGCAGCCGTCAAGGCAGCGGGAGACACGTTGATGATCATCCATGCCGACATCACCCCGACGACGCTGGAAGAGATCAAGGCCGGCAACATCCACATGGCGCTGAACCCCAACCAGGGTGTGCAGGGCTTCCTGGGCTTCATGAACACCTTCCTCGGCGCCCGGCCCCAGCTGATCGACCCGTTCAACGACTACAAGGTGTCGGGTTTCAACCCGATGCAGTTTCCCTATTCCGACAACGGCTTTGCCGTGATCACCAAGGACAATGCCGAAAGCTTTGTCCTCGAGACCTACATGGCGAACCGCAAGTGACACCGAACGGCCCTGCCGCCGTCGCGGCGGGGCCGACCCTTTCCAGACACGCCGCCGGATCGACATGACCACCCCCCCGCTTCTCGAACTTCAGGATGTCTGCAAGTCCTTCGGTGCGATCCGCGCCCTGCGGGACGCGCGCCTTGATCTGCGGGCCGGGGAAATCCACGCGCTTGCGGGCGAGAACGGCGCCGGAAAGTCGACGCTCATGAACATCATCGACGGCATCCTGCGGCCCGACAGCGGCACGATCCGCATCGACGGACAGGATGTCGCCATCGATTCTCCTGCCACCGCGCAGCGGCTCGGCATCGGCTTCGTACATCAGGAAATCGCGCTCTGCGCCGAAATCTCGGTTGCCGAGAACATCTTCATGTCGCAGACGGCGCGCGCCAGACACCCGCTGATCGACACCGCAGACATGAACGCGCGGGCTGCGCGTGTGCTGGCGCCGCTGGCAGACATCGATCCGCGCGTTCCGGCGGGGCGCCTGTCGATATCGCAGCAGCAACTGGTCGAGATCGCCAAGGCCCTGACCCTGGACTGCCGCATCCTGATCCTGGACGAGCCGACAGCCGCACTGACCGAGCACGAGGCGCAGAAACTGTTCGCGATCATGCGCGACCTCGCTGCCCGGGGGATCGGGGTCATCTATATCTCGCACCGCATGGCCGAGATCTTCGCCAACTGCGACCGGGTGACGGTGATGCGTGACGGACGGCACATCCGCACCGACCGGACGGCCGATGTCACGCCCGCAGATGTCGTGAATGCGATGGTCGGGCGCAAGCTCGATACCCTCTATCCGCCCAAGCTGCAGGGTCCGTGCGGCTCCGAAATCCTGCGTGTCGAAGGCCTGACCGGACCGCGCTACCGCAATGTATCCTTCGACCTGCGCCAGGGTGAGATCCTCGGCCTAGCGGGACTGATCGGCGCCGGACGCAGCGAGATCGCGCGCGGCCTCACCCGGCTGGACCAGGGCGCGCGAGGCAGGGTGTGGCTGAAGGGACAGGAGGTCGTGCTGCGCGACTATGCCGCCTGTATCGCGCAGGGCATCGTCTATCTGTCCGAGGACCGGAAGGGCGAGGGTGTTTTCCTCGACATGCCGATTGCGGCCAATGTCTCGGCGCTGAACCTGCGGCAGGTGGCGGGACGCATGGGGGTGATCGACGGCGCGCGGGAAACCGCGCTCGCGCAGCGCCTGGGCGAATCCCTGCGGCTCAAGGCGGCCAGCATGGCGCATCGCGTCTCGACCCTGTCGGGCGGAAACCAGCAGAAGGTGGCGCTTGCAAAGCTTCTGGCGGTCGGTCCGCGGGTCATCTTCCTCGACGAACCCACGCGCGGCGTCGACGTGGGCGCCAAGGCCGAGATCCACGCGATCCTGCGAGGGCTGGCCGAAAGCGGGGTCGGCATCATCGTGATTTCATCGGAGTTGCCGGAACTGATCGGGCTGTGCGACCGCGTGCTGGTGATCAGCGAGGGGCGCGTGACCGGGGAACTGGCGGGCGATGCGATGACCGAATCCAACATCATGACAATGGCCGCGCCCGGGGCGCTGGTGCCCGCAGGGAACTGAACGATGACCGAAACCGCCCGCCACCGGCCGCTGCTGTCCCGCCTGTTCGGGGCCCGGGAATCCGGCCTGGTCCTGATCATCCTCGCGCTGTTCGTGGTCATGTCCTTCGCCTCGCCGCATTTCCTGACCTGGACGAACATGCGCGCCATGACGATGGCCTTTTCGGTCGAGGCCATCGTGGTGGTGGGCATGACGATCCTGCTGATCTCGGGCGGCATCGATCTGTCGGTGGGCTCGGTCACGGCGCTGTCGATGGTCGTCGCGGGCCTGTTGTTCCTGAACGGCGTGAACCCCTGGGTCGCCGCGCTGATGGCCATCGGCGTCTGCGCGGTCATCGGTTCGATCATCGGGTTCTTCGTCACCTATGTCGGCCTGCACCATTTCATCGTCACCCTGGCTGCGATGGTGATTGCCCGGGGCCTGTGTCTGCTGGGCACAGGCGGGCGGCCCCTGGGCCTGTTCGCGCTGCCCGACAGCTTCAAGTGGGTCGGCATCGGATCGATCGGTGTGATCCCGGTGGCGATCGTGATCTTTGCCGTCGTTGTGGTCGTGTTCGACTTCCTGCTGCGCCGCACCACGGCGTTCCGGCTGGTCTACTACACCGGCAGCAACGAGAAGGCCGCCGCCTATTCCGGCATCCGCACCAAGCGCGTGATCTTCCTGACCACGGTGCTGTGCTCGACGCTCTGCGGCGTGGCCGGCGTGATCTACATGGCCCGCTTCGGATCGGCGCAGCCGACCTTCGGCGTCGGCATGGAACTGAACGTCATCGCTGCGGCGGTGATCGGCGGGGCCAGCCTGTCCGGCGGCAAGGGCAGCATCCTGGGCGCGATCCTGGGCGCGATCCTGCTGTCGATGGTGTCGTCGTCACTCGCCCTGATGAACGTGTCGGTCTACTGGCAGGACATCATTCGCGGGTCGATCCTGCTGGCCGCCGTGACCTTCGACCACTACCTCGTGAAACGCCAGGCGGCAGGAGGCAGGGCATGAACGAGATCAACGACTTCAATTCGCTGCGGCAGATGCACGCGGTGCTGGTGCGCCATTTCGTTGAGGGCCGCCGGCAGGCCGAGATCGCGGAAGAGATGAACCTGTCCACGTCGAAGGTGAACCGGATCATCGCGCAGGCGCGGCGGTCGGGCATGGTCAAGATCAGCATCGAAACCCCGTTCCAGCGGCTGATGGATCTGGAGCGCAAGCTGGCATCCTCCGGTCTGGTGCAGTCCGCCATCGTGTCGCCGACCGTGTCGGACAATGACGGCACGCGCCTGCAACAGGTCGGCCAGGCCGCCGCCGCGCATCTTGCCGAGACATTGCGCGACGGTGACATCCTCGGCATCTCGGGCGGCAAGGCGGTCGCCGCGGTGGTCGATGCGCTGGCGGTCGACCGGCCCATCGACGTTCAGGTCGTGCCGCTGACCGGCGGCGTGCAGGGCAAGTATCACACCGACGTCAATCACCTCGCCTCTCGCATGGCGGAACGGCTGGGCGGCCGGTCGCTGCAACTGCACGCACCGCTGTTTGCCGAGCGTGCCGATCAGCGCGAGATGCTGATGAACCTTGGGGCGGTCAAGGAGGTGCTGGACCTCGCCCGCCGGGCCACGTCCTGCCTGGTGGGTATCGGATCGATCACCACGCCGGGGTCTTCGTACTTCGACTTGCATCCGCTGTCGGCCCCCGACCGTGCGATGCTGCCCGGCCTTGGCGTGATGGCCGAATTCCTCGGCCACCTCGTGCATGACCGGGGGCAGGTGGCGAACTTTGCGCTGAACCAGCGGCTTGTGGCGCTGCGCCCCGACGAGATCCGCAACTGCGGCCGGGTGGTTGCTGTTGCGGCCGGGGAAGACAAGGTCGGTCCGATCCGCTCGGTGCTGCGCGGTGGCTATGTGTCGGTGCTGGTGACCGACGAGGATACCGCATCGACCATCCTGATGGACAATGGAGAGCCGACATGAACCCGATGGTGAAAAGAGATATCGGCAGGACCGGCATTGCCGCATCGGCCGTGGGCCTCGGCACCTGGGCGATCGGCGGCTGGATGTGGGGCGGCACCGATGACTCGCTGGCCGAGACGGCGATCCGCACTGCACTGGACGAGGGTGTCACGCTGATCGACACCGCACCCGCCTATGGACTGGGCCACGCTGAAACGGTGGTCGGCCGCGCCATCCGGGGGCGGCGCGACGAGGTGGTGCTGGCCACCAAATGCGGTCTGGTCTGGCACAGCGCGCGCGGCCCCTATTTCTTCTCCCAGGCCGGGCAGGCCGTTCACCGTGACCTGAGCCCGGCCGCCATCCGGCATGAGGTGGACCAGAGCCTCCGCCGCCTCGACACCGACCGGATCGACCTCTACATCACCCACTGGCAGGACCCGACCACGCCGGTGGCCGACACCGTGGGGGCGCTTCGGGATTTGCAGGCCGAGGGCAAGATCCTCGCGTTTGCCGGATCCAACACCAGCCCCGACGACCTGGCCGCCTACCGTGCCGAGGGCGGCATCGCGGCGGTGCAGGAAGAGTATTCGATGCTGTCCCGGCGGATCGAGACCACGCACCTGCCCGAATGCCGCGCGTCCGGCATTTCGGTGATGGGCTATTCCGTCCTGGCCCTCGGGCTGCTTTCGGGCGCCATCACTGCTGACAGGGTGTTTTCGGGTGACGACCAGCGGCAAGCGGACCCGCGCTTTTCGGTCGAGAACCGGGCGCGGGTCGATCGGGTGATGCGCACCATCCGCCCCATTGCCGAGGCGCATCGCGCCAGCCCCGCACAGGTCGTCATCGCCTGGACACTCACCAGGCCCGGCCTGACCTTCGCCCTTTGCGGCGCCCGCAACCCCGAACAGGCGCGCGAGAATGCGCAGGCCGGGCGCCTTGCCCTGGCCAGCGACGAAATCGCGGCCCTGACCGCCGCCGTCGAGACCCATCTGCCCGCCGTGCCTGCCTGAGGCACACCACATCGCCGACCGACAGCAACTGCGGACCCTGTTTCCGCAAAGGAAGACGCCATGCCTGATGCGAGGCAAGCCCGGATCGACAGCATCGCCGCTGATGGCGCCTTTGACGTGATCGTCGTTGGCGGCGGGATCAACGGAATCGGCGTATTCTCGGATCTTGCGTTGCAGGGCCTGCGGGTGCTGCTGGTCGAGATGAACGACTTCTGTTCCGGCTGCTCCGCCGCGCCATCGCGGATGATCCACGGGGGCCTGCGCTATCTGGAGAACGGCGAGATCTCGCTGGTGCGCGAAAGTCTGGTCGAACGGGACCGGTTGCTGCGCAATGCCCCGCATTTCGTGCGCCCGCTGCCGACGACGATCCCTGTCGAGCGGCTCACATCCGGCATGGCCAACGCGGCGCGGGGGTTCCTGGGCTTCACGGGGCGGCCGCGCGCACGCGGCGCGCTGCCGGTGAAGCTTGGTCTGATGCTTTACGATGCCATCGCCGGGCGTGACCCGGTTCTGCCCCGCCACCGGTTTCGCGGCGGTGCGGCCACGAGGTCCGGCTGGCCTGCGCTGCGGCCCGGCATCCGGTTCTCGGCGACCTATCACGACGCCTGGATCTCGCACCCCGAACGGTTGGGCCTCGAACTGATCTGCGATGCGACCGCCGCAAATCCCCGGGCGATCGCGCTGAACTACGCCCGGCTTGCACCTGACGGAAAGGGGCTTGCCCTGACCGATCTCGAGACCGGACGCAGCCTGACGCTGCACGCGAAGCTTCTGGTCAATGCCACCGGTGCATGGATCGACGAAAGCGCCGCAGCATTGGGTGCCCGCCTGCCCGAACGTCTGGTGGCGGGCACCAAGGGGTCACACCTGATTCTCGACAACCCGTCGCTGGAACAGGCGTTGCAAGGGTACATGATCTATTTCGAGCATGCCGACGGGCGGATCTGCATCGTGTTCCCCTATCTCGGCCGCGTGCTGGCCGGGTCCACCGACATCCGGGTGACCGAGACGGGACGCACTGCCTGCACCACCGAGGAACGTGACTACATCCTCGGGGCCCTGAGCGCGCTGTTCCCGTCCATCCCGGTTCTGCCGTCCCAGATCGTCTACAGCTTTTCGGGCATTCGGCCGCTGCCGGTCAGCAATGCCGATTTCACGGGGCGCATTTCGCGCGGGCATTCCGTGCGCCGGTTGCCGGGCCAGATCCCGCAGATCGGCATGGTGGGGGGCAAATGGACCACCTACCGCGCTTTCGCGGAGGATGCGGTCGATCTGGTCCTGCGGGAACTCCGGCTGGTCAGGCAGGTGCAGACGGCGGACCGGCCGATTGGCGGCGGCGCCGGATTCCACCACGCCCTCGCCGACGATCTTGCCGCCCGCCATGGTCTTTCATCCGAAAGGGCGGCGCATCTGGTCAACCTCTACGGAGCGCGCGCGGACCATGTCGCGGCCTTCTGCGCGGCGCGCGACGACCGCCCGCTGCCCGGATCGGTGATGACCGAGGGAGAGATCGCCCGCTTTGTCCATGACGAACACGCCTTGCACCTGTCAGACGTCCTGCAACGGCGCAGCCCGCTGGCCATCCGGGGCGACCTGACGGCGGCGCTGATGGCGGCGGCGGCGCAGGCCATGGCCCGGGAATGCAACTGGTCCGATGAACGCAGGCGCGCCGAGGTGGCGCAATTCCTTTCCGATCTTGCAACCTATCACGGCGTCACGCTGACCATGTCCGAAGGAGACCTGCCATGAAGATCACCCCAAAGGTCCGGATGAACCGGATGTTCCGCCATGGCGGCTGTCTCGACGTGGCGGTCGATCACGGAGTGTGCAACGAACCGGGCTTTCTGGTGGGATTGGAAGATATGGGCCGCGTGGTCGACATGCTGGTCGCGGCGCAGCCCGATGCCATCCAGATGAGCTATGGTCAGGCCGACCTGCTGCAGGCGAGGCCCGAACGCGACAAGCCGGCACTGGTGATGCGCCTGGACATGGGAAACCCCTACAATGCCGCCCGCCACCGCGTCATGTGGGCCGAACTGCAGAATGCCGCCGAGCCGGTGCTGCCGGCGGTCGAGATGGATGCGGCCTGCGTGGTGGTCAACCTTTTCATGCTGCCGGACGAGCCGGACCTGTTCCGCCAGTGCGTCGCCAACATCGCGCGGGTCCGTGCGGACTGCACGCGCTATGGCATGCCCTTGATGATCGAGCCGCTCGTCATGTTGCCGAACGAGGTGCGCGGCGGCTATCAGGTGGATGGCGATGCCGAGAAGATCGTCACGCTGGTCCGGCTGGCGACCGAGATGGGGGCCGACATCATCAAGGCGGATCCGACCACCAACCCGGACGATTTCCACCGGGTGGTCGAGGCCGCCCGTGTCCCGGTGCTGGCGCGCGGCGGCGGCAAGGAAGACCTGCGGGTGGTTCTGGAAAAATCGGCGGCTCTGGTGGCGCAGGGCGCGCGTGGCCTGGTCTATGGCCGCAACATCTATCAGCACGCCAATCCGGGCGCCGTCGTGGCCGCCCTGATGGCGATCATCCACGACGGTGCGGACGGTCCGGCGGCATGGGAGATCTACCGCCGTGGCGCCTGACCTGATCCTTGGCATCGACATCGGCAACACCGTCGTCAAGGCCGTGCTGTTCGACCGGGCCGGACACCAGATCGCGCGGCATGGCATCGACGGCACCACGCTGAAACCTGCCGCCGGGATGGTGGAACGCCCGGTCGCCGAACTGTGGGCGAATGCGCGCACCGCAATCGCGGGCTGCCTGGAACAGGCCGGGGGCGCGGGCGGGCGCGTTGCCTGCATCGGGCTGGCCGGGCATGGCAACGGGCTGTATCTGCTGGACAGGCGCGGCCTGCCGATGCTGGGCATCCAGTCGCTCGACAGCCGGGGGGCCGCGCTGGCCGAGGCGCTCGACCGCAGGGCGGGGACGGCACTGCATGACATCTGCCTTCAGCGACCATGGCCCGCACAGACCCCGGTGCTTCTGGCATGGCTGAAACAGCATCGGCCCGACCTCTACGAACAGGCAGGAACGCTCTGCTTTGCCAAGGATGTTCTTGGATGGCACCTGACCGGGGAACGCCGGAGCGAAATCTCGGACATGTCGGGGGCGGGTCTGCTGCGCCTGCCCGAGGCGACCTATGACCCCGCGCTGATGGCGCTCTACGGGCTGGCGGATGCCATGCCCTTGCTGCCACCGCTAGCCCGTCCGACCAGCGTGACGGGCGCAGTGACGGAACATGCGGCGGCAGAGACAGGGCTCCGGCCGGGCACACCTGTTGTTGCGGGCTACTTCGACGTGGTGGCCTCGGCGCTGGGGTCGGGTGCGGTGGGTGACGGGGCCGCCTCGGTTGTCCTGGGAAGCTGGTCCATCAACCAGATCTTCGGTGCGGTCCCCCTGCGCGACCCGCGCGTCTTCATGGTCACCGCGTTCGGTCCGGGCCGCTTCGGCAGCATGGACAACAGCGCGACGTCTGCCGCCAATCTGGAATGGTATGTCCGGACACTGGTGGAGCGGGGCGCCCACCACGACGACCCCTTCGGACTTGTCAACGCCTGCGTCGGTGGCGTGACCCCGGCGGCGGATGACCCGATGTTCCATCCGTTCCTGTATGGCGGGCGGGGTGGCGCGCATCAGCGGGGCGGTTTCTTTGGCCTTGCCGGCTGGCACGGCGAGGGGCACATGCTGCGTGCGCTGTTCGAGGGGGTCGCCTTCGAACACCGCCGCCATGTCGAGGTGATGCTGGCGGCCGGTGCCGCGATCACCCAGGTGGCACTGTCGGGTGGAGGAACCCGCTCGCCGCACTGGCCGCAGATGATGGCGGATGTGCTGGGTCTGCCTGTCATGCTCGGCGCGGCCGAGGAGACGGGTGCGCTTGGCGCGGCCATTGCAGCGGCGGTCGGAACCGGGCTCTATGCCGATGAGGAGGCCGCCGTCGCCGCGATGACACGCCCAAAGGCATATCTGCGACCCGATCCCGCCGCCCGCGCCATGCATGACCGGCGCTTCGGTGTCTGGTCGCGTCTGGTCACGGCGATTGAACCGTTCTGGGCCGACCTGCAGGCGCTGGCGCGGCCATGACCGACGAAGGCAGCTATGACTACATAGTCGTCGGGGCCGGAACCGCGGGCTGCGTGCTGGCCAACCGACTGACGGCGGATGGCCGGGCCCGCGTCCTGCTGCTCGAGGCCGGGGGGTCAGACCGCTATCACTGGACCCGGATTCCCATCGGTTATCTCTACTGCATCGGCAACCCGCGCACGGACTGGATGATGCGGACGGTTGCGGAACCCGGCCTGAACGGGCGCAGCCTGGTCTATCCGCGCGGCAAGGTGCTGGGCGGCTGCACCTCGGTCAACGGCATGATCTACATGCGCGGGCAGGCGGCCGACTATGACCACTGGCGCCAGCTTGGCAACGCGGGCTGGGGCTGGGACGATGTGCTGCCCTATTTCCGCCGCTCCGAGGACCACTGGCGCGGCGCGACCGACCTGCACGGCGCTGGCGGCGAATGGCGGGTGGAACAGCAACGCCTGGACTGGGAGATCCTGCGCGCCGTTCAGGACGGCGCGCGAGAGTTCGGCATCCATCCGCGCGCCGATTTCAACGACGGGTCGAACGAGGGCTCGGGGTTCTTCGAGGTCAATCAGCGGCGCGGTGTCCGCTGGAGCACGGCGCGGGGCTTCCTGCGCCCTGCGATGCGGCGCGGCAACCTGCGCGTGGTGACAGGCGCATTGGTCCGCCGTCTGACCTGCGCGGGGCGGCGGGTGACGGGTGTCGAGTGGCTGGCCGACAACGCACCTTTCCATGCCGCGGCCGGGGCCGAGGTGATTCTCGCCGCAGGCGCGATCAACAGCCCGAAACTGCTGGAGCTTTCGGGGATAGGGCAGGCCGCGCGACTGGCATCGCTGGGCGTCGAACCGGTTCACGACCTGCCCGGGGTCGGCGAGAACCTGCAGGATCATCTGCAGATCCGCACGGTCTACAAGGTGCATGGGACGCGCACACTGAACGACATGGCGGGCAGCCTGTGGGGCAGGGCGCGGATCGCGCTGCGCTATGCGCTGACACAAAGCGGACCGATGGCGATGGCGCCCAGCCAGTTCGGGATGTTCACCCGCTCCGGCCCCGAACGGGAAACGCCCGACCTGGAATATCATGTCCAGCCCCTGTCGACCGACCGCCTGGGCGATCCGCTGCATCCGTTTCCGGCAATCACCGTGTCGGTGTGCAACCTGCGGCCGACCTCGACCGGGCATGTGCATGCAACGTCGGCGGACCCGGCGGTTCAGCCCGACATCCGCCTGAACTACCTGTCGACCGACGAGGATCGCCGCGTCGCGCTTGCCTCGATCCGGCAGGCACGCCGCATCATGGGCGCACAGGCCCTGCGGCGGTTCACACCCGAGGAATGGCTGCCGGGCCCCGGTTTCGACACGGACGAAGCGCTGATCGCCAAGGCAGGCGACATCGCCACCACGATCTTCCATCCGGTCGGCACGTGCCGCATGGGGACCGACCCGCAGGCCGTGGTCGACCCGCAACTCAGGCTGCGGGGCATGGACGGTCTGCGCATTGCCGACGCATCCGTCATGCCCCGTATCGTGTCGGGCAACACGGCCTCGCCCGTGATCATGATCGCCGAACGGGCAGCCGACCTGATCGCGGGGCGGGCCTGACGCGCCGGGTCCGGTGTCATCGGGGCGGCGGTCAGCGCACCGCGACGGTCATCGTGCCGATTCCGCCGATGCTTGCCCGCATCACGTCGCCGCCCTGAACGGGCGCCACACCCTCGGGCGTGCCGGTATAGATCAGGTCGCCGGGCATGAGGGTGTAGAAGGCCGATGCCATCTCGATCAGCGTCGCGACATCGCGCAACAGGGCAGAGGTCGAGGCTTTCTGCCGTGTCGCCCCGTTCACCGTCAGTTCCATTTCCAGCGCCGACGGGTCGGGGATTTCATCCGCCGTCACCATCCACGGCCCGAGCACGCTGTAGCAATCGCAGGACTTGCGCATGCTGCGCTCCTGCGTGCCCCGCACCGTCATGTCCAGCCCGATGGCATATCCCGCCACATGTGCCAGCGCCCCGGCCCGGCCCACGCGGTCGGCCCGGCTGCCGATGACGGCGACCAGTTCGATCTCATGGTCGTTGCGGGTCTCGGGAAAGCGGATGACCACAGGGGCCGACGGCCCGATGAGCGAACTGGTCGCCTTGAGGAACAGGCCGGCCTTGTCGATGGGCAGGATGTGCGTGCCGTGGTGAATTGCGGCATCGGCCAGCGCCTCGTCCTGATGCAGCCGGTAGTTCACCGGTGCCCCCACGATCTTGCGCGGCGAGGCAACGGGCGGCAGCAGATGCAGCGTCGCCAGGGGAATGCCGGGCTGGCGATCCGCCACGGCCTCCATCCGGGGGCGAAGTTCGGGCAGCGCGGCGACCAGCGGATCGTGATCGGGCAGGGGGTAGCGATGCAACGGCAGCGCCTCCAGCACCTCTGACACGTCATGCACGACGTTGCCGCGCACCACGCCAAGGCGGTTGTCATCGAACCGGCACATCCGCATCAGGCTGCTCCCACTGGCAGGGCATGGGCGGGCAGGATCCGACCCTCGCATGTTCCGAAGCCGATCCGCCGGCCGTCCGTTTCGCCCCACCCCGTCAGGGTGACCGTATCGCCGTCCTCCAGGAACCGGCGTACGCCGCCCCGTTCCAGCACCACGTCGTCGCGCCCGCCCCATGTCTGCTCCATCAGGCAGCCGAAATTCTCGCGTTCGGGGCCGGAGATCGTGCCTGACCCCAGCAGGTCGCCGGTATCCATACGGCACCCGCACAGCGCGTGATGGGCAAGCATCTGCGGGGCCGAGTAGTACAGGTGGCGCGTGTTGGTGCGCACGATCCGGCTGGCACCCGGCGCGCCCTCGGGCGTCAGATGTGCCTCGAGCGTCAGGTCGAGGAAATAGTCCTCCGGTTCATGCAGATAGGGAAGCAATGCCGTATCCCGATGCGGCGGGCCGCGGCGGAATGGTTCGAGCGCTGCGCGGGTGACGACCCAGGGGCTGATCGTGGTCGCAAAGGCCTTTGCCTGGAACGGACCCAGCGGCTGGCCTTCCCATCGCTGCACGTCGCGGGCCGACCAGTCGTTTAGCAGCACGAAGCCGAACAGGCGTTCCCAGGATTCGGCCACGGTCAGCGTCTGGCCCAGGTCGGTGGGCAGCGCCACGACCGCGCCGAACTCGACCTCAAGGTCAAGCCGGCGGGTCGGCCCGAGCACCGGCATCTCGGCCCCCTCGGGGCGGTACTGACCCAGCGGGCGCCGTACGGGCGTTCCCGACACGACGACGGTCGAGGCGCGGCCGTTGTAGGCGATGGGCATGTGCGGCCAGTTGGGTGTCAGGGCGTTCTGCGGGCCACGCAGCAGGGTGCCACCGTTCACCGCATGCTGGCGACCCGCATAGAAATCGGTGTAGCCGGATACGCAGAACGGAAGCTGCATCCGCGCTTCGGCCATCGGCACAAGTACCGCCGCGCATAGCGCAGCATTCCGGCGCAGGTCGTCCGCGCCACCCTCGGCCAGCAGATCGGTCAGCCGCGCCCGCATCGTCGCCCATGCTGCGGAACCCGCCGCCATGAACCGGTTGATCGCAGGCTGGTCGAAGCCGAGCTTTCCGGCCCCTTCGCCCAGAAGGCCCGCCGCCGACAGCGCCGCCAGGTCGACCACGCGGTCGCCGATCGCCACCCCGCAGCGCGCATCGCGGCCCGGCGCCGCAAAGACGCCGTAGGGCAGGTTCGCAAGCGGAAAATCGCAGGACGGATCGTTTGCCGTCTCGACCCATGACCGTCTCATGACAGACCCCCCCGTCGCCCGTGGAATCGTTGCGGCATCCCGTGGCCGCCGATCGAACCCCCGGACCTGCTACTGTATTCAGTCTTTCCAATGACGTCCGCAAATCAAGCGAATTTGGTTGACATCGGATCTTTTCGTATACACTTTTTGCATACACCGGCTGAGGACGGGTCATCGCGCATCGCCGCCAGAGCGTGCCGCCGACCTGCTGCGGAGAGTGGCCAGGTGTTTGGGAGGAGATACCAGAATGACTGCCACCATCAGGAGGCTGGCTGCGCCCTTGTGGCTGCCGGCAAGCATTGTCGCGCTTTGCGCACCGGCCGCCGCCCAGGATCTGGGCGAGCCGGTCCCCGACCTTCAGATCGCCTACTACTCGACCGACATGGGCCCGATGTACGAACAGTCGGCCCGCGTGATAAGCGAGGAATGGTCCAAGCTTGGACTGGGCTTCCGGATGCAGCCCGTCCAGTTCAGCAGCTTCATCTCCAACATCATGGTTGGCGGCGGGCTCGAGGACATGGCGGTGTTCACCGTCGGCGCCGACCCCGACCGGGTCGATCCGCATTACTGGCTGCATGACCTTGGTGCCTGCGGCGCACGCCGCAACGGTGCAAAATGGTGCGACGAGGCCTATACCGCCATGGTCAAGGGTCAGCGCGAGATCGTGGACCAGCCCGAGCGGATCGCGGCTGTGCATGCGGCCCAGCAGCATTTCTATGACGTGATGCCCTGGTGGCCCGCCACGAACACCGTCTACGGCATCCTGTGGAACAGCAAGAAATGGGAGAACGTCACCAGCCCGGCACCGGTTGCGGCGCACGAAGGCCTGGTCGACCCCTGGCTTTCCGCCCGCCCGCTGACCGACGACCGCATCCTTGACTGGGCGCATTACGAGGATGTCACCACCTACAACCCGATGGCCGAAGAGGGCGCGGTGGGCTGGATGCGGTTCATCTATGACACCTTCGCCAAGAACAACGCGCAGGGCCAGACCGTTCCCTGGGCCGCGACCTCGTGGGAATTCACCGATCCGACGACGGTAAGGATCACGCTGCGCGAGGGCATGCGCTTCCACGACGGCGAGGCGGTGACGGCCGATGACGCGGTGTTCACCATCAACAAGGTCGTGGAACTGCAGCCCCCGGCAATGTCGTCGCGCATCGCCAATCTGGCAGGTGCCGAGAAGATCGACGATCTGACCTTCAACGTGAAGCTGAAGGCGCCCGACGCGACCTTTGTCACGACCGTCCTGACCTATGCCTTCATCCTGCCGGAACATGTCTGGTCGGGCTATGCGGGTGACATGGTGGCGCGCGACGTGGTGGCGGATGGCGCGGCGATCGGCAGCGGGCCGTTCAAGTTCAAGTCGTGGCGCGTGAACGAGACGCACGAGCTGGAGACCTTCGCAGACCACTTCCAGGCCCCGGCCTATGACGGCCTGCGCCGCCTGGCCCTGGGGCAGGCCGATGCGATCCGCTCGGCCATGCTGGCGGGAACCGGAGATGTCGCCAGCATGGTGCTGCCCGTCGCCGCGATGAGCGACCTTGCCGCGCAGAACGATTTCCTCGACTTTCTGGAAATCCCCTCGCACGGCACGATGCTGGTCTGGCTGAACAACCAGAAGGAACCGTTCACCGACCCCGCTTTCCGCAAGGCGCTGCGCATGGCGACCTCCAAGGAACGTGCGGCGATCGAGGGCTGGCTGGGGTTTGCGGTGCCTGCGGGCGAGGGGCCGGTGCCCACGCAGCTGGGCATGTGGCACAATGCCGACCTGCCCACGATCCCCTTCGACGTCGAGGCGGCGCGCAAGGTTCTGGCCGATGCGGGCTATGGCTGGGATGCGCAGGGCCGCCTGCACTATCCCAAGAAGTAACTCCCCACCTTGGGCCCGCCCGCGCAGGGCGCGCGGGCGGGCCTTCTTTCCTCTTGCACCTTGCCGCACTCTGCCCGGGCGCCCGCTTGGCGCCCGAAAAATCCTGCCGCACCAGACCGGGTGATTCATGCGTGCCTACATCCTCCGCCGCCTGGCCCAGAGCGTGCTGGTCGTCTGGGCCGTCACCACGATCATGTTCTTCATGTTCCGCGTGATGCCGGCGGACCCGACCGCAATCCTGATGGAGCGTGGCATGACCGAGGAAGCCCGGCAGGCCCTGCTGGAACGCTGGGGCCTGACCGGAACGCTGTGGGACCAGTATGTCGCCTACCTCGGCAACCTGCTGCAGGGCGACTTCGGGTCGTCCTTCTTCTATCGCAAGCCGGTGTGGGAGGTGCTGTTCCCGCTGATCATCAACACGCTGTGGATTGCCGTTCCGGGGCTCCTGCTGGGCGCGGCTCTGGGGGCGGCCATCGGCACGGCCGTGGGCTGGGCCCGGCGCGGCGGACGGGTGGAACGATCGGGCATCTTCCTGGCCACGGTGATCCGGGGCGTGCCGAACTTCGTGATCGGGATCGCGCTGCTGACCGTGTTTTCCAGCACGCTGGGGTGGTTTCCGGGCTTCGGCATGGGCGATCCGGGCCAGACGACAGGGTTTGCACGCTATTTCACGCTGGATTTCCTGCATCATCTGGCGCTGCCGCTGCTGGCGGTCATCATCTACTTCCTGCCCGAGAACCTGCTGTTGATGCGCTCGGGCGTGGTGGAGAACCGGACCGAGGACTACATCGAGCTTGTCCGCGCGAAGGGCGTGCCACAATGGCGCGTGGCCTGGCATGCGGCGCGCAACTCGATGCTGCCGCTGATCACCTGGCTGTTCCCCGCACTGGCCGAGACCATCGCCGGGATCGTGGTGATCGAGATCGTCTTCAGCTGGCCCGGAGTCGGGCGGGAACTGGTGCTGGCCGTGACCCGGCAGGACTATCCGCTGGCGCAGGCCGCGTTCTTCCTGCTGGCGGTCATGATCGTGCTGGCCAACCTGGCCGCCGACCTGGCCTATGGCAAGCTTGATCCGCGGGTGGTGTACAAATGACCGATGCTCCCGATCCGCAGGTCATCCACGGCCGCAGCGCCCTTGGTGCCGCGCGGGAATCGTTCCGCAACCTGATGCAGGACAAGTTTGCCCTGGTGGGCATGGCGGTGCTGCTGGTGTTCGTGGTGATCGCCATTGCCGCGCCCTGGATTGCACCCTACGAGCCGTTCAAGGCGATGATGACCGAAAGCGGCCGGCTGAACCGGCTGTCTCCGCCCACCTCGGCGCATCTGCTCGGCACGACGGCTTTCGGAAACGATGTGTTCAGCCAGTTCCTGTACGGGTTCCGGGTGGCGCTGCTGGTCGGAATGGTCGCCGCCGTGGCCGTGGGGTTCATCTCGACGGTGGTGGGCGTCGTGTCCGGCTACTTCGGCGGCTATGTCGATGATGCGCTTATGCGACTGACCGACGTTGCGCTGTCGATTCCGACCTTGCCCTTCTCGATCGTCGCCGTGGCGCTTCTGGGCCCGAGCATCGAGAACATCATCCTGGTCATCACCATCCTGTTCTGGCGCAACGGCGCGCGGATCATCCGGTCGGCGGTGCTGACCGAACGGGAAAGGGTCTATGTGAAATGGGCGCGCGCGGCCGGCGCGTCGCATCTGCACATCATCATGCGGCACATCCTGCCCAATATCGTCCGGGTCGTCCTGCTGTGGGTCACGATGTCGGTCGCCTTCGCGGTGCTGACCGAGGCCAGCCTGTCCTTCCTCGGGCTGGGCGATCCGACGGTGATCAGCTGGGGTCAGATGTTGAACACCGCGTTCGGCAGCGGCAACCTGCGGACCGCCTGGTGGTGGGTCGTCCCGCCGTCGCTGGCCCTCGTGATGCTGGTATCCTCGCTCTACCTGATCGGGCGGGCCTATGAGGAACAGACCAACCCGCGCCTGAGGAGGCCGTGATGGCACCCGCTGTTCCCGCTCCGACGGTATCGGCAGTTGCAGGCGATCTTGCCCGGCTGAACGAGCGCCTGGCGGCCAAGCCCGCCGCTCGGTTGCAGGTTCGGGGCATGTCGGTGACCTATGCGACGTCGCGCGGCCCGTTCCGTGCGGTGGACGACGTCAGTTTTGACGTTCAACCCGGCACGAACCTCGGACTTGTGGGCGAAAGCGGCTGCGGGAAAAGCACGGTGGTCAAGGCGCTGATGGGGCTGCAGCCTGACACCGCCACCGTCGGCGGACAGGCGTTGCTGGATGGTCAGGACATCCTGCGCCTGTCGGACAGGGCGCTTGAGGACATCCGCTGGACCCGCATCGCGCTGATCACCCAAAGCGCCATGAACTCGCTGGACCCGGTCTATTGCATCGGTGACCAGATCATCGAGGCGATCCGCGCGCATGAACCGGTCGGACGGGCGGTGGCCTGGGCGCGGGCAGAAGAGATGTTTGCCCTTGTCGGGCTGCCCGCGTCCCGCCTGCGCGAATTTCCGCATCAGTTTTCCGGCGGGATGCGCCAGCGGGCAGTGATTGCGATGGCGCTGGCACTGAACGCCGGGATGCTTCTGGCGGATGAACCGACCACGGCGCTCGACCCGATCATGCAGGCGCAGATCATGTCGCGCATCCGGGGCATTCATGAACACATGCGCCGGTCGATGATTCTGGTGACGCATGACATCGCGGTCGTGGCCGAGATGTGTGAAACGACCGTGGTGATGTATGCGGGCAAGGTGGCCGAGACCGGCCCCACCGCCGATGTGCTGGAACGGCCGCTGCATCCCTACACCATGGGCCTGCAGAACGCCTTTCCGCGCCTGCCGGTGCGCGGTCAGCCGCGGCAGCCGCTTGTCTCGATCCCGGGAACGGTTCCCAACCTGCTGACACCGCCGCCGGGGTGCCGCTTTGCCGGGCGCTGCCCCTTCGCCACGGGTCGCTGCCATGCCGAGGCACCGGTCCCCGTCACCCTGGGCGGGCAGACGGCGGCCTGCCACCACGTCGACCAGGCGCACGCCTTCCGCGCGGCGGCCCGCCGCCCCGAAACCTGGCGCAACATGAAGGCCGGCACATGACCGCCCCCCCATCTCCGCTCTCCCCGGTGGTCGTCGATGCGCGCGACCTGAAGACCCATTTTCAGGGCAGGACCGGCATCTTCAGCGCGCTGGCGGGTGTCAGGCCGGCGGTCGCGCGGGCGCTGGACGGGGTCGATCTGTCGATCCGGGAGCGCGAGATCGTGGGCCTCGTGGGCGAATCCGGATGCGGCAAGTCCACGCTGGGCATGTCGCTGGTGCGGATGCACCAGCCGACCGGCGGCGGGATCACCTTTCGCGGCGAGGATGTGACCCATGTCGAGGGCCGCAGGCTCAAGGCCTATCGCCGTCAGGCACAGATCATCTTCCAGGATCCCTACAGTTCGCTGAACCCGCGCCTGACGGTCGGCCAGATCATCGAGGAGCCGCTGATCATCCACCGTATCGGCGACGCGGCTGACCGGCGGCGTCGGGTTGCGCGGGCGCTCGATCTCGTGCGGATGCCAGCAGCCGAGAACATTGACCGCTTCCCCAGCGACCTTTCCGGCGGCCAGCGGCAGCGCGTGGCCATTGCGCGTGCGCTCGTGCTGGAGCCGCGCTTCATCGTGGCGGACGAGCCTGTGTCGATGCTGGATGTGTCGATCCAGGCCAGTGTGCTGGAACTGCTGGACGAACTGTCGCGCGACCTTGGCCTGGCGGTCCTCTACATTTCGCATGACATCGCGACTGTGGGCTATATCTGCCGCCATGTCGCGGTGATGTATCTCGGGCGCATCGTCGAGGAGGGCCCGGCGGAAGACGTGCTCGCTGCGCCGCTGCATCCCTATACGCAGCGGCTGATGGCCGCGATCCCCCGGATGAATCCCGCCGAGGCGCCCGACCGCGTGGAACTTCGTGGCGATGTGCCCTCGCCGATGAACATTCCGCCCGGCTGCCGATTTTCCTCGCGATGCCCGCATGCGACCGACCTCTGCCGCGCGGTCGAGCCGCAACTCGGGTTGATGCCGGGGGGGCGCCGCGTGCGGTGCCATATCCACGACATGACCCTGACGGGTCAGTTTCCCGGCCTTGCGCGTCCCGCGGCAGATCGCGTGACAGAGGACGGCGATACCGGAATTCTGGCCCGACCACTGGGATGACCGCAGACATGACCGACCTGCAGCACGACTGGAAACACATCGCGTTTTCCGCGACCCGATCCTATACCGAAACCTATGGCTTTACCGGCTCGCAGGGGCTGACGCACCTGGAGGGCATTCTGATCCGCCCCAAGGGCCGTCCCTCGCGGACGCTGCTGATCTTCATGCATCCGGCATCGACGCTGCAACTGCTGCCGCTGCCGCGCGCACTGGCGGAGCGGGGCTTTCATGTGCTGTGCGCGGGCAGCCGCTATCAGCGGAACGACACCGCGCTGATCATGGAAAACGTCCTGCTGGACCTTGGCGCCTACATCCGGGCTGCCCGCCAGGACTGGGGCTACGACAGGGTGGTGCTCTGCGGCTGGAGCGGCGGCGGATCGCTGACCATGCTGTACCAGTCGCAGGCCGAACGGCCGACGATCACCCAGACACCAGCCGGCGATCCGGTTGATGTGGCCGGGGCGGGCCTGATCCCGGCGGATGCGGTGCTGAGCCTTGCCGCCCACTCCTCGCGCGCGCATCTGCTCGCGGAATGGCTCGACCCCTCGGTGCGGTCCGAGGACGATCCCGATGACCGCGACCCGGAGCTCGATCTCTATCATCCGGGGTATGAAAACCGGACGACTCCGTATGGACCGGACTTCCTTGCGCGGTTCCGGGCGGCGCAATCCGCCCGGATGGAGCGGATCACGGCACGGGTGCTCGAACGGCTGGCCGACCTGCGCAGCCGCCGCGGCAAGGAATTGGAACGTTCGTTCATTACCCATCGCACGATGGCGGATCCCCGGTTCCTCGATCCCTCGATCGACCCCAACGGGCGCCGACCAGGCTGGTGCTTTCTCGGGCACCCGGAAACCGTGAACAACGGCCCCGCCGGGCTCGCGCGGTTCTCGACCCTGCGCAGCTGGCTTTCCCAGTGGTCGCCCGCCCACAGCCGCGCGAACTCGCTGGTGACGGGCCGGGATGTGACGGTGCCGTTCCTGGCGGTGGAATGCGGAGCCGACGACGCCGCCCCGCAGCCGCACACATCCGCGATCTTTGCTGCCGTGGCATCCCAGGACCGCCACATGACGGTGATCGAGGGCGCCAATCATTACTTCGTCAATCAACCCGAAAAGCTTGCAGAGGCGACTGGCGTCGTTACGGATTGGCTGCATGCGCGTGGGTTCGCGTAGGGCGGGGCAGGAAGTGGACCGGACATGGCCGACGATATCTACGACAAGATTCGGGCCCTGATCGCCGCAGGGGTCTATATCGGGGGTGACGTGCTGCCCGAGGGTGAACTTGGTGCCCGCCTGGGTGTCAGCCGCACCCCGATCCGCGAAGCGCTGCGCCGACTTCAGGCCGAGGGCGTGATCCGGCGCGAGGCCTATCGCCGCGCCGTGCTTGTCGATCTCGATCCCGCTGAGGTGATCCACATCTTCACCGCCCGGTCTGCCCTTGAACCCGTGGCGGTCGGCATGGCGATGGCGCGGGCCGAGAAACCGTTCGTCGACAACCTGCGCGCGCTGCACGCCGACATGGAATCGGCGCTGCATGACGCCGGGCCCGACCGGCGGCTCTATCGCGAACTGAACGCGAGGTTCCATCGCGTCATCTGGGCGCAGGGCGGAAACGCCCTGTTCGCCGAACTGGTCAACCTGGTGGCACGCAAGCCCGTCGTCAGCCCGACCTTCAGCAACTGGACGCTGCACGAACTGGCGCGCAGCAATGCGCAGCACGGTGACCTCGTGGATGCCTTTGCCGCGCGGGACACGGATTGGGCCGAGGCCACGATGCGCGCGCATCTTCTGTCGGCACGCGCGGTCTATCGCCGGATCAGCGCCCTGCAGCCCGCGCCCGCCGGTCAGGACGACTGGACCTTCCCGGACCCGGAAGAGGCCCGGGCGGACGCAGGGGGGCTGTCGGCGGGATGCTGACCCTGCCAGGGCGCATGTGGGCGGCGATCTGCCGCGCGCCTGGATCGCGCCCCGCATGTGCGGCGCGGACTGATCCGCATTGCGGGCCTTGGCTGTTCTGCCATAGATAACGGCATGGATCGTAGACTGGCGCAGTTCCTTTCCCGCCTGCTGGCCGTGATCTGCACGGTGGCGGTTGTCGCCGTGTCTATGGCGCACCGCCCTCTCTCCGCGACGGCGGTTGCACCGGATCCGCAACTTCTGGCGTTCCTCGCCGCCGGTGGATCCGTCGACGATCTGTGCCATGCGGACCATTCGGGCACGCCCGGCCATGCGACGGGTGATTGTCCGGCCTGCACGCTTTCCAAGTCGTTCGCCGCGCCGCCTGCGGCGCCGGGTCTGCCGGCGCTGATCCGCAGCGCGCGGACCGTTCAGGCGCCCGTTGCGAGCCTGTGCGCCGCGGGCGCGATCATCGGGCTGCCCCCAGCGCGCGGCCCTCCCGTGCTGCAGATCTGACGGCAACCGGGGCAACTGCGCCGCAGTCTGCCCCTGACAGCACCCCCCAAGGGCGCCTGTGGCCGGCTGCGTTCGGTGCGGCCGATCTGGCGCTGGCGTCCGCAGGGGAAGCAAGACAACGACATCACAGGAAAACGAACATGAAAACAGTCATCTGCACGATGGCCGCCCTGGTGCTGGGTGCACCGGCCGCCCTGGCCCACGCCACCTTCGAGAATGCCGAGGCGGCACAGAACTCGACCCAGCGGATCGTCGCCCGCATCCCGCATGGCTGCGAGGGCGAGGCCACGTTGCGCGTGCGCATCCAGGTCCCCGAGGGTGTGATCTCGGTAAAGCCGATGCCCAAGGCAGGCTGGACGTTGAGCACGGTCAGCGGCGCCTACGCGCGATCCTACACGCTTTACGGCAGCGAAGTCGCCGAAGGCGTCAAGGAAATCGTCTGGGAGGGCGAACTGTCCGACGAACACTACGACGAGTTCATCTTCCGCGGCCGGTTCACCGATGCCCTCCCGGCGGGCGAGACGCTGTATATCCCGATCGTGCAGGAATGCGCGACCAAGGCCGAACGCTGGATCGAGATACCGGCGGCTGGTCAGGATGGCCATGACCTGCCGAGCCCTGCACCGGGCATCCGGATCGTCCCCGCCAGCAACTGAGGCGTCCCGCCCGCGGCCCCGGCATGGGGCCGGGGGCCCCCGCAAAGGCTGAACGCCGATGTTGTTTGCTCGCATTTTCCTGGCTGTGGTGGCGCTCATCCTCGCGCCATGCGCGGCGCTTGCCCATGCCCAGTTGCGCGGCGCCGAGCCACCGTCGCGCGCAATTCTCGACATCGCCCCCCCAGAGGTGGTGCTGACGTTCAACGAACCGGTCGGACCGCTGGCGGCGCTTTGGACGATGCCCGACGGGACGACCGCCGAAACCGCCGCGCGCGCAGTCGGAAACCGTCTGATCGTGACCGTGCCCGGGGATGCAGCGCGGGGCACGCATGTGCTGAGCTGGCGTGTTGTCTCGGCCGACGGGCATCCGCTGGCCGGCACACATGTCTTCTCGATCGGAGCGGAAACCGCCGTGATCGAGGCAGCCGCCGCTCAGGCGGCCGCGCAGCTTGCTGCGGCCGCGCGGGCGGCGCTGACGCTGTCACTGGCCTTCGGTGTCGGTGGGCTGGCGGCGGCGGCACTGTTCCGTTCGTCTGTGCCGAGGGCGGTCCGCGTGGGTGCCTGGGGCGTGGGCCCCGCTGCACTGGTGTTGCTGGCCGGGCAGGCGGCCGATCTGGCCGGGGGCATTGCGACGCTGGGCACGCCCGGGGCGTGGCGTTTGCTCATCCACTCGCCGTTCCTGACGGCGGCGGTCCTGGCGGGCGGGGCCCTTGCGATGGCGATGGCGGGGTCGCGCGGCATGGCGGTTGCGGCGCTGTGTTCCGCCGGCCTGTCCTTCGCGGTGGCGGGCCATGCCGGCACGGCTGCGCCGTGGTCGGCCGCTGTTGTGGCGTTGCATGCGGCGATGGCGCTGTTCTGGTCCGGCACGCTCTGCCTGTTGGTCACGCCGGGCGGGCGGATGGCCGCACTTGCACCCTTTGGCCGCGTCGCCCCGCCCCTGGTTGTGATACTGGTTGCGTCGGGTGCCGCGTTGTCTTGGGTGCAGCTGGAACCCGGGCTCCGCGGGGCGGGCGTGCTGCTGGCCACGGCCTATGGCCAGGTGCTTTCGGCAAAGCTGGGCCTTGCCGCAATGATCCTCGGGTTGGCCGCCCTGAACCGCTGGCGCCTTGCCCCTTCCGCGTCGCAGGGTCAGGCGGGGGCGTTCTGCTGGTCGCTGAGGACCGAGATCGCCCTGATGGCGATGCTGCTGGCGCTGACCGGCGCGTTCCGCCTGACCCCGCCGCCCCGCGCCATGGCCGAACCTGTGGTGGTTGCCCATGTCCACGGACGGCTTTCAGGGGGGGACCTGCAGATCCTGCCCGGTCAGCCGGGTGTCAACCGCATCCAGATCGCGCCGCATGATCCTGATTTCCATCCGGTTCATCCCAAGGCGGTGGATCTTGTCTTCACCCATCCCGGCACCGGACTCGGCCCGGTCGAGGTCTCCGGGCGCTCGGTCGGCGATGGGCTGTGGCAGGCCGATGCCATCCTGCCGGCCGCGGGCGAATGGGATGTCGTGGTGCGCATCCTGATCGACGACTTCACGCTGGAACGGCTGGGCACCACGATTGTCCTGGGCGTGGCCGAGTGACTCGCGAACAGTCCGACCGGCGAGGGCAGGGTGTGCCGCTCCGACACCCTCGCCGCGGGGGGCCTCGGTGCCGCTGGACCCGCGGAACCTGCCAATGGCGGTGGCCCGTTCGCTAGGCCGCCGCCATCCCGCCGCGCAACTCGGCAAGGACCTCTGCGGCGATCCCGAAGGACCGGACCCGTGCACTGTGGTCGTGTATCATCCCCGTCACCATCAGTTCATCCGGGGCGTGAAGCGAGAGGATCGCCTGCAGCCGGTCCCGGACCGTCGTGCGCGAGCCGGTCGCCGAACAGGACAGTGCCTGCCCGACCTGCGCCAGGACCGCCGCCGGAATCTCCTGCTCGATGTCATGGACGGGCAGGGGAAGCTTGCCCGGCTTCCCCGTCCTGAGGCGCGCGAACGCCAGAACCTGCGAGGATCGCAGGAACGCGGCCTCGGCGTCGGTCTCGGCAGCGCAGACACCCGCCGCGATCATCACATAGGGTTCCTGCAGTCGCTCAGAAGGCCGGAAGGTGCCGCGATACACGGCAAGCGCCTCGCCCAGCATCGCCGGAGCGAAGTGCGAGGCAAAGGCGAAGGGCAGGCCCAGATGCGCGGCCAGTTGGGCGCCATAGAGGCTCGACCCGAGGATCCAGACCGGGACCTGCGTCCCCTCTCCGGGAATGGCCCGCACATGCCTTCCCTCCGTCGGCTCCCCGAAATAGCCGATCAGTTCCTGGACGTCGTGGGGAAAGCTGTCGTCCGGCGCCATGTGGCGGCGCAGCGCCCGGGCGGTGGCCATGTCGGTGCCGGGTGCGCGGCCCAGCCCCAGGTCTATCCGGCCGGGAAACAGCGTCGCGAGTGTCCCGAATTGTTCCGCGATCACGAGCGGGGAATGGTTTGGCAGCATGATGCCCCCGGCGCCGATGCGCATCGACGTTGTGGCGGCGGCAACCTGCCCGATGACAACGGCGGTTGCGGCGCTGGCGATGCCTGGCATGTTGTGGTGTTCGGCCAGCCAGTAGCGGTGATAGCCGAACCCCTCCGCGGCGCGGGCCAGGTCGATCGTGCAGGCGAGCGCGTCTGCGGCGGTCTTCCCTTCCGGGATCGGGGAAAGATCAAGAAGCGAGAATTTATGCATGGCGCCCTCCGGTGCAGTTCACCTAGGCAGTGCAAGGACGCAAGCCAAGGGCACGCTCGCCGATCGCGCATCGCCGCAGCAGTGCAATGGATCCTGGGCCACGCAAGCCCAAAGGATCCCGACCGGGCGCATCCCCCGCCGTACCCCCGGAACCGGCGCGCTTCTTTTCAACGCGATCGGCGATGTGTCGAAGAAATGCCTCGCCGCCGTGGCCGACATCGCAATTTCGCGGCTACGAGAGCGGTTACGCCTCCGCTCCGTCGAGCTTTGCTGTCCTCGCCACATCCAGGAACGCGCGGACCAGGGCGGACATCCGGCGCCTTGTGGCCATGACGGCATGGACCTCGACGGGCTGGCGCGTCCAGCCGGACAGGACCGGTGTCAGGCTTCCTGTGGTGACGAAGGGCGTTGCCTGGAACCGGGGCAGCAGCGCAATGCCAAGGCCCGCGACGGCCATGTCGCGGACGGCCATGTTCGTATTTGCGAGGTAGCGGGGCCGCGCGGGCAGCGCGCAGGTCTCGGTGCCGCGCACGACCTCGGCGGGCGAACCCGTGAAGCCGATGAAGCCATCTGCGACAAGTTCGGCCGGATGCCTGGGCGCACCATGCGCGGTCACGAATGAGGGAGCGGCGTAGAAGCCATAGCTCACTTCGCACAGCTTGTGCGCGATCAGGTCGCTGTCAGCCATGCGCCCGACGCGGATGGCGAGGTCGAAGCCTTCGTACACGATATCCGCCACGCGATTGGTGAAATCGACTTCCACCGAAACCTCGGGCCAGCGGTCCAGGAACACGCGCACCCAGCCATTCACCGCCAGCAGCCCGAACTCGTAGCCGCAGGTTATGCGCAGGCGACCGCGCGGATGATCGGCACGACCCTTGAGCGCATCCTCGGTCTCGGCAAGTGCGTCGAGGATCGCGCGTGCACGGACCGCAAGTTCCCGCCCTGCATCGGTGGGCGAAAGCGACCGGGTCGATCGGTTCAGCAGCCGCGTGCCGAGCTGATCCTCAAGCCGGGCGATGATCCGGCTGACATGCGCCTTGTCGCTGCCCGCGAGGTTGGCCGCACGCGTGAAGCTGCCCGCCGCCAGCACGGTCAGGAACAGGCGCAGGTGATCGGTGTTCAGTGTTGCCTCCATGGACAACAGTCTGAGGCTTCAGCGCAGATTTTTCAACCTTCCGGCATCGAAGAAACTGCGGGGCATCGAAACCGAAAGGAACCGCCGATGACCCGCCGGGACTTCTTCACGGCAACCGCCGTCGCCGCGCTTTTCCCCCTTCCAACCCAGTCAAAGGTGTCCGCCATGGCCGCACGCCCCTTCACCATCGCCGTACCCGATGCCGTTCTCGAAGACCTTGAAACCCGCCTGCGCTTGACCCGCTGGCCCGACCGCATCGAAGGCGCGGCCTGGGACTATGGGATCGACACCGACAGGCTCCGTCCATTGGTCGAGCACTGGGCCGAGGGGTTCGACTGGCGTGCGGTCGAGCGAGACCTGAACGCGCTGCCGCAGTTCGTGGCCGAGGTCGACGGTGAGGCGATCCACTTCATCCATGCCACGGGGCAAGGGGGCCGCCGTGTCCCGCTTCTGGTCCTGCACGGCTGGCCGTCGTCCTTCCTTCAGATGACCGACCTGATCCCGCTCCTGACCGCCGAACGCGCGGGCCTGAGTTTCGACGTGATCGTGCCCTCGCTGCCGGGCTTCGGCTTTTCCGCTCAACCCAGAACGCGCGGCATGGGCGTGGCGCGCATCGCCGGCCTGATGACCCGGCTGATGACCGGGGTCCTGGGATACGACCGTTTCGCCGGGCGGGGCAGTGACCTGGGTGCCGGAGTGCTGCAGCAGATCGCGCTGCAATCGCCTGACCGGCTGATGGGCCTGCACCTGTCGGGGACCAATCCCTACATCGGTCATGTCCCCGACGACCTGTCACCCGAAGAGGCCGAATTCGTCGCCCGCGCGCAAGCCTGGATGCAATCCGAGATGGCCTACGCGATGCTGCATGCGTCGAAGCCCGACACCCTTGCCGTCGCACTGAACGACAGCCCCGCGGGTCTTGCCGCCTGGGTGCTGGAAAAGTTCCACGCCTGGACCGACGCCGACGATTTCGTCGCCCGCTATGGCCGCGACCGGCTCTTGGCGAACCTCACCCTCTACTGGGCGACGGGGACCATCGGATCGTCCATGCGGCTCTACTACGAGACCCTGCGCGCCCCGGGCCAATGGGGCCGGGTCGCGGTGCCGACGGCCATGCTGATGACGCCGCACGACATGTTCGCCACCCCCCGCGCCTGGGCGGAGCGAAGCTACAACGTGCAGCGCTGGACCGATATCGACCGGGGCGGGCATTTCCTTGAATGGGAGGAGGCTGCTATCGTTGCGGATGACATGCGCGACTGGTTCCGGGGGCAGAGGTGATGGCGGCTGGCAGCAATCTGCCGCGGGTCGAGGTGACAAGCCGGTCACAGTTGCGCGCCTGGCTCGCGGAGCATCACGCAACCTCCGGCAGCATCTGGCTGGTCACATGGAAGAAGCAGAGGCCGGACCTCCATCTGCCCTACGATGCGATCGTCGAAGAGGCCCTGTGCTTCGGCTGGGTGGACAGCCTGCCGCGAAAGCTGGACGCAGGGCGCACGATGCTGCTTCTTTCGCGGCGCAAGCCTCGCAGCGCGTGGTCGGCGGCGAACAAGGCGCGCGTCGCGCGCTTGACGACGGCCGGCCGGATGGCGCCGGCGGGACTGGCGGCTGTCGATACGGCACGGGCCGATGGATCGTGGGCCTTTCTCGACGACGTCGAACGGCTGGAGGTGCCCGTCGATCTGGCCGCCGCAATGGTGATGTATCCCGAGGCTGCGGCGCATTTCGCCGCCTTTCCGCGATCCGTCCGGCGCGGCATCCTGGAATGGATCAAGCAGGCGAGGCGGCCGGACACGCGGGCGAAACGGATCAGTGAGACAGCCAGTCTTGCAGCGCAGAACAAACGGGCAAACCAGTTCCGCTGATCGTTCTGGCCAGTCCAACGGGGAATCGAGCGTTCGACCATGGTTCGATGCGGGTCGATGGCGGAGGGGATGGGCATGCCGTCGAACCTTCTCCACCTGATTAACATCCTAATCATCTGTTTTCATTACAAATCTGAACAGGCTCCCACCGCGATCCCCGATGCATTCAACAAGGATCGGTGTTTGCATTGACATGTCTTCCGCTTCAGTTTCAGAACTGTCGAGCAAGGCGATGTCGGTAGCCGGCCCAGCCGTCATGTCGACATAAGCCAAGTCCGACATGCGAAAAGCGTAGGTGTCCAAGACGCGGGAGTATTGCGGCAATGAATGCCGCCAAGGAAACTCGATCGTCAGCAGGATGACCGACGTATCGCAGTAGCGGCCCTCGACAATCAGAAACGGTTCCGGATCGTTCGCACCCTCGCCGTCAAACTCGTAGTGTGCCTGTCGGCCCGTTGTTTTGTCGGTCAGATAGATATCAAATCGGTCCTCGCCTTGTGGTCGCAGTTCAACCCGGAGCTCAGCGGTTTCTACCGAAGGGCCATCGAAGATTGTTTGACCAACGGACCGGCTGGCGAGGCCCATAAGCAAGACAACAGCAAGGAGCCGAAGGGCGCTTCTCATTCCGCATCCTCGAAGCGCGGGCGAGAGACGGAGAACCGACAGACGTTTGCGAAGACCCCCGACTCGCTCAGCCGACGAACGTTTTCCCAGCGCTGCCCATAGGAGTCCGTCCCACGATTGATGATTGCAGTAATGCTATCGGCAGCAGCACGGTTAATACCTGCGTCCGCCAGCGAAAAGAGATTGTTGGCGTGCCAGAACCAAAGGGCCGAACGAACGGCGTAGCGCGGTGTTCCCAGCAAGTCCGGCTCGGCCTCGAAGTCGATCTGTTCACCGAACATTCGCGTGTGTTCTTCGGCGAAGGCCCGATAGTTGGCGCGGCCGGTGACTTGCTTCAGACCGCGACCGCGGAATCTCCACCCGTCACCACTCTCGACATTCCCGTTGCCGTTGCGGTCCGCATAGGCACGGTTTGCGATGGCTTCCTGATCTGCCGGATGGTCGGCAGTTCTCCCGTAGAGCAAGGCTTCTTCCGGGTTACGCCTGAAGTAGCTGAAGATCGATCCTAGGCGGTCCGCCCGATAGTCGAGGCTCTCCACGAGTCGCATTCGTTGCCCGACCTCTTGAAGCACCTGACCGAAGAAATGCGCCAGTCGTTCGGGACTGTTCAACTCGGCCGTCACGATCTGCAGGTCGATCTCCCTGGCAACTTGCGTCAGACGGGCTTCGTCGGCATCCGGGAATACATCGGAAAGACGATCCCCTGTCAGGATGTCGCAGACCGCTCCCTCTGGAAGAATCTGGGGATCAATGATTGGTTCTGCCGTGCACCGGCAATTCCATGCCTCGCCGGGATGCCCGCCGGCAGGAGGATTGGCCCACGCGAAGACCCGATCGTCGTGGTCTGCATGCGCAGCGCGAACACGGGCATCGTCCTGACTGCGCCAGATGTAGGTTGCGAGCTGCAGCGCATCTCTTTGAAAGTGGCCGTTCAGCGCCTCAGCATATCGCGCAAGGATCGCATTGATGACTGGGTCGTTGGGATTGACCGGCACGCCCGTTTCGTTCAGGCGACCCGCAACCGAACTGCGCAGTTGATCCCTGATCGCGGTGAGGTCGACCGACGTGATGTCAATGCTGACACCCTCGGGGAGAAAGCCATTCAGCCGGGCAACGCCTGTAGCCAGCGCATCGTCGATGATGCTGTCAAGCAGCCTGTCAGGGACCACCGAGAACTTGACTTCCGGCGCCTGAACCGGACCAAGCGGCAAGACGAAGACGCTGTTGCCGCCTGACCTGATCCAGGCCGCAAACTTGGTTTCGTGCCGCATCGGTTCCTCCGGGTCGTTGCCCGAAAGCAGTATCAGTCTGGCGCTAAGGTTGCATTAACTCTCCGAACGCGCCGGCGCATCTGGCAGAGATCGTTGGATTTCGGGGGCGTTCGGGTGGCGGAGAGGGTGGGATTCGAACCCACGGTGGGCGCAAACCCACAACGGTTTTCGAGACCGCCCCGATCGACCACTCCGGCACCTCTCCGCGTCAGGGGTCTTCGTGACGCGCTCTTAGCGAAGTGACACAGGGGCTGCAAGGGGCATCCTGACAGGTTGCGGGCGGGAAACGGCCGGCTCCTGTGCCGGGTGCTTGGCAACGGGGGGGCCAGGCATTACCTGCGAAGGGAAGGGTGCATGGGGCGCCCGTTCGGGGGGTGGACATGCCGGGAATCCGTATTCGACTGCTGACGGTTTGCCTGGTTGGCGCGCTTGCCGCCGCGCCGGTGGTTGTGCTGCCCCGGGGTGTGCTCGCACAGGCGGCCGGCGAAAGCGCGGCGCGCGCGGCCGATCTGACGGCGCTTCTGAAGATCGACGACTTCCTGGCCGTGATGCGGGACGAGGGGTTGGCCTATGGCAGCGAACTCGAGGACGAACTGTTCCCGGGGCGCGGCGGGGCCGACTGGACGGGCGCGGTGCAGGCGATCTATGACCCGCCGACCATGCTTGCGCGGTTCGAGGCGGCGATGGCGGCCGAGATCGGTGGAGATGCCGACACGCTCGCGGCCGCGCGGGCATTCTTCGGCACGGATCGCGGCAGACGCATCCTGACGCTCGAGATCGAGGCGCGGCGGGCGCTGCTGGACGAAGCGGTGGAAGAAGCCGCCCGCATCGAGGTCGAGGACATGACGGCACGGGGCGATGCGCGGCTCGACCTGCTGCGCCGCTTTGCCGAGGCGAACGACCTGATCGAGGCCAATGTGCAGGGCGCGCTCAACGCCAACCTCTCGTTCTACCGCGGCATGGCCGCCGCCGGGGCGATGGGCCAGGGCGTGAGCGAGGAGGAGATGCTGGCCGATGTCTGGGGGCAGGAACCGGAGATCCGCGCCGAGACCGAGGCCTGGCTGTTCCCCTATCTTGCCCTGGCCTACGGGCCGGTGTCGGACGCCGACCTTGAGGGCTACGTCGCCTTCTCGATGAGTCCGCAGGGTCAGAAGCTGAACCACGCGCTGTTCGCCGCCTTCGACGCGGTGTTCGGCCAGGTGTCCTATGACCTTGGCCGCGCGGCGGCGCTGCAACTCATGGGGCAGGACATCTAGGGGCCGGAGATCTGGCGCGCGCGCGTGGGCCCGGCGCTTGACAAGCCCGGGGCTGCGGATCATAAGCGCGCATCCCGGCGGGGCCTGTGCTTTGCCGGGTTTTACATTGATGACGCTCCCGCAGGGGGCGCGCTGTCCGAAGGCACCAAACGCCGGAGCGATCCGGGGCCGCAGGGCGCGGAAACCGAGAGAAGGAAGCGGCCCATGTTTGCGGTCCTCAAGACCGGCGGCAAGCAGTACAAGGTGCAGGCGGGAGACGTTCTGCGCGTTGAGAAGCTTGATGCCGAGGCTGGACAGAAGATCCAGTTCAACGACATCCTGATGGTCGGCGGCGAGACGCTGACGGTCGGCACGCCCTTCGTGGCCGGCGCCGCCGTGCAGGCCGAGGTGATCGACCAGATCAAGGGCGAGAAGACGATCCACTACGTCAAGCGCCGCCGCAAGCATTCGTCGCAGCGGACCAAGGGCCATCGCCAGCAGCTGACGCTGCTGCGTGTGACCGACGTGTTGGGCACGGGCGCCGAGGCGACCGGCGTTGCGGCCGCGACCGGAACGGCCGCCGCGCGCCGCGCCGCGCATGGCACCGCACCCGCGGCTGTGGAAGCACCCGCCAAACCCAAGCGTGCCAAGGCGGCCAAGCCCGCCGACGCCGCAACCGCGTAAGGAGCCCGTTCCATGGCACACAAGAAGGCAGGCGGTTCGTCCCGCAACGGTCGTGACAGCGCAGGTCGCCGTCTGGGCGTCAAGCTGTTCGGCGGTCAGGCGGCCATTCCGGGCAACATCATCGTGCGCCAGCGCGGCACCACCTGGCATCCGGGCGCGGGTGTCGGCATGGGCCGCGACCACACGATCTTTGCGACGGTCGAGGGTCATGTGACGTTCAAGCGCGGGCTCAAGGGCCGTACGTTCATTTCGGTGGTCCCCGCAGCCGAGGCAGCCGAGTAAGCCGAACCTTTACATCCGGGATGTAAGCAGGGGATCGGCCGGAAGGCCGGTCCCCTTCCTCATTTCCGCCGGGTTCGGCGGGCAGAAAGGGCCCCGGCGGCCGCAGGGCGACACGCCCGCGATGGTTGCGACCGGGTTGCAGCGTTCCCACATCATGTGTGGGACAGGAAATTTCGCGGGGTGGCGGGTGCCGCTCCGTCCGTGGTTTCGAGGAGGGAAGCCATGACACTCGACCTGAACAGGGCGGCAGCGGCGCCGCCGCCCCTTGCCGTGCCCGAGGGTGCGATCGCGTCCGGGCGCTTTGCGCTGCGCCCGGCCCGGCGCGCCGATGCCGGGCTGTTCGCCCTCTATGCGGGCGACCGGCGGGTTGCCGAGGCCACCCGATCCATCCCCCATCCGCTGCCGCCCGGTGCGGCAGAGGCCTTTGTCACCCGCGCGATGAAGCGCGGCGCGGGCGAGGATATCTGGGTCATCGACGGCACGCAGTCCGGCCTGCCCGAGGTTCTGGGCGTGATCAGCCTCAAGGCAATGGACCGCGGACAGTCCGAAATCGGCTACTGGGTGGCGCCCGCCTTCTGGAACATCGGCATCGCTTCCGAGGCGGTGCAGGCGCTGCTTGCGGCGAACCCGCAGGCCAACCGCACGATCTTTGCCGAGGTGTTCCAGGACAATCCCGGTTCGGCGCGGGTGCTGACGAATGCGGGCTTCGAATACATCGGCGACGCCGAGAGCTTTTCGGTCGCCCGCAATGCCCGCGTGCCGACCTGGACCTATCTGAAACGCCTTGGCTGACCACCCGTCCCCCCACCCGGCTGGTGCCGGGGGGCGCCCTTGATCCCGCGCCCGCAGGAGAGTATCGCCACAGGGCCCGCGACATGGGCCGCAGCCGAAGGCCCGTCCCATGAAGTTCCTCGATCTCGCCAAGGTCTATATCCGTTCCGGCGGCGGCGGCGGGGGCTGCGTGTCGTTCCGGCGCGAGAAGTTCATCGAGTTCGGCGGGCCGGACGGGGGCGATGGCGGCAATGGCGGCTCGGTCTGGGCCGAGGCGGTCGAAGGGCTGAACACGCTGATAGACTTCCGCTACCAGCAGCACTTCTTTGCCAAGAGCGGCCAGCCCGGCATGGGATCGCAGCGCACCGGCAAGTCGGGCGACGATATCGTGCTGAAGGTGCCCGTGGGCACCGAGATCCTCGACGAGGATGAGGAAACGGTGATCGCCGACCTGGTGACGCCGGGCCAGCGCGTGCAACTCGCCCGCGGCGGCAACGGCGGCTGGGGCAACATGCAGTTCAAGTCGTCCACCAACCGGGCGCCGGCCAACGCCAACCCGGGCCAGCCGGGGGTGGAACGCACGATCTGGCTCCGGCTGAAGCTCATCGCCGACGCGGGCGTGGTGGGCCTGCCCAATGCGGGGAAATCCACGTTCCTTGCCGCCGTGTCGAACGCCCGACCCAAGATAGCGGACTATCCCTTCACCACGCTGGTGCCGAACCTCGGCGTCGCGGCGGTGGACGGGCGCGAACTGGTCATCGCCGACATCCCCGGCCTGATCGAGGGGGCGAGCGAGGGTCGCGGCCTTGGCATGCAGTTCCTGGCGCATGTCGAGCGCTGTTCGGTCCTGCTGCACCTGGTGGACGGAACGTCGACATCCATCGTCAGGGACTACCGCACCATCGTGGCCGAGCTCGAGGCCTATGACGAGGTGCTGGGGGAAAAACCGCGCGTGCTGGCGCTGAACAAGGCTGATGCGGTGGATGCTGCGACGCTGTCGCGCCGTCGCCGGGCGCTTGAAAAGGCCAGCGGCGGGCCGGTTCTGGTGCTGTCGGGCGTCACAGGGCGCGGCGTGACCGAAGTGTTGCGGGCGCTGATGGCAGAGATTCAGGCTGCGCGCGCCGATGAGCCCGAGGATGCGCCATGGTCGCCGTGATGCAGGCGGTTGCCCCCGACGTGCGGCTGGCGCGGCGTCTGGTCGTCAAGATCGGTTCTGCCCTGCTGGTCGGCCCGTCCGGCCTTCGGTCGGACTGGCTGCTGGCGCTGGCGCAGGATGTGGCGGCGGTGCGTGCGCGGGGCGCCGATGTGGTGATCGTGTCGTCTGGGTCCATCGCGCTTGGCCGCAAGGTGCTGGGTCTGCCGCCGGGCGCCCTGGCCCTTGAACAGGCGCAGGCTGCGGCGGCCGTGGGCCAGATCCGTCTGGCCCGCGCCTATGAGGAGGTTCTGTCACCCCATGGCCTGACCACGGCGCAGGTTCTGGTGACGCTTGAGGATACCGAGGACAGGCGGCGCTATCTGAACAGCCGCGCCACGATGCAGACGCTGCTGTCGATGGGTGTCGTGCCCATCGTGAACGAGAACGACACGGTGGCGACCGACGAGATTCGCTTTGGCGACAACGACCGCCTTGCCGCGCAGATTGCCGTGACGGTGGGGGCCGATCAGCTCGTGCTGCTGTCCGACGTGGACGGGTTCTATTCTGCGAACCCCAAGACCGACCCCGCCGCCCGGCGCTTCGATCTGGTCGAGCGCATCACGCCCGAGATCGAGGCGATGGCAGGCGATCCGGTCAGCGGGCTGTCGAAGGGCGGGATGAAGACGAAGCTGATGGCAGCCAAGACCGCCGTCGCCGGCGGCTGTGCGATGGCGATCATGGAAGGCTCGGTGATGCGTCCGCTGTCCGCCCTTGCGGGCGACGCGCCGCGCACCTGGTTCGTGCCCGAGGGCGATCCGCAGGTCGCGCGCAAGCGGTGGATCGCAGCGATGAAGCCGCGTGGCGAGGTCAGGGTGGATTCCGGTGCCGTGGCCGCCCTGGCGCAGGGCAAGTCGCTGCTGCCTGCCGGGGTCATCGCGGTCACCGGCGGTTTCGGGCGGGGCGAACCCGTGGCGATCATCGGGCCCTCGGGCGAGGCCCTGGGCAAGGGGCTGATCCGCTATACGGCCACGGAAGCGCGCGCCATCGCGGGCCACCGCTCGGGCGAGATCGAGGCGATCCTGGGCTACCCCGGGCGCGCCGCACTGGTCCATCGGGACGACATGGTGATGTGACGGCAGGCGGGGCCTGACGCGGCCCCGCGCAGGACGGAGGATGCGATGGACGGGCAGGTCGATACCGGGCAGGTCGATACCGGGCTGATCGAGACGATGGGGCGGGCCGCGCGTGCGGCTGCCGCCGATCTTGCCTTCGCGCCCCCTGCGCAGAAGCAGGCGGCCATTGCTGCCGCGGCCGATGCGGTTCTGCAGACGCTGCCTGCGATCCTCGAGGCCAATGCGCGGGACATGGGGGCGGCCCGTGACAAGGGGCTGTCGCCCGCGATGTCGGATCGGCTGCGGCTTGACGCGGGGCGGGTGCAGGGCATCGCCGAGGGCCTGCGGGCCGTCGCGGCGCAGAATGACCCCGTGGGCCGCGTGCTGGCGGAATGGACGGTGCCCTCGGGGCTGACGATCCGGCGCGTGGCGACCCCCCTGGGGGTGATCGGCGTGATCTACGAGAGCCGCCCGAACGTGACGGCCGATGCCGGTGCGCTGTGCCTCAAGGCGGGCAATGCCGTGATCCTGCGGGGCGGTTCCGAGTCGCTCCATTCGTCGATGGCGATCCATGCGGCGATGGTCGCGGGCCTGCGCGCCGCCGGTCTGCCCGAGGCGGCGATCCAGCTGGTGCCCAGCCGCGACCGGGCATTCGTGGCCGAAATGCTGCGTGCGACCGACTGGATCGACGTCATCGTGCCGCGCGGTGGCAAGGGCCTCGTCGGCCTGGTCCAGTCCGAGGCGCGGGTACCGGTCTTTGCGCATCTGGAAGGCATCTGCCATGTCTACCTCGACCGTGCCGCCGATCCGGCAAAGGCGCGCGCGGTGGTGCTGAATGCCAAGACACGGCGCACCGGAATCTGCGGGTCTGCCGAATGCCTGCTGATCCATCGCGATCTCGTGGCGGGGCTTGGCGCGCAGGTGATCGCCGATCTGGTGGGCGCTGGGGTCGAGGTCCGGGCGGGCGAGGGGCTGCACCATCTGCCCGGGGTGAAACCGGCGTCGCCCGACGACTTCGGGCGCGAGTTCCTCGACATGATCATTGCCGCCGCCGTGGTCGATGACGTGGACGGGGCGATTGCCCATATCCGCCGCCATGGCAGCAGCCATACCGAAAGCATCCTGACCGAGGACGACGCGGCGGCCGACAGGTTCTTTACCCGGCTGGACAGCGCCATCCTGATGCGCAACGCCTCGACCCAGTTCGCGGATGGTGGCGAGTTCGGCATGGGCGCCGAAATCGGCATCGCCACGGGCAAGCTGCATGCGCGCGGGCCTGTCGGCGCCGAGCAGTTGACCAGCTTCAAGTATCTCGTCACCGGCGACGGGACGGTGCGCCGCTAGGCGCGCGATCAGAACGCGATCCGTATCGCGGTATCGGAGATCTCGACCGTCAGCTGGCGGCCAACGCGGTCGGCCGCCAGCGGGATCAGCGCGAAATGCACATGGGCGGGTGCCGGAACCGGGCCGCTGCCCTGTGTCAGCCCCCGCCAGAGCTCCGGGTCCACCCGCAGCCGCGCGCCTTCGGCCATGGCCAGCCAGCGACCGTCATCATCCAGCGTCACCGTGATGCGCCCGCCGAAGGGCAGGGCGGTCTCGCAGGCCATGATCACAAGGCAGGCAAGCTTGGCCTCCGGGCGCGACAGATCGGCGGGCGACTGCCAGCGGGTGACGATGCGGCCGCCGCGTGTCAGGTCAGCCAGGACCTGCACGATCTCTGACCGGCCGATCCGCTGCCCGGCCGACGCCGCCCCGAAGGCCACACGGAAGAACCGGACGCGGGCGTTGGCCTGGGCCACGCTGTCGGCGATCAGCGCCACCTCCGGGCTTTTCGTGCCGGATTCCATCATCAGAAGCTCGACCCCGTTGCCGATCGCCCCGATCGGGCTGATAAGGTCGTGACAGATGCGCGACCCGATCAGTGCGGCAAGATCGGTGTCGTTCGCAGGCTGGCTGGCAGAGGGGTCTTCGGTCGCGTCGTCGCGCATCGGGGTCTCGATCCGAAAAGGCGGCCTGGCCGCAAGCGGGGAACCTTGGCATGTCGAACGCAGTCCTTTCGCCCGGCATGCTGGTCGTTCATCCCGGTCAGCCCGACTGGGGGCGCGGCCAGGTGCAATCGGCCATCGGCGACCGGATCACGGTCAACTTCGAACACGCGGGCAAGGTGGTGATCGACGGGCGCATGGTCGAACTGACACCCGTCTTCGGCTCCCCCCCCGATCCGCACATCTGACGCTAGGGATGGGCCGTCCGAAGTTCAACCACAGATTGTTGCGTCCCCGGTACATGGCGGCGAAGGCTGTTGCATCGCTGCCGCCCCACCCCTAATACGGCGCCAGCCGCAGGGGACGGCGCTCCGGGAGAGGCGATGAAGGCGGACGATCCGCATCTTGTCTTGCGTCTTGCACGCGACGAACGCGATCTGCGGGCGGCGCAACGGCTGCGGTATGCCGTGTTCGTGCAGGAACTTGGGGGCGACGGCCCGCTGGTCGATCATGCGGCGCGGTTGGAGATCGACGAATTCGACACGGTCTTTGATCATCTGATCCTGGTGGACACGCGGCGCGATGCCGCGGCGCTTGATGACGTCGTGGGGGTCTATCGCCTGCTGACATCCGAACGCGCCGCAGGGTTCGGCCGCTTCTATTCCGACAGCGAATACGACCTGTCGCCGCTGGTCGCCACGGGCCGGCGGCTGGTGGAACTCGGGCGGTCCTGCGTGCATGTCGATTACCGTGGCGGTTCCGCGATGTTCCACCTGTGGAACGGGTTGGCCGACTATGTGCTGTCGCGGGGAATCGAGGTGCTGTTCGGCGTGGCAAGCTTTCACGGGCGCGATCCGGCACCGCTGGCACAGCCGCTGTCCTGGCTGTACCACCACCACCTGGCACCCGCGCCGATCCGTGTGCGCGCGCGTCCCGAACACCGGCAGGAGATGGACCTGCTGCCGCCCGAGGCACTGGACCGCAAGGCGGCGATGCTGGCCACGCCCGCGCTGATCAAGGCCTATCTGCGACTGGGTGGCTACGTCGGTGACGGGGCCTGGATCGACCACGCCTTCAATACCACCGATGTCTGCCTGATCATGGACACCACCCGGATGAGCGACCGGCATCGCGATTTCTACGCCCGCAAGCAGGACCGCGCCCCGGCATGAGCGACTGGCTTGCCGCGCGCCTGCCGCCCTGGCGGCCCGGCCCGGGTGACTGGCTGCGGATCGTGCTGCGGGGGGCGCCGCTGTTCGCCGTGACCTACGGCTGCCTTGTGATTCTGCTGCTGGTGCGACTGGTGGAGCGGCCGCTTTGCGGGCAGGCCCGCCCGGTGACGCCATACATCACCCGCTTCGTCTGCCGCAGTGCGCTGCGGTTCATGGGGCTGCGGCTGGTGCGCCACGGACAGCCGATGCGACAGAAGGGCGCGGTCGTGGCGAACCACGCCACCTGGCTGGACATCTTCGTGCTGAACGCCTGCGACTGCGTGTATTTCGTCGCCAAGTCCGAGGTGGCGGGATGGCCGGGCATCGGCTGGCTGGCACGCGCGACCGGCACGGTGTTCATCGCCCGCAAGGGCGCCGAGGCCAAGGACCAGGCGGCGGTTTTCGAGGCGCGGCTGAAGGCCGGGCATCGCCTGCTGTTCTTCCCCGAGGGCACATCGACCGATGCGCTGCGGGTGCTGCCGTTCAAATCCACGCTGTTCGCCGCCTTCTTCGCCGAGGATCTGCGCGACAGCCTGCATGTCCAGCCGGTCAGCGTGGTCTATCATGCCCCGAAGGGCCAGGATGCGCGGCTTTACGGCTGGTGGGGCGACATGGAGTTCGGCAGCCATCTGGCGCGCATCCTTGCACAGCCACGGCAGGGGCGGGTCGAGGTGACGTTCCATCCGCCGGTCGCGGTTTCCGCCTTTCCCGACCGCAAGGCGCTGGCGCAGCATTGCGAGCGGGTGATCCGGTCCGCCCATGACGCGGGGCATGCGGCCGGGTGACCGGGCCCCACGCGCCGCGCCGGTCGGCGTCAGCCCAGCGGCGCGATCAGGTCCCTCAGCGCCGCGACCGGATCGTCCTGCCGCCAGATCTCCTCACCCACCGCGAAGAAATCGGTCACCGGCCCCAGGCGGGCGACCAGGTCGGGCGTCAGGCCGCCCTCGGCCACCACCGGCACCTCGATCATCTGCGACCACCAGTCGAACAGGTCGGCCCCGGCGCGGCTGCCGTCGCCCAGCCCGGTGTCGCCGACCGGGGCAAAGGCCGCATAGTCGGCGCCCGCCTCTGCGGCATTGATTCCCTCGTGCCGGGTGATGCCGCAGGCGGCGCCGATGATGGCATCGCCGCCCAGATCCTTGCGCAGTTTCCGGACCGACCTTGCGCCATCCGTCAGATGGACGCCATCAAGCCCCAGCCGGGTCACCAGCACCGAATGGCTTTCGATCACCAGCGGCACGTCGCGGTCATGTGACAGCATGCGCAGCGCATCCGCCGCCCGGGCGATCATGTCCAGATCCCGTCCGGCAACGGCAAGGCGCAGGCAGGCGATGTCGGTCGCGTCCAGCACCCGGGCCAGCCTGTCGGGAAACAGGTCGAGGTCGATGACGGGCGGGGTGACCAGGTAGATCTGCGGGCGGTCGGCTTCGGGCATCGCGGGGTCTTTCCGAAAGGATCGCCTGCCCTTAGCCCAAGTTTCGGGGCTTGGCTACTTCGGCGGCAAGGCCTGCACGAAGCCAAGCGCCATGGCCATGAGTTGCCCACGCCGCACGTCGTCCGCGCAGGCCGCGTCGGAGCAGCCCACCATGCCGGTCATCGGCCGCCCGGTGAACATCATCGGCGACACGCCGGGAATGGCGCGTGCCGCCGCCTCGTTCGGGCGGCCGACGCGGAACATGGCGCCGCCCTTGTGGATGCCGCAGACCATGTGCCCCCCCACCAGAAAGGCCAGCCCGCCGAACATCTTGCGCTCCTGCACGGCCTCGTTTGCCAGATCGTCGCGCAGCAACTGCGCAAGCCCTTCGTCCCAGGCCATGCCTGCCTCCTTGCCCCGGCGGCCGCCTGCCGCTATCTGCGCCGCATCATGGCCGATCCCGTTCCGCCCGTCTTTGTCCTCGTGCGCCCCCAGATGGGCGAAAACATCGGTGCCGCCGCGCGGGCCATGCTGAACTTCGGGCTGACGCGGATGCGGGTCGTGGCGCCGCGCGACGGCTGGCCCAACCCCAGGGCGGTGGCGATGGCCAGCGGGGCGGGGCGGCTGCTGGATCAGGCGGGGCTGTTCGGCGATGTCGGTGCGGCGATCGCGGATTGCGACCACGTCTTTGCCACGACCGCCCGGGGCCGCGAGCTTGTCAAGGCGGTGGTGACGCCCGAACGCGCCATGGCACAGGCGCGCGCGCTGTCGGCAGCGGGGCGCCGGGTCGCCGTGCTGTTCGGACCCGAGCGCACGGGGCTGGAGAATGACGAGATCATCCCCGCCAATGCCATCGTCACGGTCCCGGTCAACCCCGAGTTCCCGTCGCTGAACCTGGCGCAATGCGCACTGCTGATGGCCTACGAATGGCAGCGGCAGGGGTCCGGCATGCCGCCCGAGACGCTGAACCTTGCCGGTGGCGACGTCGCCACGCGGGAGGAGGTGGCGCGCCTCGGCGACCATTTCGAGGAACGGCTCGATGCGGCCGGGTTCTTCTTTCCGCCCGACAAGGCGCCGCACATGAAGGCCAACCTGCGCAACATCTGGGCAAGGCTGGGCCTGACCCGGGCCGAGGTGCAGACCTTCCACGGCATGCTGCGCCAGATCGCATGGAAGCTGAAGCGCCAGGACGGCTGAGCCGCCGCCCCTTACAGCCGCGACGACACGATCCCCGTGTTGATGCCGCCCATCCGCAGTTCGCCGAACAGCCGCTGCCATTCCTGTTTCGGGCAGCGGTTCTGCACCACGGTCAGTCCCCGGCCCCGCGCGAGGGCCGCGGCCTCGGGGTGGCGGATGCCGATCTGCATCCAGAAGGTGCGCAGATGGGGCAGGTGCGCCAGCGCGGCCTCGAGAACCGCAGGCACCTCTTCGGCGCGGCGGAACACATCGACCATGTCAACCGCGGCCTCGGGCGGAATGTCGGACAGCTGCGCCACCGCGACCTCGCCCAGCACCGTCTGCCCTGCAAGCCCCGGGTTCACCGGGATGATGCGCATCCCCCGAAGCCCAAGATAGCGTGCCACGAAATGCGACGCCCGCAGCGGATTGGCGGACAGGCCCACCACGGCCACCACGCGCGTGCCGGTCAGGACGGCGCGCAGCGTCGCGTCGTCGGGGGCGTCGGGAACGGGTTCGGGCGGTGTGTCGGTCATGGTCGCAGGCTATCGCCGGCCCGCGCGCCCCGCCAGCCCCCTCAACCCAGAACACCGGGCCAGTTCGCGCGGCCGCGCGCGATGTTGCCGGGAATGTCGCGTTCCCAGCGGCTGCGCACGCCCCGCGAATAGTTCAGGTAGAGCTGACCCTGATGCACGGTGAAGGCCTCGGGATCGGTCGAGGCAAGATAGCCCTCGGCCACGCCCCAGGCGCACCAGCCGCCGAACTGCGGGGCATTGGCGGCGGGATCGGCAGCGAACCGGTCACGGTGGGCGGCGGTGGCGAACCGCCATGTGGCGCCCATCCAGTCATGGCTGAATTCGGCCTTGCCGCGCAGCGGGCGCCCCTGTGTCAGATAGCCGACCGGATCGAACCCGCCGATCGCCACCCCGTCCGGTCGCGCGAACACCGCCGCACGGGATGCCCGCGCGGCGCCGGGCAGCGCGGCGCCAAGCCCTGCGAATGCCAGCATGGCCAGGAATTGGCGGCGCGTGGGGTGGGGCAGGGTCATCGGCGGGCTTCCTTGCATGATGGGTGCGCAGGGCCATTCGCATGGCCCCGGTCCAGGTTACGCGACCTGCCCCCTGCCGGGGATGACGATTCCGTGCTGTCGCGGACCGAAGCTGGGCCAAACAAAAAGACGCCCGGGCCATGGGGCCGGGCGCCAAGTGGCGGAACGAGGGACAGTGAAGGTGACGCAGGGTTCCGGCCTGCGCCCCTGCCATCAGAGGTGGGATCGGCAGGCGCGCGGGAAAAGGCCCGGGGCGGGCCTATCGCGCAACTGTGAAACCCATGTCAGCGGGTGGCGGCGGCATAGAGCGCCACGGCGGCGGCGTTCGAGACATTCAGCGACCCGAAGGCGCCCGCCGCCGGGATGCGGGCCAGCGCGTCGCAGGTGTCGCGGGTCTTTTCCCGCAATCCGTCGCCCTCGGCCCCCATGACCAGCCCCAGCGGCCGCCCGTCCTGTGCCGCCACCGCCTCGGCCAGCGTTGCCGTCGCGGTGCCCTCCAGCCCGATCAGCCGGTAGCCCATCGCGCGCAGGTCCTCCATCGCCTCGGCAAGGTTGGTGACCCTCAGGTAGGGCTGGCGCTCCAGCGCGCCCGAGGCCGCCTTGGCCAGCGCGCCGGTCTCGGGCGCCGAATGGCGGGCCGTCGCGATCACCGCCCGGGCGCCGAACACCTCGGCCGACCGCAGCACCGCGCCGACGTTGTGGGGGTCGGTCACTCGGTCCAGCAGCACGACGATCGGCAGGCCCGCGCCCGATGCCGCCACGTCGCCCAGCGGCCCCCAGTTGAGCGGCCGCACCTCCAGCGCCGCGCCCTGGTGCACCGAGCCCGGGTCGATCGGCACCTCGAACCGGCGGGGATCGACCACTTCCGGCTCCATCCCCGAGGCGGCGACCGCCTCGGCAATGCGGTCCAGCGCGTTCTTGGTGACCACCAGCCGCAGGCGTTCGCGGGCCGGGTTCAGCAGCGCGTCGCGTACCGCATGCAGCCCGAACAGCCACACGGTTTCCCGCGCGCCGTCGCGCCGGGCCCGTTCCTTGTCGATGACCCAGGCGGGTTTCTTCATTGTCGCATCCTTCCTGCTGTCCCCTCATAGGGGTTGTGCGGCGCGGGGAAAAGCCGGACCGATCGGCCTTGACGCCCCCCGGGGCCTCGGCTATTCCCCGCCGTCAGTGGGCGACGTGCTGCAAGGTGCGGCAGCGGACTGTAACTCCGCCGAGGCGACTCGTGCCTGGTTCGATTCCAGGGTCGCCCACCATCCTTCTCGAAATTTCCGGTTTATCAATCCAGATCAATGGCTTACGCCATGATCCTGATGTGTCGTCCGGGTCGAAACGCGAACGGCCGGACCTGCTGGCCCGGCCGCGCAACCGAATGATGCCGTGTTCAGCCTTCGGCCGCCTTCGGGCCGGAAATCGCCAGCTGCGGCGCGCGGCCGGCGGCCAGCGGATCGTCGGCACGCTGCACCGATCCCTCGAAATGCGCGCCCGACTCGATGGCGATGGTCTTGTGGATGATGTCGCCCTCGACCCGGGCGGTCGAGGTCAGGCGGACCTTCAGACCGCGGACCCGACCGATCACGCGGCCGTTCACCACGATGTCATCGGCAACGATCTCGCCCCGGATGGTCGCGGTTTCGCCGACCGTCAGCAGGTGGGCGCGGATGTCGCCCTCGACCGTGCCCTCCACCTGGATGTCGCCGGTGGTACGCAGGTTGCCGGTGATCGTCAGGTCGGACGACAGCACCGAGGCGGGTGCCTTCACCTTGGGGGCATTGGGAGTATAGTCCATCGACGGCTTTCCGGTGGGGGGCAATCCTTCGGGTGCCCGGGTCTTTTCGGCTTCGGCCTGTTTCGGCCCTGGCTCGTTGATGCGGCTCTTAGAAAACATTGCTTGCTGCCCTGATGAAGGTCATCGGGTTGACGGGACGCCCCCCGATCCGGACCTCGTAGTGAAGATGTGTGCCGGTTGACCGGCCCGAGGAACCCATATCACCGATCCGGTCCCCGCGCGATACCCTTTGGCCCTTGGTCACGCGGATCTGGCTGAGATGGGCATAGACCGTTTCAATGCCGAATTCGTGGCGGATGCGCACGGTGCGTCCATAGCCCGAATCCCAGTCGGCATGGACCACCGTGCCGTCGCCGGTGGCGTAGATCGGCGTTCCGTGGCCTGCGGCGAAATCCGTGCCTTCGTGCATCCGTGTTCCGGCACCCTTGGGATCGCGGCGATAGCCGAAGCCGCTGGTGAAGCGGAACGATGATTTGACCGGCATCGCGAACGGCGACTTGACCGCCGCGAGCCGATAAAGGTTCATGCGGTCAAGGCCTTGAAGGATGGCGTTCGCGCGCACCTCTTCGGGGGAAAGCGTCGCGGCGCCGGATGTGGACAGGCTGATCGGGGTCAGCGGGCCGCCCTGTCCGGAATAGCCGCGCCGCACCTCGCGGAGCAGGTCGTCCGGTGCCATGCCGGCGGCGCGGAACATCTTGTCGAGCGGTTCCATCGAGATGGTGACGGCCTCTTCCAGCCGGGCGAAGATCGCATCGTTGCGGGCCAGCAGGGCGCGTTTCTCGGCCTCGACCACGTCGGTTTCGGCCTGCGCCGCCTCGGCCGCCAGCACCATCGCGTCGCGTTCCGCCGCGGTTCCGCTCAGCGCGCTCGCCAGCACGCCCAGCGTTGCGGCGGTGTCCTGGCCGCGCCCCTCGCCCGTCCGGGAGGACCCGGTTTCGCGCTTCAGGGTTGCGGCCAGCGCCTGCACCTCGCCGCGGGCGGTGTCGCGCTCGGCGATGGTGCGGCGCAGCGTGTCCTGGATGACCTCGACGCCCTTTTCCAGTTCGCGCCGTGCCTCCTCGGTCTCGAGCAGGCGCGACTGCATGGCCGAGACCTCGGCCAGCGCCAGGTTGAACCGTTCCTGCGCCCGGGCCGCCTCGTCGGCGCGCAGGTCGCGGTCTGCGGAAAGCGCGGTCAGGCGGGATTCGTAGATCGCCTGCTGGCGCTGCGTCTGGGCAGCGGCGTCGCCTGCGCCGATATTGTCCATCAGGATCAGGGCGGTGGCGAGGATGGTCCAGCCGAACACGGCGGTGCCGACCACGACGGACAGCGCCTGGGTGCCGGGCGAGAGGCGGACGAAGCGGGTTTCCTGATCCGATTTCAGGAACAGGCGGCGTTCCGGAAAGCGGCGTTCAAGCGCCGCATGGATGCGGTAGGAAACCCGTTTCAGCACGCGCGATGTCCTGTCTGTGGTCTGCCCCTGTCCGGTGCCCGCAGCGCGTGGCTGCCGGGTGCCGATCCCCAAGCGATTGGATAGTCAGGGAAAGGCAGGGGCGCAACCGCGATGGACGGCGACCCGGGCTGCCGGGGGCGCAACCGGCGGGATTATGCCGATCTCAGCTGTCGGCGATGCGGTCATCGCCGGCCAGGGGCCAGTAGAAATCGGGTGGGATGCCGGCCTCGGCGCGTTTTTCCTCGTTGAACGGCGGCTTCAGCGCGCCGTGGAAGTAGCGGCGCACGAGGCTGTGGAATTCGTCCTTCGGATCAAGCCCCTCGCGCCCGCACAGCCAGTTGAACCACTTGGACCCGTAGGCCACATGGCTGACCTCCTCGGCATAGATCACGCGCAGGGCGGCGATGGCGCCCGTGTCGCCCGCACGCTCGAAGATCTCGATCATGCCGGGCGTCACGTCCAGCCCGCGCGCCTCCAGCACCATCGGCACCACGGCCAGCCGTCCGCGCAGGTCGGTGACGGTATCCTCGGCCGCGCGCCACATTCCGGCATGCGCGGGCAATGCGCCGTAATGCGATCCATGCGCTTCAAGAACGTCGGATATCAAATTGAAATGCTTTGATTCTTCGTCGGCCGCCTTGACCCAGTCGTCATAGAACCCAAGCGGCATCGGATGGTCCGCGAAGCGGGCGATGACATCCCAGTGCAGATCGACCGCGTTGAGTTCGATATGCGCCACGGCATGCAGCAGCGCCAGCCGCCCGGCCAGCGTGCCGGGCCTGCGGCGCGGCATGTCGCGGGGCGACAGAAGCGCTGGTCGGGCAGGGCGCGCGGGCCGGTCGGGCGGCGCCGCGCTGCCCACCGGAACCGGCGTTCCCGCTGCCCGTGCGGCAAACCAGGCGGCGGCATGGGCCCGGGACAGGGCCGTCTTGGCGCGTCCGTCTGCCGTGGTCAGAACCTCGGTTGCCATCTGCGCAAGGGTGGTCATCGCGTCCTCCGGGGGCTGCCGCCGCTGTCCCGTATCCGTCGGTTTTCCGTACCGCAAGCGTATGGCATCCGTCCCGACAGGCCGCGCCCCGGGGTGACGGGGCGTTAACCCGGCGCCGGTCCCGGCGTCAGAGCGCCCGCGCTGCCGCCAGCACCTCGTCGGCATGGCCCTTGACGCCGACCTTGGACCAGACGCGCGCCACCTTGCCTTCGCCGTCGATCAGGAAGGTGGACCGTTCCACGCCCATGTAGGTCTTGCCGTACATGCTTTTCTCGACCCAGACGCCATAGTCCTCGCAGGTGTGGCCATGCTCGTCCGAGGCCAGGATGATGCGCAGGCCATGCTTCTTGCAGAACTTGTCATGCGCCTTGATGCTGTCCTTCGACACGCCGATCACCGTGGTGTCGGCGGCGCTGAAGTCGGCCAACCGGGATGTGAAGTCGAGCGCCTCGGTCGTGCATCCCGGGGTGTCGTCTTTCGGGTAGAAATAGAGCACGACCTTGCCCGGCCGAAGGGCCGAAAGCGTGATGTCGGTTCCGCCGTCGCGCGGCAGGGTGAAGTCGGGGGCGGTGTCGCCCTGGGCGATGGAAGGCATGGCGTCCTCTGGCGTTGGGGGTGTGCTTGGTGTTCTAGGTGCCATGGGGCAAAGTCAAAGGGCAAGGCGGCATCGGCCGCAGGAAGCGGATGGCGGCGTGACGGACGGGGCGGCGGACCAGCGGAGCGAGGCGGCGGAAGGGCAGGGCGACGCGCCGCTGCCCGTGGCTGCGCCCGTGCCGTCGCCCGTCGCGCTGGCGCAGAGCCTGGCGCCCGAGCCGCCGCCCGCCCCGCCGCCGCGCCGCCGGTCGCGTGCGCCGCGCATCTACCGGGCGCGGGTGCCCTGGGCCTTCATCGTGCTGATGTTCCTGGTCATCGCGATCGGGGCGCTGGCGGCGGGACTGCGCGGCGTGCCGATCCGCCTGCCGGTCTGGGCGGTGGCCGAGGCCGAGACGCGGATGAACGGTGCGCTGCGTGCGGCGCTTGCGCAGGGGCGCACGATGGCCGCGGCGGAGGGGGCGACGGTATCGCTGGGTGGCGCCGTCCTGACGGTGGACGAGGACTGGGTGCCGCGCCTGCGGCTGGAGGACCTGCGGCTGATGCAGGCGGGGGGCGAGGCCCTGCTGATCCTGCCGCAAACACGGGTCACGGCGGACCCCGGGGCGCTGCTGGGGGGTGAGTTGCGGATCAGCACGCTGCGCGTGACCGGCGCGCGGCTGGACGTGCGGCGGCTGGCCGACGGCCGGCTGGACCTGTCGCTGGGTGGCGGCCTGCCGGCCTTTGCCTTCGACAGCCTTGCCGGGCTGTTCGACGCCGCCGAGGACGTCGCGGCGCTGCCCGCGCTGGACCGTCTGCGCCATATCGAGGCCGAGGGGCTGACACTGACGGTCGCCGACGCGCTGGCGGCCCGGGTCTGGCAGATGGGCGACGGGCGGCTGCGGGTGGAACGGCGCGAGGGCGGCGGCCTTGCCGCCGAGATGGGCCTGTCGCTGATCGGCGGCGGGGCGGCGCCCGCGCGGGCGGTGCTGACGGCGGTGACGGATGGCGGCACTGCCGGGGCCCGGCTGTCGGCCGAGGTCGACCAGGTGGCGGCCAGCGACCTGGCCGCGCTGGCCGCGCCGCTGGCGTTCCTGGGCGTGCTGGAGGCGCCGATCTCGGGGCGGCTGGATGCGGGGCTGGCCGAGGACGGTGCGCCGGACCGCCTGGCGGCGCGGCTGGACCTGGGGGGCGGGGCGCTGGCGGCCGGGGGCGCCGCGCCGGTGGCGTTTGACCATGCGGCGCTGGCGTTTTCCTTCGACCCGGCCCGTGACCGGCTGGAGATGTCGGAGATCGCGGTCGAGGGCCCGTCGCTGCGCCTGTCGGCCCGAGGCCACGCCTATTTTCCCGGTGCGACCGAGGGCCTGCCGCAGGAGATGCTGGCGCAGATCGCGTTCCGCGAGGTGCGGATGGACCCCGAGGGGCTGTTCGTCGCGCCGGCCGTGTTCACCGGCGGGGCGCTGGACCTGCGCCTGCGGCTGGACCCGTTCAGCGTCGAGATCGGGCAGCTGCAGCTGCTGGACGGCGCGCGGCGGCTGTCGGCCGAGGGCTGGGCCGAGGTCGCCGAGGGCGGCTGGCGGGTGGCGCTGGACGTGGGCATGGATGCCATCGCGCATGACCGGCTGGTCGCGCTGTGGCCGCTGGGGCTGGTGCCGCAGACCCGGGCCTGGCTGGCCGAGAACGTGCAGGAGGGCACGCTGTCGAACCTGCGCGCGGCTGTGCGGCTGACGCCCGGCAGCGCGCCGCGCATGTCGCTGACCTATGACTATGAAGGGGCGGGGGTGCGGTTCCTGCGGACGCTGCCGCCGATCGAGGGGGGGGTGGGCTATGCCGCGCTGGACGGCGCACGCTATACGCTGGTGCTGGACCGGGGCGCGGTGGTGCCGCCCGAAGGCGGGCGGATCGACGTGGCGGGGTCGGTCTTTGCGGTGCCCGACATCACGCGGCGGCCGTCGGCGGCGGATGTCACCCTGCGCACCGACGGCAGCCTGACCGCGACGCTGTCGCTGCTGGACCAGCCGCCCTTCGGGTTCCTGACCAAGGCGGGACGGCCGGTGACGCTGGGCGAGGGGCGCGCGCGGGTCGAGGCGCGGCTGACCGTGCCGCTGGTGCAGCGGGTGGAGCCGGGCGATGTGGTCTGGCGGGTCGAGGGCACCATCGCCGACGTGCGGTCGGATGTGCTGGTGCCCGGGCGCGCCATGGCGGCCGACCTGCTGCGGGTGGCGGCCGACCCCACGGAACTGGTGATCGCGGGCGAGGGGACGCTGGATGGCGTGGCCTTCGACGCGGCCTACCGGCAGCCGCTGGGTCCGGGCGAGGGCGGCGCGACGGTGACCGGAACGGTCGAGATGTCGCCCGAGGCGGCCGAGCGGCTGCGGCTGGGTCTGCCGCGGGGGCTTGTGTCGGGCGCGGGGCGCGGGCGGGTGGAGGTGGACCTGCCACGCGCCGGCACCCCGGTGCTGCGCCTGACGTCCGATCTGCGGGGCGTCGGCCTGTCGATTCCCGAGATCGGGTGGAGCAAGCCACGCGCCGGGGCGGGGCGGCTGGAGGTGACGGCCCGGCTGTCGGCGCCCGCCGCGATCGAGCGGCTGGCGGTCGAGGCGCCGGGGCTGTCGGCGCAGGGCACGGTCAGCCTGCGGCCCGGCGGCGGGCTGGACCGGGCGCGGTTCGACCGGGTGCGCGCGGGCGCCTGGCTGGACGCGCCGGTGACGCTGGTCGGGCGCGGCGGGGCGGCGCCGGGGGTCGAGATCGGCGGCGGCACGGTCGACCTGCGGCGGATGCCCGACCGGATGGGCGGCGCGGCGCGCGGCGCGGGCGGCGGCGAGATCGCGGTGCAGTTCGACCGGGTGACGGTGTCGGAGGGAATCGCGCTGACCGGGGTGCGGGGCACCTTTGCCACGGCGGGCGGTTTCGGCGGGCGGTTCCTGGCCCGGGTGAACGGTCAGGCGGTGGTGCAGGGAACGGTCGCGCCGTCCGAGGGTGGATCGGCGGTGCGGGTGACCGCGCAGGACGCGGGGGCGGTTCTGGCCTCGGCCGGGCTGTTCCCCAATGCGCGGGGCGGCGATCTGGTGATGGTGCTGCGGCCGCGCGCGGGTGGCTATGACGGGCGGGCCGACATCACCAACGTGCGGCTGCGCGGCACACCGGTTCTGGCCGAACTGCTGAACGCGGCCTCGGTCGTGGGTCTGCTGGACCAGCTGAACGGGCAGGGCATCCTGTTCGGCGAGGCCGACGCGGATTTCCGCCTGACCGCGCGGGCGGTCGAGGTGACGCGCGCCGCCGCCGTCGGGGCGTCGATGGGGATTTCGCTGGCGGGCGTCTATGATGTCGAGCGGCGGCGGCTGGACATGCAGGGGGTGGTGTCGCCCTTCTATCTGGTCAATGCCATCGGCGCAGTGCTGACGCGGCGGGGCGAGGGGCTGATCGGCATCAGCTTTCGCCTGACCGGATCGGCGGACAATCCGCAGATCTCGGTCAACCCGCTGTCGATCCTGACGCCGGGCATGTTCCGCGACATCTTTCGCCGCCCGCCGCCACGGATTAACGAGGCCACCGGCGCGGCCCCCGCGCCCGCGCCCCGCGCGCCCGCCCCGCAGCCCCGCGACGAGAGATGAAGCTCAGCGATTTCGATTTCGACCTGCCCGAACGGCTGATCGCCACGCGCCCCGCCCGTCCGCGCAGCCACGCGCGGATGCTGGCGGTGGGGCCCGGTGCGATGGCCGACCTGCATGCCCATGACCTGCCGCGCCTGCTGCGGCCGGGCGACCGGCTGGTGCTGAACGACACCCGGGTGATTCCGGCGCGGCTGGCGGGCGAGCGGCAGCGCGGCGATGCGGTGGCGCGGATCGAGGTGACACTGATGGAGCCTGCCGCGACCGGGGGGTGGCGGGCCATGGCACGGCCGCTGCGCAAGCTTGCCCCGGGCGACCGGCTGCGCTTTGCCGGCGGACTGTCGGCGCTCGTGGCGGAGCGGGGCGAGGCCGACGCCCGGCTGGTGTTCGACCGCGAGGGCGCCGCGTTCGAGGCGGCGCTGGCGGTGGCGGGCACGATGCCGCTGCCGCCCTATATCGCGGCGAAGCGGGCGCCCGACGCGCAGGACGCGACCGATTACCAGACGGTGTTCGCCCGCCATTCCGGCGCGGTCGCCGCGCCGACCGCATCGCTGCACCTGGACGCGCCGCTGCTGGCGGCGGTGGCGGCGCGCGGTGTGGCGCTGACCTTCGTCACGCTGCATGTGGGCGCGGGCACCTTCCTGCCGGTCAAGGTCGAGGATGTGGCGACGCACCGGATGCATGGCGAATGGGGCGAGGTCACGCCGCAGGCCGCGGCCGAGATCGCGGCGACGCGGGCGGCCGGGGGCCGGGTGATCCCGGTGGGCACGACGGCGCTGCGGCTGATCGAAAGCGCGGCGGCGGGCGGCGCCATCGCGCCGTTCCGGGGCACCACCGAGATCTTCATCCATCCCGGCTATCGATTCCGGGTGACCGACGCGCTGATGACCAATTTCCACCTGCCGAAATCGACGCTGCTGATGCTGGTCTCGGCGCTGATGGGGGTCGAGCGGATGCGCGCGGCCTATGCCCATGCCGTGACGCAGGGATACCGGTTCTTCAGCTATGGCGATGCCTCGGTGCTGTTTCCGGGCGGCTTCGAGATCGCGGGCTGAGCGCTACCACAGGTGGTGCACATGCGGGCGGACCAGCCGGTCATAGACCGCGCGGACGCGTTGCATGGTTTCGGCAGGCAGCGGCGGCAGATCGGCGGCGGCGAGGTTCGCCGTGACCTGCGCGGGCGATTTCGCGCCGGGAATGACCACGGTGACCGCATCCTCCATCAGGCACCAGCGCAGGGCCAGGGCCGCCATCGTGGCGCCCTGCGGGACGAGCGGGCGCAGGGCGTCGACGGCTTCGAGCGCCGCGTCATAGGGCACGCCCGAAAAGGTCTCGCCCTTGTCGAAGGCCGCGCCGTCCCGGTTGAAGGCGCGATGATCCTCGGGGTCGAAGGCGGTGTCGCGGGTCATCTTGCCGGTCAGCAGGCCCGATGCGAGCGGCACGCGGGCGATCACCGCCACGCCGCGCGCCCGGGCGGCGGGCAGGAAGGCCTGCGCGGGCTTCAGGCGGAACATGTTCCAGATGATCTGGACCGAGGCGAGGCCGGGCCATTGCAGCGCGGTCATCGCCTCGTCCACGGTTTCGACCGACACGCCGTAATGCGCGATGATCCCCCGCGCGCGCAGCGATTCCAGCGCGTCGAACATCCGGGCATCGGAGAACACCGCCGTGGGCGGGCAGTGCAGCTGCACCAGGTCGAGGCGGTCCATCGCCAGATTGGCGCGGCTGCGGTCGATGAAGGCGGCGATGGCCGCGCCGGTGTAGCCTGCCGCGACATGCGGCGACAGGCGGCGGCCTGCCTTGGTGGCAACAAGGGGGCGGGGGCCCGGCCGTTCGGCCAGCACCGCCGCGATGATGCGTTCGGACCGCCCGTCGCCATAGACATCGGCGGTGTCGATGAAATCGACGCCTGCGTCGAGCGCGGCATGCAGGGCGGCGCGGGCCTGATCCTCGGGCACCTCGCCCCAGGTGCCGCCGATCGCCCAGGCGCCGAAGCCGATGGGGTGCACGGTGCGGCCGGTGGGGCCGAAGGGGCGGGGCGGCAGGGGCATGGCGTTCTCCTTCTTTGTGCGGGGTTCTAGCCCGGGATGCGGCGGCTGGCCATGGGGGCGGGATGCCTGCGGCGGGCTGGCCCCTTTCGCGGCGATGCGCGCTGGGCTAGGGCTGGCGCATGGTTCTTGCCGTCACCGATCTGTCCTGCGCCCGGGGGGGCGTTCCGATCCTGCGGGGCGTGCGCCTTGCCGTTCCGGCGGGGGGCGCGCTGATCCTGCGCGGGCCGAACGGCGTGGGCAAGACCACGCTCTTGCGCTGCGTGGCCGGGTTGCAGCCGCCGCTGGCGGGGCGGATCGACGCGCCGCCCGACGGCGTGGCCTATGCCGCCCATGCCGACGGCATCAAGGCAACGCTGAGCGTGGCCGAGAATCTGGCGTTCTGGGCGGGCGTCTATGGCGGGGCCGAGGTGCCGGCCGCGATGGCGGCGATGGACCTGACCGGGCTGGCCGACCGGCCCGCGCAGAACCTGTCGGCGGGGCAGAAGCGGCGGCTGGGCCTGGCGCGGCTGCTGGTCACCGGCCGCAGCGTGTGGGTTCTGGATGAGCCCACGGTGTCGCTGGACGCGGCCTCGGTGGCGCTGTTCGGGCATGTGGTGCGGCGGCATCTGGCCGCCGGAGGGGCGGTGCTGGCGGCCACCCACATCGACCTCGGTCTGCCCGAGGCGGTCGAACTGGACCTGTCGCCGTTCCGGGCCGGGCCGCCCGCCGCCGATGCGACGGGCTTTGACGGGGCCTTTGCCGGGGACTTCGCATGAGGGTGCTGATCCTGCGCGACCTGCGGCTGGCGATCCGTGCCGGCGGCGGCTTTGGCCTTGGGCTTGCGTTCTTCCTGCTGGTGGCGGTGCTGGTGCCGCTGGGTGTCGGCCCCGAGCCGGCCACGCTGGGCCGCATCGCGCCGGGCATCCTGTGGGTGGGGGCGCTGCTGGCCTGCCTGCTGACGCTGGACCGGATGTTCGCGCTGGACCGCGAGGACGGATCGCTGGACCTGCTGGCCACCGCGCCGATCCCGCTGGAGGGGGTCGTGGCGGCCAAGGCGCTGGCGCACTGGGTCACCACGGGGCTGCCGCTGGCGCTGGTCTCGCCGGGGCTTGGCGTGCTGCTGAACCTGCCGCCGGGCGCGATGGGCTGGCTGGTGCTGTCGCTGATGCTGGGCACGCCCGCGCTGTCGGTGATCGGCGCCTTCGGTGCGGCGCTGACCGTCGGGCTGAAACGCGGGGGGCTGCTGCTGTCGCTGCTGGTGCTGCCGCTTTACGTGCCGACGCTGATCTTCGGCGCCGAGGCGGTGAAACGCGCCGCGACGGGGGGCGATGCGGTGACGCCGGTGCTGCTGCTGTCGGGGATCACGGCGGGGGCGCTGGCCATGCTGCCCTTCGCGGCGGCTGCGGCAATCCGCGTCAATCTGCGGTGAGCGCGGCCATGCTACACCTTGCCTCTGCCCGCAACCGACGCTAGGTCGCCCCCATGTCGCTCTGGGACTACGCCAACCCCCGCCGTTTCATGCAGACCTCTGCCGCCGTCCTGCCCTGGGTAGCGGGAATGGCGGTCACCTGCCTGGGCGTCGGGCTGTTCTGGGGGTTCTTCCTGACGCCTGACGACTTCCGGCAGGGATCGACGGTCAAGATCATCTACCTGCATGTGCCCGCCGCGATGATGGCGATCAACGCCTGGGTGATGATGCTGGTGGCCAGCCTGATCTGGCTGATCCGCCGCCATCATGTCAGCGCCCTGGCCGCCAAGGCGGCGGCGCCGGTCGGGCTGACCTTCACGCTGGTGGCGCTGGTGACGGGGGCGCTGTGGGGGCAGCCGATGTGGGGCACCTGGTGGGCCTGGGACCCGCGGCTGACCTCGTTCCTGATCCTGTGCCTGTTCTACATGGGCTATATCGCGCTGTGGTCCGCGATCGAGGACCCCGACACGGCGGCCGACCTGACCTCGGTGCTGTGCATGGTGGGGTCGGTGTTCGCGCTGCTGAGCCGCTACGCGGTGAACTTCTGGAACCAGGGGCTGCACCAGGGGGCGAGCCTATCGGTCGACCGGCAGGAGAATGTGGCGGATGTGTTCTGGGTGCCGCTTCTGGTGTGCATCGCGGGGTTCGTGCTGCTGTTCGTCCTGCTGGTGCTGATGCGGACGCGCACCGAGATCCGGGCGCGGCGGCTGGCCGCGCTGCTGGCGCGGGAAAGGATGGCATGAGCATGATGCCCGATCTGGGAAAATACGCCGATGCGGTGATCGGGTCCTACGCGGCGTCGATGCTGCTGATCGCGGGTCTGGTGGCGATCACGATCTGGCGGGGCGCGCGGGTGCGCGCGGCGCTGCGCGAGGTCGAGGCGCGGCAGGGGCGCGACGCATGATGCGGTTCCTTCTGCTGCTGCCGCCGCTGCTGTTCGCGGCACTGGCGGCGCTGTTCTGGGCCGGGATGCAGCGCGACGATCCCGAGGGTCTGCCCTCGGCCCTGGCCGGGCGGATGGCCCCCGCGGTGGCGCTGGCGCCGCTGGGCGCGGCGGCGCCGTTCGACGATGCCGCGCTGCGCGCGCCGGGGGTGAAGCTGGTGAACTACTGGGCAAGCTGGTGCGCGCCCTGCCGGGCCGAACACCCGATGCTGGCCGAGATCGCAGCCACCGGCATCCCGATCTACGGGGTGAACTACAAGGATCCCGCTGCCAAGGCGCTGGCATTCCTGGAGGAGCTTGGGAACCCCTTCGCCGCCATCGGGGCCGATGCCACGGGCCGCATGGCGATCGACTGGGGTGTCTACGGCGTGCCGGAAACCTATGTGATCGACGGCGAGGGCCGGATCGTGCTGCGCTTTGCCGGGCCGATCACGCGGCAGGAACTGGACCGCACGCTGCGCCCGGCCATCGAGAAGGCGCGCGGCAACTGACCGGTCAGCCGCCTGCGGTGATCATCAGGGCAAAGCCCAGGATCAGCGCGGCGCATTCGGCCCAGGGCAGCATGGGCAGGACGGCGGCACGGGTGCGGGCGGGGTGTTTTCGGGTCATCGGGCGGTTCCCTGGCAGGGGGGGTTCCGGGCAGGCTGCGCCCGCATCGTGAAGATCGGGTTAACAATCGACGGCAGGCGCCAGGCAACCGCAGGATGCGGCTACTTCCGGGTCCGCACCATCTCGACCGTGTAGAGCGCGAGCGCGGCCCAGATCAGGCCGAAGGCCATCAGCCGGACCGGGCCGAAGGGTTCGCCGAACAGGAATACCGCCTGCAGGAAGATCATCGTCGGCGCGATGTACTGCATCATCCCGATGGTCGACAGCCGCAGCAGCTTTGCGCCATTGGCATAGATCATCAGCGGCCCCGCCGTGACCAGCCCGCAGCCCAGCAGCAGCAGGATGTCGGTCGTGCCCCGGAAATGGCCGGTGCCGGCTGATTCGACCCAGATCACGACGGCCAGCGCGACCGGCGACAGGATCAGCACCTCGAGCATGAAGCCCTGGTTCGGCCCGATCGGCAGCGTCTTGCGGAAGAAGGCGTAGAAGCCCCAGGTCAGCGTCATTCCGAGCGCGACCAGCGGCAGCCCGCCCGCCTGCCATGTCAGCACGGCCACCGCCGCCAGCGCCAGTCCGATGGCCGCAAGCTGCAGCCGCGTCAGGCGCTCGCCCAGCAGCACGGCGCCGAGGGCCACGCTGAACAGCGGGTTGATGTAGTAGCCCAGCGCCGCGTCGAGCGCGCGGCCCGCCCCGATCGACCAGACGTAGAGCCCCCAGTTCACCGACAGGATCGCCGCCGTCATCCCGGCCATCGCCAGGGTGCGCGGCTGCGCCAGCGCGCGGCGCAGGTCGGCGGTGCGGCCAAGGATCACCAGCACCGCCCCCGCGATCGGGATCGACCACAGGACGCGATGCGCGATCACCTCGACCGGCGGAATATGCGCCACCGCCTTCATGTAGAGCGGCAGGAACCCCCACAGCAAATAGGCCGCCAGCGCGAAGGCGAAGCCGCGCGCGGTGTCCTCGTTGGCGGGCGGCGGGGTGGTGGGTGTGTCGGCCATGCGTGCGGCCTAGCCCAGCGGTGGCGCCGGGGCCATACCGATCTTGTCGCCGTCACAATCCGCGCCGCCGCGCCAGATAGTCCCGGGTGAAGGCGGCATAGCCCGGCGCGGTGACCTTCAGATGCGCCCGCATCAGCCGGTGCAGGTCGGGCAGGCGGTGGAAGGGCACCGCCGGATGCACATGGTGTTCGGTGTGAAAGGGCATGTTCCAGGCCAGGAAGCGCAGGGCGCGCGTGGTCAAGGTGGTGCGGGTGTTGGCGAACATGTCGGCCACGCGGGGGCAGTCGCCATGTTCTGCCAGCAGGTACAGCCGCAGCCAGGGCTGGCCCAGCAGCACCGGCACGATCCATGTCCACAACAGCAGCGGCGACCAGAACAGGCTGGCCGCCACCGCCGCATAGGCCACCAGCATCAGCCGCGCCTCGAACCCCAGGCGGCGCAGCGCGGCGGCCGGAAGGTAGGCGGCGCGCTCGCGTCCGGCGGCCAGCCGCAGCACCAGCCGTCCGCCCGCGATCCAGTAGGGCAGGCCCGACACATGCCACAGCCAGCCGCGCAGGGTTTCGGGCTTGCCGCCGTCCAGTTCGGGATCCTGCCCCTCGATGTTCGTCCAGCGGTGATGCGCCAGATGGAACAGCCGGAACCAGCCGAACGGCAGCAGCAGCACCAGGCCGCAGGCATGGCCGACCGTCTCGTTCAGGCGCTCGCTGGCAAAGGGGGTCTTGTGGGTGCATTCGTGTTCCAGCGTGAACAGGAACACCAGCAGCACGCCCTGCAGCGGCAGCAGCAGCCCCCAGCCCGGCACGCGCGCCGCGATCAGCCCGCCGACAAGAAGGATCGCCCCGGCATGGCCCGCCAGATGGACGAGCCCGGCACGGTCGGACCGTTCGGTCAGCCCGGCCCGCAGACCGGGCGGCAGCGCGGCAAGGAAGGCGCGGTGGTCCATGGCGCGCTCAGGCCGGGGGGATGTCGAAGCCGGGCTGCGCCAGTTCGAACCCGGCGAAGCGGAATCCCGGGCTGACGGTGCAACTGACCAGCGTCCAGTCGCCGGTGGATTCGGCGGCCTGCCAGTGGTGGGCGGGCACGACCGCCTGCACGGCATGCCCGGCCAGCACGTCGGGCCCCAGGCGGACCGACTGCGCGGGCAGCGCGGCACGCGCCGACATCCGCAGGACCAGCGGCGCCCCGGCATGGAACAGCCAGATCTCGTCGGCATCCACGCGGTGCCAGTGGCTTCGCTCGCCCGCCCGCAGCAGGAACAGGATGGCGGTGCCGCTGGCGCGGCCCGCGACCGGCGGCCCTTCCCAGGTCTGGCGGTAGTGGCCGCCTTCGGGATGCGGCTGCAACCCCAGCCGTTCGATCAGCGCCGCCGCCTGGTCCATCCTGCCGCCCCCTCTCTCCTGTCCTGCGAGTATCCCCCGCGGGGTGACCGATCTCAACACCCTTCCGGCGCCGCAGGAACGGCGCTAGCCTCGGCCGCCAATGGAGGAACGGCGATGGCAGGAGTCTCGGGCAGGGTGGCGCTGGTCACCGGGGCGGGCAGCGCGGGCGGCATCGGCATGGGCTGCGCCCGGGCCCTGCGCGATGCCGGTGCGCGGGTGGCGATCACCTCGACCACCGCGCGCATCCATGACCGGGCCAGGGAGCTTGGACCGGGCACCCACGCCGCCATCGCCGACCTGACGCGCCAGCCGGACATCGACGCGCTGGTCGCAGGGGTGGAGGCGGCCCTTGGCCCCATCGACATCCTTGTGAACAACGCGGGCATGCAGCAGACCGGGGTGCACCATCCCAGGTCGCAGCTGGCCGACCTGCCCGACACGACATGGGACCATGGCCTGGCCATTTCCCTGACCTCGGCGTTCCGGATGTGCCGGGCCGTGCTGCCGGGAATGCGCGCGCGGGGCTACGGGCGGATCATCCAGATGTCCTCGGTGACCGGGCCGCTCGTCGGCATCGACGGCTCGGGCACCTATGCCGCCGCCAAGGCCGGGCTGATGGGCATGACCCGGGTGATGGCGATCGAGACGGGCGGTCGGGGCATCACCGTGAACGCCATCGGACCGGGCTGGATCGCCACGGAAAGCTCCGACGCGGCGGAACTGGTGGCGGGCCGCCATACCCCGGTCGGCCGCCCCGGCACACCGGCCGAGGTTGCCCATGCCGTGCTGTTTCTGGCCGCCGAGGAGGCGAGCTATGTCACCGGGCAGCTGATCGTCGTCGACGGTGGCAACACGTTGCAGGAATTCAAGGTGGCGCTGCAGGCCCCGGTCGCGCCCTAGCCGCCGGGCCGGGCGCAGCGCCGCCCGCGCAGGCAGTCGAGCGCGCGCTTCCAGTTGGCCTTGTCGGTATCCAGGAACGGCTCGCACAGCTCGTGGACGGCGGCATAGCCCCGGGGCGTCCGTTCCAGCCAGACCAGCCCGGTCTGGCCCGGCAGCCAGCGCGCCAGCGCATCGGGATCGGTCTCGCCGCCCGCAATGCCGGAGAAAAGCGGGACCACGATGGTCACCTCGGCGTCCATCGGCTGGTCCCAACCCCGGCTCGACGCGCTGTGCCCGGCAAAGCGCGCCGTCCACAGCACGCGGTCCTTGGCCCGGTCATGGCGCAGTTTCCGGAGATCGCTGAAGGTGCCGACCGCCGGCAGCCAGGTTTCGGGACGGTCGCTGTAGCGCCAGAAGGTCGCGCGGACATCCGGTTCCAGACAGGACAGGGCGGCGGCGGGCGCCGCGATCAGGGCCACCACGAGGGCCAGCACCGCGGATTGCAGCGCCCGCATCGCCCTAGCCCCGCAGCACCGACCGACCCGCGTATTCCGCCGTCTCGCCCAGGATTTCCTGGATGCGGATCAGCTGGTTGTACTTCGCCAGGCGGTCCGACCGCGCCAGGCTGCCGGTCTTGATCTGGCCGCAGTTGGTGGCCACGGCCAGGTCGGCGATGGTGGCATCCTCGGTCTCGCCCGAACGGTGGCTCATCACGTTGGTGAACCGCGCGCGATGCGCCATCTCGACCGCTTCCAGCGTCTCGGTCAGGGTGCCGATCTGGTTCACCTTGACCAGCATCGAGTTGCCGCAGCCGCGCCGGATGCCTTCGGCCAGACGGCGCGGATTGGTGACGAACAGGTCGTCACCCACCAGTTGCAGCGTGCCGCCCAGCCGTTCGGTCAGCAGCTTCCAGCCGTCCCAGTCATCCTCGGAGCAGCCATCCTCGATCGAGATGATCGGATAGTCGGCGGCCAGTGCCGCCAGATAGTCGACGTTTTCGGCGGGAGTCAGGGATTTTCCTTCTCCCTCAAGCTCGTACTTGCCGTTCTTGAAGTACTCGGTGGCGGCGCAGTCCAGCGACAGATAGATGTCCTCGCCCGGACGGTAGCCCGCCTTCTCGATCGAGCGCAGGATGAAGTCGAGCGCGTCGCGGGCAGAGTTCAGGTTCGGGGCAAACCCGCCCTCGTCGCCCACGCCGGTCGACAGGCCGGCCGCCGACAACTCCTTCTTCAGCGTGTTGAACACCTCCGACCCCATGCGCACCGCGTCGCGCAGGTCGTCGGCGCCCACCGGCATGATCATGAATTCCTGGATGTCGATCGGGTTGTCGGCATGGGCGCCGCCGTTGATGATGTTCATCATCGGCACCGGCAGGACCCGGGCCGAGGTGCCGCCGACGTAGCGGAACAGCGGCTGCCCCAGCGCCGCCGCCGCCGCCTTGGCAACGGCCAGCGAGACCCCGAGGATCGCGTTGGCGCCCAGGCGGCCCTTGTTCGGGGTGCCGTCCATCTCGATCATCGTGCGGTCGATGCCGATCTGGTCGGTGGCGTCGAAGCCCACGATCTCTTCGGCAAGCTCACCGTTCACCGCGGCCACGGCCTCGAGCACGCCCTTGCCCAGATAGCGGTTCTTGTCGCCGTCGCGGCGTTCCACCGCCTCGTGGGCGCCGGTCGAGGCGCCCGAGGGCACGGCGGCGCGCCCCATGGCGCCCGATTCCAGATAGACGTCGACCTCGACGGTGGGATTGCCACGGCTGTCGAGGATCTCGCGGGCGGTGATGTCGATGATGGTGGTCATGGGCGGGCCTCCGGTTCCGGGGTTATGTTGGCGCTAACAATGCCGCTTCCGCGCCTGTCTAGCCTGCGCAGGCGCTCGCGGTAAAGCGTATAGAGGCCCGAGGCGACGATCAGCGCGGCCCCTGCGAGGGTCGGCGCGTCGGGCACCTCGGCAAAGATCAGCCATGCCACGACGAGGGCAAAGACCATCCGGGTGTAGCGGAAGGGGGCGATGGCGGCCGCGTCGCCGGAGCGGGTGGCCTCGACGATGGCCCAATAGGCGGCGATGCCGATGGCCAGCGCGCCGCCGAGCTGGGCCGCCGCGACGGGGGGCGGCAGCCGCGCGCCGCCCGAGACCGCCAGCATGAGACCCCCGGCGATGCTGACCGCCGCGAAGGCGGTGGCGGCGACGACGTGGGTGGGCAGGGCGGGGGGCATGCGGCCGGTGATCAGGTCGCGCGCGGCGAGGCCGGTCACGCCCAGCACCGCCCAGAGCGCGTTGGCGTCGAACCCGTCCATCCCGGGCCGCAGGATCAGCATCACACCGGCAAAGCCCGCGACCACGGCGGCCCAGCGGCGCCAGCCGACCGCCTGCCCCAGGAACACCGCCGCCCCGGCCGTGACCAGCAGCGGTGCCGCCTGCAGGATGGCGGATGCGGTGGAGAGCGGGATCAGCGCGAGCGCGGTGACAAAGCCCACGGTGCCCACCATCTCGGCCGCGTTGCGGGCCAGCAGGGCCGGGGACAGCAGGGCGCGGGTCAGCACGCGGTGGCCCTGCGCGCGGGCCAGGGCGGCGAAGACGGGGGCGCCGGCGACGCCCAGCATCATCAGGACCTGCCCGGGCGGAAGCGATCCGGTGGCGAGCTTGATCAGCGCGTCCTCGACCGCGAAGGCGGCCATGGCGACCGTCATCAGGACGATGCCGCGCAGGGTGGATGACATGGGTGGCCTTTCCGGGCCGTCGGTCAGCCCTTCTTGAGGGGCACGCCATAAAGCTCCAGCCGGTGCCCGGCAAGGCGGTATCCCAGCCGGGCGGCGATGCGTTCCTGAAGTTCCTCGATCTCGGGATCGACGAATTCGATGACCTCGCCGGTGGTCATGTCGATCAGGTGGTCGTGGTGGTCGCGGATCGAATCCTCGTAGCGGGCGCGGCCGTCGCCGAATTCGTGGCGGTCGAGGATGCCGGATTCCTCGAACAGCTTCACGGTCCGGTAGACGGTGGCGATCGAGATGCGGGGGTCAAGTGCTGCGGCGCGGGCGTGCAGTTCCTCGACATCGGGGTGATCCTCGGCCTCGCCGATCACCTGGGCCACGGTGCGGCGCTGGTCGGTCATGCGCAGGCCCTTGGCTTCGCAGCGGGCGATGATGTCGGTCATGGGGCCGCTCCCGTCTCAGGTGATACAGGATTACGGCATGGGGCGCGCGTGCTCCACCCCTTTTCCTGCGAGCGTCCCACGGTGGGACGCAAAACCGTGGCTTTGATATCAATGGCTTGGCTGCGCGGATTCATCTTTCGTCAACTTTTTTGCCCCGCGCCGCCCTTGACCCGGCGCAGCCGCCGCCCTCTGGTGGCGGCCGGCGGGGTGCGGGGGGATCATGCGCAGGGACAGGCTTGACGCTTTCGGCGCGGCGGCGCTGACCGGGATCGCGGCGCTGCTGGCCTTCAACCAGGTGGTGATCGTCTGGGTGAACGAAGGGCTGCAACCGGTGTTTTTTGCCGGGCTGCGGTCGGCGCTGGCCACGCTGTTCGTACTGGCCTGGCTGGTCCTGCGCGGCCGTCCGCCTCGGGTCGGACCCGGGCAGGCGGGGGCGGGCGTCCTGATGGGCGCCGTCTTTGCGGCCGAGTTCCTGTGCCTGTTCGTGGCGCTGGACCTGACGACGGTCAGCCGCGCGGCCGTCATCTTCTATTCCATGCCGGTGTGGCTGGCGCTGATGGCGCATTGGGGTCTGCCGGGCGAGCGGCTGACGGCGCGGCGCATGGCGGGCCTGGGCCTGGCCTTTGCAGGCACGGCGCTGGCGATCCTGGACGGCCGGGGCGCCGGGGCGGGCAGCCTGGCGGGCGACCTGTGCGCGCTGGGCGCGGCGCTGGGCTGGGCGGGCACGGCCTTTGTCGCCAAGCGGCCGGTGATGCGGGCGGCGGGGCCGGAGATGCAGCTGTTGTGGATGGTCGCGGTGTCGGCGCCGATTCTGCTGCTGGCATCGCTGGCCTTCGGTCCGCTGATCCGCGAGTTCCGGCCCGAGCACGGGTTGTGGCTGCTGTTCCAGTCGGGCGTCGTGGTGGCGGGCGGGTTCATTGCCTGGCTGTGGCTGCTGTCGGTCTATCCGGCCGCGATCGTGGCCTCGTTCAGCTTTCTGACGCCGGTCTTCTCGGTGGCGCTGGGCTGGCTGCTGCTGGGCGAGGCGCTGACCCCGGGACTGGTTGTCGCGGCATCGCTGGTGGCTGCGGGAATCGTGCTGATCAACCGGGGTTGAGTCGGCCAGTTCACACGCGAAATCAGCCTGTTGCGCCAAGTGTTTTCACTGGTTGCCAAAATCCCGGCGACGCGCCGCGCACAGGTGCGTTTGTCCCCCGGTCTGTCCACATATCCACAGGTTTTCCCCACGGATTGGGGTAGGGCTGCGTCAAGATACTTTATTTTGTGTTACGACACTTTTTCGCGTTGATCGGCGCCCGCGAATACGACACTTTGACAAAGCGCCGAAACGACACACCAGATGTTGTGGCTGGCGTGGGACAGGGATCAACCACCAGAGCATCAGCCGCGTCAGGCTGACCTGCTTCGCCACTGCGGAGCGGGGCGCTGTTTCCTGTGCCCGCAGACGGGACCACGGGCGCCGGGGCGCGCCATAACGAGAAACGGAGCGAGGCAGATGAGGATCGAGCGGAAGTTCACCACCGAGGCCACCGGTGCCTATGGCGCCATGGCCTTTGCCACGATGACCAGCGAAATCCGGAACCCCGACGGCAAGGTGGTGTTCCGCAACGACGCCGTGGAGGTGCCCGACGGGTGGAGCCAGGTGGCGGGTGACGTTCTGGCGCAGAAGTATTTCCGCAAGGCCGGCGTGCCCGCGCGTCTGAAGAAGGTGCGCGAGAAGGGCGTGCCCGAGTTCCTGTGGCGGTCGGTCGCCGACGAGGAGGCATTGGCCGCGCTGCCCGAGGGCGAGCGGATCGTCGGCGAGACCAGTGCCCGGCAGGTGTTCGACCGGCTGGCGGGGGCCTGGGCCTACTGGGGCTGGAAGGGCGGCTATTTCACCGCCGAGGCCGATGCCCGCGCCTATTATGACGAGATGCGGTTCATGCTGGCCCGCCAGATGGCGGCGCCGAACAGCCCGCAGTGGTTCAACACCGGGCTGCACTGGGCCTACGGGATCGACGGCCCGTCGCAGGGCCATTTCTATGTGGACCACCGGACCGGCAAGCTGACGAAATCGGACAGCGCCTACGAACATCCGCAGCCGCATGCCTGCTTCATCCAGTCGGTCAGCGACGATCTGGTGAACGAGGGTGGGATCATGGACCTGTGGGTCCGCGAGGCGCGGCTGTTCAAGTACGGCTCGGGGACGGGGACCAATTTCTCGTCGCTGCGGGGCGAGGGCGAACGGCTGTCGGGCGGCGGCAAGTCGAGCGGCCTGATGGGGTTCCTGAAGATCGGCGACCGCGCGGCGGGGGCGATCAAGTCGGGCGGCACCACGCGGCGTGCGGCCAAGATGGTGATCTGCGACATGGATCACCCCGATATCGAGCAGTTCATCAACTGGAAGGTGATCGAGGAGCAGAAGGTCGCCTCGCTGGTCGCCGGGTCGAAGGCGCATGAGGCGCGGCTGAACGAGATCTTTGCCGCGATCCGGGTCTGGGACGGGGCGGCGGCGGATGCGGCGGATGCGGCGAAGAACCCGGCGCTGAAGGCGGCGCTGCGCGCGGCGAAGAAGGCGATGATCCCCGACACCTATGTGAAGCGCGTGCTGGACTATGCGCGGCAGGGATTTTCCTCGATCGAGTTCCCGACCTATGACACGGACTGGGATTCGGAAGCCTATGCCAGCGTGTCGGGCCAGAACTCGAACAACTCGGTGCGGGTGACCGATGCCTTCCTGCGCGCGGTGGCGGAGGACCTGGACTGGGAACTGGTGCGCCGCACCGATGGCCGGGTGTCCAAGACGGTGAAGGCGCGCGACCTGTGGGAACAGGTGGGCCATGCCGCCTGGGCCTGCGCCGATCCCGGCATCCAGTTCCACGACACGGTGAACGCCTGGCACACCTGCCCCGAGGACGGGCCGATCCGGGGGTCGAACCCGTGTTCGGAATACATGTTCCTCGACGATACCGCCTGCAACCTGGCCTCGATGAACCTGCTGACCTTCCTGAAGGACGGGCGGTTCGACGCCGAGGGCTATGTGCATGCCACGCGGCTGTGGACGGTGACGCTGGAAATCAGCGTGATGATGGCGCAGTTCCCGTCGAAGGAGATCGCGCAGCTGTCCTATGACTTCCGCACGCTGGGCCTTGGCTATGCCAATATCGGCGGGCTGCTGATGAACATGGGGCTGGGATATGACAGCCCCGAGGGCCGGGCGCTGTGCGGGGCGCTGACCGCGGTGATGACCGGCGTGTCCTATGCGACGAGTGCCGAGATGGCGGCGGAACTGGGCGCCTTCCCGGGCTATGCGCGCAATGCGTCCCATATGCTGCGGGTGATCCGCAACCACCGGGCGGCGGCGCAGGGGACGGCGGAATACGAGGGGCTGAACGTGGCGCCGGTGGCGCTGGATGCCCGGAACTGCCCGGACAAGGGGCTGGTGGCGCTGGCCCGGTCGGCCTGGGACGAGGCGCTGACGCTGGGCCAGGCGCACGGGTTCCGCAATGCGCAGGTCACGGTGATCGCGCCGACCGGCACCATCGGGCTGGTGATGGACTGCGACACCACCGGGATCGAGCCCGATTTCGCCCTGGTGAAGTTCAAGAAACTGGCGGGCGGCGGCTATTTCAAGATCATCAACCAGTCGGTGCCCGCCGCCCTGGCCAAGCTGGGCTATGGCCCGGCGCAGGTGGCCGAGATCGTGGCCCATGCCGTGGGCCATGGCAGCCTGGGGCAGGCGCCCGGCATCAACCACACGGCGCTGATCGGCCACGGGTTCGGCGCGGCCGAGATCGCCAAGGTCGAGGCGGCGCTGCCCACCGCGTTCGACATCCGCTTCGTGTTCAACCAGTGGACGCTGGGCGAGGAGTTCTGCCGCGGCACGCTGGGCATTCCGGCCGAGCGTCTGGCCGACCCGACCTTCGACCTGCTGACGCATCTGGGGTTCAGCCGGGCGCAGATCGCCGCCGCCAACGACCATGTCTGCGGGACGATGACGCTGGAGGGCGCGCCGCATCTGAAGGCCGAGCATCTTGCGGTCTTCGACTGCGCCAATCCCTGCGGCAAGACCGGCAAGCGGTTCCTGAGCGTCGAATCGCATATCCACATGATGGCCGCCGCCCAGAGCTTCATCTCGGGGGCCATTTCCAAGACCATCAACATGCCGAACGCGGCCACCATCGAGGATGTCAAGGCGGCCTACGAACTGTCGTGGTCGCTGGGCGTGAAGGCCAATGCGCTCTACCGCGACGGATCGAAACTGTCGCAGCCGCTGGCCGCGGCCCTGGTCGAGGACGACGAGGAGGCCGAGGAGGTGCTGGCCAGCGGCTCGCCGCAGGAAAAGGCCATGGTCGTGGCCGAGAAGATCATCGAGAAGGTGATCGTGAAGGAGATCGTGCGGTCGCACCGCGTGAAGCTGCCCGAACGCCGCAAGGGCTATACCCAGAAGGCCATCGTGGGCGGCCACAAGGTCTATCTGCGGACCGGCGAATACGGCGACGGCTCGTTGGGCGAGATCTTCATCGACATGCACAAGGAAGGCGCGGGCTTCCGGGCGATGATGAACAACTTCGCCATCGCCGTCAGCGTCGGCCTGCAATACGGCGTGCCGCTGGAGGAATTCGTGGAGGCCTTCACCTTCACCCGGTTCGAGCCGGCGGGCATGGTGCAGGGCAACGACAGCATCAAGAACGCCACCTCGATCCTCGACTACATCTTCCGCGAACTGGCGGTCAGCTATCTGGACCGCACCGACCTGGCGCATGTGAAGCCGCAGGGCGCGAGCTTTGATGACCTCGGCCGCGGCGAGGAGGAAGGCAAGCGCAACATCGGCGAGATCAGCGACGCGGCCGCCACCAAGTCGGTGGAACTGCTGAAGTCGATCAGCTCGACCGGCTATCTGCGCAAGCGGCTGCCGCAGGAACTGGTGGTGCTGCAGGGCGGGCAGGCGGCGGCGTTTTCCGGCGATGCGGCAGGGCTGACCCTGGCGCTCGGCGCCACGGCGATCGCCAGCGGCACGGTCGCGCTTGACCCCCGCGCCAAGGCCAAGATGCAGGGCTACACGGGCGATCCCTGCGGCGAATGCGGCAACTACACGCTGGTGCGCAACGGCACCTGCCTGAAGTGCAACACCTGCGGCGGCACGAGCGGGTGTTCGTGAGCGGGCCGGGCGGGGGGCTGGCCCCCCGCGCGCCCGGGCATATCTGAGCGCGGCGCAGGGGCATCCGGGGTCGGGTGCCCCTTGTGCTGGCGGAGGGCGGGGCGTGGCAGGGAACGGGCGGATCTGGCAGCTGGACGCGGCGCGCAGCGCGGCGCTTGTCGCCATGGCGGTCTATCACTTCGCCTATGACCTGGAGATGTTCGGCCTGGTCGCGCCGGGCACGGTGCTGTCGGGGGGCTGGTACTGGCTGGCGCGCGGCACGGCCGCGTCGTTCCTGTTCCTCGCGGGGGTCAGCCTGTGGCTGGCGCATGGTGGCGGCGTCGCCTGGCGACCGGCGCTGCGGCGGCTGGCGGCGGTGGGCGGCGCGGCGGCCGCGATCTCGGCGGCGACCTGGTTCGCGATGCCCGACCGCTGGGTGTTCTTCGGCATCCTGCATGCCATCGCCTTCGGGTCGGTCGCGGGGCTGGCCGTGCTGCGGCTGCCCTGGCCGGCGATCGCCGGGCTGGCGGCGGCGGTCGTCTTCATCGACCGGCAGGTGGCCGCGCCGGTCTTCGACCTTGCGGGGGTGCAGTTCCTGGGGCTGGGAACGGTTGTTCCGCTGACGGTGGACTATGTGCCGGTGTTTCCGTGGTTCGCGGCGGTGCTGGCGGGGATCGCGGCGGCCCGGGCGGCGGAGGATGCGGGCCTCTGGCAGGCGCTGCGGGCCGCGCCGCCGCCGGGGCCCGGTCTGCGGCGGCTGGGCTGGCCGGGGCGGCATTCGCTGGCCATCTATCTGCTGCACCAGCCGGTGCTGATCGGCGGGATCTGGGCCTGGCTGCGGATCACCGGCTAGGGCTGTCGGGGACGGGGGCCCAGATCACATCGTCGATGCGCGGCGCATGGGTCGCCAGCATCGCCAGCCGGTCGAACCCCATGGCGATGCCGCTGGCGGGGGGCATCAGGGCCAGCGCCGCCAGGAAATCCTCGTCCAGCGGGTAGCGCTCGCCGTAGAGCCGCGCCTTCTCGTCCATGTCGGCCAGGAAGCGGCGGCGCTGTTCGGGGGCGTTCGTCAGTTCGCCGAAGCCGTTGGCCAGCTCGACCCCGCAGGCATAAAGCTCGAACCGTTCGGCAAAGCGCGGATCGTCGGGGCAGGGCCGGGCCAGCGCCGCCTCGGGCACCGGGTAGCGGTCGAGCGCGGTGGGCCGGCCGTGGCCGAGATGCGGCTCGATCCGGTCGGCGAGGACGCGGCTGAACATGTCGGACCAGGTGTCGGAGGGATCGGTGCGGACGCCCGCCTGCGCGCAGGCCCGCGCCATCGCCGCCGGGTCGGGGCTGCCGTCGGGGGACATGGTGGCGGGCAGGTCGATGCCCGCGTGGCGTGCGAAGGCCTGGGCCAGCGTCAGGCGTTCGGGTTCCGCGAACGGGTCGCAGGTGGCATCGCCATGGCGCAGCAGGGTGCTGCCCGCCGCGCGCGCGGCAAGCTGCAGGAACGCCGCGCAATCCCTTATCAGAACGTCATAATCCGCCCCGGCCCGATACCATTCCAGCATCGTGAACTCGGGGTGGTGGCGGGCGCCGCGCTCGCGGTTGCGGAACACGTGCGACAGGGCGAATATCCGCGTCTCGCCCGCCGCCAGCAGTTTCTTCATGGCGAATTCGGGCGAGGTGTGCAGGTAGGCCGGCCGCCCGACACCGTCGTTGCCGATCATCGTGGTGGCGAAGGCGTGCAGATGCGTCTCGTTCCCCGGCGAGGTGGCGAGAATCGACGGATCGACCTCGGCAAAGCCCTGATCGTCGAACCAGCGGCGCAGCGCCGAGACGATGCGGTTGCGCGCCAGCAGGGCCGGGCGGCGGCCCTCGTGCCGGGCGGGGTGCCACCAGGGGGTGTCGGCGGGGGACTGGGGCATCGGGGCCTCGGGGCTGGCGGATTGGCGCAGGATGCGCTAGGGGCATGCGGGATTGCGCGGCTACCGCGCCTTTCCGTCATTCACAAGGGTCCAAACGTGGTCAAGGTCATCGCTTCATCGTTGCGCAAGGGGAACGTCGTCGAGATGGACGGCCGCCTGTATGCCGTGCTCAAGGCCGAGAACTTCCATCCCGGCAAGGGCACCCCCACGACATCGGTCGACATGCGCCGCATCTCGGACGGCGTGAAGGTCAGCGAGCGGTGGAAGACCACCGACCAGGTGGAGAAGGCGACCGTCGACGAACGGGAGTATGATTTCCTCTACGAGGATGGCGAGGGGTTCCATTTCATGGAGCCCGAGACCTATGAGCAGGTCGTGGTCACCGGCGACGTGATGGGCGACAGCAAGGTCTATCTGCAGGAAGGCATGCGCTGTTACCTCAAGACCTTCGACGGCGTGCCGATCGCCATCGAGATGCCGCAGAAGATCACGGTCGAGATCACCGAGACGGAACCCGTGGTGAAGGGGCAGACCGCCAGCTCCAGCTACAAGCCCGCCACCACCGACAGCGGGCTGCGGGTGATGGTGCCGCCGCATATCGGGCCGGGCACCCGCATCGTGATCAACACCGACGACAACAGCTATGTGGAACGCGCCAAGGATTGATCCGCCGTGCCGTGAAACGCACCGGGGCCCTGCGGAAACGCGGGGCCTTTTGCATTCCATGCCCCGCGTGTCGGAATGTTCCCTGTTCGTCTTCGCATGTTCTTAAAAAGTTCTTGACGACCATCCGGAGTTTGTGAGAACAATCAGGCAACACGAAAGCGAAGGAGATGCCCGATGTCCACAGCCCTGATGGATCGCCTGCTGCGCGAGACCGACAGCCCGGCGGCGGATGCGGCGGGCGTTGCCGCGCTGTTCCTGATGCTTCTGGCGGCGCTGTCGCTGCCCGGCCTGTTCTAGGCCCCCGGTTCCTGCCTGCGTTCTGAACCCGGGCGCGCAATGCCATTCCGGCGCGCCCCTGGGCTGTCCCGCCCCGTCAGACACGCGCACTTGCCGCCGCCCCTACAACGGGCGGCGGTTTTTTTTGGTGGCCCGCGATGCGGTGGGGGCGTCGCGCCCGCGCGGGAAAGGGGCGGGTTGGCGGCCCCGGGCTGGACGGCTCAGGCGCTCGCGGCCGCGCCCTCGGCCGCCGCCACCGCCTCGGCCGCCGCCTCGATCGCCAGCAGGATCGAGGCATGGCGGTTGCGATAGTCGCGCGCCGGGGTCAGAACCTCGAACCCGTCCCAGGGGGCGGGGGGCACCGGCCCGCCGTCCTTCAGCATGGCGCGCAGGCCGTCGCGCCCGACCTCGATCTCGGCGCGGCTGCGCCCGATCAGCGCGGCGCCGGTCACCGCCGCGGCCGCCTGGCCCAGGGCGCAGGCCTTCACGTCCTGCGCGAAATCGGCCACCCGCCCGTCCTTCATCACCACGTCCACCGTCACCGTGGACCCGCAGAGCGGCGACCGGCGCCGCGCCGTGCCCTGCGGCGCGGTCAGGCGCCCGGGGCGCGGAACATCGGCCGCAAGGTCGAGGATGCGGGCAGAGTAGAGCTTGATCAGATCGGGGTCGGACATGGCGATGCTCGGGCTTTCCTTGCCGGTCCGGCAAAGATAGACCCGGGCGCGCGACTTGCAAAGGAGGCAGGCCCATGTCCTTCGATCCCCGGACGCTTGGCTATGACGACCGCGGCCTGATTCCCTGCATCGCGCAGGACCATGCCACGGGCGAGGTGCTGATGATGGCCTGGATGAACGCCGAAAGCCTGTCGCGCACGATCGAGACGGGGCGCGTGACCTATTGGTCGCGGTCGCGGTCGGCGTTCTGGGTGAAGGGGGAAAGCTCGGGCCATGTGCAGCGCCTGGTCGAGCTGCGCATCGACTGCGACAGGGACTGCCTGCTGGTGCTGGTGGACCAGACCGGCCCGGCCTGCCACACCAACCGCCGGTCCTGTTTCTATACCGCGCTGCGCGACGGCGGCGAGGTCGAGATCATGGCGCCGCTATAGGCCGACCATGGCCCGGATATCGGCCGGCGCCGCACCCTCGGCGCGGTATCGCGCGATGGCGCGGGCGTCGTCGCGCTTGGCAAGCCGCTTGCCCCGATCGTCGCGGATCAGCCGGTGGTGGTGGTAGACGGGCGTCGGCAGGCCCAGCAGGTGCTGAAGGATCACCTGGATCGGCGTGAAGGCGAAAAGGTCCTCGCCCCTGACGACATGGCTGATGCCCTGGTCGGCATCGTCGAAGGCCGAGGCCAGGAAATAGGCCACGATATCCTCGCCCTTGCGCGACAGGACGACATCGCCGATCTCGGCCAGCGCGGTCTCCGGCCGCACCTGGTGGGACCCTGCAAAGCGCGGGCCGGTTTCGGCATGGCCCAGATCGGCCCCCGCCAGCATGCGCAGCGCCGCCGCCAGGTCCAGCCGCAGCGCGTCGCCGGGCAGGCGGCTGTCGATGCCGCGGCCCCGGCAGGTGCCGGGATAGACGTTGTGCGCAACGCCCTCCTGCGGGGCCGACAGGGCCGCACGGATGTCGGAACGGGTGCAGGAACAGGGATACAGAAGCCCCCGGTCGACCAGCGGCTGCAACCGCGCGGTGTAGCCGGGAATGTGGTCGGACTGGCGGTGGACGGGTCCGTCCCAGGTCAGGCCCAGCCAGGCCAGATCCTCGATGATCCCGGCCTCGAATTCGGGGCGGCATCGGTCGAGGTCGGTATCCTCCATCCGCAGCAGGAACCGTCCGCCCGCGGCCCGGGCCATGTCATGCGCCAGCATCGCGGAATAGGCGTGGCCAAGATGCAGCGGCCCGGTGGGCGAGGGCGCGAAGCGGGTTACGAAAGCCATTCCGCGAAGGCCGCCTTGGCGCGGTCGGTATAGGCCTTGTAGCGGTCCTTGCGGCCCTTGCGGCCCCCCCTGGCGTCGATCGGGGGAAACAGGCCGAAGTTCACGTTCATCGGCTGGAAGGTTCTGGCATCGGCGCCGCCGGTGATGTGGGTCACCAGCGCCCCCATGGCGGTTTCCGGCGGCGGTGGCGGCAGGTCGCGGCCAAGGATCGCCGCGGCCGCCATGCGCCCCGCCAGCAGCCCCATGGCGGCGCTTTCGACATAGCCCTCGACCCCGGTGATCTGTCCCGCGAAGCGGATGTTCGGCCGCGACTTCAGGCGCATGCGGTCATCCAGCAGCGTGGGCGAGTTGATGAAGGTATTGCGGTGGATCCCGCCAAGGCGGGCAAAGCTGGCATCCTGAAGGCCGGGAATGCGCCTGAAAACATCAACTTGCGCGCCGTGCTTCATCTTGGTCTGGAAGCCCACGATGTTGTAGAGCGTGCCCAGCGCATTGTCGCGGCGAAGCTGGACCACGGCATAGGGCTTTGCCGGACTGTGCGGGTTCGTCAGCCCGACGGGCTTCATCGGTCCGAACCGCAGCGTCTCGCGGCCGCGTTCGGCCATCACCTCGATCGGCAGGCAGCCATCGAAATATCCGGCGGTCTCGCCGTCGTGGAAGGTCGTCTTGTCGGCGGCCAGAAGCGCGTCGATGAAGGCGTCGTATTGCGCGCGGTCCATCGGGCAGTTGATGTAGGCCGTCTGTTCCTCGACCGTCTCGCCCTTGTCATAGCGCGATTGCCGCCAGGCCACGGACATGTCGACGCTTTCGGCATAGACGATCGGGGCGATGGCATCGAAGAAGGCCAGATGCTCGGCCCCGGTGGCGGCACGGATGCTCTGGGCCAGCGCCCCGCTGGTCAGCGGGCCGGTCGCGACGATCCAATGGCCGTCTGAGGGAAGCTCTGCAACCTCCTCATCCACAACGGTAATCAGGAAATGCGCGCGCAGTTTCGCGGTGACGGCCGCCGCAAAGGGATCGCGGTCAACCGCCAGCGCGCCACCTGCGGGCAGGCGATGCGCGCGGGCGGTCTGGATGATCAGGCCGCCGGCCCGGTCCATTTCCCAATGCAGCAGACCCACGGCATTGCGTTCGTCGTCGTCCGACCGGAACGAGTTGGAACAGACCATCTCGGCCAGGTCGCCGGTGCGGTGGGCAAAGGTGCCGGTGCGGGGGCGCATCTCGTGCAGGATGACGGGCACGCCCATGCCGGCCGCCTGCCAGGCCGCCTCGGACCCCGCCATGCCGCCGCCGATGATGTGCAGGGGTTCGGTCATGGCCGCGGTCCTGCGGCCTGCGCGGCGGCGAAAAGCGCGCCGCGTTCCCGCGCGGCCAGTGCCGCAGGGTCCGATGTGTCACGGCCCAGGGCCGCCGCCGCGTCGAAGAAGCCGCGCGCGGGCAGGCCGCCCGACAGGCGCCCGGCCATCAGCGCGGCACGCAGCGGCCGCCCGGCGGCCGCATCCTCGCGCATCAGGGTTTCGAGCGCCGCGGTGAGCACTGCCATCGGAACTTGAAGTTCGCGCGCCATCTGTCCGTACAGCATGGTTTTTCCGTCACACGCCATCTGCTGCAGCAGGGATTCCAGCCGGTCCCTCACGCCTCGCCCTGTTCGGCCACGCGGGCGACCGAGACAACCTCTTCCTCGGGGCCCACGTTGAACACGCGCACCCCGCCGGCCGAACGGGACCGGAAGCTGACCTGCTCCACCGGAACCCGGATCGACTGGCCGGTCGAGGTGGCCAGCATGATCTGGTCGGTCATCTCGACCGGGAACGAGGCGACGATCCGCCCGCCACGCGGCCCGGGCGAGATCGCCTTGACCCCCATCCCGCCGCGGCCGCGCACCGGGTAGTCGTGGCTGGATGAAAGCTTGCCCGAACCGCCCGCCGTGACGGTCAGGATCAGGTCCTCGGCCGCCGACATCTCGACATAGCGTTCGGGGCTGAGCTGGCCTGCGGCAACGGTTTCCTCTTCGTCATCCGACTCGTCCTCGGTGACGCCGGCCATCAGCCGGCGCTGCTTCAGATAGGCCTCGCGGGTGGCGGGATCGGCCTCGAAATGGCGGATGATGGCCATCGAGACCACGCGGTCGCCATCGGCCAGCCGGATGCCGCGCACGCCGGTGCTGCCGCGTGACTTGAACACCCGGATCTCGGTGGTGGGGAAGCGGATGGCGCGGCCCCCGGCGGTGACCAGCATCACGTCGTCATCCTCGTCGGCGATGGCCGCGTTCACCAGCGTCACGCCCTCGGGCAGGTTCATCGCGATCTTGCCGTTGCGCTTGACGTTGGTGAAGTCGGACAGGTCGTTCTGCCGCACGTCGCCGTCCGAGGTGGCAAAGACGATCTGCAGCGCGTCCCATTCGGCCTCGGGCACGTCGACGGGCATCAGGGCGGCGATCGTGACGCCGGCCTGGATCGGCAGGATGTTGACGATCGCCTTGCCCCGGGCGGTGCGCCCGGCCAGCGGCAGGCGCCAGGTCTTGAGCTTGTAGACCATGCCGTCGGTCGTGAAGAACAGCAGCCAGGTATGTGTATTCGCGACGAAAAGCGTCGTCACCACATCGTCTTCCTTGGTCTGCATCGAGGCCAGTCCCTTGCCCCCGCGGTTCTGGGCGCGGAATTCGGCAAGGGGGGTGCGCTTGATGTAGCCGCCCGAGGTGATGGTCACGACCATGTCCTCGCGCTCGATCAGATCCTCGTCCTCGAGGTCGCCGCCCCATTCGGTGATCTCGGTGCGGCGCGGCACGGCGAACAGCGATTTCACCTCGGCCAGTTCGTTCGAGATGATCGCGAGAATCCGTTCACGGCTGGCAAGAATGGCCAGGAAGTCCTTGATCCGGCTTGCGAGTTCGGCAAGCTCGTCCGTCACTTCCTTGACCCCGAGCGCGGTCAGCCGCTGCAGGCGCAGATCGAGAATCGCGCGGGCCTGGGCCTCGGACAGGTTGTAGGTGCCATCGTCGTTGATCGTGTGCGAGGGGTCGTCGATCAGGCGGATGTAGTCGGCGATGTCCCGCGCGGGCCAGCGGCGGGTCATCAGCCGTTCGCGCGCCTCGGCCGCGTCGGCGCTGGCGCGGATGGTGCGCACCACCTCGTCCACGTTCGACACCGCCACGGCCAGACCGCAGAGGATATGGCTGCGCTCGCGCGCCTTGCGCAGTTCGAACGCGGTGCGGCGCGATACGACATCCTCGCGGAAGGCGATGAAATGCGTGAGGAAATCGCGCAACGCCAGTTGTTCGGGGCGGCCGCCGTTCAGGGCCAGCATGTTGCAGCCGAACGAGACCTGCATCGGCGTGAAGCGCCAGAGCTGGTTCAGAACCACATCGGGCGTGGCGTCGCGCTTGAGTTCGATCACCACGCGCACGCCGATGCGGTCGGATTCGTCCGCAACATGGCTGATTCCCTCGATCTTCTTCTCGCGCACACATTCGGCGATGCGTTCGACCATGGTGGACTTGTTCACCTGATAGGGAATCTCGTCCACGATGATGGCGAAGCGGTCCTTGCGGATTTCCTCGACATGCGTCTTCGCGCGGATGATCACCGATCCGCGCCCCTCGAGATAGGCCTTGCGCGCGCCGGAGCGGCCGAGGATCAGGCCGCCGGTGGGGAAATCGGGGGCGGGGACGATCTCCATCAGTGCCTCGGACGACAGGTCCGGGTTGGCGATGAGGGCGAGCGTCGCGTCGATCACCTCGCCCAGGTTGTGGGGCGGGATGTTCGTGGCCATGCCGACGGCGATGCCGCCGGCACCGTTGACCAGCATGTTGGGAAAGCGGGCGGGCAGGACGGTCGGTTCGCGGTCCTTGCCGTCGTAGTTGTCCTGAAAGTCGACCGTGTCCTTGTCGATATCGGCCAGCAGGAACCCGGCGGGCTTGTCCATCCGCACTTCGGTATAGCGCATGGCAGCCGGGTTGTCGCCGTCCATCGAGCCGAAATTCCCTTGTCCGTCAAGGAGTTTCAGCGACATGCTGAACGGCTGCGCCATCCGCACGAGGGCGTCGTAGATCGCGGAATCGCCGTGGGGGTGATACTTGCCCATGACATCGCCGACGGGGCGGGCGGACTTGCGGTAGGGCTTGTCGTGGGTGTTGCCGGTTTCGTGCATTGCGTAAAGAATGCGCCGGTGCACAGGTTTCAGGCCGTCGCGCAGGTCGGGGATGGCGCGGCTGACGATGACGGACATGGCATAGTCGAGATAGGCGGTGCGCATCTCGGCGGCGATGTCTACCTGCGGACCGGCATGCGGCATTCGCGGGGTTTCTTCTTTTTCGTCAGTGTCTTCCGGGGTGTCGCTCATGTGATGCGCGAGCCTTGTGCTGGGGCGCCAGATCGTGTTGCCCGGGTTATAGACCATACCGGATATGGGGGCAATGCGCGCGGTCCGCGCCTTGTGTCAGCCACCGGTGATGAGTGACAACATGTTGTTATTGTTGAAAATAAAATCGTTTGGCGCATCATCGGAAACCAGGGGCCAACACAGGAGCAAGGAATGCCCGCGACCGAGACCGAACTGATGCTGAAGGGATATGGCCTGACGACGGCCGAACTGTTTTACCGGATGCCCGATTATCGTAATGTTCTCAATACCTTCGTCTGGCAGGACTATGATCTGGCGCCGGACTATCCGAAGCTGTTCGGCTTCATCGAGTTCTGGCAGGAACGCATCGAGGGGCCGCTGCATTCGATCCGTTTCACGCATCGCAAGCTGATCGCGCCGGGCGAGTGGCGCAACGTCAAGGGCGAATTCCGGCTTCACTGACGAAAGGTTAACGGTCTGGCCCGCGTATGGCAGGCGTCTGGCCTGCGTCTGGCGCGGTCAGGCGGCGGCGCGCAGGATCATGCCGAACAGGTCGCGCGGGTCGTCGGGGTCGGCGATCATGTCGAGCTGCTGGCAGAGCCCGGTTTCCGCCAGCTTGCCATGGACGTAGCGCAGCGCCGCGAAATCCTCGATGGCGAAGCCCACGCTGTCGAACAGCGTGACCTCGGCCGCGCCGCGGCGCCCGGGCGCGCTGCCTGCGATGACCTGCCAAAGCTCGGTGACCGGGTGGTCCGGGGCAAGCTGCTGGATCTCGCCCTCGATCCGGGTCTGCGGCGGGTACTCGACGAAGATGGAGGACCGCATCAGGATGTCGCGGTGCAGTTCGGTCTTGCCCGGACAGTCGCCGCCGACGCCGTTGATGTGGACGCCCGCGCCGACCATGTTGTCGGTCAGGATGGTGGCGTTGGACTTGTCGGCGGTGCAGGTGGTGATGACCTGCGCCCCCAGCATCGCCTCTTGCGCGGTGGTGCAGGGCACCACGGCGAGCCCGCGCCCGGCAAGATTGCGGGCGCATTTGGCGGTGGCGGCCGGGTCGATGTCGTAGAGCCGCACCTCGGTGATGCCGCAGATCGCCTTGAAGGCGAGGGCCTGGAATTCGGCCTGCGCGCCGTTGCCGATCATCGCCATGGTGGTGGCGCCCGCCGGGGCGAGCCAGCGGGCCGCCATCGCCGAGGTGGCGGCGGTGCGCAGGGCGGTGAGGATGGTCATTTCCGACAGCAGCACCGGATAGCCCGTCTCGACATCGGCCAGCAGGCCGAAGGCCGTCACCGTCTGAAGCCCGCGCTTCATGTTGCCGGGGTGGCCGTTGACATACTTGAAGCCATAGGTCTGCCCGTCGGACGTGGGCATGAGTTCGATCACCCCGACGTCCGAATGCGAGGCGACGCGCGGCGTCTTGTCGAACAGCGGCCAGCGGCGGAAATCGGCCTCGATCTCGGCGGCGAGGTCGGTCATCACCCGTTCGATGCCCAGCCGCAGGACCAGCCGCATCATGTGGTCGACGCTGACGAAGGGCACGAGGTTCAGCGCCATGTCACTTGCTCCGTGTGGGGCGGTCGAACACCTTGCGGCCCATCAGGCTGCCGACAAGATCGACCATCAGTTTCGCGGTCATGCCGCGGTCATCGAGGAACGGGTTCAGTTCCACCAGGTCCAGCGAGGTGACGAGGCCGGATTCGTGGAGAAGTTCCATCACCAGATGCGCCTCGCGGAAGGTGGTGCCGCCGGGCACGGTGGTGCCCACGGCGGGGGCGATGGCCGGGTCGAGGAAATCGACGTCGAGCGACACATGCAGGTTGCCGCCCGCCCTGTGCACCTGGTCGAGAAAGGCGCGCAGCGGCGCGACGATGCCAAGCTCGTCAAGCCTGCGCATGTCGACGGGGGTGATGTTGTGGGCCAGCAGCGCCGCATGTTCGGCCGGATCGACCGAGCGGATGCCGAACAGGCAGATCCGGTCGGCCGGGACGGGGGCGGGGAAGGGCGGGAAGGCATCGAACCCGTCGCGCCCGGCGACATAGGCCACGGGCGTGCCGTGCAGGTTGCCGCTGGTCGATGTGAGCGGCGTGTGGAAATCGGAATGCGCGTCGAGCCAGAGCACGAACAGCGGGCGGCCGGCGCGGGCGGCATGGGCCGCCGCCCCGGCGACCGAACCCAGCGCCAGCGAATGATCGCCCCCCATGACGATCGGCAGGCCGCCTTCGGACAGGGCGTCATCGACGCGGTCCATCAGGATTTCCGTCCAGCCCACGGTTTCGGCCAGCGCATGCACGGCCGGATTGGGGCAGTCGGCGGGGCGCAGCGCGGGCAGGCCGAGGTCGCCCCAGTCGGCCACGGCATGGCCCTGGTCGCGGATGGCGCGGTCGAGGCCCGCGACGCGGTAGGCGGCCGGGCCCATCAGGCAGCCGGGGCGCTTCTGCCCGCTGTCGATGGGGGCGCCGATGAGGATGCATCTGGCCATGGAAAGCTCCTTTTGCCGGGATGATGTGACCGTCTTGCGGAGGATCATAGCAGCGTTATTGTCGATACGGTCAGGGGATTGTCCGGAACGGCGGGGGAAATGACCATGCTGGACGATGTGGATCAGCGTCTGGTTGCCGAACTGCGGCGCGACGGCCGCGCCGCGCTGTCCGATCTGGCGGACCGGCTGGGGATGAGCCGGGCGACGGTGCGGGCACGGATGGAGCGGCTGGTGGCGCGCGGCGAGATCGCCGGGTTCACCGTGGTCACCCGGGGCGACGCGGGCACCGCGCCGGTGCGGGCGCTGATGCTGATCGGGATCGAGGGACGGGGGGCCGAGCGGATCATGGCGCGGCTGGCGGGGTTTCCGCAGGTGCTGGCGGTGCATTCGACCAACGGACGCTGGGACCTGATCGCGGAACTGGGGGCGCAGACGCTGGCGGAGCTGGACGAGGTGATCTTTCGCATCCGCGAGGTCGAGGGCGTGATGACCAGCGAGACCAACCTGCTGCTGTCCACCCGGCGGGCGGGGCGCCGGTAGGGGGCGGGCGGCGGGTTCACCGTTTCGTCAGGCTGCCGCGGCATCGGCGCGCAGGGCGTGGCGGGCGGGCGCGGGATGGCCTAGGATCGGCACCACAGGTGGGGGAACGGCATGATCGTCGAGCTTGGGCATTTCGCGTTGGTCCTGGCGCTGTGCGTCGCGCTGGTGCAGTCGGTCATGCCGCTGGTCGGCGCGGCGCGGGGCTGGACCGGGTGGATGGCGGCGGGCGAGACGGCGGCCACGGTGCAGGTGCTGCTGGTCGGCTTTGCCTTTGCGGCGCTGACCTGGGCCTTCGTCACCTCGGATTTCAGCCTGGCGCTGGTGGTGGCGAATTCGCACACGCTGAAGCCGATGATCTACAAGATCTCGGGCGTCTGGGGGAACCACGAGGGGTCGCTGCTGCTGTGGGTGCTGATCCTGGCGCTGTTCGGGGCCTGCGCTGTGTGGTTCGGGGGCAACCTGCCCGACCGGCTGCGCGCGCGGGTGATCGCGGTGCAGGGGATGATCGGGGTGGCGTTCCTGCTGTTCATGCTGCTGACCTCGAACCCGTTCCTGCGGCTGGCCGATCCGCCGTTCGACGGGCGCGACCTGAACCCGCTGCTGCAGGACCCGGGCCTCGCGTTCCATCCGCCGTTCCTGTACCTCGGCTATGTCGGCCTGAGCATGGCGTTTTCCTTTGCGGTGGCGGCGCTGATCGAGGGGCGCGTGGATGCGGCCTGGGGGCGCTGGGTGCGGCCCTGGACGCTGGCGGCCTGGATCTTCCTCACCATCGGGATCGCGCTGGGGTCGTGGTGGGCCTATTACGAACTGGGCTGGGGCGGGTTCTGGTTCTGGGACCCGGTCGAGAACGCCAGCTTCATGCCCTGGCTGCTGGCGGCGGCCCTGCTGCATTCGGCGATCGTGGTGGAAAAGCGGGAAAGCCTGAAGGCCTGGACGATCCTTCTGGCGATCATGGCCTTCGGGTTCAGCCTGATCGGCACGTTCATCGTGCGGTCGGGCGTGATCACCTCGGTCCATGCATTTGCCAACGACCCCGAGCGCGGCGTGTTCATCCTGCTGATCCTGGGGGTGTTCCTGGGGGGCGCGCTGGTGCTGTTCGCGGCGCGGGCGGGGGCGATGGAGGCAAAGGGCGTGTTCTCGCCGGTCAGCCGCGAGGGCGCGCTGGTGGCGAACAACGTGATCCTGGCGGTATCCTGCCTTGTGGTGTTCATCGGCACGATCTGGCCGCTGGTCGCCGAGATGGGCTGGGGCGCCAAGCTGAGCGTGGGTGAGCCGTTCTTCAACGCCGCGTTCTCGCCGTTCTTCGTGCTGCTGTCGGCCATCCTGCCGGTGGGGGCGATGCTGGCGTGGAAGCGGGGGACGTTCGGGCGCGGGCTGCGCCCGCTGGTCCCGGCGGCGATCCTGGCGGTGGCGGTGATGGGGCTGGCCTTTGCGATGCAGACCGGGCGTTCGGCGCTGGGCCCGGTGGGGGCACTGCTGGGGGCCTGGGTGGTGTTCGGGGCGATGGCCGACATCTGGACCCGCACCGGCCGCGAGGGCCTGGCGGCGCGGCTGGGGCGGTTGACGCGGCTGCCGCGTGCCGACTGGGGCAAGGCGGTGGCCCATGCGGGGCTTGGGATCACGGTCTTTGCCTGCGCGGCGATGAACGCCTGGGTGACCGAGGACATCCGCGTGGCGCGCGAGGGCGAGGCCTTTCCGCTGGGCCCCTATCAGGTGACGCTGGTGGATGTGCGCGCGGTCGAGGGGCCGAACTACCTGTCCACCATGGCGGTGATGGAGGTCACCCGCGACGGTCGGCCGGTGGCGACGCTGACGCCGGAAAAGCGCGTCTATCCGGTGGCGGGGATGCCCACGACCGAGGCGGCGCTGGACATCGGATTCTGGCGCGATCTGTATCTGGTGATCGGCGACCGGCAGGACGGCGGGGGCTGGGCGGTGCGCAGCTACATCAAGCCCTTTGCGAACTGGATCTGGGGCGGCGCGTTCCTGATGTCGCTGGGCGGATTGCTGAGCCTGACCGACCGGCGCTATCGCGTGGCGGCGGGGGCGCGGCGGAACACTGCGGCCGGGGTGCCCGCCGAATGAGCGGGCCGCGCGCCCGATCGGGGCGGGGCCCGGCCCGCGTGCTGGCGGCGGTTGCCGCGCTGTGGCTGATGGCGATGCCGGGCCTGGCGGTCCAGCCGGACGAGGTGCTGGACGACCCGGCGCTGGAGGCCCGTGCCCGGGCGCTGAGCAAGGGGCTGCGCTGCCTGGTCTGCCGGAACGAGAACATCGACGATTCGAATGCCGAACTGGCGCGCGACCTGCGGCTGCTGGTGCGCGAGCGGCTGGTGGAGGGCGACACGGATGCCGAGGTGCTGGCCTATCTGGTCGACCGCTATGGCGACTATGTGCTGCTGAACCCGCCGGCGCAGGGGGCAAATCTGGCGCTGTGGCTGGCGGGGCCGGTGCTGTTGCTGACGGCGGGCGGCGTGGCCTTTGCCTATCTGCGCCGCCGCCGGTCGGCGCCCGAGGACGCCGGCACGCTGACCGCCGAGGAAGAGCGCCGGATTTCCGAACTCACGCGCGAGTGACGCGGGGTTCCGCTTTTCCCGCGCCGCGGCCCGCGCCATGATCGCGCCGGGCAGGCAGGGAGAGCGCGCCATGATCTATGAAACCATCCGCAGCGAGATTTCGGCGGGGGTGGCCACCGTCACGCTGGCACGGCCGGACGTGATGAACGCGCTGTCGTCGCAGATGCGGGCGGAACTGCTGCATGCGGTGCGCGAGGCGGGCCGGGCCGCGCGGGTGCTGGTGATCACCGGAGAGGGGCGGGCGTTCTGTTCGGGGCAGGACCTGGGCGACCGCGCGCGGCTGTCCTCGGCCGATCTGGAACGCACGCTGCGCGACGAGTACGAACCCCTGCTGCGGGCGATCTGGGACTGTCCCATCCCGACGGTGTCGGCGGTGAACGGCACGGCGGCGGGGGCGGGGGCGAACCTGGCGCTGATGGCCGATGTGGTGATCGCCTGCGAGAGCGCCAGCTTCATCCAGGCCTTCACGCGCATCGGGCTGATGCCGGATGCGGGCGGCACCTGGCTGCTGCCACGGCAGATCGGGCAGGCGCGGGCGATGGGGGCGATGCTGTTCGCCGACCGCATCGCCGCCCGGCAGGCGGCCGACTGGGGGATGATCTGGGAATGCGTGCCGGATGCCGATTTCGCGGCGCATGTGGCGGGCCGGGCGGCGCATCTGGCGGCGGGGCCGACGCAGGCCTATGCGGGCATCAAGGCCGCGCTGCGCGCGACCTGGAGCAACGACCTTGAGGCGCAGCTGAACCTCGAGGCGCAGCGGCAGGGAGCCTGCGGGCAGACGCAGGATTTCAAGGAAGGCGTGATCGCGTTCCTGGAAAAGCGCCCGGCGCGGTTCGAGGGGCGGTAGGCGCGGCGTCAGACCCCCCGCGCCAGCGCCGCAACGCCGGTGCGGGCAATCTCGCGCAGGCCGAGGGGACGCATGAGTTCGGCGAAGGCGTCGATCTTCTCGGGTGTGCCCGTCATCTCGAACACGAAGCTTTCCAGCGTCGAGTCGACCACGTTCGCCCGGAAGATCTCGGCCAGGCGCAGCGCCTCGATGCGGTGGTCGCCCTTGCCCGCCACCTTGATCAGCGCCAGTTCGCGCTGCACCGCCGGACCCTCGGCGGTCAGGTCATGGACCTCGTGCACCGGCACCATGCGCGAAAGCTGCGCCTCGATCTGGTCGATCACGGCGGGGGTGCCGGAGGTGACGATGGTGATCCGCGAGCGATGCCCGGTGTGGTCGGTCTCGGCCACGGTCAGGCTGTCGATGTTGTAGCCGCGCCCCGAGAACAGGCCGATCACCCGCGCCAGGACCCCCGGTTCGTTGTCGACCAGAACGGCCAGCGTATGCGTCTCGATCACCTCGGCGTTCGGGTCGCGCAGGTCGTAGGCGGAGTGGCTGGAGGCGCCCTTGCGGATGTTCAGCGGAGACATGGGTCGGTTTTCCTTTGCCTTGGGGCGCTGGCGCCCCGTAAGATCACGCGCGGTTCGTTGCAAGCCGCAAGTGGAGGTTTCGGTAATGTTTCAGCGCCTGTTCGCAGCCATCCTGACCCTGGCCCTGTCTGCCGCCGTGGCCCCGGCACAGGTGTCGGTCTACACGCAGGGCGGCGTCAAGGTGATGTCGAATGCCCAGCTTGGCCCGAACCAGCGCAGCGGATTCGGCCGGTTCAAGAGCCGTGCGCGGGAATTCCATGGCGCCTTCTACATCTCGACCGGATCGGATGACGCAAGCTGGTGGGTGGACGAGCACCGGCTGGAGGATGCCAAGACCTCGGCCCGCCGCAACTGCGAGGCCTTCCAGAAGGCCAAGGGCGCGCGCTGCGTGCTCTATGCCGTGATCCTGCCCGCCGGGGCGCCCAAGGGGCAGGGCAAGGCGCTGCCCAACGTGAATGCGACGCTGTCGCGGGAACTGTCGCGGTCGATGGGCAAGGGCGGTGCGGGAAGCTGGTTCGCGGTGGCGGCCGACCGGGGCGGCAACTGGGGCGTGGCCTGGGGTCACAAGACCCGCGACGCGGCGCGCAAGGACGCGCTGCTGACCTGCAACAAGCGGCTGGCCAGCAAGAACTACCGCGAACAGATGGCGCCCGCCGCCTTCAACGAGGCGCTGTCTGCCGGCAGGTTCGACTGCAAGCTGGTCCGGGAGTGGCAGCGCTAGATCGGCGCGCATCGGCGTTCATCCTGCTGTGTTGCGTGCCCCGCCGCCTGCGGGGCCGCCGTGGCCGAGCCTGACCAGTCCGCGATTGCAGTCCGCCAACAGGCGGGACCCTTGGGGGCGACGGTGCCCCCCGGAGGCGCCTATACCAGCACCGCGCCCTTGGCGCCGATCACCCCTTGGGTATCGGCATCGCCCAGCAGCATCTCGTTGTGCGGCTTGCCCGAGGGGATCATCGGGAAGCAGTTCTCGTGCTTTTCCACGAGGCAGTCGAAGATCACCGGGCCGTCATAGGCCAGCATCTCGCGGATCGCGTCGTCGAGGTCCTTCGGGTCGGAACACTTGATGCCCTTGCAGCCGAAAGCCTCTGCCAGCTTCACGAAATCGGGCAGCGATTCGCTCCACGAATGCGAATAGCGCTCGCCGTGCAGCAGTTCCTGCCACTGGCGCACCATGCCCAGGCGTTCGTTGTTCAGGATGAACTGCTTGACGGGCGCGCGGAACTGAACGGCCGTTCCCATCTCCTGCATGTTCATCAGCCACGATGCCTCGCCCGCCACGTTGATCACCAGCGCCTCGGGGTGGGCGATCTGCACGCCGATGCTGGCGGGCAGGCCATAGCCCATGGTGCCGAGGCCGCCGGAGGTCATCCACCGGTTCGGGCCTTCGAAGTGCAGGAACTGCGCGGCCCACATCTGGTGCTGGCCGACCTCGGTGGTGATGTAGCGGTCCATGCCCCGGGTCAGCGCCTCGAGCCGTTCGAGCGCGTATTGCGGCTTGATCGTCGTTTCGCTGGGCCTGTAGGTCAGGCACTTGACCGCGCGCCATTCGCCGATCTTCGTCCACCACTGCGCCAGGGCCGTCCTGTTCACCTTGCGGCCGCGCGCCTTCCAGATGCGCAGCGCATCCTCGAGCACATGGGCCACGTCGCCGACAATGCCGACGTCGGTGCGGATGACCTTGTTGATCGACGAGGGGTCGATGTCGATGTGGACCTTGGCGGAGCCCGGGCTGAAATCCTTGATGCGGCCGGTGATGCGGTCGTCGAAGCGTGCGCCGATATTGATCATCAGGTCGCAGCCATGCATCGCCAGATTGGCCTCGTAGAGCCCGTGCATCCCCAGCATGCCGATCCAGTGCTTGCCGCTGGCCGGATAGGCGCCGAGGCCCATCAGGGTGGAGGTGATCGGGAAACCCGTCGCCTCGACGAATTCGCGCAGGAGCTGGCTGGCCGCCGGGCCCGAGTTGATGACGCCGCCGCCGGTGTAGAACACCGGGCGTTCGGCGGTCTCGATCATCTCGACCATGCGGCTGATGGCGTCGATGTCGCCCTTGACCCGGGGCTGGTAATGCGCGGTGCGCGCCTTCTGCGGCGGGGTGTAGGGGGCGGTGGCGAACTGCACGTCCTTGGGAATGTCCACCAGGACCGGGCCGGGGCGGCCGTGGGTGGCGACATGGAAGGCCTGGTGGATGACGTCGGACAGTTTCGCGGTGTCCTTCACCAGCCAGTTCATCTTGGTGCAGGGGCGGGTGATGCCGACGGTATCGGCCTCCTGGAACCCGTCGGTGCCGATCATGAAGGTGGGAACCTGGCCGGTCAGCACGACCAGCGGGATCGAATCCATCAGCGCATCGACAAGGCCGGTCACGGCATTGGTGGCGCCGGGTCCGGATGTGACCAGCACGACGCCGGGCTTGCCGGTGGAACGGGCATAGCCCTCGGCCATGTGGACGGCGCCCTGTTCGTGGCGCACAAGGATGTGGCGGATGTCGTTCTGCTGGAAGATCTCGTCATAGATCGGCAGGACAGCGCCGCCGGGATAGCCGAACACGGTATCCACGCCCTGATCCTTGAGCGCCTGCACGACCATCCGCGCGCCCGTCATCGCCTTCGTCATCTTCCGTTCCTTCCGCGATCCGTCTGTCCTGCGATCCGTCCGTCTGCGCCCGTGGCGCGACCCTCATGTCAACGAAACGCCCCCGGGCGGGTCCGACCGGGGGCGCATGGGAACCGTGATGGTCAAACCGTCACCGGCCCATGCGCGCAATCCCTACGATGACAAGAAGTACGGCCATCCGCCTTCGCCCCTTCGCTGACGGTCGGCACCATAGGCGGGGTGCGTGGGGCCGTCAATGGGCCGAAAGCCGGTGTTTCGTGTGTTCATGTCGCATGAGCCCCGAATTTCGGAAGAAAGTTGCGTCCAAGGGGCCTTTCAGGCCGATTCCGCAAAGCCTTCTGCGGCAAGGGCCCCCGTGATGGCGCAGATATCGGCCAGAATCGCCTGCGGCGGGGTGTCGGGGAAGGCGTCGGCGAGGGTTGCGGCAATCGCGGCCGGGGCGATGCCGCCCGGGGTTTCGGCGATCAGCGTCCAGACCGCCTGCGCCACGGGGTTCAGCCGCCACAGGCGCATGTCGCCCGCGCGCCACAGGAAGGCGCCGCCATCGCGCCGCCGCAGCACGCAGCCGGCCACCGCCGCCACCGGGGTGCCGGGCGCCAGGGGCGCGGCGGCGGGAATGTCGTCGGTGGCGGGCAGGGGGGCGGCCGGATCGGGCTGCGCGCCTTCCGCGAAGGCCGCGACGAGCAGGGCCGCCGCATCGTCGAGATCGGCGTAGACCAGCGTCATCGCGGGCAGGCCCGCCGTCATCCGGTCGGCGCGGGCAAAGGCATCCTCGGCCGAGGCGAAGCAGGACAGCGATTGCGACAGCATCAGGTGCAGCGCCTCGGCCCGGTCCATGCGGTGCAGGCGCGCGGGTGTGCCGGGCGCGCCGCGATGCAGGCGGATCAGCGCGCCGGGTGCCAGGCGCGTGCCGTGGGGCACGAGGTTCGGGGGCGACAGATAGGCGTAGCGGTCGTCGGCGACCGCCGTATGGCGTGCCAGGTGGCCGGCAAGAACCGGCCCCGCCCCGGGGGGCAGCGGCAGGCGCAGGCGCGGCGGGATGCCCAGCGCGATGGCGCGCCCGTGGGCATCGAGCGGCAGGACATCGTCGCAGACGGTGCGTGCGCCGGGTTCGGCGGACAGCCGGGCGACCAGCGTGCTCTTGCCCGCCTTGTGCCGCCCCGTCAGCAGGATCAGGCAGCCGCCGATCTCGACGGCGCCGCAGTGCAGGCCGATGCCGCCGGGCAGGGCGTCGCAGAAACCCATCGCCAGATCCGCCACCACGGCGCAGACCGCCGAGGCGGCGGGCAAGCCGGTCAGCGGCGGATCGAGGTCGCGGGCGGCGTGGACATAGTGGCCGGGCGTGCCGGGGTCGGGCAGGGTGGCGCAGAGCGGGCGCGGCGCGGTGCCGCCCCAGGGCGCGGGCGTCCAGCCCGACAGGCAGCGCGCCAGGGCCTGCGCCATGGCATCGGACGGGCTGGGCAGGACGACGGGCGCCGCCACGCCGGGAAACCGCAGGTGGCGCAGGTCGGGCGCGGGGCGACCGGGGGCGGGGCGCCCCCGGTGCCCGCGCACCGCTGTCGCGGTGCGGGGCCGCATCTCAGAACCCGAGGCGGCGCAGCATCCGCATCAGGTCGGCCTCGGCCGAACCGCCGCCGCGACGGCCGGGACGCGAGGCCCCCGAACGCCCGGTGCGGCCACGGCTGGGACGCGAACGGCTGGGGCCCGAACGGCTGGGGCCCGAACGGCTGGGGCCCGAACGGCTGGCACCCGACCCGCCCCGGCCGCGCCCCGACCCGCCCGATGCCCCCGATGCGCCCGAGGCATGTGCCGCGTTGAAGCCCACCATGGCCGGGGCCACATAGGCCGCCCCCGCCGCCAGCCCCAGACGCCGCAGCATGGCGCGGCGGCTGATGGCCTTTGTCTCGGTCTTTCCGGTCATGTCATTCTCCTTTCCGATGTGCGCCGCCGGGTGATCGGCGACACAGGGGAAACGAGGATGTCGGGCTTTTCTTCCCGGCTGCCCGGAAATATGACGGATCCGTGAAGGTTCGTGACCCCGGCGCCGGTCTGTCAGGCCACCGCCATGCCCGCCACATAGACGGCATAGAGCATCAGAAAGCCGATGCCGGCGATGCGCGGCATGCCGCCCGAGAAGCGCAGGATGGCGACCAGCAGGACAGAGACCGCCAGCATCACCGGCACGTCGACCGACAGGAACCGCGCCTCGGCGCCGAACGGGGCGATGACGGCGGTTGCACCAAGGATCGCCAGCACGTTGAACACGTTCGAGCCGATGACATTGCCCAGCGCGATCTCGCGCTGGCCCTTCAGGGCGGCGGCAACCGAGGTGGCGAGTTCGGGCAGCGAGGTGCCGATGGCGACGATGGTCAGGCCGATGACCGCCTCGGACACGCCGAAGGCGCGGGCAATCTCGGTTGCGCTGTTGACCATCAGGTTGGCGCCGACCATCAGCGCGACGAGACCGGCCAGCACCATCACCGTGGCGCGCAGGGCGGGCATGACGACAACGTCGGCCGTGTGGTCCGCCGTGCCGACGCGCATCAGCGCCATGCCCAGGTAGGCCGCGATGCCAGCCAGCAGGATCACGCCCTCGACCCGGCCGACCTGCCCGTCCCAGAGGATCGGGAGCAGTGCGAAGGACGCGGCCAGCATCCAGACGATATCGCGCCGCAGTTCGGTGAAGGACGCAACCAGCGGCCCGATGGCGGCCGAGAGCCCGAGGATCAGCAGGATGTTTGCCAGGTTCGATCCGACCACGTTGCCGAGCGCGATGCCGCCCGCGCCCGCCAGCGCGGCCTGCACGGACACCAGGAGTTCGGGGGTCGAGGTGCCGAAGCCGACGATGGTGAGCCCGATCACCAGCGGCGGCACGCGGAAGCGCAGCGCGATCGCCGAGGCGCCCTTCACCAGCCAGTCACCACCGAAGAACAGAAGACAAAGGCCGAGGACGAACAAGAGATAGGTCAAGGCAAACTCCGGTCTGCGGCTGGCGGCGGCACAGCCCTGCGCCAGATGGCGCCTCGGCTGGCCGGGCGAAAGGGGTCGGGCGAACTATTTTTCGTAGTGGACGGCGGCGGCCTTGTTTCCGTCAGGGTCGCGGACATAGGCGGCAAAGAAGCCCGGGCCATAGTGCGGCCGCAGGCCCGGGGCGCCTTCGCTGGTGCCGCCGCAGTCCATCGCGGCCGCATGGAAGGCCTCGACCGCCGCGCGGTCGGGGGCCAGGAAACTGACCATCGTGCCGTTTCCGGGGGCTGCCGCGCGACCGTCGAAGGGGCGCGTGACCCACAGATGCGGGCCGGGATCGCCGGTGCCCCAGGCCGAGGAGGTCTGGTCGTCATATCCGTCGATCCGCCGGTGCCCCAGCGGTGCCAGCACGGCATCCCAGAACGTCCGGGCCCGGTCGATGTCATCGGTCCCGATGCAGACATAGCTGAACATGCGCGTCCCCCCTGTCGCGGCCATCAGCGGCCGGTGCCTTGGAGCACGCCATGTTCCAGCGCGTAGCGCGTCAGGCCCGCCGTCGAGGCGATGCCCAGCTTGCGCTTGATGTTCTTCCGGTGCGTCTCGACCGTGCGGACGCTGATGTCCAGCGCCAGCGCCACCTCCTTGTTGGACCGGCCCTGCGCCAGTTCCAGCAGGATCGTCTGTTCCCGCGAGGTGAGCGGTTCGCGTCCGCCGACATCGCGCGGGGCCAGGCAGGCCGAGGCCCCGGTGCACAGATAGCGTTCGCCGCGCATGACGGCGTCGATCGCGGTCTTGACCTCTTCCGTCGGCACGTCCTTGAGCACATAGCCCATCGCGCCGTGCGACAGGGCGGTCGAGACATATTCGGGGCTGTCGTGCATGCTGAGGATCAGGATGCGCGTGTCGGGGCGGCGTTCGAGGATCATCTCGGTGGCGGTCAGCCCGTTGACCTGCGGCATGTTCAGGTCGAGCAGCATCACGTCGGGGTCGAGATCGACGACGCGGTCGATGGCCTCGCGTCCGTTGGCCAGGGTGCCCGCCACCTCGATGTCGTCATAGGTTTCCAGAATGCGGCGCATGCCCTGGGCCACCATCGGGTGATCGTCCACGATCACCACGCGCGTGCGGTCGATGTTCATGCCACCCCTCCCGATGCCCCGGTCTGCGCCGATCCGGTGGGGGGCAGCATGTGCGACAGCGGCACCTGCGCCTCGATCACCGTTCCGCCTGCCGATGACAGGATGCGCAGGGTGCCGTCAAGCCGTTCGACGCGCTCGGCCATGTTGCGCAGGCCAAGGCCGGTGCCCTCGCGCCCGCCCTGCGGCATGCCGCGGCCGTTGTCCTGGATGCGAAGGACCGCGCCGGTCTTGGTGCCGCGCACCAGCATCTGCACGCGGGTGGCGCCGGAATGGCGTTCGACATTGGTCAGCGCCTCCTGCGCGATGCGGTAGAGGGCGATCTTGGCCTCGCTGTCCAGACGGTTGCGGAAGGGGACGGTCTCGAACACCACCTCGATTCCGGTGCGCCGTCCGAATTCCTCGGACAGGGCCTGGATGGCCGGGCCGAGGCCGAGGTCGTCGAGCACGCCCGGCCGCAGGTCGCGGCTGATGCGCCGCACCTCGCGCATGGCGCCGCCCAGGGCATCGATGCCCTCGTTCAGGCTGTCGCCCGCCCGCGCATCGCCCGAGGAAAAGCGGCGGCGCGCCAGTTCCAGCGTGTAGCGGACACCGACGAGAAGCTGGCTGATCGAATCGTGCAGTTCGCGGGCGACGCGGCCGCGCTCTTCCTCCTGTGTCTCGAAGATGCGCTGGGTCAGGGCCTTGAGCTTGGCATCAGCCAGCCGCCGTTCGCGGATGTTGATGACAAGGCCCGACAGGAACACCAGCAGCACCGCGGCCGCGGTGATCAGGCCGATATAGATGAAGGTGCGCGTCACCCGCGCCTCGGATTCCGCGCGGGCGGCGGCGACCGAGGCCAGCACGTCGTCGACGAACACGCCGGTGCCGACCACCCAGCGCCAGTCCTGAAGGCCGATCACGGCGGCGATCATCTGCGCCTCGCGCCCGGACGAGGGCTTGGGCCAGACATATTCGTGATAGCCCGCCCCCTGGCGCGCCAGCCGGATCAGGACATCCACGACCGGGGTGCCCTGGCTGTCGGTCAGCCCGGCCCAGTTCCGCTCGATCAGCCAGGTCTGGCGGGGCGACACGATGTTCCGGCCGTCATAGTCATAGACGAAGAAGAACCCCTCGGTGCCGTAGGTCATGGCGGCGAGGATCTGGGCCACGCGGGTCTTGGCGGCCTCGTCATGGGGCAGGGCGTTGCCATAGATCGGACCGAAGGCGGTGCGGGCGATGTGCAGGTAGTTGCGCAGTTCGGCCCGCTTGGCGGCGAGAAGCTGCGCTTCGAGCCCGGCAATCTCGCGTTCCGAGACCTCGCGCGCCTCGCGCGTCACCAGAACGGCGAGAAGGGCCATCGACAGGACAAGCGGCAGGGTCGCCAGCAGGAACAGCTTCTGGCCATAGGACAGCCGCGTCTTGGTCCTTTCGCCGTCCTGCATCGCCCTGCATCCCCGACCGGCGCAGGATGCGGCGCGGCCCGCCATCCGTCAACGGGGCGCAGAATGGGGCGGCTGCTCCGTAGTCGTGGGTATTCCCCTGCCGCGCTCCTGCCGTTACGGTCCGGCCACTTCATAAGAACGGCCCGCGCGAAGGCCGGGCCCAACATGTCAACCGGGAGGACACCATCCGATGGATCGCCGTTCATTTCTGAAGAAGGCCACCGTGGGGGGCGCCACAGCCGCCGCCGCCTCGACGCTTGCCGCCCCCATGTATGCGCAGGGCAACCGCACCCTGACGCTGGTCACCACCTGGGGCCGGGGTCTGGCCGGGGTGCATGACAGCGCGCAGCGCAGCGCCGACATGATCACGGCGCTGACGGATGGCCAGCTGACGGTCGACCTGAAGGCGGCGGGCGAACTTGTGGGCGCCTTCGAGGTGTTCGACGCGGTCACCAGCGGCCAGGCCGACATGTACCACGGTGCCGACTACTATTTCGTCGGCCAGCATCCGGGCTATGCGTTCTTCACCGCCGTGCCGATGGGCATGACCGCGCAGGAACTGTCGAACTGGTACTATCAGGACGGCGGCATGGCGCTGCATGACGAGCTTGGCCAGATCTTCGGGCTGAAGTCGTTCCTGGCGGGCAACACCGGGGCGCAGGGCGGCGGCTGGTTCCGCAACGAGATCAACTCGGCGGCGGATTTCAACGGGCTGAAGTTCCGGATGCCGGGCCTTGGCGGGCGTGCGCTGGGCAAGATGGGGGCCTCGGTCCAGAACATCCCGGGCGGCGAGATCTATCAGGCGCTGTCCTCGGGCGCGCTGGACGGCACCGAATGGATCGGGGCCTGGGCCGACGAGAAGATGGGCTTCCAGGAAATCACCAAGATCTACTACACCGCCGGTTTCCACGAACCGGGCGCGGGCCTGAGCCTGGCCTTCAACCGCGATGTGTTCGAAAGCTTCACCCCCGCGCAGCAGAAGATCTGCGAGATCGTCGCGGGCGAGGGGCACCAGTGGAACCTGTCGCAGTTCCTGGCCAACAACGGCGCGGCGCTTGCCCGCCTGCAGTCGGCGGGCGTGAAGGTGCTGAGCTTCCCCGATGACGTGTGGGATGCCTTCGGCAAGGCCACGGACGAGGTGCATGCCGAATACATGGGCGACGAACTGTACAAGAAGATCTACGACAGCGCGATGGCCTCGATGAAGTCGTCCTCGGCCTGGCTGAAGCTGACCGACGGCGCCTACACCGCGCAGCGCGACCGCGTTCTGGGCGGCTGATCCGGCGATCCGCGTGACATGACACCCCCGGCCCAGTGGCCGGGGGTTTTCCGGCGCATGGGCGTCATCGGTGTCGGGCAGGGGAATACGCCATGATCGACGGGATTCTTTGGGTCCTCCAGAGTATCGGGCTGGCCTTCGTCAATTTCTTCCGCGCGGTGACGCAGCCGTCGCTGTGGCTCGACTGGTCGAACATGCAGTCGGTGGGGCGGGTGATCTATTACGGCGCCTCGGTCGAGTTCTTCTTTGTTGTCCTGACGTTCTTCCTGGTTCTGACGCTTTGCGGCCTGATCTGGAACGGTTTCCTGTGGCGGCTGGTGCGGGGGCTGGAGTTCTTTGCCAACGGCATCGGCCGGTTCTTTGCCTGGGCCGGGTTCCTGATGGTGCTGCAGCAGATCATCATCATCTTCCTGCAGCGGATCTTTCGCGTCTCGTCCATCGAGTTCGGCCCCTTTGCGCCGTTCGGCTATCCGGTCATCCCGGGCCCCGTTCTGCTGCGGTTCGACCTGTCCTGGTGGTCGGAGGAACTGAAGCTCTATAACGCGATGGTCGTCTGCCTTTGCGTCACCTACACCTTCGTTCAGTCGGGCCATGTGCGGGTCGACCTGCTGTATGCGGGCGCCCGGTTCCGCACGAAGAAGGTCATCGACATGCTGGGTGCGCTGTTCTTCATGATCCCGGCGGCGGTGCTGACCTGGCTTTATGCCTGGTTCTTCCTGTGGCGCAGCCTTGTCACGCCCAAGGTTTCCGCCTCGGAATCGATCGAGCAGATCATGCGCAAGGCCAATGTGATGAAGTGGAACGTCGAGACCATCGGGTTCTCGCCCAACGGGTTCAACGCCTACTTCCTGTTCAAGGTGCTGATGGTGTCCTACTGCCTGCTCGTGTTCCTGCATGCCTGGGCATTCTTCTGGCGCAGCTGGCTCGAATGGCGCGAGGGCCCGGCGAGCGACGGCAAGCATCTCGACCGCGACAGCATACCCGACGCCACCATCAAGCCGACGCACTGAGGGGACACGCACCATGCCTTTCGGACTGGACGGGATCGAGGTCGGTCTCATCATCGTGTTCCTCTGCCTGTTCGCGGGAATCGTTTCGGGTTTTCCCGTGGCCTTTGCGATCGGCGGTGCGGGCGTCATCAGCTTCGGGATCATCGCCTCGCTGGACAGCGCGGGGCTGCTGATCCACCAGGCCATCGACACCTCGTCGCAGGGCTATCGCGACCTGATCGCGGCGGGCATCCCGACCATCGACATCACCACCTTCCGATATCCCGACCTGCCGCGCGTCGAGCAGGCGATATTCCCTGGCGGCTGGGAACAGGCGATGGACCGCAACCTGTCGTTCATCGTGAACCGGATGAACGAGCGGGTGATCGCGGGGCAGTCGATCGAGACGCTGCTGGCCGTCCTGATGTTCGTGATGATGGGCATCACGCTGGAGCGGTCACGCATCGCCAACGACCTGCTGACGACCATGGCACGGGTCTTCGGGCCGCTGCCCGGGGGGCTTGCGGTTTCGGTTGTGGTGGTGGGGGCGTTCCTGGCGGCGTCGACGGGCATCGTCGGTGCCACCGTAGTGACGATGGGCCTGCTGTCGCTGCCGACGATGCTGCGCGCGGGCTATTCGCCGCAGCTTGCGACCGGGGTGATCGCCGCCAGCGGGACGCTGGGGCAGATCATTCCGCCGTCGATCGTGATCGTGCTGCTGGGCACCATGGCGGGCGACCTTTACGCCGCCGGGCAGGAAACCCGGGCGCAGGCGGCAGGCTGCACCGATGCGCTGACCTATCTGGGCAAGGCAGCGGTGATTTCCGTTGGCACCCTGTTCCAGGCGGCCATCCTGCCGGGCATCCTGCTGGCGGTGCTCTACGCCGCCTATGCCTTCGGTTTTGCGCTGCTGAATCCTGCGAAGGCGCCTGCGGTGCAACTGGCGTCGGGCGCGCGTGGCGAGGTCATCACGCGGCGCGAGGCGACGCTTTGGTTCCTTGGCGTGCCGGTGGCGCTGATCGGCGGATTGCTCATCGCGATGCAGGTGAACCTGGTGGGCAGCCAGAACCTGACGGTCGACAGTTTTTCCGATGCGGGCCAGACGGCCGAACTGCGCACCAACGTGCCCGAACGCTGCAAGGCCAGCATGATCGCGCTGCACGGGCAGGAAAAATGGGACCGCGCCGTCGCGCAGCAGGAGGCCATCAATACGGCGGGCGGCGTGGCGCAGGCGCGGGCGCTGACCCCCGAGGAACGGACGGCGGCGCAGGCCGAACGGCTGGCGTCGCGCGCACCGGTCGGCACCGGGGTCGCCACGCTGGTGCTGCTGCTGGCGCTGGTGCTGACCACGGCGCGCGGCGTCGCCCCGTCGGGCGATCATCGCCCGCTCTGGATCGGTCTGGCCGGGTTGGGCGTGGCGCTTCTGGCCGATGTCGCGCTGATCGCCCCGAGCGCCTCGCCCGGGTTCACCTGGGTGGTGCTGGCGGCGCCTTTGGCGGTGGCGCTGTGGGGCTGCTGGCATGCGGTGGGCATGCTGGGGCGGAACGACCTGATCCGCGTGGTGTTCCCGCCGCTGGTGCTGATCGTGGCGGTGCTGGGGTCGATCCTCGGCGGCATCACCAACCCGACCCCGGCGGCGGCGCTGGGTGCGGGCGGCGCGATGCTGCTGGCGGCCTATCGCCGGTTGCAGGACGAGGGTCGGTCGGGTGCCGTGGTGGTGATGACGGCGTTCGCGCTGGTCATCATGCTGCTGGTCGGCATCAATTTTGACCTTCGGGTGCAACTGGATGGCACGACCACCGAACAGTGGGTCGCCTGGGGCGTCGCCGTTGCCGCCTACAGCGCGATGATGGCGGGCATTCTGTATGCCTGCTGGGTCCTTCTGCGCGCCAGGATCCTGCCGTCCGTGGTGCGCGAGACGGCCAAGGTGACCTCGATGGTGTTCACCATCCTGATCGGATCGCAGATCCTGAACCTTGTGCTGATCTCGTTCGGCGGCGAGCACTACATCCAGTCGTTCCTGCGCAGCTATGACAGCGAGCTGACGGTGTTCCTGATCGTCATGCTGGTGCTGTTCATCCTGGGCTTCGTGCTCGATTTCCTCGAGATCATCTATATCGTCGTGCCGATCGTGGGGCCCGTGATCTATGGCGGCACCTTCGATCCGTCCTGGGTGACGATCATGATCACGGTGAACCTGCAGACCTCGTTCCTGACGCCGCCGTTCGGGTTCGCGCTGTTCTACCTGCGGGGGGTGGCGCCGAAGGAGGTGACGACGGCCCATATCTATCAGGGCGTGATTCCCTTCGTGGTGATCCAGGTGGTCGCGCTGGTGCTGCTTTACCTGTTCCCCGAGGTGGTCACGATCGTGCCGCGCCTGCTGGGCTGACCGGTGCGCCCCTGTCCGGGGCGCGCGCCGGTTCGATCAGGTCCCAGCGGTTGCCGAACGGGTCGCGCCAGACCGCGACGCGGCCATAGGGTTCGTCGCGCGGCGGCTCTTCCCAGACGGCGCCTGCGGCAGTGAGGCGCGCCGCTTCCGCCGCGAAATCGTCGGTCTCCAGAAACAGGAACACCCGGCCACCGGCCTGGTTTCCCACGGCGGCGGCCTGCTGCGCCGTCTCGGCGCGCGCCAGCAACAGGGCTGCGCCACCTCCGCCCGGAGGTGCCACGCGCACCCAGCGCTTGTGGCCCTGGTCGATGTCGTCCAGAAGGTCGAACCCCAGGCCCCGGACGAAGAACGCGATGGCCTCGTCATAGTCGGGCACCACCAGTGCGATGGTGGCCACCGCCGTCATTTGCCGTCGCGGGGGACCGGATCGCGGGCGGGGCGGCCGTCGGGCAGGCTGATGCGCGCGACCTGTTCCGCGATCGGATCGACCGACAGCGGGTGCAGTTCGGTGCGGTGGCGCGAGGGGTCGCCGATGTCCTGCCAGCGCCCGCCCTTGTAGATCTCCAGCGCGTCGAACGCGGCCTTGTAGCCCATCTTGCGGCTGCCGGGCACCCAGTAGCCCAGATAGACATAGGGCAGGCCCGCCTCGCGCGCGATGTCGACATGATCGAGGATCAGCTGGGTGCCAAGGCTGCGCGACGTCATGTCGGGATCGTAGAAGGAATAGACCATGCTGAGCCCGTCGTCGAACACGTCGGTCAGGCACACCGCGGTCAGCACCCGCGCGCCCTGTTCGCCGGTCGCATCCGGATCGGGGATGCGGGTATATTCGATCACGCGGCTGCGGATCGGCGTTTCCTCGATCATCGCGGCGAACTCGAAGATGTCCATGTCGGCCATGCCCCCGGTGGCATGGCGCGCGTCGAGATAGCGCCGGAACAGCGCAAACTGGTCCTCGGTCGCCCAGGGGCTGGTGGCATTGCGCCGCAGATCCGCGTTGCGCCGGAGGATCCGGCGCTGGGTGCGGTTGGGCTGGAAGTCGGCCACCCGGATGCGGGCCGACAGACAGGCCGAACATTCCGCACAGGACGGCCGGTAGAGCACGTTCTGGCTGCGCCTGAAGCCCTGCTTGGACAGGGTGTCGTTCAGCTTCTGCGCGTGTTCGCCCTGGAGTGCGGTAAACAGCTTCCGCTCCATCCGCCCGTCGAGATAGGGGCAGGGCTGGGGGGCCGTCACATAGAACTGCGGGGCGAGCGGAAGGGTGTGGCGCATCAGGGGAGGAACCGGGTTTCGACGCGCCAGCCTAGCAAGCCCCCAAGCGCTCGCCTAGGGGGTGTGTGGCGGGTTCAGACGGAACCGGGGCGCCGGATCGCCGCCGTGCCGATGACGATGTCGGTCAGGCCCTGTCCCCGCCCCGAGGTGGCCATCAGCGCGACCGACAGGATCTGCGGCAGGACGAATGTCCAGGACAGGACATAGCCCAACGTGTGCAGGAAGGCGGTGCCGCCGTCCAGGCGTCCGCCGTCGGACCCCCGCAACTCGATCCCTGCCAGCGCCATGCCGGGCGTCGCCGACCACGCGGCCAGCGTCGCCCAGCGCCACGCCGCATTCACGGTGGCGAACAGGAGCGGCAGGAAGAACAGGCCGGTGAAGGCCGTGAAGGGCAGGATAACGACCGTCAGGATCGCGGTGGCGAGGCTGTCCACGACCCAGGCGACGACCCTGCGCGACGCGGTGCCCGCATAGAAGGCCGCGTGACGTTCGGGATCGGGAAGGGATGAGGGGAAGGGCAGCATCGTGTCACCTGCAAGCAAGGGCCCCCCGGCGTGGGCCGGGGGGCGGTCTGGTCAGTAGCCGGCGGCGGGGTTCGCCGGGGGCGCGTCGGGCGCCGGGGCGGTCGCCTGGCGGGCGCGTTCGTTCATGAAGGTGTCGAACTCGGTCTTGTCCTTGGCGTCGCGCAGGCGTTGCAGGAAGGCCTCGAACGCCTCCTGTTCGTCCTGCAGGCGGCGCAGGGTCTCGGCCTTGTAGGCGTCGAAGGCGGTGTTTCCCGAGCTGCGGAAGGCTGCGCGGGCGGTATCGAGGTGCTGGCGGCGATGGCCGCAGGATCGGCTGAACATGCGTTTGCTCCAGATCATGTAGGCGAGAAGGGCAAGGCCGAGCGGCCAGAAGACAACGAAGCCCAGAACCATGGCGACGATCCAGGCGGCCTTGCCGCGCGCATCGAGCCAGTCTTCGGCCCGCCGAAGCCATCCGGAGAAGCCGCCGGATGCGGAAGAGTGGGTGGTCGTGTCATACATCGGTGGTCCTCCGGTTCGACGTGAATGTTTATCATCTTCACATCGCCAACATCGGATGCCTTGCCCTCGGGTTCAAGGGGGTATGTTAAAGAAATTCACATCGGGCTGCGCGACAGGTCCGCGTGTCGTTCAGGACGGCGCGCAGAAGGGTGCGACAGTGGCGCTGGCCAAGGCGCGCAGCTGATCCGGTGCGATCCGGAAGATGTGGCGCGGCGTTCCGGCGGCTGCCCAGACCTGCGCGAAGTCCATCAGGCGGGGGTCCATCCAGACGGGCAGGGGGGAAAGATGCCCGATCGGGGCGACGCCGCCGATCGCAAAACCCGTGACCGCACGCACCTGACCCGCGTCCGCACGACCCAGCGGTACCCCTGCCAGGGCCGAGGCGGACGCCGGATCGACCTGGTTTCCGCCAGCGGTCAGGAACAGGAACAGCTGCGCATCGGGACCGGCGAACAGGATCGACTTCACGATCTGGTCCAGCGCGCAGCCCGCCGCATCCGCCGCCTGCTGTGCGGTGCGGGTGTCGGTCGGCATTTCCAGCGGCTCGGTCATCACGTTGCCCGCCCGCAGGGCGGCACGCACGCGTTCCAGGCTCTTGCTCATCCGGTTCTCCTGTCGGGGGAATCTGCCCGCTGTCGCAGGGCGTTGCAACCCCGGCCACGGCCCGCCATGGTGGCATTATGTGTGCTGCCTCCGCCTTTGCCGCCCGCCTGACGCGCTGCCCGATCCCGTTCGAGCCGCAAGCCGCCGCCGACACGCGGGCCGCGTTCGCCGATCTTGCGCCGGACCTGCGCGACCTGCTTGCGGGCACGGCGGGATGCAGCCCGTTCCTGAAGGGGCTGATCACGCGCGAGTCGGTGTGGCTGCGCGTGGCGCTGACCCTTGCGCCCGAAACCGCCCTGCGTGCCGTGCTGGCGCCGCTGGACGACCTCGGGCCGGATGACCTGCCCCGCGCGTTGCGGCAGGCCAAGGCGCGCGTGGCGCTGCTGGCGGGGCTGGCCGATCTGGGCGGTGTCTGGCCGCTCGAATCGGTGACCGGTGCGCTGACCGCGCTCGCGGATCGGGCGGTCCATCTGGCGATGATGGCGCTGGTCGCCGAGGAAATCCGCCGGGGCCGGCTGCCGGGCGCGACGGCCGAGGATGCCGCCACGGCGGGCGGCATGGTGACGCTGGCCATGGGCAAGATGGGTGCGGCGGAGCTCAACTATTCCTCCGACATCGACCTGATCTGCCTGTTCGACGACGCGCGCTATCCCGGCGCGGAACAGGAGGCGCGCGCGGCCTTCATTCGCGTCACGCGCAAGATGTCGGCCTGGCTGTCCGACATGACCGCCGAGGGCTATGTGTTCCGCACCGACCTGCGGCTGCGCCCGGATGCGGCGGTCACACCGGTCTGCCTGTCGATGGCGGCGGCCGAGCATTATTACGAGGCCCAGGGCCGCACCTGGGAGCGCGCGGCCTATATCAAGGCCCGGCCCTGTGGCGGCGACCTTGCGGCAGGCGCGCGGTTCCTGAAGGCGCTGACGCCGTTCGTCTGGCGCAGGCACCTGGACTTCGCCGCGATCCAGGATGCCCATGACATGCGCCTGCGCATCCGCGACCACCGCCGCCTGCATGGCCCCGTGGTGCTCGAGGGGCACAACCTCAAGCTCGGTCAGGGCGGCATCCGCGAGATCGAGTTCTTTACCCAGACCCGGCAACTGATCGCAGGCGGCCGCGACGCGACGCTGCGCGACCGGGGCACTGTCGGCGGTCTGGCGGCGCTGGCGGCGCGGGGCTGGGTGCCCGCCGCCGTGGCGCGGGAACTGACCGACCACTATCGCGCCCATCGCGAGGTCGAGCATCGCATCCAGATGGTCAACGATGCCCAGACCCATGACCTGCCGGGCACGCCCGAAGGGATCGAGCGCATCGCCCGCCTTTCGGGGCAGGCCGACACCGCGATGTTCCGAAAGACCCTGCTGGACCGGCTGGCGCAGGTCGAGGGGCTGACCGAAGGATTCTTTGCCCCCGGTCGGGTCGAGGATGGCCCGCCCCTGTCAGAGGCCGCGCAGGCGGTGGTTGACGGATGGAAAGGCTATGCCGCCTTGCGATCGGACCGCGCGCGCGAGGTGTTCCGGCGCCTGCGGCCGCAGATCCTGAAACGCCTGGCCCGCGCGGCCAGCCCGGATGAGGCGCTTGCCGCGTTTGACGGGTTCCTGCGCCGGTTGCCGGCCGGGGTGCAGGTGTTTTCGCTGTTCGATGCGAACCCCAGCCTGATCGACCTGATGGGGGACATCGCCGGCACATCGCCGGCGCTGGCGCGGCATCTGGCCCGGAATGCGGGCGTGCTCGACGCCGTGATCGGCGGCGACTTCTTTGCGCCCTGGCCGGGCGTGCCGGCACTGACCGCCGACCTGGCGGGGATGCTGGACGGCGTGCCGGACTATGAGCGAAAGCTCGATCAGGCGCGGGCCTGGGCGCGGGAATGGCATTTCCGAACGGGCGTTCATCATCTGCGGGGCCTGATCGACGCCTTCGAGGCGGGCAAATGCTACGCCGATCTGGCCGAAGCGGTGATTGCCGGACTCTGGCCGTCGGTGGTGGCCGAGTTCGCCCGCAAGCACGGCATGCCGCCCGGGCGGGGCGCGGTCGTGCTGGGCATGGGGTCGGTCGGGGCGGGGCGTCTGAACGCGGGCTCGGATCTGGACCTGATCGTGATCTACGATGCGGAGGGGGCCGAGGCGTCCGAGGGGCCGCGGCCGCTGGCCGCGCGGGCCTATTTCGCGCGGCTGACACAGGCGATGGTGACGGCGCTGACGGCGCAGATGGCCGAGGGGCGGCTCTACGAGGTGGACATGCGCCTGCGACCATCCGGGCGTCAGGGGCCGGTGGCAACCTCGGTCGCGTCCTTCGAAAGCTACCAGATGGACGAGGCCTGGACCTGGGAGCATCTGGCGCTGACGCGGGCACGGGTGCTGGCGGGCAACCCCGGCCTCGGCGCCGATGTCGAGGCGATCCGGCGCCGCGTGCTGGTTGCCAAGGGACCGGGGCGCAAGGTGATCGGCGATGTGGCGGCGATGCGCGCGCGGTTGCGCGCGGCCAAGCCGATGGCCGGCGTCTGGGAGGCCAAGAACGGCCCCGGGCGGCTGATGGACATCGAACTGCTGGCGCAGACCTGCGCGCTGACGGCAGGCGATCCGGCGCGGCGCGTCGAGGCGCAGTTGCGCTGTGGCGTCCGCAGCGGATTCCTGACGGCCGCCGAGGAATGCGCGCTTCTGGCCGCCTACCGCCTGTGCTGGCGGTTGCAGGCGGGCACGCGGCTGTTGACCGACCGGCCGCTGGAAATGGAAAAGCTTGGCGAAGGCGGACGCGCGTTTCTGGCGCGCGAGACGGGCGAGACCGATGCCGCGTCGCTGATCGCGCATCTGACGGCGGCAACGGATGCGGCCGCGGCCGTGATCGGTGCGAAACTGCCCGAAAGCGAGGGGGACGGCGATGACACCGGATAAGGCCGATCCGAAGGGGCTGATCCGTGAAGCCTACCGGATCGAGGGAATCGGGCCCGGGGAATGCCGGTCGATCTTTGTCGACTGGGCGCTGAGCCTGGCGCCCGGGGCCGACGTGGCACCGGCGCTGGAGGTTCTGATCGGGCACTATGGATCGGGGGCACCCGACCATCCGATGACCCGCGTGCTGCACGAGGGCGCGACCCCCGCCTTGCCGCCCAAGCGGCGCGGCGGGCGGGCCGCCCGCGTCAGTGCAGCGCCGCCGCCTCTGCCGCCAGAGCGGTGATGGCCGACCAGTCGCCGCGCGCCACGGCATCCCTGGGCGCAACCCAGGACCCGCCCACGCACAGGATGTTCGGCAACGACAGGTAGTCGCGCGCATTCTTCAGCCCGATGCCGCCCGTCGGGCAGAAGCTGACCTGGGGGATCGGCGAGGCAATGGATTTCAGATAGGCCGCTCCGCCCGCCTGTTCGGCGGGAAAGAACTTCTGCACCGTGTAGCCGCGTTCCAGCAGTGCCATGATCTCGGACGCGGTGGCGGCCCCTGGAAGCAGCGGCAGGCCATGTTCGGCGCAGGCATCGAGGATGCGGTCGGTCGCGCCGGGCGACACGCCGAACCGCGCACCCGCCGCCTTGGCCGCCTTCACATCCGCCGGTGTCAGCAGCGTGCCGGCGCCGACGACACCGCCCGGAACCTCGGCCATCGCCCGGATGGCATCCAGCGCGGCGGGTGTGCGCAGCGTGACCTCAAGCGCCGGAAGCCCGCCGGAAACAAGCGCTTGCGCCAGGTTCTTCGCGTGCGCCGCATCCTCGATCACCAGCACCGGCACAACCGGGGCAAGACGGCAGACTTCGGCAGCCTTCTGGGACTGTTCGGCCGGGGTCATCGGGTTCTCCTTTCCCGCATCGGCGGGTTTCGTAGCAGAGGTCCAGCAATTCGCAAGGCTTGCGCCCTGTCGTCACACCACGACGGCCGCGCCTTCCGTCGAGTTGCCGACCGTCCGACGGAACGCCTCGAACAGCTCGCGACCGATGCCGTGGCGGTTGGCCGACAGGTCGGCGGTGACCGGCGCGCGGTCATCGAAATCGGGGGCAAGGCAAGACAACCGGCCTGCCACCGCATCGAGCCGCACCATGTCGCCATCGCGCAGCCTGGCAAGCGGGCCGCCCACCGCTGCCTCCGGCGCCACATGGATCGCGGCGGGCACCTTGCCGCTGGCCCCCGACATCCGGCCATCCGTGACCAGCGCGACCCGTAGCCCGCGATCCTGCAGGACCGAAAGCACCGGTGTCAGCGAATGCAGTTCCGGCATTCCATTGGCCTGCGGGCCCTGGAACCGCACGACGACCACCGTATCCGAGGTGAATGCGCCTGCCTTGAAGGCCTGCTTCACCTCCTCCTGGTCGTGGAAGATGCGGCAGGGCGCCTCGATCACGTGGCGCTCGGGCGCGACGGCCGATACCTTGATCACACCGCGTCCGAGATTGCCAGACAGTTGCGTCAACCCGCCCGTCGTGGCGAAGGGGTCGGCGGCAGGGCGCAGGATGCGGTCGTTCAGCGTTTCCGCCGGACCCTCGCGCCAGCCCAGTTTCCCCTCGGCCAGCACCGGTTCCTGCCGGTAGAGGGCAAGACCATCCCCCGCGACGGTTTTCGCGTCGGGATGCAGCAGGCCCGCATCAAGAAGCTGGCCGATCAGGAACTGCAGCCCGCCCGCCGCGTGGAAGTGATTCACGTCGGCAAGACCGTTGGGATAGACCTTGGCCATCAGCGGGACGGCGGCGGAGATTTCGGCAAAATCCTCAAGGTCGAGGATCACGCCCGAAGCCCGCGCCATCGCGGGCAGATGCAGAACAAGGTTCGTCGATCCGCCCGTGGCCATCAGCCCGACAAGTCCGTTCACATAGGCGCGTTCGTCCAGCACCTCGCCTGCCGGGCGGTAGTCGTTGCCAAGCTGGGTGATCGCGGCGGCACGTTCCACGGCCGCCACGGTCAGCGCCTCGCGCAGCGGCGTGTTGGGGTTCACGAAACTTGCGCCCGGCAGGTGCAGCCCCATGAATTCCATCAGCATCTGGTTGGTGTTGGCAGTCCCGTAGAAGGTGCAGGTGCCGGGCCCGTGATAGCTGGCCATCTCGGCCGCCATCAGTTCCTCGCGGGTGGCCTTGCCTTCTGCATAGGCATTGCGCACGCGGGACTTTTCGTCATTCGGGATGCCGCTGGTCATCGGGCCTGCGGGAACAAAGACGCTGGGCACATGACCGAAGGTCGCGGCGGCGATGATCAGCCCCGGCACGATCTTGTCGCAGACGCCGAGGTAGAGCGCCGCATCGAACGTGTTGTGGCTGAGCGCGACGCCGGCGGCGAGCGCGATCACGTCGCGCGAGAACAGCGACAGTTCCATGCCCGGCTGACCCTGGGTCACCCCGTCGCACATCGCCGGAACCCCGCCTGCCACCTGGGCGGTTGCGCCGACCCGCCGGGCCGCGGCGCGGATCAGCCTGGGGAAATCCTCATAGGGCTGGTGCGCGGACAGCATGTCGTTGTAGGCGGTCACGATGCCGATGTTGGGGGCCCGCGCCGTTGCGAGTGCGGCCTTGTCGGTTCCCATCGCGGCATAGGCATGGGCCTGGTTGCCGCAACTCAGGTGCGCCCGTGCAGGGCCCGAGGCCGCGGCGCGCGCCATGCGGTCGAGGTAGTCGCCACGCGGCCGTTCGGAGCGCTTGCGGATGCGGTCTGTCACACGGGCTATGCTGGGGTGGAGCGACATGCGGGGTCTCCTGCCGGGATGGCGCAAGTTTAGACTGTTACCGCTAACAGCGCAACCGCGCGGCATTCATTCCGACGTGATTTGTCATGTGCCGCCCTGTTTACAGGCGCAGGGGGGCGGACATACTCTCGGGTCCATGCGGTATCTGATCCTGGCAATCCTCCTTGCCCTGCTGCCCGCGCGGCTGGGCGCGCAGTTCTGGCCTTATGATCCTTCGCTCATGCCGCTGGTCGAAGCGCTGGAAGCCAAGGTCGAGGCGGGCGACTGGGAGGGCGCGGTGGAAGAGGCGCGGGCGCTGGTCGAGGCGTCGGCGCGTGTCCATGGCGAGTTCGCCGTGCAGACCCTGGAGGCGCGCCACGCGCTTGCGACCCAGACCGGAAACATCGCCGCGCTCAGACCGGAGTCGCTGGCCATGTTCCGTGCGCTCGTGGCGGACTGGGCGCGCCATCATTCCACATGGCATCCGAGCGCACAGGATCCCAAGATGGGCCTTGCGATGCGGCTTACCGATCTGGGCGCCCCGCAGGAGGCCTTGCCGATTGCCCTGGATGCCCTGGGCATGATCGAGGCGGTGGCGGGAAAGGGGGCGCCAAAGGCCGTTCTCTGGCGGTACAACGTGGCCGGGATCTATGTCGATCTGGGCTATTGGGTCGAAGGGCTGGCCGCCTACGAGATCACCGCGCGCGATCTGCGTGCCCTGGGCGATCGCATGTCGATGCTGCGGCTTGCGGTGGTGGAGCGCGAGCGGGGCAGGCTGTTGCGGCAGCTGGGGCGCGGCGCGGACGCGGTTGCGGCCTACGCGGTCGCGCTGGAGCTGTTCGAGACACATTATGGCACCCACCACCCCCGCACCATCGACACCATGAACGAGTATGCGCTTGAACTGTGGCGCGAGCGGATGACCGACCCGCTGGGGCGTATCGTGATCGAGGCGGCGGCGCGGGCCGAGTCGACGTTCGGACCGGAAAGCATCCAGGTGCTGGACGCGCAGGCCATTTCCGCGCTGATGCGCACGCGGGCCGGGCCGGGGGCCTCGGGTTTTGACGAGGGTCTTGCGCTGATGGGCGACACCGTTGCGCTGGCATCGCGGCTTTTCACGCCCGGGGTTCGGCGGCTGGGCGAGTTGCGGCTGGACTATGCGGCAATGCTGATCGACGTGGGCCGTGGCGGCGAGGCGCTGGAGCAGATGCGCGGGGCGGAGCGTGCCGACGTGAATTCGCGCGGCACCTACTATGACGCCATCGTCGCGGCCGAGGCCGACGGCACGCTGTCCCCCGAGGCCGCCCTTGCGGAAGCTTTCCGTATCGCCCAGGAAAGCCATCTGAGCGGTGCGGCGCAAGCCTATCGCCAGCTTGCGCGTCGCGTGGTGGCCGATGACCCGGCCAAGGCGGAAGCCTATCGCAGAACGACGGATCTGATCCGCAGCGAGGCGGCGTTGCAGGCCGAACTGGTCGCCCGCCTGTCCCTCGCCCCGGAAGAGCGCGACACGGCGGCCGAAACGGCCCTGCGCGCCCGTCTGGAAGAGATCGCCACCGAGGTGAGCGCCGGCATCTCGGCGCAGGCCGATACTGATGCCGCGTTCGCCGATCTGGCCGGCAATGGCGTGCTGGCGCTGGATGATGTGCAGGCGTTGCTGTCGCCCGATCAGGCGGTGGTGCTGATCGACACCGGCGCGCAGGACTGGGAGCGCAGCTTCATCTTTGCCGTGACACGCGACCGCGCCGTCTGGCGCGAGATGGCCGTGGCCCCCGGAGACCTTGCCCTTGCCGTCGCGGATGCGCGCGAGGGTGTCGAGACCCTGCTGGGCGTGCGTGCCGCCGTCGCGCTGGACGCCCCTGCGCCCGTTGCGGGCCCGGGGTTCAATGCCTTTGCCGCGCACTGGCTCTATCGGCGCACCTTGGGCGAGGTCGCGGATGTCATCGGTGACAAGCCGCATCTCCTGATCGAGACGCGGGGCGCGCTGTCGGGCTTGCCGCCGCAGATGCTGCTGCGCGCGCCATTCGAGGGCGATGACCTGTCAGGTGCCGACTGGCTGGTGCGGCACCACGCGATCTCGATCCTGCCATCGGTGTTCTCGCTGAAGTCGGCGGCCCTGGCGGGTGCGCGGGCACGGGCGCCCAACCCGATCATGGCGCTGGCCGATCCGGTGTTCGAAACGCGGCCGGGTGGCGTGCAGGTGGCAAGCCTGGGCGCGGGGCAGGGTGCCTTGCGCGGTGCGCTTGCCCCGTTGCCCGAAACCGCGACCGAGGCGCGTGCCGTGGCGACCGCCCTTGGTGCGGGGCCGGAGGCGGTTCTGACGGGCCCGCGTGCGACGCGGGCGGCGGTGCAGGGCGCGGCGCTCGACCAGTTCCGCGTCCTCTATTTCGCAACCCACGGGCTTGTCGCGGGGGACAGGGTGCAGGATGGCGAACTGGCGGAGCCCGCGCTTGCGCTGACCGCCGATGGCGATGACGGGATGCTGACCCAGACCGATATCGCGCGGCTGCGGGTGAACGCCGACTGGGTGGTCCTGTCGGCCTGCAACACCGCCGTGGGCGACAGCCCGGGCGCCGAGCCGCTGTCGGGCCTCGCACAGGCCTTTGTCTATGCCGGGGCGCGTGCGCTGCTGGTCAGCCACTGGCCGGTCGAAAGCCGCAGCGCCGTGCGCCTGATGACCGAAACCTTCCGTATCAGCGCCGAAACGCCTGGCATCACCGGTGCCGAGGCGCAGCGCCGTGCCATCCTGTCGATGATCGACAGTCCTCCCGACGCCCGATGGTCCCATCCGGCCTATTGGGCGCCGTTCGTCCTTGTCGGATCCCCCGACTGAGGCGCACCAGGTCGCCGCCCCTGGCATGTCGGATGCCCGGATGATGGCGCGGGCTGGGCTGGTATCCCCGATATCGGTCACCTTGGGCTGACAGTCGGCATGCGCAGGGTCGGCCGTCACATCGCCGGATCAATTGCGCCGATGTGGCACAATTGTTTCCACTGTTGCGCAGAAACCCCGACAACGGACCGGGCGTTTCCTTTTTTTGCCACAATCGCCCGCAACACTGGTCCGAAGAGCAGGGGCAGAACGCCCGGAGGGATGGTCATGCGGCATTACACGCGGTTGGTGGTTCTGGTATCGGCACTTGCCCTGTCGGCCTGTGCGGGCAAGGAGCCCGCATCGCGCGGTGCCGCAGGTGTCGGGCTGGGGGTAACACAGGCGGCCACCGACGGGTCGGACCTGCGGCTTGCCGTCCCCCAGTACACCGTGCGCGAGGTGCGTGTGAACGTTCCCCGGTCGCTGTCCGTGTCCGAGGCGAACCTCTACTATCCGGTGGCCGACATCGTCTGGCGAGGCGAACCCACGGGTGACCGCTACATGCAGGTTCATCAGATGTTCACCGAGGCCTTCGGTTTCGTGACCCCCGAACTGCAGACCGGTCCCGAGGTCATTGTCGAGGCGCAGGTGCGGCGGTTCCACGCCCTGACCGAGAAGACCCGCTACACCTTTGGCGGTGTCCATTCGATCCGCTTCGACCTGACAGTGAAGGACGCCAAGACCGGCGCCATTCTGGACGGACCCCGCTTTGTGGTGGCCGACACGCCGGCCTCGGGCGGACGCAAGGCGATTGCCGAAGAACAGGCGGGACGCACCCAGCGTGTCGTCATCATCGAGAACCTTGCCCGGGTGATCCGGCGCGAACTGGCCCCGCCGCCCGAAGCGCCCGCGTTGCCCGCGCCGGTCGTCGGCGCCCGTGCCGTTCCCGGGGCGGACCTGCCCGTGGGGGCGGTGCCCGTGACCCTGCCACCGGAACCGGGCGTGACGCAGTCCGCAGCCGCCCCCGCGACCGCGCCGCTGCGCGAGCGCGGCTGGCTGTGGTCGCTTCACGGGTCGATCTGACCCTTCCGCAGCGCGATGCGACGGGATAGGAGGGCAGGATGATGCCCTCCGATCCCATGTCCCCGAACGACACGCCCGGCCATGGCCGCCCGGTGGTACGCCTTCGTCCCAAGGCCGAGGCACGCGCCATCCGTCATGGCTTTCCCTGGGTCTATGCCGACGAACTGGTGCTGGACCGGCGCACGCAGGCGCTGCGCCCCGGCACGCTGGCGGTTCTTGAAGATTCCGACCGGCGGGCCATGGGTCTTGTGACCGTCAACCCGGCGTCGAAGATCGTGGCGCGGATGCTCGACCCTGATCCGGGTGCGGAACCGGGGCTTGAGTGGTTCACGCGGCGGCTTGCCCGCGCGCTTTCGCTGCGCGAACGGCTTTTCGACGCGCCGTTCTACCGGCTTGTCCATGCCGAGGCCGATGGCCTGCCCGGTGTGGTGATCGACCGTTTCGGCGATACCGCGGTGATCCAGCCGAACGCCGCCTGGGCCGAGTCGCATCTGGAAGCACTTGTCGCTGCGCTGGTCGCGGTGACCGGCGTCTCGGCGGTCGTCAAGAACGGAACGGGGCGCGCCCGCGGACTGGAAGGCCTGCCCGACGAGACCCTGGTGATCCGGGGCAGGGCGGACAGCGCCATCCCGGTGCCGATGAACGGGGCCACCTATCTTGCCGATGTGACCGGAGGCCAGAAGACCGGCCTGTTCTTCGACCAGCGACCCAACCATGCGTTTGCCGCGCGCCTTGCCCGCGATGCAAGGGTGCTGGACGTGTTCTCGCATGTCGGCGGCTTCGCATTGGCCGCGCTTGCCGCCGGGGCGGCGCAGGCCCTTGCGGTCGACGCATCGGCCGCCGCGCTGGCGCTTGCCACCCGGGGCGCCGAGGCATCGGGCGTCGCCGCGCGTTTCGGCACGCGGCAGGGCGACGCTTTCGCCGTGATGGAGGCCCTGGGCGCCGAGTCGGCGCGCTTCGATCTGGTGATCTGCGATCCACCGGCCTTCGCGCCAGCCAAGCCGGCGCTCGAGGCCGGCCTTCGCGCCTATGAGCGGGTGGCCCGTCTGGCCGCGCCGCTCGTCGCGCCGGGTGGCTATCTGGTGCTGTGTTCGTGTTCGCACGCAGCGGATCTGGCGGCCTTCCGCAACGCCTGTGCGCGCGGCATCGGGCGGGGCGGTCGGCGCGGGCAGATCATCGCCACGGGCGGCGCGGGGCCGGATCATCCGGTGTTGCCGCAGCTTGCCGAAAGCGGATACCTGAAGGCCCTGTTCTTCCGGCTGGACGGATGAAGGCGGTTCTGGACGCCTGCGTGCTGGTGCCGCCGGTGGTCCGCGAATGCCTGCTGGGCGCGGCGCGCGCGGGAATGTTCCGGCCGTTCTGGTCCGCCCGGATCGTCGCCGAATGGCAGCACGCCGCCGCCCGGCATGGGGCGGGTTCGGCCGTCGAGGCGGCGGAAGCGCTGCGCATCGCGGCCCAGGCCTTTCCGGCGGCCATGGTGCCGCCCGCGCCGGGACTGGAGGCACGGTTGCATCTGCCGGATCAGGACGACATCCACGTCCTTGCGACGGCGGTCGCCGCAGGCGCGGACGCGATCGTCACCTGGAATGCCGCCGACTTTCCGCGCGGTGTCCTGGCTGCCGAAGGGATCGCGCGCCGCGATCCGGACGGCCTGCTGTGGGAGTTCTGGTCGGGATCGCCCGCCATCATGGATGCCGTCCTCGAAACGGTGCGTGCCGAAGCCGAACGCCGTGCCTCTGCGCCGGTCGCTCTGCCTGCGCTGCTGAAACGCGCCCGGCTGACCCGGCTGTCCAGGGCGTTGCGATAGCGGCGCGGCGGCGGATCAGCCCTGGGGCGGGACCGCCCAGCGGGCCTCGCGCTGCTCGATGCGGGCGATGCGCTCCTCGGTGCGGGGATGGCTGCGCAGCCAGTCCGGCATGCCTTCGCCGACCGCGCCGGTCAGGCGCTCCAGCTTGCGAAACAGCGATTTCTGCGGCCCCGTCCCGATCCCGGCCTTGACCAGCAATGCCGAGGCGTAGGCATCGGCCTCGTGCTCGGCACGGCGCGACAGGGTGGCGGCAAGCGCTACGCTGACCATCTGCGCAATCCAGACACCGACAAAGGGGATGAACCGCGAAAGCAGCGCCGACAGTGCGATGAACACGGCATTCTGCCCCGTCACGTCGATCATCCGCCGCTTCGCGTGGCCGAGCGCCACGTGACCGAGTTCATGGGCGATGACCGAGGCCAGTTCCTCGGCCGTCACAAAGCCCATCCGGTACTTGTCCAGAAACCCGCGCGTCAGGAAGATGCGCCCGTCGGGTGCCGCGAGGCCGTTCACCTGTGCCATGTCGAAGACATGTACGCGGATCGCGGGAATGCCCAGTGCCTCGGCCATGCGTGCCGCAAGCGCATTCAACCGCGCATCGGTCAGCGGGCGGGACTGGCTGGTCAGGATCGCTGCGGTGCGCCGCGACGAATACCAGTAGATCGCCAGGGCGATGGCAACCGGGATCAGGAGGGGAAGCAGGCGGATCATGCCCGATCATATGGGGCGCGGCGAGCCGGCCGCAACGCCCCCGGATGAACGTCGTCAGGCTGTCGCCATCGCGCCTTCGCAGGCAAGTTCCAGCCCTTGCGCATAGATCACGGCAGGAACATCGAACCGCAGCAGGAAGAGCCGCACATCGCGCCGCGCCTCGGCGCGGATGTATTCGCCATCGGCCAGCCGGGTGGCCGGGATCATCGCACGATCCGTGCCCGCCAGTGCGGGTGCGCGCCAGTCACGCAGCAGGATCGGCTGGTCAGCGGCCAGAACGATATCCGCCTCGGGCCGGTCCGGCCCGAGCGCCGAGGCTGACACACGCATCAGGCGCGCGCGGGCCACGATCCGCTCTTCCACCTCGGTCAGGCGCAGCGCGCCCGCGCGGGTCACGATCCGGTCACCGGGGCGGAGGTTCTCCACCGGCTGCGGTCCGCGCAGGGTCTGCACGGTACTGCCCTCGGTCAATCCGTAACCCGCACCGTCCTGCGACGCCGCATTGTCGATATCCATGGCCATTGTGCCGGACCCCGCTCGCTGCCTGTCATCTGCCGCCGTTTCTTTTTCCAGACACATTAAGGCAGGAATGCGCCCGCGGCGAGACCTTTTCGCGCACGGACCCTCTCGCCCCCGGTTTGCAGCGATGATAGATGCGCAGAGCGTGCGGGTGTGGCGGAACTGGCAGACGCACCGGATTTAGGTTCCGGCGCCGCAAGGCGTGGGGGTTCAAGTCCCTTCACCCGCACCATTTTGGTATAATTGTATAAAATTTCGTTTGGCTAGCAAGAGAGGGCGGGACCTCCGTCAAGCTGGGTGGCGCATGGGTGACAAAACTACCGATTCCACGTCATCTACGTGAAGTGTCTTTTGATGTTCGGCGTCTCGGTCGCAGGTCACCTAGGGTCAGGACCCATTGATCTTGCACTGGCGGCGTGATTCAGCCTCCGCAAGGAGACTGACCGATGAGCAACCTTTTCTGGCTGACAGACGCGCAGATGGCGCGGCTTCAGCCCTTCTTCCCGAAGAGCCATGGTAAGCCCCGTGTCGATGATCGGCGGGTTCTGAGCGGCATAATCTTCATCAATCGCAATGGCTTGAGGTGGTGCGATGCACCCCGCGAATATGGCCCGTCGAAGACCCTCTACAACCGTTGGAAGCGGTGGAGCGACAAGGGGGTGTTCGCCCGGATGATGGATGGTCTGGCTGCCGAGGCGGCCGTTCCGAAGACGGTGATGATCGACGCGACCTATCTCAAGGCGCACCGCACGGCGACCAGCCTGCGGTCGAAAAAGGGGGAACTGGCGACCAGAGGGGCCGCCTGATCGGTCGAACCAAGGGCGGGATGAACACCAAACTGCATGCCGTCGCCGATGCCGATGGGCGCCCGATCCGCTTCTTCATGACCGCAGGCCAGGTCAGCGACTACACCGGCGCGGCTGCCCTGCTGGGCAGCTTGCCAAAGGCAGACTGGCTGCTGGCTGACCGCGGCTATGATGCCGACTGGTTCAGGGAAGCTCTGAAAGACAAGGGGATAAAGCCCTGCATCCCCGGCAGGAAGTCGCGCGGCAAGCCCATCAAGCATGACAGGCGCCGCTACAAACGTCGCAACCGGATCGAGATCATGTTCGGGCGCCTCAAGGACTGGCGGCGCGTCGCAACACGCTACGACAGATGCCCAAAGGTCTTCCTCTCCGCCGTCGCACTCGCCGCAACCGTCATGTTCTGGCTATGATGCAAGAACGAGTCCTGACCCTAAGGGGTGGGCATTCGTCTGATTGCTTTGCGTCAACCACCTCACGAAGCTTGACCTCGAACTCCCCCGGTCCTGCAGTCAGGTAGATAGTCTTGAACCTCATCCTGTGGCCCTGCAGGTCCATCCACTCGTCGACGGCCTTGACACCGTGACGGTGAAGGTGGCCATGTCGGGCTCTGCCATAGCCGGATGTTCTTCGTGCGTGCCTACCCTTCGCGACGAAAAATGGAGAGAGTGACGGCAATCAGGATGATCACGGGCGACAGCAGCGCAATGGCGGTAGAAAGTGCGTCGAGAGCGTGCGTTCCGGAAAACAGGCGCACAAGCCCCGAGGCCAGCAGGGTTCCGCAGCACACGGTGAATACGACAACGCACGTTCGACCTGCCCGAGCGGCCATGCGAACCGCGGATGGATCGCAATCGTCGTTTCCGCCAACCTCCATCGCTGTTCCTTCCCAGACCAACCAGAGTGGCAGTTGACCCGGTTCGGGTTAAGCATCCGATAATGGAATTACATCGGAGAGGTCGCGCGGGCAGCAGCTACTGCGTTACGGTCGTCGCGAGTCGGTAGGCCAGCATCTCTTCTTCCACCAGCAGGTATATTTCATCTGGCGGGGTCTTCAGGGCGGGAACGACGATCAGGGGATCAACCCCCATCTCGTTAAGGTACTCCATCACCTCTGCCTGCCCGGTCTGAATCGAACGCACTGCGAAGAACACCGGGACCACCAACGATTGGTCAAAGTAGGATTGGTGCAGTCCCACCCAGGCTGCCTCGGAAACGGTACGCTCTATGCCACCCGCAAGAATATAGGGACAGGCCGAAAGACAGGCAGCGTCCGGGGACACGTGCGTGGCGAAGCCGCGTTCGCGGATCAGGCGGCCAATCTGCAGCGATTGCAAGACATTTCCGCCAGGGCTGTGGAGCGCTACCGTGTCCGGCGGATCAGTGAGGTCTTCGAGATAGCTGCGGAAGCGCCTTGCGGCGCTGTCGTCTATTTCTCCTGACATAAGCAAGACCAGACCCCGCTCCTCGGTTTCCTGGATCGTGAAGGTCAGCCGGGTGGGCAGCGACTCGGGGATCGTAATCGGAGCCAGAAAGCGCCGCTCGCGGTCGGGCCGTGATGGCACCTCCGCCGGAGAATAAGGGCGCGTCTGATCGCCAGGCGCTACGGGCAGCGTCGTGATCGTCCTGACCTCGTCCCGGCCGTGGAACTGAATGGCGCGCCAGATGTTCTCGGAAAAGACCAGAAGCGCCACCATGGCCTGAAGCAAAAGGAAGGCAACCATTGTCCTGCGGACCGAGGGCAACCACCGGCGCAGCACTTCTCCTTCGGCCATTGGCTATTCCGCCGCGTCGGCTGGTGCGGAACTCATGCCCGGGCGGACAGAGGAAACCCGCGGTCCAAGGCGCGACAGCAGCTCCTCATCCGCAGAGCCAATCGATCTCTCGATGTCCTTCATTGCCCGAAGTGCCGTGCGCAGTTCCCTGAGGGTCAGGGTGTCCTCGACCGTTTCGCCCTCCCTGCCTCGCCGGATCGCCGCTTGCGTGATCGCAAGGATGAACACAAGCACGCCGGGCAGCAGATCAATCGCTATCGCGCCTGCCCAGGCAGGCATGAAGTTCTCGGCATAGACGATGACGGCGTCGGCGCTTGAGATCGGCGTATAGGTCGTTTCTACCGGTGGCGGAATGTCGAGAATTTCTTCGGCCGCTGCCTTCAGCGTCCTGGCGCGACCGTCCAGAGCCGCAAGCACGGATGTGATGGTCGCCTCCTGATCGACGCGCACCCGCGCGCTGCGCCCATCAAGTTCGGGAAGCACGACCGAGGCGCGCAGATCCTCTGCAGCACGCACGACGAGCGTCGCAACCTGAAGCTGGCGCAGAGTCGTTACCACGCCCGCAAGCCGAACTGACTCCTCCGAGAAAGCCACCGACCGTTGATCAACCGGACCCTGTTCGACGATCAGTCTTCGCATGCGGCTCAGGATCGCGTTGCCTTCCTCGAAGGCCATGGCGATCGGTTCGGTCTGTTCTGCGATCTGGCTTTCGAGCGATCGAAGCTCTGCACTCTTCTGAGTGAGAAGGCGAAAGACGGCGCCCTGGCCCGCAGTACCTGAGAGGGCGCCGCTTTGCTCTTGCTCAGAGAGATCATCAAAATTCTGACGGGCTCGAGCCACGTCCCGCTCCAGTCCCTGCGCCCGTACCGCTATATCATGGGCTCGTTCGAGGTTGCTCTGGTAGTCTTGGACGGTGTTCTTGAGATGCTGCTCTACGGCGGCGCCGCCTGCGAGTGCAGCGGCGTTCAACCAGCTCGACATAGCGATGATCGCCAGTGACCCGACCATCGTCGCCACGGTCAGGCCAAGAAAGCTCGCCGCAGTCCGCATGGCAGGCAAAAGCCGCAGCAGGTAGCTCCAGAAGACGAAGATGCCGACCGATACCGCAACCGAATAGGCGACCGCCGCGAGGAACGTCAGCGGACCCGATCCATCAAGCAGCGAAGAGACGCCCAGATAGGTGTATATTCCGGATGCGATTGCCAGCACCCCAAGTGCCGCAGGCGTAAAGGCTTCGAGCCAGGTCAAGTGGCCTTCCAGCTCCTTCGCCGAACGCAGGCCCTTAACTTCTTCTCTCGTCAGTTTCTCGTCAGACACGGCTCCCCCCGACCAGCGATGGCCAGCCGCGATGGCCGCACAGTTCCCTAGCTGAGTCAACGACACCTACTCTCTCGTAGGGCGTTGCGCTCATCCCAAACATGCCCACCGCGACGTGCAGTGGCAAGCAGGAACGGCTGCAGTTCGTCGATGGCAGCGTCAGGGCGGGCCTCTTGCGTGCTGTCGCAACGTGTCCTACCGTTGCCCAATGCCGAGTGGGCAAGGAGAAGCACCCGTGCATTCGCCAGTTCGAGGACGATGACCGACCGTCTATCGTGCCGGCAGCCAATAATCCGCTTGAGCGATGTGACGGTTACGATTCCGACCTGTTGCACGCTTATGTGCTTCAGCAAAAATCAAACGCGGTGGTAGCTCAGTTGGCAGAGCATTGGTTTTCCAAACCGAGGGTCGCCGGTTCGAATCCGGTCCGCCGCTCCAAGTTGCTTTCGCGCTCAGGGCGCGGCGAAGTCCGTTCTGTCGTAGACTGTCTTGCATTCCTGCGAGACGACAAAGCTCTGAAGTGCCTCGGTCTGCGATGCGATCACCCGTCCAGCTGCTCAAGAAGACCCGCCCTGATGGTTCTCAATGCCGGAAGAACGTCGCATTCGGTCAGCAGCTCCCGAAGCTGATGCTCAAAACTGTCGAAGATCTTCGAAACGGCAACCCCTTCCGCATCCTCCGTTGCTGCCGCGATGAACGCGTCTACCATTTCGTCTGACAGTTCCGAAAGGTCGCCGTCAGGATCGATCAACTCGTCGACATTGGACCGGACAAGGTCCATCGCTTCGCCTCGATCCGACAGCACCGACCAGACGACCCCACTGCCGGTAGTTTCGTAGCCAACCACATCGCAACGCTCCGGCCCGATTAGGTCCAGTTTGCGGTCTGATGCACTGCTGTCAACGCCTCGCACGATCAGGGCGACCATCCCATCCAGCCAGATGCTGCCGAGCGCATCCTCAGCCATATCCGCGTCATCCTCCATGGCCAAAGCGCTCAGAAACACTTGTGCGTGGCGCGGCAGTTGACCTGCCCCCCGGTCGTCCCTCGTTCATAACGAGAGTCCTTGGTGTTGATAGTGGTCGGTTTCGGGTTGGGCAAGCGCGCCGGGCGCTGAGCCCTCAGATTGCTCAAGCGCCCGGCGCGCGTCGGACGGGGTCTTGTTGCCCAGCGAGGAATGGGGCCTGACGTTGTTGTAGTCGTATCGCCACGGGGCCAGCGTGCGGGGGGCATCGGCCATGCTGTCGAAGATCTCCTCGTTCAGGCATTCGTCGCGCAGGCTACCATTGAAGCTTTCGATGTAGCCGTTCTGCTGCGGCTTGCCCGGATCGATGTAGTGCCATTCGACGCCGTTCTCGTTGGCCCATTTCAGGATCGCCTTGCTGGTGAACTCGGTGCCGTTGTCCGACACGATGCAGACCGGTTTGCCGTAGATCCTGACCAGGGCATCCAGTTCCCGCGCGACCCTGGCCCCCGAGATGCTGGTGTCGGCGATCAGCGCCAGGTTCTCGCGGCAGCAGTCGTCGTTCACGGCCAGGATGCGGAACTTGCGGCAGGCCCCGAACGTGTCGGACAGGAAGTCTAGGGACCAACGCTGGTTCGGCCGCAGCGGCACTGGCATCGGGGATCGGCTGCCGCGCCCGTTTGCGGCCACGGCGTCGGCGCACCGACAGGCCCTCTTCCCGGTAGATGCGGTAGAGCTTCTTCTCGTTCATGATCATGCCCTTGCGCTCCAGCAGGATGCCCACACGCCGATACCCGAACCGGCGGCGCTTCTCGGCGATCTTGTGCATCTCCTCACGGATTTCCGGGTTATCGGGCGGCCTGTCACGCCGCACCGTCTTCGGATCGACACCGATCAGGACGCAGGCCCGGCGTTGAGAGATCGGATGATCCTTCAGCACCCGCAGGACTGCCTCCCGCCGTTGCACCGGCGTCGTCAGGGCTTTCCCAAGAGATCCTTGTGCACGACGTTGTCCAGCATCGCATCCGCAAGCAGGCGCTTTAGCTTCGCATCCTCGTCGTCGAGCTGCTTCAGCCGCTTGGCGTCGGACAGGTCCATCCCGCCATACTTGGCCTTCAGCTTGTAGAACGTCGCAGGGCTCAGCCCGTGCTTTCGGCAGAGCTCGGAGGTCGGCAAACCAGCCTCCTGCTCCTTGATCATCCCGATGATTTGCGCCTCGGTGGAACGGCTTTTCCTCATGTCGTCTGCTCCTTCTCAGGTTGGGCAGACTCTACATCACGGCAAGGGAACTTCCGGGGGGCAGGTCAGTGCCAGTGATCCCCATGCGGAAATCCCGAAAGCTACGTGTGGCAGTCGACCGCAAGCTCTACCGACTGCGCAACCTTGTGGAGCGCTGCTTCAACAAGCTCAAGAATGCAAGACGAGTGGCAACCCGTTACGACAAGACCGCCGAAAGCTTCTTGGGCTTCATCGACATCACGTCGATCCGCCTCTGGCTCCGCCATTTGTCAACATGACCTAGTCTACCCACCGTTCTTCGATACTCTACACACTAGCAGGCCGGAAAAGATCGGATTTCATATTGAATATCAAAAACTTAAAAAATCACCGATTCGCGTAACACATTATTTAGCACAGAAATAACACCCCACCGCTGTGGATAAGTATTCGTTCAAGGATGACAGAGGGTTCCAAAGTGCATACCTTGAAAGGAAGAAATCTACCAGTGAAGGCGAACCGACATGGCTGAGAAAGCGGAACAGGACCCCCTGGATGAACTCGTCAGCATCAACCTGAAGGTCCCGGAACGAGAACGAAGGACGTTCAAAGTGTGGTGCGCCGAGCGCGGCATCACGCAAGTGGACGCTTTCCGTAAGGGGTTTCAATTGCTTAGAGTAAAAGAGGAAGAGGCGCGCTGATGAGTTTCGGTTACAACATTCCTCTGCTCACCTCCGTCTGCGACATCAGCCCGGACGTCTTCTCAATGAGCCGGTCCGAGCAGGTGGAGCACCTCTCCTCCATCGGGGACGCGGACATCTCCACTGCGCGCGCCTTCTACGCCCGCAACCACGTGACCTCCGGCATGTCCGAGTTCCTCCGCGGCGCCCTGAAACGCCTCGCCGGCCAGAGCCAGCAAGCCGTGTTCGAGCTGCGCCAGGCGATGGGGGGCGGGAAGACCCACAACATGATCGCCCTCGGCCTCCTGGCCAGGTTCCCGGAGCTGAGGGACCAGCTCCCGGGCACGATCACCGTCGGGATGATCGACGAGCCCGCCGTGATCGCCACCGTGAACGGCCGGGACGTCCGGAACTTCATCTGGGGGGACATCGCCGAGCAGCTCGGCCGGGCGGAGGCGTTCCGGGACCACTGGGTCAACGGGCCGAAGGAGATGAGCGAGGGGGACTGGGTCCGGCTGATCGGGGACCGGCCCACCCTGATCATGCTCGATGAGCTCCCCCCGTACCTCGCCATGGCGCACACGAAGACGATCGGTCAGGGGACCCTCCTCGACCTCCTGAAATACTCGATCGCCAACCTGTTCTCCGCCGCGATGAAGCTCAAGCGCTGCGTGGTCGTGGTCGCCTCCCTGGACGCCGCCTATGACGAGGCGCGCCGGATCCTCGGCGGCCAGCTCGCCGACCTCCAGAAGGAGACCAGCCGCGGCGCCAAGTCCATCACCCCGGTCGACCTGAACACGGGCGAGATCTATGACATCCTGAGGAAGCGCCTGTTCGTCAAGCTGCCGGACCCGGAGGGGCCGGAGGTGGAGCGCGTCGCGCAGGCCTATCTTACCACCTACCAGGAGGCGGTCCGGGGCCGGGCGCTGGCGAAGTCCGCCGAGCAGATGGCGGACGAGATCGTCGGCTCCTACCCGTTCCACCCGAGCTACAAGGACATCCTCTCCCTCTTCAAGGAGAACGAGAAGTTCCGCCAGACCCGGGGCCTGATCCAGTTCACCGCGAACCTGATGCGCGGGGTCTGGGGCCGGAAGGACCAGGAGGAGGTGTTCCTGATCGGGGCGCAGTCCCTCGACTTCTCGGACCAGGAGACCCGGGACCAGGTGAAGGAGATCGAGCGGTCCCTCGAGTCCGCGCTGGCGAGCGACGTCTATGACACGGACGGGTCCGCCCACGCCCAGGGGATCGACGGGGACCGGAACGACCGGGCCGCGTCCCAGGTGGCCACCCTCCTGTTCATCTCGTCCCTGTCGGACAATACGGACGGGATCCGGGGCCTCCCCCGCGACACGCTCGTGGAGTACCTGGTCGCCCCGGGCCAGGAGCCGACCCGGTTCATCGAGGCGTTCGAGACGCTGCGGGACCGGTGCTGGTACCTGCATAACCGGGACGGGGACCGGTGGTACTTCTCCGACATCGCCAACGTCCGCAAGCAGATCGAGGACAAGGTGGGGAAGATCCCGCAGGACCGGGTCGACGATGAGATGCGTCGCCGCCTGACGGACATCTTTCGGCCGTCGAACAAGCTCGCCTACTCCGAGCTGGTCGTCCTGCCCCGGGTCGATGACGTGAACCTGACCCCGTCCAAGCGGACCTGCCTCGTCCTCTCCCCGGACGCGAAGTCCCCGCCCGCCGCGGCGGCCCGGTTCTTCAACGATCAGGTCTACAAGAACGCGTTCTGCGTGGTGGCCGGGGACGGGTCAAAGATGGCGAGCGCGGAGGACAGCGTGCGCCGCCTCCTCGCGATCGCCGCCGTGAAGACGATCGTGGCGGACACACCCCGGCATCAGCGGGAGATCGAGACGGAGCTGGAGACGACCGAGATCGGGTTCAACTCGACCGTGAAAAGCCTGTTCAACGCGGTCTGGTACCCGCAGACGAAGGAGCTGAAGAGCGCCCGGATCGACCTCGGCCACTTCCAGGAGCGCGGGGTGATCCAGGGGGAGAAGGCGGTCGAGACGGCCCTCTCCGGGGGCGGGGCGAAGAAGCTCGTGGAGCTGGACCCGGAACGGATGGACGGGCTGATCCAGCGCTGCGAGGACCAGCTCTTCCCGGAGAACCAGTCCCGGACCCGCTGGTCGGACGTGCTCGAGCGGTCCGCGTCGAACCCGCGCTGGATCTGGCTCCCCCCGAAGGGGATGGAGGAGATCAAGGCGGCCGCGCTCGCAGAGGGCCGCTGGGTCGAGGAGAACGGCTACGTCGACAGGAGCCCGCCCCCGCCGCAGCCCCTGATTCGGGTCACCCGGATCGGCGGGGACGAGGCGACCAGGGAGAGCGAGCTGGAGCTCGCCGTCTCGAACGCGGGCCGCGCGCCGGAGGTGCTGGTCGCCCCCACCCGGGAGGGGCTCGACGCGGGCGAGGTGATCACGGACCGGACCTGGAAGACCACGGAGGTGGAGCTCTGGTTCCAGGCGCGCAACCTGGAGAACGGGGAGGTCAGTGAGCCCTACCGCTGGGCCGGGTCGATCACGATCACCCATGAGCGGCGCGACAACGCCGGCATGTGGCAGGTGACCCTCGCGGCCCGGCCGGAGGCGGAGCTGCGCTGGAACACTACGGGCATCAACCCGAAGGACGGGGCCGTCTATGACGGGGCCCCGATCGAGATCGACGGGCGCCAGAAGACCACCCTCTACGTCTACGCGGTCAAGGGCGGGGTGAACGCGTCCCGGACCTTCACCTTCGACCCGGTCGGCGCGAAACGGACCATCGACAACGAGCGCCCCGCCAGGGCGAAGCGGGACTTCCAGTTCGCCTCCAAGGGGGAGGTGCTGCGGGTGGTCCGGGCCGCCAAGGGGAAGGAGAGCGTCCGCTTCCACGGGGTCAGCGTCACCGTCGGCGAGGGGGAGCGGAGCCTGCGGGTCCGCAGCGGGGGGGACGTCGCCCTCTCCGGGGCGGACATCGAAACCATGATCGAGGGGCTGCGCGGCGCGCTCGGGGTGCCGGACGCGGAGGTGCAGCTCCGGTTCCGGGAGGCGGACTTCCCGGACGGCTACACCCTGAAGGACTTCGCGACCCAGGTCGGGGTGGACATCTCCGTCGACGACGTGGAGCAGGAGGCCTGATGTCGGACAAGCCGATCACCCACGGGTTCGGGGTCCCGAACGACGCGGCCCCGCACCAGTTCCTGGTCCGGGTCCCCGCCGGCCGGACTGACCCGGTCGAGGTCTGGGAGGACTTCGGGGCGGCCGCGCTCGGGACCGCGGCGCAGAAGCTCTGCCGGGTTGCGATCCCGCGCGACACCTGGCGGCAGGTGGCGGAGGGGGTGAAGGCGCACCTGAACCGGCGCCTGAAGGAGAAGGACCTCAAGGCGTCCCGGTTCAACACCGGGGACAACCGGGTGGAGCGGATCCTCGGGCGGGAGCTCTGCGTGCTCGCCTGGGCGATCGAGGACGCGACCCCAGACGAGGCGGCGATCGCCTTCACACGCTGGTCCTCGCACCGGCCGGAGGAGCTCTGGTGGCTCTTCCAGCAGATCGACCGGGACGGGGGGGAGTGGGACAGCCCCAGGACCGGGTGGCGGATCGCGATCCGGCACGCCCTGATCCGGGACGGGGAGGAGGCGCCCAAGACGGCCCGCCGCCCGCGCCCCGTGATCCCGGCCGAGAAGACCCCCGACCTGTTCAGCAAGTTCTGAGGATTGATGATGACCCTGACCGCCCCCGAGAAAGTCGCCCGAGAGAAGACCGGGGTCGTGCCGTTCGGCCTGAAAGACGCCCCGTCCCTCATCGAGCGGGCCTGGCCGACGGCGAAGATCTCGGCGGAGACCCAGAAGGAGCGGAAGGCGGTTCACGGTCAGACCCTGACTGGGCTGGGCTCCTACTGGAAGGGGCGCAAGCCTCTGATCCTGACCCGGGCCTGCGTCCTCGCCTCCTTGATGCCAGCGACGGATGATTTGGAGCGGGATATCGAGATCTTTGAGAAGTTGATGGGGATGGCCGATGAGACGTTCGGGCGTCGCTTTGTCGATGGTCCTGCTGCGTTCAACCGCCTGTTCTCGGATCACGCCAACCAGGTGATCGATTATTCAGGCCGAGCCCTCCGTTGGAGGGACGATCTTTCTGATCAGGAACGCCAACGGCGGATCACGAAAGCCTTCATGGACCTTCCCTACGCTGAACGTCTGGACAAGGTGAAGCGTCCAGAAGAGCTGACCGAACACGAACTTCTCTCGGGTGTTTGGGATGAGGTTAATGATCATCTGGGAACTCGCGCCAAGTCGATCCCTGAACTGGTTGAACAGCTCGGGATCATGCGTTTCGGGCGCCGCCCAAAGTTCGCCGACACCTTCAGTGGGTCAGGACAGATCCCCTTTGAAGCCGCTCGGGTGGGTTGTGACGTGTATGCGTCTGACCTGAACCCCATTGCATGCATGCTGACGTGGAGCTCCTTCAATATCGTTGGCTTGAGCCCGTCTGAACGGGTTCGCATGGATCAGGAAAGGGATACGGTTCTCGCTGAGGTTGACGATGAAATCACCGCTCTGGGCGTTGAGCATGATGAAGCGGGCAATCGGGCGAAAGTCTATCTGTACTGTCTCGAGGCAAAGTGTCCTCGGACCGGTTTCATGGTTCCCCTTGTCCCGTCTTGGGTGATCTCGAAGAAGCGTCGGGTGATTGGCGAGCTTGTCCCCGACCACGTCAACAAGCGTTACGATGTCCTGATCCGTTCCTACGTCAGTGAGGATGAGCTCGCTGCGGCCGATCTTGGAACAGTTAGGAGCGGGCGGGTCTTCCATCCCGTTCTTGATGACGAAATCGGCGTTTCACTCAAGGAAATTCGGGGAGATTTTACGGACGAGGCCGGGGAGAACCAGAACCGCTTGCGTCGCTGGACGAAGGACGATTTTTGCCCTCGCGAGGATGATATTTTCCAGGAACGTCTCTATGCGATCCAATGGATCGATGGTGATGACATCAAGAAAGGGAAGTCAAACCCTGGCACCTGGTTTGCTGCGCCGACACCTCAGGATGAGGACCGGGAGCAGTTGGTAAAGGACATAGTCGGGAAGAACCTCGTTACCTGGCAGGCAGCCGGGTTCGTGCCGGACATGGAGATCGAGCCTGGGAACAAGACGGATGAGCCGATCCGGACTAGGGGATGGACCCACTGGCATCACCTGTTTTCACCTCGGGACCTTCTTCTTATTCATATCCTGAGGAAACATGCAGCTCAGCATCCCGATCTTTATCCGGCGGTTTGTATCGCGGCGAATAATCATTCCCGCCTCGCACGCTGGACGTTCTCTCAGTCAGGAGGTGACGGGGGCACTAAGGCGGTCTTTTCAAACCAAGCCCTGAACACCCTTCTGAACTATGCGCATCGTGGTGGGTATGGGGTCCGAGAGTATGGTTCTTTCTCCTCCACGCCCGTTTCGTGCAGCGCTGTCTCCATTAATCAAAGGGTCGCGCAGGACATTGAGGATGAACAAGATATCTTCATCACTGACCCACCCTATGCCGATGCGGTCCAGTATGACGAGATCACCGAGTTCTTCATCGCCTGGCTCCGGAAGAACCCGCCCGCGCCGTTCGATGAGTGGATCTGGGATTCCCGCCGAAACCTCGCCATCAAGGGCGAGGGTCAGTCCTTCAAGGTGTCGATGATCGACGCCTACGGCGCGATGACCGAGCACATGTCTGACAACGGGCTCCAGATCGTCCAATTCACCCACCAGGACGCCAAGACCTGGTCCGACATGGCCCAGATCTTCTGGGGCGCGGGCCTCCAGGTGGTCCAGGACTGGTACGTCTCAACGGAGACGATGACCGAGCTGAAGAAGGGCGGCTACGTCCAGGGGACGCACATGATCGTGCTCCGGAAGCGCCGGGGCGAGCAGTCCGGCTACCAGGACGAGATCCTCCACGAGATCCGGGACGAGGTGGAGCGCCAGATCCGGGACATGATCGGGCTCAACGACCAGATGGACGCGGCCCGCGGCGAGAACATCTTCAACGACGCGGACCTCCAGATGGCCGGCTACGCGGCCGCGCTCCGGGTCCTGACTGCCTACACGAAGATCGACGGGCAGGACATGACCCGGGAGGCGCTGCGCCCCCGCAGACGAGGGGAGAAGACCCTCGTCGACGAGCTGACCGAGTTCGCGGTCCAGACCGCCAACGAGTTCCTGGTCCCGGAGGGGCTGGAGCGGGAGCTGTGGCTGGAGCTGAACGGGGCGGAGCGGTTCTATCTCAAGATGATGGACATCGAGGAGGCGGGCGAGGCAAAACTCGACCAGTTCCAGAACTTCGCCAAGGCGTTCCGGGTCGGCGATTACGACGACCTGATCGCGTCTAAGACCCCGAACAACGCGAGGCTCAAGACCGCCAAGGGGCTCGGCCGCGCCGCGATGGCGGAGGGGGTCCAGTTCGGCCGGGACAGCATCGTCCGGCTCGCCCTGCGCGCCATCTGGCGGGTCGGGAAGGAGGACGAGGTGGAGGACGTGCTCGACGAGCTGCGCGACCTGATCCCGGACTACCTGCGCAAGCGGGACGCGCTGCGCCAGATCGTGGCCTACGTGGCCGCGAAGCGGGAGCGGACGGACAAGGAGGAGGCGAGCGCGGCCCGGATCCTCGGGACCGCGATCCAGACGGAGCGGATCTGATGAGGGGGCGCGGACCGTGCCGGACCTGATCTCCCGCTTCTCCTCGCGCAACCAGCGCCTCTCCCACGTGTTCCTCAAGGACCGGCTCAAGGGGGCGGAGACCTATGACCGGATCGCCGGGTATTTCCGCTCCTCGATCTTCGACCTGATCCACGAGGAGATCAGCACGATCGGCCGGGTCCGGATCGTCTGCAACGCGGACCTGGACCCGCGCGACCTGACCGCGGCGACCCTGAGCCAGAAGGCGCGCGACCAGGCGCAGGTGGAGCGGTGGCACGAGCAGGGGGACGAGATCGACGCGCTCCTCGAGCGGCCCCGCTGGCGGCGCCTTCATGAGCTCCTGACCGCCGGGAACGTGGAGATCCGGGTCGTCTCGTGCGACAACGCCCCGTTCCTGCACGGGAAGGCGGGGGTGATCACCCGCCCGGACGGGACCACGTCGAGCTTCATCGGGTCCATCAACGAGACCGCGAACGGATGGGCCCAGTCCTACGAGATGATCTGGGAGGACCCGTCCCCGGAGGCGGCCGCCTGGGTCCGGTCCGAGTTCGACTGGCTCTGGAAGAAGGGTGTCCCCCTCTCCCAAGCGGTGATCGACGAGATCGGCCGGACCGCCGAGAAGGTCGAGGTCCAGGTCGAGGCGATGCGCGCGGACCCGGTCGGGCTCGCGAAATCCGTCACCGTGGAGAGCCCGCTGGTCCGCCGCGGCGAGGGGCTCGCCCCCTGGCAGAAGGCGTTCGTGAAGATCTTCGTCGAGCATGACCAGAAGTACGGGGCGGCCCGGCTCCTGCTGGCCGACGAGGTGGGGGTCGGCAAGACCCTCTCGATGGCGGCGACCGGGGCGCTCACCGTCCTGATGGGGCAAGGGCCCTTTCTGATCCTCTGCCCGGCCACCCTGACCCTCCAGTGGCAGATGGAGCTCTGGGACAAGCTGGGGCTCCCCTCCTGCGTCTGGGCCCGGGCCCCGCAACGGGGCTGGGTGGACCACCGCGGCCACCTCTTCCGGTCCCGGGACCCGGAGGACGTGCTGCGCTGCCCGGGCCAGATCGGGATCGTCTCGACCGGGCTCCTGGTCCGGGGCGGGCCGGAGGCGCAGGCGCTGATGCGCGGGACCTACGGGATGATCGCGCTCGACGAGGGGCACAAGGCCCGGGTCAAGCGCGGGATCGGGATAGAGGAGCCGGAGCCGGGCAAGCTCTACCGGGCGATGGAGCGGCTTGCCGGTCGGACCCGGCATCTGGTGATCGGGACCGCGACCCCGATCCAGACGCACCGGGCGGAGATCTGGGACCTCATGAAGCTGCTCGCCTACGGGCAGGATCACGTCCTCGGCCGGCCGAGCGCGTCGCGCTGGTGGGACCCGGAGCAGGCGCTCGACTTGATCTCCGGGCGGACGACGCTGCCGGACCCGGAGGCGGCCTGGCCCTGGCTCCGCTCCCCGCTCCCGCACGCCTGCGAGGCGACCGTGTTCAGCGATATCCGGTACGATCTTCGGATACCGGAGGACGAGTTCTTCACCGACAAGGGGGTTTCAAGTCTCGAAGAGGACACGCGCGACAACCTTGAGGAGGTTCTGGAGATCGGGGAGATCGCCCGTCGGCTCCCGTTCATGCGCTATCACAACCCGCTCGGCCGCCACGTGGTCCTGCGCCGCCGCAAGACGCTCGAGGAGGCGGGGCTGATGGACCGGATCGCGGTGAACATCCACCCGCGCCCCGGCGCCGCACCGGGGGTGTTCGAGCGCAGCGCGGTCCGGACCCCGCACTTCTACGACCGGGCCTATGAGGAGGTCCGCCTGTTCACCCGGGCGATGAAGGCGCGTCAGGCCGGGACCGGGTTCCTGAGGAACCTGATGATGCAGCGGATCTGCTCCTCCGTCGCCTCCGGGATCGCGACCGCGACGAAGATGCTGGAGAGCCGGCGCGCGGGGCTCCTCCTCGAGGAGTCTGCCGACCCGGACCTTCTGGAGGCGATCGAGGAGATGGGGGCTGAGGCCTACGCCGCCGCAGTGGACGTGGAGGCGATCCACCTCGAACGGGTGCTTGAGATCCTCACCTCCGCCAAGCAGGAGGACCCGAAGGGGCGCGCCGTGCTCCACTACCTCGATCAGGAGGGGTGGCTCGGGCTCGGCTGCATCATCTTCTCCCAGTATTACGACACGGCCCGCTGGGTGGGGGAGCTGATCAGCGCGACCCATCCGGGCGAGCCGGTCGCCGTCTACGCCGGGGTCGGCAAGTCCGGGATCCTGCTGGACGGGGAGTGGCGGACGATCGACCGGGAGGACATCAAGCGGGGGGTGAAGGAGCGCAAGCTCCGGGTCGTCTGCGCGACGGATGCCGCCTGCGAGGGGCTGAACCTCCAGACCCTCGGGACGCTCATCAACGTGGACCTCCCCTGGAACCCGAGCCGGCTGGAGCAGCGGATCGGCCGGATCAAGCGCTACGGGCAGCAGCGTCGCGAGGTGGACATGGCGAACCTGGTCTACGCCGGCACGATCGATGAGCGGGTCTACCAGCGCCTCTCCGAGCGGATGCAGGACCGGTACGACATCCTCGGCTCCCTGCCGGACACGATCGAGGACGACTGGATCGAGGACATCGAGAAGGTCGAAGCGGAGCTGAAAAGCTTCACCAGGCCGGAGAGCCCGGCGGACGTGTTCAGCCTGCGCTACGGGGACTTCCTGAGCGTGGACGGGGACGACCGGGGCTGGGAGGTCTGGACCAAGGTGGTGGCCCGCAGGGACATCGAGGAGCGGCTGATGCGGCCGTGGAACGGGCGGGCGTCATGAAGCTGGTGCGCGACGCCAGGACGCTCAAGGAAAAGGCGATCGCCTCGCTGAAAATCGCCATGGCGACCTTCAATTCCTATGAGGAGGAAGGGCGGATCACATCGGTCCTGCTTCACCTTCAGCATGCGTGTGAGATGCTGCTGAAGGCGGTCCTCGTTCAGAACCGGGCGGCAGTTTTCGACAAGGGGACGGGAAAATCGATCGGTTTCGAGAAGTGCCTGCGCCTCTGTCTGTCTAACCACGGGCTGAAGTCGGAGGAGGCCGGCGTCATGCGAGCGGTCGATGCCATGCGGGACGCATGTCAGCACTGGTTCGTCTTCGTTTCTGAAGACCTTCTGTACATGCAAACCCGGGCCCTCATCTCGGCCTTCGACGATTACCTGAAACGGGCCTTGGAGGATGACCTTCATAAGCATATTCCGCCGCGCGTCCTCCCGGTGTCCACGAAGCCGCCAGGGGATTTCGAGTTCCTGATCGACCGGGAATACAAGCTGGTCGCGGATCTCCTGCGCCCCGGGAAGCGCCAGAGGGACGAGGCCCGGGCCAGAATCCGCTCCCTGCTTGCGATGGAGGCCTTGACCACCGACGAGGTTGAAATCAGTGAGCGGGATATCGACCGGATCGAGAAGGCGGTCAGGGCGGGTGCCGAGATCGGGAAGGTGTTCCCGCGTCTTATCACCGTTTCGACCGAGACCTCGGGTGAGGGCGTGACGCTGAAGGTCCACTTCTCAAAGAAGGAAGGGGCCCCGGTCCGGTACGTTAGCGGTGATGACCTGGAGGAGGCGGCTGCCGTACGCGAGGTCGATATCCGCAAGAAGTTCCACATGCGGGCGGGAAATCTGGCGAAGGCGATGAAGCTGACAGAGCCGAAATCCAAGGCGCTACGCTGGCATATAGGCATCGACGAGGACCCTGACTGTCTCCATGTATTTGAGTTCGGGAAAAGCTCCTTTGCGTGCTTCTCGGACAACGCGAAGAACAAGATGAAACAGGCGCTGGCCGACGGGCTCGACATGACCGCGGTCTGGAGGGCCTACAAGGCGAGGGAGTGACGAAGATGCTGGTCGCCCTGATCACCTGATGATCTGGAAAATCGCCAGTTTGGTTTTCCTTACGGCTGGACCGGCAATCGCCGATCGTATTATCGAGGGCCGGGTCACCGTGGTGCGCGACATGGACACGATCGTCGTAGCCGGGACACCACTTACCGTTCTGCTGTGATCGGCGCGGACGAGGTACATCACTCCGCCCTCGATCACCGCGACCCAAAGATCGGGGAGCAGCTTGCAAGTCCGTGCCCATGTACCCATGTACGGGGAGGGCCGATACTAGGAGCGATGATGACACTGACCGTGACCACGCCAGAGGATATGACAAAAGCGGAACGGGCAGAATTCATCGCGCTCGTGAAGGAGGCGGGGGAGGTCGATCCGAAAACCCTGCCACGGCTGGTTGACGAAGCCGTCGCCCTGGTCACGATCTATGATGGTGAGACCCTGATCGGCACGGCCGCCCTGAAACGACCATCGGCAGACTATCGCAAAAAGACCTTCAAGAAGGCGGGCGAGGGAGCGGGTGAGGCGGCGCACCCGCTCGAACTGGGCTGGGTGCATGTCCACAACGACTACGAGTGCCAAGGGCATGGCCAACGCCTGGTGCAAGCCGCCCTCGACGCCGCCAAGGGCGCCGGGGTCTATGCCACGACGAAGAATGATGTGATGCGCCGGATGCTCCCGAAGCTGGGGTTCGGCAAAGCGGGCGGCGACTACCCCTCCAAGCGCAAGCCCAAAGAGAAGCTCTCACTCTTCACCCGCCCGCCGAAAGCGCAGGAATTGTCAATCGGCACGCAAAACTGACTCTGACTCAGACTTGGTGCAGCCTTTCACGGTGTGGCGACGAGGCGGGCGCGGAGGAGGTCCATGCCCGCGCGGCTGTACATCTGGCGTTTCAGGGTTTTCAGCCGGCTGATCTGGCCCTCCGTCTGGCCGTTCGACCAGGTTTCCCGGAGTGCCGCGGTCACGGCCGTGACGTCGGCGCGGAGGCCGCGAACGAAGGAGGCCAGGGGACTGCGCTCCGCGTCGGAGAGCCAGTCCGGTAGGTCTTCGGCGCGCCCAGTGCGCACCATGTCGGCAAATCGGTCGGTCAGGGACCGGGCTGTCGCGAGGGCGGGAATCGCGGTCTCGATCCGGGCGACGATTAGGGTATCAGCCCGCGACAGCCGATACCGCGCCGTCATCATCATGGCGATCCGTCGCGCGGGCGGGCAGCTGCCGCCCTTGGCCGGCATTGCCGCCTCGGCTCGTCGCCGCCTCGTGGTCCATTCCGTGACAACCCGCAAGCTGCTTGCGAAGCCGGCGGCCCGGAGGTGGCGCCAGAGTTCCGCGCCGTTTCGGCAACCGGCGTCCCAGTCCCGCTCGAGGCGGGGCAGCCAGGGGTCGAGGCTGCTCTGACGGTTCCGGAATGGCAGGCTGCGGTCCGTCACAAGGCCTTGTGGACAAAAGGGATTCACAGGGCGCGCTGATCGTGATTCAAGGTGGTAACTGCGATGGAGACCAGCTTGGCACGAGGCCTGATGTCGGACGAGGAGTGGGCGTTTCACGAGCGCTTCATCTTGGCTTTCCGCGCGCCGCATGGACGCAAACCCACGAAACATCGGCTTGTTCTTGATGGGATTTTTTTTGATCGCCCGGACCGGATCGCCGTGGCGTGACCTGCCCGAGGAGTTCGGCAAGTGGTCGTCCGTCTACCGCCAGTTCCGCCGCTGGACATTAGCCGGGCTATGGGAAGGGATCATGGAAGCGTTGAACGACAGCAGACTGGTTCCCGACGCGCTTCAAATGATCGACAGCACCGTGGTTCGCGCCCATCATCAGGCAGCGGGCGCAAAAGGGGGACTCCGCGACAGGGTTTCGGCCGTTCGCGCGGTGGTTTCACGACCAAGATCCACCTCCGCGTCAATGGTGCAGGCCTGCCCATGAGGTCGGACATCACCCCGGGTCAGACATCGGACTATCTGGGCTTCGACCTGGTCATGGACGGCAACCTGCCCGAGCCCAGCGTCCTGCTCGCGGACCGGGGCTATGACTCTGACAACGTTCGAAAAACTATGGAAGCGCGCAACGTCGTGCCAGTGATCCCCATGCGGAAATCCCGAAAGCTACGTGTGGCAGTCGACCGCAAGCTCTACCGACTGCGCAACCTTGTGGAGCGCTGCTTCAACAAGCTCAAGAATGCAAGACGAGTGGCAACCCGTTACGACAAGACCGCTGAAAGCTTCTTGGGCTTCATCGACATCACGTCGATCCGCCTCTGGCTCCGCCATTTGTCAACATGACCTAGGACAGGGTCAGCGAGAAATCCAGCGCCAACCGGGTGGCAACACAAGCCCTGGTCATCGCCTCCACCGCTTCAACATCGCCCATTCCGCCTCCCACATCACCGCTTCGAGAGCATGGGACTTGTCCCACAGCCTGTAATAGGTGCGCCAGCGCATCCGCTTCGGCTTTTTCGGAAAGGGCGCAATGGTGCCGCCCTCGGTCTGACCCAGCCTTTCCCGCAGTTCGATCGCCCTCCTGATCCTGCGGGATCGCACCGAAAGGCGTTCGGAGAGGTATCGCCCGTTGGCACAGAGGCGGCAGAACAGCGGATAGAGGATGGCGCATCGACGCCCGCAGTTCGGGCACAGGAACCAAAGGCGCTGCCCTCCGAGATGGCAAGGCGTTCGCGTGAGCCGCACCTTTACACCCAGCACGAAGGTGAAGTCGTCGGCGGTGCGGCCGAGTTGCCTAATGTGGGTCTTGTACGCGCGTTCACAAATCATTTGGCTAAACTCCTCGATTTTCGATTTAGTCTTTTACGGTCAGATACTTAAGTTGTCGACATTGGGAGCGATCGATTACCTGCCCGCAACGTTCTGCTGCGGGCTGCTCTGGGCGATCACCAGGAAGTCGATTCGTAGGCAAGCCGGAGAGGGATTCTTTTCTTGAGCGAGCGGGACGCGGTACGCTTTTCGCCGAGGTGGGTGCAAATGGCCGGTGAGCTTCTGCCACCACCAACACCCCACACCCCTAAAAAGGGAGGGGTGGTGGGTGCAGGTTGCAGGCACGTGCGGCAGGTGGGTGCAAGGTGGGTGCAAGTGGGTGCAGGTGGGTGCAGGTGGGTGCAGTCATTCCGCCACCTCGACAGGGTTATTCGGGCCGGCGACAAGACAAGGCACGGATTTCCGGTTCGGACCGACGGGCAAGTTCTGCTTCGCCAGTACCCCGGAAGCTATCCAGCCTTGCAGCATGCTGCCGATCCGCGCCTTGTCGGCCTTCTTCGCTGGATCAAGGCCCAGCACCTCGGCCACCACATACCCGGCCCAATCCTTCGCCTGCGCGTTTTCGCGCGGCGGCCTGCCATCAGCGGAACGGGCGGCGATCGCGGCCCTCACTCGGGAGGCATCGTTGATGGTCACGCCGGCGAAGGCTTCGGGCCAGGACCAGCGCTTGACGGCTGGGTAGAAGGCACCGTTGCCGATGGCGATGCTGGTCTTTTCGAACCAGTTGTTCCGTGTTGATGACGGCGGGGCGAGGTTGCTTTCGGTCTCGGCAATGCGGAAGTAGTGGCGGAAATCGTCAACACCGGCCTTGGCGCCTTCGCCGTCAGTCATCGGCACCAGAAGCCGGTTGAAGCGCGCCACCCCGCGCAACGCCGATCCGCCGCGGCCATCGTCCATCGTCGGCTGCACCCCGGCGCTGGGCTTGCGGGTGTGATGCACCAGGCCCAGCGCGACCCCTGTATTTGCCGCCAGCCGCCGGACGCGGGCGCCCAGCGCGCGGAATGCGTCGTTCGTCTCGGGGCTTTGCGACAGGTCTTGCAGCGGGTCGAATATCGCCAGCTTGATCCTTTCGCGCCGGAACAGATCGGCAAGGAAGGCGAAGGCTGGTTCGTTGATTGTCGCATTGTTTCCGCTGATCAGCACCAGTTGCCGATCCTCTGGCACCCCGGACACTGCCAACAGGCGGCCTGCGATTTCCGACTGCTTCACCCCATGCGCCATCGTTGCAGCCACTACCCGCGCATTCAGCACGTCCTGGTCATCCTCGGCGTTGAAGTACAGAACCGCCATGGGGTCGGCCGGTTTGCCGGTCAGAAAGCCCCGGCCTGATGCGGCATCCACGGCCTCAGCTATTCCGAGAAGGGACTTCCCGACCTTGGGCGCCGCCAAGGTGACGGTCAGGTATCCCGCCGCGTAGGTGTCGCCATAGGCGAAGCGGGTTTGAGGGATAGCGGCCGGGTTGATAACGCACCAGGGCGCGAAGCCAGCGGCGCTGGGCACGGGCGGGGGTGCCTCGACATTCATGCCAGGGGGAAAAGGGATAAGCTTGATGTGCGTCATGCCGCCACCCCTTTACGCAGCAGGTCGTTGAAGTCGGCTCCGTCGCCGGGGTCGAGAAGACCGACTCGCCAGCCCAACCCATACGCCCGTTCCGCCAGCATCAGCGCTGCGGCGCGGCCCGGCGCGTCGCCGTCACAGGCCACAGTCAGGCGGCCCGTACAGGCGGGCAGCTCAAGCGCCCGCATGCCTGAAGTGGACAGCGCGGCCCAGACCGTCGCGGGTTCACACAGCAGGCCCGAGGCAAGGCTCAATGCCGTCTCGATTCCCTCGGCCACCACAAGTGGTCCTGACGCCCTTGCAAGCTGCACTGCCCCGCCCTTGACGGCCCCTAGCATTGCCTTCTGCGGCTCCACTTCGGCCTTCCCGTTGCCGTCCTGGCGCAGAAAGGTCCGGTGCACGGCGAAGCTGCTGGATCCGTCCACACGCGCCACCAGCGCAGGCAGGCGCCGGGCGGTCGGGCCGTGCCATGCCTCGGGGTGAAAGCGCAGCGAGTCGGGAAGGTCGCAGGTGATGCCCCGCCCGCGCAGGTAGGTTTCCGCGATGGTGCCGGAGATCGGCGCGGCCTCGACCCAGATCGTCCGCGCCTGTCTGGCGCGCTTCTCGGCTTCGGCCTGGCGGTCCGCTGCGTGCTGAGCAAGGATCGCCGGGTTGGGGGCCGAGAAGGTGCCCGGCGTGATGCCCAGCGCTGCCGCCACGTCGCGGAAGGCGCACCCGGTCTTCTTGCAATGCGCCAGCAACCCCTTGGCGCCATCGGACAGGGTCAGGGCATTCTGTCCCGGCCGGGCCTCGGGCTGACACAAAGGGCACGGCAGGGTGCCGTAGCGGCCATACCAGCGACCACCGCGGGAAAGCGTCAAAAGCTGGGCGTCGCAAACCGACGCAACCATGTCAGTGTTTGGATGCACTGCGCCGCGCTTAGCCATGGCTGCGGTCACCGAACAGGGCGCGGATTCCCGGGGCCAACTTTGCCCGAGAGTATCCGGCGTGTGCGGCTGCGTGAAAGAAACACCAGCTTCGAAAGGCGAGCAACTCGGCAGTCCGCATTGCGTACCGCGTAAGCAACAAAGCCTGACGCTGGGTCGACCATTTCGGAAGACAAGCAGATGGCGTGGGGAGGGTCGCCGATCACGGCGTCATACCCTTCCGCTTGGGGCCGCCGATCATCGGCTCTTGAGCCGTCGATGTAAAGCGGTGGGCACGAAGGGTATCCACCCATTCGCGCAAGTCCGCTTCGACATACTCAATCCGGCCGAGAACGCGACGGTAGGTCGGACCGCCCCCATTCATCCGTTTAGCTGCAAGTGTGCTGGTCTTGACGGGAACCTTAAGTTCCTCAGTCAGGAAGGTCGCGGCTTCGCGCTCAAAGAAAATCCGGGAGGTCATGAATAGGGCCCTTGTTGGAGTGGCCCAGTCCATTTATCTCATTCTACGGTGCAGATGTTCGGAAATCTATCACACCGAAGACACCGAATTTCATTTGCCCTTCAAGAGAGCGCTGGCACGCTTGTACAACCCATCCGGCGCGGAAATTCTTGAATCATCTGCTCCCCAGTGCTGCCCTCGTCCAAGCGTTGCTATAGCTTGTCTGCATGCGTCTGCCACGGATCGGGCCTTCCCGATTGCCATGAGTTCCACCGCAAGATTGGCATGGAGGTCATAGCGGCCCGGGCCAAGGGACGGTGATGTTGGGGGAGGGGGAGGCAGAACCTCGCACCATAGCCCGCCTGGATAGACCCAACCATTCATTCCAGGGCAACCATTCTCGTGATCGGGCGTACCGCCGCAAAAAATATGCATGGGCTCCAAGACTGCAGTTCGACGGCAACGGCAAGCCGCAGGCGCATCTTCACTAGACCGCCAAACCGAAACGCGACCACTGAGATGAGTCATAAGTTGCTCTCCTCTTCGGTGCTGGCAGCCGCATCAAGCTCTACAATCTTACGAAGAGTCAGGTCCCAGCTTGCCGCGACTTTGCGCATCGACGCGATGCGCGCTGATAGACGGCCTTGATGCCGGTCCGCTTGTGTTGAAGCCACCTGTCGCAGGCGTCCACGTCGATCTCGTGATCTGCATCGGCCAGAAGTGTCACCACCGTACGACGAAGGTCGTGGAACCGCCATTCCGTCACACCGGATAACGCGTCCAGCCTGTCCTTCACATCACTACCCAGGCTGACAGGCCCGCCCTGTCGCCCACGGAAGACCAGACCGTCCCGCGTCGGCTGGCGGGCCAAAATGTCCACTGCCATGTCGCATAGAGGCAAGATGAACGTCTCGGCGGCCTTGTTGCCCTTAGCAGTTGCGGGGATCGTGAGCGTCTTGGCTGCCATGTCGATCCAGGTCCAGGTCATTAGTCTGACCTCTGACAACCTGACTGGCATGGCGATTAGGAACCGAACGGCGTCTCCGGGCCTGCCTAGTGCGCTGCAGGCGCTCCACGCTGCGGCAAGTTCCTCTGGAGAGAGATACCGCTCGCGTGGCACGGATGCTGCAGGCAGTGTAAAGCTGGCGGCTGGGTTGTCGGCGATGTGCCCGACGTCCTGGGCGTAGGCCATCACCATAGTCAGCGCGCCGAACGCCCGGCGCTTCACTGCGGGGCTAACGTCCTCGGCCAACAGCTTCGCCCTGAAACTCCGGATAGCCTTGGCATCAATTTCGTTGATTCTTGTTGAGGCGAAGTTGTTCAGAGCGCGCTTCAGATCGGTAGTCATGCCCGCAATAGAGGCGGGGCGGGGCGCCTTCCGCCCGATCTTGCCCGCCACCCAGCGCCCCTGGAACTCCGCCGCTATGTCACCGAAGATTTGGGGCGCTACTGTGTGAAGCTTTACTGGGTCGTCGCCAGCCCGCATTTGGTTCCGGATCGACATCGCCCGGTCGCGCGCCTCGGATGCCGACATGGTGGCTGCGTCGCCGATAGTGATCTTGCGCCGAATGCCGGTACCCGCGACCCGGCCCTCCATGACGTAACGTGCCGACTCCCGGCGGACACGCAGCGCGAAGCCCGTCAGATCCTTGTCGCGAATTAGCAGTTCCAATGCGCCGTCGGGCAGGGCGGAGTGACGGGTAGCGGCACCGATTTTCGCCGTCTTCGAGAAGGTCGTCGCCTTCCGGGCAGCTTGTCTCATTTGTCTAGTTGTCCCTACTCACGATTCCGGATGCAAACTTCTGGGTGCCAACTGGGTGACACGTGGACTGATACCGCACTCAGGGCAGACTTAGACCAGATCGACGCAGAGTTCGACATAAATCGCATGACTTGTTGAATATATGGCTTCGAGTCGCTGTCGATGACTGGATACTCTGGAGAGCGGCATCAGATTTAGGTTCCGGCGCCGCAAGGCGTGGGGGTTCAAGTCCCTTCACCCGCACCAGCCTGCCTCCGCTGGTGGCGCGCATTTCCCCCTCGCATCCCTCCTTTGGCTTTGCTAGAAGGCGCGCGATTGGCCGCCCCCGCCAGACCGGGGACGGCCTTGCGCATCATGGGCGGACCTTCCGCCCCGACCCGGACAGACGAAGGACCGCACGCATGCAGATTGCCGAAACCGTGAATGAAGGCCTGAAGCGTGGCGTCACGATCACCGTGACCGCCGCCGAACTGGACGCCAAGGTCCAGGCCAAGCTGGTCGAGGCGCAGCCCGAGATCGAGATGAAGGGCTTTCGCAAGGGCAAGGTGCCGCTGCCGATCCTGAAGAAGCAGTTCGGGCCGCGCATCCTGGGCGATGCGATGCAGGACGCGATCGACGGCGCGATGAAGGACCATTTCGACCGCACCGGCGACCGCCCGGCGCTTCAGCCCGAGGTCAAGATGGTGGGCGGTGATACCTGGTCGGAAGGCCAGGATGTCGTGGTCGAGATGACCTATGAGGCTCTGCCCGCAATCCCCGAGGTCGACATGGCGTCGATCGCGCTGCAGCGTCTGGTCGTGAAGGCCGATGACGCTGCTGTGGCCGAGGCGCTGGCCAACCTGGCGGAGACCGCCAAGGTCTATGAGGACCGCGAGGCCGGCGCGGCGGCCGTCGATGGCGACCAGGTGGTGATCGACTTCAAGGGTTCGGTCGATGGCGAGCTGTTCGAGGGCGGATCGGCCGAGGACTATCCGCTGGTCCTGGGTTCGAACTCGTTCATCCCGGGTTTCGAGGCGCAACTGGTCGGCGTGAAGGCCGGTGACGAGATCAACGTCAGCGTCACCTTCCCGGAAGCCTATGGCGCCAAGCATCTGGCAGGCAAGGACGCGGTCTTTGCCTGCACGATCAAGGCGGTGAAGGCCGGAAAATCGGCGGCCGTCGATGACGAGATGGCCAAGAAATACGGCGCCGACAATCTTGACGCGCTGCGCGGCCAGATTTCCGAACGGCTCGAGGCCGAGTACCAGGGCGCTTCGCGCGCCGTCCTCAAGCGCGCGCTGCTGGACCAACTGGACAAGATGGTCACGTTCGATCTGCCCGCCAAGCTGGTCGAGGCCGAGGCGAACCAGATTGCCCATCAGCTCTGGCACGAGGAAAACCCGGACCATCAGGGCCATGACCATGGCTCGATCGCCCCGACCGACGAACACAATGCGCTGGCCGTGCGCCGCGTGCGGCTTGGCCTTGTGCTGGCCGAGATCGGACGCAAGGCAGAGGTGGTGGTGACCGATGCCGAGATGACGCAGGCCGTGCTGCAGGCGGCGCGGCAATATCCCGGCCAGGAACGGCAGTTCTTCGAATTCGTGCAGAAGAACCCGCAGATGCAGCAGCAGCTGCGCGCGCCGATCTTCGAGGACAAGGTGGTCGATCACATCCTGTCGGCAGCCACCGTGACCGAACAGACCGCGACGAAGGACGACCTTCAGAAGGCCGTCGAAGCCCTGGACGAGATGTGAGACATGGCCCTGGTCCGGGCGGGGCGATGCGCCCTGTCCGGGGCAGGGGCACGCCGATGGCAGGGGCCGCACGGGTGAAACGACTGTTCAGGGCGCTGTTTCCGTCCAGGCTGACATCTGCGGCCGCTGCGCTGGGGCTGCGCCGCGAGCGTTCGGATCAGGGGCAGGCGGGCGACGGCGGGCTGACGCCCGAGGGACGGCCGGATCCCCGCCCGACCCCCTTCGCACCGCGCGGCACGCATGCCCCGGTGTTCTTCATGCATATTCCGAAGACATCGGGTTCCAGCATCAATACGTTCCTGTCGCAGGTCTATGGATCTGACAACTTCATTGCCCATGCAGAATACCGCATGCCCAGCCTGATGCACCGGCGCGAACCGACGCTGGAAATCGACGGGGTCTCTGCGCATGTTCCGCTGTGCCGCTGGACACTGCTGCGCGGCACCGATGCCTATGCCCGCGCGACGATCCTGCGCGATCCGTGGGAGAGGCTGGTCAGCCATGTGAACTGGGTGGACCGCTTCAACCATGGCGAGCCGTTGCCCGAAGGCGCAACGGCCGCGGCGGTCAAGCGCGTGGTCGGCCAGATGGCCCGCACGGACTACAGCAATGCGGATGACCTTCTGGCGCTGATGGCGGTGGTCGCCGACGAGGCCGAGTTCACCGCGTTCGACAACATGCAGGTGCGCATGCTGCTGACGGGCGATCACCGGGCGGTGTTCAAGCGGCTGGTCGAGGGGGATGTCGATGTCGCCCTGCGGTCGCTGGATGATTTCATGGTGGTGGGGATCTGCGAGGATCAGGCCCGGTTCCAGCGTGATTTTCTTGCCGCGACGGGTCTGGAGGCACCGATTGTCCCCCGGCATGAGAACATCGGGGCGCCCAAGGCGCTTCGCGCCGACAACGATGTGGCGCGGCAGGTGCTGGCACCCTGGATCGCGCTGGACCAGGTGCTTTACGATACGGCAAAGCGCGCGATGGGCTTGGCCTGACGAGTTGCCCGGCCGGAAGCGCCGAACCCCGCCGGTTCCGTCCTGGACCATGCAACCATCCGGAAACGCAAACGCGCGCGGGAAGCCCGCGCGCGTTCGTATTGCCGGCAACGGCAGGATCAGGCGTCTTCCGACGCGGCCCCGCCGATGTCGTCGAACAGCTCGGCGATCTCGAACTCGGCCGCAGCTTCCGCTTCGGCGGCGAGTTCCTGGATCGACTTGCCCGCGGCCTGAAGCTCGGCCTCTTCCGGCGATCGCGCGACGTTCAGCGTGATCTTGGCGACAACTTCGGGGTGCAGCACGACCGTGACGGTGTGCAGGCCCAGGTCCTTGATCGGGCGGTCCAGCACGACCTGGGCGCGGTTGACGGTGAAGCCGCCGTTGGTGGCCGCGTCGGCGGCGTCCCGCGTGGTAACCGACCCGTAGAGCGCACCCGCGTCGGACGCCGAGCGGATGATCACGAAGGTCTGACCGTCAAGCTTGGCGGCAACCGCCTCGGCCTCTTTCCGCGTTTCCAGGTTCTGGGCCTGGAGCTGGGCCTTCTTGGCCTCGAAGGACTTGATGTTGCCTTCGGTGGCGCGCAGCGCCTTGCCCTGCGGCAGCAGGAAGTTGCGGGCGTAGCCGTCCTTGACGTTCACGACCTCGCCCATCTGGCCAAGCTTGGCCACGCGTTCAAGCAGGATGACTTGCATCTTCGTCTCTCCTCACTTCACGGCATAGGGCAGCAGGGCGAGGAACCGTGCGCGCTTGATCGCGGCGGCCAGTTCGCGCTGCTTTTTCGACGACACGGCGGTGATCCGCGCCGGCACGATCTTGCCGCGTTCGCTGATGTAGCGTTGCAGCAGCCGCACATCCTTGTAGTCGATGGCGGGGGCATTGTCGCCCGAGAACGGGCAAACCTTGCGGCGGCGGAAAAATGGTTTGGTAGCCATGGGTTACGATCCTTTTCTCAGACGCTGATCAACGACGGCGATCGCCGCCGAAGCCGCCGCGGTCACCACCGAAGCTGCGCTCGGGACGCGGCCCGCGGTCACCGCGGTCGCCCCTGTCGCCACGATCGCCGCGCTCGCCGTCGCGGTCGTCGCGCTTCTGCATCTGGATCGACGGGCCCTCGCCATGCTTTTCGACCTTGATGGTCAGCACGCGCATCACGTCGTCGTGCAGGCGCATCAGACGCTCCATTTCCTGCACCGCGGCCGAGGGCGCGTCGGTCTTCAGGAAGGCATAGTGACCCTTGCGGTTCTTGTTGATCTTGTAGGCCATCGTCTTGACGCCCCAGTATTCCTTTTCGACGATGGCACCGCCGTTGTCGGTCAGGACGGTCGAGAAATGGTCGATCAGACCCTCGGCCTGCGCGCTGGACAGATCCTGCCGCGCGATGAAGACATGCTCGTAGAACGGCATGTGATACCTCTTGTCAGGGCGCATTTCATAGGACGGGCAACATCCCTCCGCGGCCCGTCCACGAGAGGCTGCGCCGGTTCGTGTGATTGCGGAAGGATGCGGCCTTATACACGAGGATTGCCGCCGTGCAAGGCACCCTGCGGTGCCCCGCGGGGACGACGCGCGCCGTGCGTGCGCACACAGGTGATGTTTGGGTCTGCCGGATTGGCACGGCCGATGCTGCAGTGCAGCTTGCGCCACAGCCGATTTCCGGCATGTCCCAGAACCGCAGGATGGAATCCCGATGCTTCGCTCTCTGCTGCCGGCCGCTTTGCTGGCCTTCGCGTCCCCGGCGCTTGCCGCACCCGAAACCTACACGATCGATTCAAGCCATGCCCAGATCGTGTTCAGCTACAACCATCTCGGCTATTCGACCGGCTACGGCATGTTCGGCGGGTTCGGGGGCGAGATCGCCTTTGATGCGGCCGATCCGGCAGCCTCGTCGGTCACCGTGGCATTTCCGGTGCGGTCGATGCTGACCGGCTGGCAGGCCCGCTTCGACCACTTCATGTCGCCCGACTTCTTCGATGCGGCCGATGACGAGATGGTCAGCTTCACCTCGACCGCGATCGAGGTGACCGGCGAGACGACCGCCCTGATCACGGGTGACCTGACGCTGAATGGCGTCACCCGGCCCGTCGTGCTGGACGCCGTGCTGAACCAGGCCTCGACCCATCCGATGGAGGGCAAGCCCTGGGCCGGTTTTTCGGCGACGACGACGCTGCTGCGGTCCGAGTTCAACCTGGGTCTGTTCGCCCCCTTCGTGTCGGACGAGGTCCAGGTGCAGATTTCGCTCGAGGCGATGAAGGCCGAATGATCGCGGCACGATTGTGATGTGATGAACGGCCCGCCCGGGTGAACCGGGCGGGCCTTTCGCCTGTGTCGGCTGGTCAGCGCCGCGTGGCGGTCAGCACGACATCCACGGTGACCGCGAACCCCACGGTGCCCTCGTCGCCATAGGCCCGGCCGATCCCGAAGTCCCGACGGTCGATGGCGGTGCGGCCCGACATCCGCGCGATTCCCTCCTCGATCGCAAGGTCGAAGGGCAGGGCAACCGGCACCGCGACCCCGGCAAGCGTCAGGACGCCATCCGCCACGTAGCCGCCGTCATCCCGCCGGATCTCGGCGGTGAAGGTTGCCGCAGGGTGTCCGGCGACGTTCAGGAACTCCGGGCCCTGTGCCTGGGCGGTCACGGACCCGATTGTGCTGCTGGCCATGTCGATCATCACGTCGACCCTGCCCGCCGCGCCCATTGCGACGGTGTCATCAAAGGTGATCCTTGCGGTCCAGGTGGCGAACCGCCCCTCGACGGTCGATCCCATCTGCCGCAGCGTGAAGCTCAGCGTGCCCTCTTCCACCTGCCAGTTGCCCGCCTCGGCCGTTGCGGGCGCGGTGGTCTCGACAGGGCCGGCATCGGGCGCCGTCAGCGCCACCGCCAGCCCGACACCCGCGGCATAGGCGGCGACCGCGGCCAGCAGCGGACCGCGCGCCCGATGCGGTTGCGGGTTCCGCGGCGCGGAGGTGCCGCGCCACATCCGCGCAACCGTGGCGTCGCGGTCGATCACCGCGTGCTTCACCGCCCCCGCGACGTGCAGAAGGATCGCGGCGATCAGCAGTTTCGTGAAAACCCAATGCGCCGCTGCGGCACCGTGTTCGACGGCGGCCGACTTGGGGATCATCGGCAGGTCCTGGCCCAGGGGCCACAGGATCGGCGCAAAGCCCGCCGTTGCGGCGTGATGCACCCATCCCGACAGCGGAACCGCAATCAGCGATATGTAGAGCAGCCAGTGGACCGCCTCGGCCGCCCGCGTCTCCCAGGTCCGGTCGGGATGCAGCGGCGCGGGGCGCGGCTGCGTCAGCGCCCACAGGATGCGCGCAAGCGCCACGAAGAACGCGGCCACGCCGACCGTCTTGTGCCAGGAAAACACCTGTGCCTTCCAGGCAAGCGCCGCAGACGTGTCATAGGCCAGATCGTTGGCGACGATGCCCAGCGGAATGGCGGTCAGGATCAGCAGCGCGGTCAGCCAATGCAGGGCGCGCGCGACCGAGCCATAGCGGGTGGCGGAATTGAGCAGAGGCATGGGCGGTCCGTTCCATGGGGAGTCGCGGCAATCTGGACCGTGCCGCGGCGGTTCGGAACCGCAGGCGCCGCACAGCCCCTGTGCATCGCATGCCTCAGCGTCGTGCCTCGAAAACCGCCGTCACAGGCTGGTGGTCACTGTGGCGGAACCCGAGGTCCGTGCCCGCGACCCCGCGTACCGCGACATTCGGCGACGCGATGAAGCCATCGATGACCAGCACATGGTTTTCGCCCGCCACATAGGGCTTGTGCGCCGTGCGGACACTTGGCACCGATGGATCGGCCGCGATGGTCCAGCCCTCCGGGATCAGCTGTCTTGGCAGGTCGCGGATCCAGAACTTGAACCGTTCCTCGGTCGTGTCGGGGAACCGCGTGGCCACCAGTCTCAGGTTCCAGTCGCCCCCGATGACCACGTGGTTTCCCTTGCGGTATTCCTGTTCCGCAAAGGCCATCAACGCCGTCACCTGCTTCGCGCGCACGTCATCCTCGACACTGTCGAAGGTGCTCAGATGGATGTTGATGATCACCCAGCTCCGGCTCTCGTCGATGCGAAGGATGTGCATGCGGTAGCCCTTGCGGAACACGCCAAGCTGGAAGGTGGGCTCCAGCGGCAGGCCGCGCCATTCCGCGGCCGTCGGACGGATCCGGGAAAAGACGGCATTCCCGACCTCGACGCGAAACGGTCGCGGGATGCCGAGTGTCTGGATGTCGGGCCAGAAGAAATGCGCATGGCCGGGCAGGGCGCTCACGACCCCGGCAAGCACATCCCGGCCCCAGGTCACCCAGGACGGTCGGGCAACCTCTTGCAGCAGCACGATATCGCTGTCCAGATCGCGCAGGAACCGGGTGATTTCGGCAAGGTTCCGATCGACAAGCGCGCCCGAGAGCGGGCGTCTCTGTTCCCCCAGATCCAGCACGAAGTCGGATTCGGCGCCCATGCCCGCATAGCCGATGTTCCACGTCGTGACGGTCAGCCGGTCAGGCATGCCGCGGGTGGCGCGGTCGATCCCCTGGATATCGGCGGTCTGCAACGCGGGCGGCGTGTTGAACCGGTTCGCGATGGCGCAGGCGGCAAGCGCGGAAAGCGCGCCAAGGCAGACGAGCAGGATGGTCACGCGCCTCATGCCTCTTTGTGCGGGTCGGGGGTGGCGACGGCCATGCCAGGAGCCTGCATCACATCAACCGGATCGGCGGCGGCCGGGGGGCTGGCGGGCGTGGGCGCCGCGGCCGGCGGCGGGGGGGCGACAACTGGTGCGGCCACAGGGTCCTCCTCGTCGTCGCCGCCCGTGTTTGCGGCATAGCGTATGACGTTGGCCGCAAGCTGCACGAACAGGGCCATGATCACCACACCCAGCAGGTTCACGAAAACCATCGCCCCGACGATCAGCGCGATATAGGTGACAAACAGGCCAAGCGACATCCATCTCACCGGCCAGACCCGGATGCGCCGCAGCCGCCGGGCGAGCGCGCGTCTTTGATCATCGGTCAACCCGGCCTCTGGCCCCTGGCGCAGCATGGCAAGGCGCCGCGTGCGCCCGCTCAGCGCCGCGACGTAAAGCCAGACGGTCATCAGACCGACAACGATCAGCATGATCAGAAACAGTCCGATCCCGGTCAGCACGAATTGCAGGTTCACGGTCTGCACGTCCATCGCGGCCCCGACCGAAAGCAGGCGGTCAATGACCGTGCCGATGTCCCTGAACCCCGACATGTCGCGGACGGCCGCCGCCAGCGATCCGAAGACCATGTCATGCAGATCCGAGAAATCCGGCGCACGCAGGAACACGTTCTGCAGGTGGACCCCAAGCGCCATGAACGCGGTCAGCAGTCCCGCGACGCAGAGGTAGAAGAACAGCGGCTCGAAGACCTCGAAACCGCAGCGATCGTCGTGAACATAGGGGTCTGGCACCAGAAGCAGGCCCTGACGCGCCAGCGATCCCGCCCCGAGAAACATCGGCAAGGCAGCGAACCAGAACAGTCCCGCGACCATCACCGAGGCGAATATCAGCGCGACCCAGATATAGGCGGCGCCGGAGAACAGGATGTTGGCGGTCGGATCGACACCGCTGCCGGGGAACAGCGCCGCCACCGACCAGTCGAATTCATAGGTTCCGTGGCTGAGGCTGATGGTGGGGATTACCCCTGCCGCCACCTCGGGCTGGTTGAGCCATCGCAGGACAACCGGCACGAAGTCCTCGACGATGATCAGCCAGAACACCAGAACGAAGACGACCGGAAAGACCCATAGGCAGCGCCGGGCAAGCGCGTTCCAAGACCCGATGAATGCCGCCTTGTCGACCGGGGCGCCGTCAACCCGACGGATCAGTTCGCGGTCCACCAGCGCTTCGAGCGTGGGCTCGATCGTTCCCCGCGCCGCGCACAGGAACAGCAGGATCAGCGGGATGAACACGATGCAGGATACGCCCCAGTTGGGTGCGTATAGAAAGCCGACGTTCTTCACCATTCCGGTCCGGAAACCGCTCAGCGGCACATCGGCGACCACGCCGTGAAAGGTCACGTGCATCAGCCCAAGGCTCAGCCCCGCGACGCAGAGCGTCGCCCCGATCCCGAGTGCGAACAGCGATACCGGAACCGGATTTTGCCCCGCTGTCCGCCACCAGTTTTCCAGAATGCCGATCATGGCCCGCAACCCCGTACGCACGATTCCTGATGCAGCCTATCCTGGATTTGACGGCGCGCCACAGGCTATCGGTCGGTTTTGCCATCGGTGCGATCTTGCACTGGTGATTGCGTGGGCGCGCGGCACAGGCTATGCGCCCGGGGCGAATTGCTGATGATTGCGGGGGGTATTGGCGGGATGCGGGCATTTGTCTTTCCGGGGCAGGGGGCACAGACGGTGGGCATGGGGCGGGCGCTGGCCGAAGGATGGCCCGCCGCGCGCGCCGTCTTTGACGAGGTCGACGCGGCACTGGGCGAAAACCTGTCGGCCCTGATCTGGGAGGGCGATCTCGACCGGCTGACGCTGACCGAGAATGCGCAGCCTGCGCTGATGGCCACCTCGATGGCGGCGCTGGCGGCGCTTGCGGCCGAGGGGATGCCGCTGGTCGGCACGGCGGATTTCGTGGCCGGGCACAGCCTGGGCGAATACTCGGCGCTGTGCGCCGCCGGGGCGCTGACCCTGTCCGACACCGCGCGCCTGTTGCGGCTGCGCGGTCTGGCGATGCAGCAGGCGGTGCCGGTCGGCGTGGGGGCGATGGCGGCGCTTCTGGGCCTCGACTATGCCACCGCCGCCGAAGTCGCGGCCGAGGCAGCCCAGGGCGAGATCTGCCAGGCCGCGAACGACAACGATCCCGCGCAGGTCGTGGTGTCGGGGCACCGGGGCGCGGTGGAGCGTGCGGTCGAGATCGCCCGGACGCGCGGCGCGAAACGTGCCATCCTGCTGCCCGTCTCGGCACCGTTCCATTGCGCCCTGATGCAGCCTGCCGCCGCCCGCATGGCCGAGGCGCTGGCGGGGGTCGTGATCTCGGCGCCGGTCGTGCCGGTCGTGGTGAACGTGCGCGCCGAGGGCGTCACCGAACCCGACCGTTTCCGCGACCTGCTGATCGCCCAGGTCACCGGGGCCGTGCGCTGGCGCGAAAGCGTCGAGTGGATGGCGCGCGCAGGCGTCACCGACTATTGGGAGATCGGCGCCGGCAAGGCGCTGTCCGGCATGATCCGCCGGATCCAGAAGGAGGCGGCGACCCGCGCCGTGGGCACCGCCGACGATGTGGCCGCCGCCCGGGGCTGACCCGCCTTCCAGCCATGCCGGAAACGTCAGGTATCGCGCTTTGCGCCGACCGATTAGCTGTCGGGTAGCGGAACCTGCGCGGCTTTGATAGGGCAGGGCGCGATTGTTTCAGGGAGGGTTCGGCGACCATGTTCGATCTGACGGGAAAATGCGTTCTGGTGACCGGAGCCTCCGGCGGGATCGGCGGCGAGATTGCCCGCGCCCTGCATGGCGCAGGCGCGACGGTCGCCCTGTCCGGCACCCGCGAGGCCCCGCTGGTCGCCCTGGCCGAAGCGCTGGGCAGCCGCGCGCATGTGCTGACCTGCGACCTGTCCGACCCCGCCGCCGTCGAGGCCCTGCCGAAGCGCGCGGCCGAGGCGATGGGCCAGGTCGATATCCTGGTGAACAATGCGGGCATCACCCGGGACGGCCTGATGCTGCGGATGTCGGATGACGACTGGCAGGCCGTGATCGACGTCAACCTGACGGCGGCGTTCCGGCTGTCGCGCGGCGTGCTTCGGGGCATGATGAAGACGCGCTGGGGCCGCATCATCAACATCACGTCGGTTGTCGGAACCGGCGGCAACCCGGGACAGGCCAACTATGCCGCCGCCAAGGCCGGGCTTGTGGGCATGTCCAAATCGCTTGCCGGTGAGGTGGCCAGCCGGGGCATCACGGTCAACTGCGTGGCGCCCGGCTTCATCGCGACCGCGATGACCGACAAGCTGACCGAAGACCAGAAGAAGGGTCTGCTGTCCGGCGTGCCCGCTGGCCGCATGGGCGAGGCGGTCGAGGTTGCGGCGGCCGTGCTGTATCTGGCCAGCCCCGAGGCCGCCTATGTCACCGGTGCCACGCTGCACGTCAACGGCGGGATGGCGATGGTCTGACCGGCCCATCGCCCGGCATCGGGAAAGGGTTTGCCTTGCCCCCGGACGCTTGCTATAGGCGCGCAGGACTCGCCCGGGGTGTCGAACACTGCGGGAGACGGGGCGCCAACGCCCCTCGGGACAGGGACAGACGGACCGGGACGTGAGGGCCCGCAGCAAGAGGACGGAACATGAGCGACATCGCCGACCGCGTGAAGAAGATCGTCGTCGAGCATCTGGGCGTCGAAGAGGACAAGGTGACCGAGAATGCCTCGTTCATCGATGACCTCGGCGCCGACAGCCTCGACACGGTCGAGCTTGTGATGGCCTTCGAAGAGGAATTCGGGATCGAGATCCCCGATGACGCCGCCGAGACCATCCAGACCTTCGGCGACGCCGTGAAGTTCATCAGCGAGGCGCAGGCCTGACAGCCGCACCGCGCGATGCGGACAGGGCGCCTTCGGGCGCCCTTTTCATTTGCCGTGCCCGTGCTGCCGTCGCAGTCTGGCGTGCGTGACAGATTTGGGGGCGGGGCGCATGGCGACGCTTGCGGAAATGTTCGGGGGCGGGGCCGAGACCTTCATGGGCCTGCCCGCCGATGACGGGCGGACAGCGCATCGCGCCGTGATCCTGGGGGCCGACGGCTGCACGCCCTATGCCTCGGTCGGGTTCTACTGCGAGGGTGGTCCCGCCGCGATCCGGGCGGCGGGCGCCGCCTATGCCGCGAACCTGCACCACGTGAACTTCGATCTTGGCGGCCCGGTCCTGCCGCCCGGGGTGACGATCGCGGACGCCGGCAATGTGCCGGTCACGCCGGATGATCCCGATGGCAACCGCGACCGGCTGCGTCGCGCGGTGTCGGGGATCGCGGCGCGGGGTGCGGTGCCGGTTCTGCTGGGGGGCGACGACTCGCTTCCCATTCCGATGCTGCAGGCGCTGTCGGGTCGGGATCGCCCGCTGACGATCCTTCAGATCGACGCGCATGTCGACTGGCGTGATGAGGTCGCGGGCGAACGGCTGGGCCTGTCATCCACCATGCGCCGCGCGTCCGAGATGGCGCATGTCGGCACGATGATCCAGGTGGGCCAGCGCGGCATCGGTTCGGCCCGTCCGGGCGATCTGGCCGATGCGCAGGCGCGCGGCGTGGTGTTCGTGCCGGCCTCCCGGGTATTCCGTGACGGAACGGACGCGGCACTCGCGGCGATTCCCCCGGGGTCGGACATTGCGATCTGCCTTGATGTCGATGCGCTCGACCCGGCGATCATGCCCGCCGCCATCGGGCGCACGGCCGGAGGGCTGACCTACTGGCATGTCGTCGACCTGATCGCCGGTGCGGCGGCGCGGGGCCGGATCGTGGCCTTCGACATGGTCGAACTGATGCCCGCGCGCGACATTGACGGTCAGGGAGCGATGCTGGCCGCGCAGCTGCTGGCAACGGTGCTGGGCATCATCGCGCGGCAGTCGGGCTGAGCGTCTGCATGGCCCGCCGCGGCCGGGAGAGCCGGGGATGCCCGGCGATCAGCCCGCCGCCAGCCGCACCCCGTGCCGTGCGGCGAGGTCGAGGAAGAACTGCCAGGCCACCCGCCCTGACCGCGCGCCGCGGGTCGCCTGCCATTCGATCGCCTCGGCCCGCAGCGCGGCCTCGTCGACGCTCAGCCCATGCGCGGCGCAGTAGCCCCGGATCATCTCCAGGTATTCGTCCTGCGTGCAGGGGTGGAAACCCAGCCACAGGCCGAACCGGTCCGACAGGGATACCTTTTCCTCGACCGCCTCGGAAGGGCTGATCGCGGTGGACCGCTCGTTCTCGATCATGTCACGCGGCATCAGGTGGCGCCGGTTCGACGTGGCGTAGAAGATCACGTTCCCGGGCCGCCCCTCGATCCCGCCGTCCAGCACCGCCTTCAGCGACTTGTAGTGCTGGTCGTCGTGGCTGAACGACAGGTCGTCGCAGAACAGGATGAACCGCCGGTCCGCCGCCGCCCGCAGATGCCGCAGCAGCCGCGTCACCGAAGGCAGGTCATCGCGGCTGAGTTCGACCAGCACCAGCGCCAGCCCCTCGGCCCGCACCGCGGCATGCACCGCCTTGACCAGCGATGACTTCCCCATCCCCCGCGCGCCCCACAGAAGGGCGTTGTTCGCCGGCAGGCCCCCGGCAAAGGCCCGGGTGTTGGCCAGCAATGTGTCGCGCGACCGGTTCACCCCCACCAGCAGCGACAGATCCACGCGCGCCACCTGATCAACCGGGTCCAGGCGGTCTGGGCCCGTGTGCCAGACAAAGGCATCGGCCGCCGCAAAATCGGGGGCCGGGGCGGGCGGCGGGCTCATCCGCTCAAGCGCCGCCGCAATGCGTTCCAGCGTCGCCTCGCTCATGCCTTGCCCTTCGGGACGTCGGGGGTCTCGTCATCGGGTTCCGGGTCCACCCACAGCCCCTCGGCCCGCAGCCGCGCCTCGCGCCGACGCTCGATGCCCGAGACAAGGAAGATCGAGATCTCGTAAAGCCCGAAGACCACGGTGAACAGGATCACCTGGGTGATCACGTCCGGCGGCGTCACGATCGCGGCCAGAACCAGAATGCCCACGACCGCGTATTTGCGCACCGACTTCAGCCCGGCCGCCGACACCAGCCCCGCCTTGCCCATCAGGGTCAGCAGCACCGGCAGCTGGAAACAGATGCCGAAGGCCATGATGAACTTGGTGGTCAGCGACAGATATTCCTCCATCGAGCCTTGGAACAGGATGCCGGCAGCCCCCGGCTCCACCGCCGCCACGGCGCCCGCCTCGGCACCTTCGGGCACGACGGCGGGTCCGAACTGCTGGAAGTTCAGGAAAAAGTCGAAGGCCAGCGGCAGGACCCCATAGAACGCAAAGGCCGCCCCCAGTGCGAACATGACCGGCGAGGCGACCAGGAAGGGCAGGAAGGCGCCCTTTTCCGATTTGTACAGGCCCGGCGCCACGAAGCGCCACATCTGGAAGGCGATCACCGGGAATGCCAGCGCGAAGCCGCCCAGAAGCGAGATCCGGATGGCCACAAAGAACCCTTCCTGCAGCTTGATCAGGTAAAGCCCGCAGTCCTGGCCGCGTTCGGCCAGCGCCGAGCAGATCGGATTCGTCAGGAAATTGAAGATCGGGTTCCACACGGTGAAACAGATCACCATGCCGATCAGGAAGGCGATCACCGACTTGATCAGCCGGTTGCGAAGTTCGGCCAGGTGCTCGATCAGCGGGGCGGAACTGTCGTCGATGTCATCCGTCTGGCTCATCCGTCCGTGCCCTCGGTCGTGTCACCCGCCTTGCCCGGGCTGCGCGCCTGACGCAGCGTGGCGGCCTGCGCCTCGGCCTCGGCGCGCTTGGCGGCCTGCGCCTCGGCCAGGGCCTGTGTCGCCGGGCCCATCGGGCGCGCGGGGGCCGGTGCCGGTTCGACGGCCCCGGGATCGGCGGCCCCGGGATCGGCGACGGTGGATGCGGCCTTCGCAGCCTTGGGCGCGGCGGCCTTGGTCGCCTTCAGCGGATCCCAGGTCTCGAACTTGCGCGCCGCTTCCTTCACCGCATCCATGCCCGTCTTGGGCATGTTCGCGGCGTTGCGGATGTCCTTGGCCACGTCCTTCACGCCGGATTCGTCAGCCGCCGCCTCCATCGCGCGCGAGAACTCGCGCGCCATCCCGCGCGCCTTGGCGGTGAACCGGCCCAGGGTGCGGAACATTTCGGGCAGGTCTTTCGGGCCGATCACGATCAGCGCCACGATCCCGATAAGCAGAAGCTCGGTCCAGCCGATGTCGAACATCGCGTTTCATCCCGTTCCGGGCAGAGCCTCAGACCTTGTCCTTGTCGGCGGTGGGCGTCACGTCGCGCGCGTCCTTGGCGGCGGCCTCGATTTCCGCCGTCTCCTCCTTCACGCCGCGCTTGAAGGCGGTGATGCCCTTGCCCACCTCGCCCATCAGCGACGAGATCTTGCCGCGCCCGAACAGCACAAGCACGACAACCGCGATCAGAAGAAGGCCGGGAAGGCCGATATTGTTCAGCATGGGGGATCTCCCTGTGGATGCCCGATGCCCCGCGACGGGCGGGACCTGTCATGAACGACGGTCTAGCCCCTTCGCTTCCCCCCCGCAAAGCAGAAGGCGGCGCTGCGCGCAGGCAACTGACAGTATTTTGTCAGTATCCCCCGTTGACCCGCGCCCGGACTGGCCCGACCCTGCCGCGATGAAGCGCGATGACCGCATCTATGCCCTGATCCGCATCCTGCGCGACGGACGGCTGCACACTGCGGCGGAACTGGCCGCCGCGCTGGGCGTCTCGACCCGGACGATCTGGCGCGACATGGCGGTGATGGCGGCGACCGGACTGCCGGTGACCGGGGGCAGGGGGCTTGGCTATATCCTGCGGGCGCCGCTGATGCTGCCGCCGCTGATGCTGACGCAGGACGAACTGGACGCGCTCGTGGCCGGGCTGAACGATCAGGCCGCAGAGCAGGGCGTGCGCGCGCGCGGCGCGAAAAGCCTGCTGGCCAAGATCGCGATGCTCCTGCCGCAGGCCGACGTGCCGGACCCCCACGGCAACTGACACACCCTGTCGGCAGGCGCCGTCCATAAGGGCGCACCAGCAACCCAGACGGAGTTCCCCGATGCGCCTTCTGCCCTGCCTTGTCCCGACGCTTGCCCTTGCCGCCCCCGACGCCGCCCGCGCAGCGGGCGACGGCCCGGTGATCGAGGTGGTGTCCTTCCGCCTTGTCGCCGGAACGCCCGAGGCCGATTTCCTGGCCGCCGCAGCCGCGACCGAACCGCCGCTGCGGACCGCACCCGGCTTTGTCGCGCGCCGTCTTGTGCGGGCCGAGGGCGGCGTCTGGACCGATCTTGTGGAATGGTCGTCGCTGGGGGCCGCGCAGGCCGGTGCGCAGGCGATGACCGCCGAACCTGCCTTCGGTGCCTTTGTCGCCCTGATTGACATGGACAGCCTGACCATGCGCCACGATGCCCTGCGCTGGCGCATGGATTGACGCCGCCAAAGGGCCGCGACAGGTTGGGCCATGCCGCAGACCACGCGCCTGTTCGACCTGATCCAGATCCTGCGCGACGGGCGGTTGCACACCGCCCGCGCCATCGCTGACCGGCTGGAGGTATCGACCCGCACGGTCTGGCGCGACATGGCGCGCCTGCAGGCCGCAGGCTGGCCGGTCGAGGGCGAGCGGGGCCTGGGCTACATGCTGCGCGAGTCGGTGGACCTGCCGCCGCTGACCCTGACGGTCGAGGAAATCGAGGCGCTGCGGCTGGGCGCGGCGCTGGTGGCGCGGGGGGCGGACCCGGGGCTTGCCCGCGCGGCCGGGAACCTGACGGCCAAGATCGTCGCGGCCCTGCCGCCGCGGCTGGCCGCGGCGCCGGGTCCGGCACCCTTTGTCTATACCGCCACCGAGACCGAGACGGGGGCCCGCCATCTGGCGGCCCTGCGCCGGGCGGTGCGCGATGGCCTGGCCACGCGCATCGACTATTGCGACGAAACCAGCCGCGCCACCGCGCGCGACATCCGCCCGCTGCAGCTTGAATTCTGGGGACGGGTCTGGACGCTGGCGGCGTTCTGCGACCTGCGCGGCGATTTCCGCAGCTTCCGGCTGGACCGGATCGCGGACTGCCAGGTTCATGACCACCCCTTCGTCCGCGAACCCGGGCGCGACCTGGCCGCCTGGCAGGCGCGTAGCGGGCCTGCGGTCGGCCTGCAAGGGTAGCGGCCGGACCGCGCTATCGCGCTGCGGCGGGAAACACGAAGCACCGGTCGCGGCGGATCATCAGCCACAGCACCGTGCCCGGCCTTGGCAGGAAGACCCCGGGAACCGAGGCTGTCAGCCGCCCACCGTCGAAATCCATGCGGAAATCCACCAGGCTCTCGCGCCCCAGATAGCGCGCCCTCAGCACCGTGCCCCGCGCGGGCGTGCCGTCCTGCGGGGTGGGGTTCGGACCCCGCCCGCCGCGGTCGAAGTCGATCTTCAGATGCTGCGGGCGGATCACGATCTCGACCTCGGCGCCATCGGCGTGGCCCGGCGTCAGGAAGGCGCCGAACGGCGTTTCGGTCAGCGCGCCGCGCGACGTTCCGCGGATTACGTTCACATCGCTGAAGAACGCGGCGGCCGCGCGGTCGGCGGGGGCGTTGTAGATGTTGTAGGGGCTGCCGCGCTGCACGATCCGGCCGCCGCGCATCAGCGCGATCTCGTCGCCCATCCGCAGCGCCTCGTCCGGTTCGTGGGTCACCAGAACCACCGCCGCACCCTCGTCCTTCAGGATGTCCAGCGTGGTGTCGCGGATGCCGTCGCGCAGGCGGTTGTCCAGCCCGCTGAACGGCTCGTCCATCAGCATCACGCGCGGACGCGGCGCCAGCGCCACCCGCTGCTGTTCTCCCCCCGACAGTTCATGCGGATGCTTGGCGGCAAAACCGGTCAGGTTCACCCGTTCCAGCAGTTCGCCGACCCGCGCATCCCGCGCCGCCCGGTCGCCGCGCAGGCCGAAGCCCACGTTCTGCGCGACCGTCAGATGCGGGAACAGCGCGAAGTCCTGAAACATCAGCCCCACGCCGCGGGACTCGGGTGGCATGAACTGCCCGGCACCCGACATCACGCGCCCGTCGATCGCGACCTCGCCCGCGTCCGGGCGGTCCACCCCCGCGATCATCCGCAGCGTCGTTGACTTGCCGCATCCCGAAGGCCCGAGCAGGCAGGTCACCTGACCGGCCGCCACCCGCAGCGACAGGTCGTCCACCACGGCCATGCCGCCCAGCCGCCGGGTCAGCCCGGTGACGGCCAGCCGGGCAGGGGCCGCGGCCTCCGGTCGGTCGTGCTGTGTGAGGGGCACCGGTTCTCCACCAAAACCGTAAGGATTTGGGCGGTCCTAGCAGCCGGGACCAACCGCGACAAGGGGCGGGCCCCGCGTCACATCCTACAGGATCAGGTCGCTGTCGGTCATGGCCGCCACGTTCCGCATCAGGATCTCGAAATCCGCCACCCCGTCGCCATTCACGTCGCCCAGCAGGCTGCTGCTCGCCCCCGCCTGCAACCGCAACTGCCCCGCGACGCCGGTGAATGCGCCGGTGCCGATCCAGACAAAGGCCTGGTCGCCGGTGACGGTGGTGTTGGCGTCGATCATCGACAGGTCGATCAGGTCGACCCCGATCTCGAAATCCTCGACCGTATCGCGCAGGCTGCTGCCCACCGGGGAATCCGCCACCGTGCGGAACTGGAAGATGTCGGCATCCAGCCCGCCCCACAGCCGGTCGCGCCCGCCGCCCGCCACCAGCAGATCGTCGCCGTCGCCGCCATAGAGGAGGTCGTTGCCACCACCGCCCAGCAGCGTGTCGTCACCATTGTCGCCATGGAGCGTGTCGCGCCCGGCCTGGCCCGCGATGCGGTCGTCGCCCTCGCCGCCCGATGCGCTGTCGTCGCCGCGCCCGCCGTGGATCAGATCGTCGCCCGCCCCGCCCCATGCCGTATCGTTGCCATCGCCACCATAAAGCCGGTTGCGCGCCGCATTGCCGATGATCTGGTTGTCCAGCGCGTTGCCCGACCCGATCACCCCGCCCGGCAGCAGCACCAGCGCCTCGACCTCGGGCGTCGCGCCCAGGTCCCAGTCGACCGCCGCCTCGATGGTGTCCTGTCCGCCGCCGGCAAGCTCGACGATCGCCACCGGAATGGCCCCGATCCGGTACAGGTCATTGCCCGCCCCGCCCGCCACGGGCCCCGCCACGGTGCCACCGATCGTGTCGAACACATCGTCGCCGGCGCCCAGGTCGACCGGCCCCTCGATGCGTCCGGTGTTGGTTACCCGGTCGTGGCCCGACCCCAGCGCGATGCCCTGCGCCCCGGCCATCAGCCCTGTGTTCGCCAGCGTCACGGTCTGCGCGGCCGTCAGCGCCCAGCCGTTCAGCCCCAGGATCGATCCGCTGTTGGTGATCGACAGGATCCCGCCGGCCTCGCCGCTGATGGCCGCGGACGATGCCGAAGCGCCGACCGTGATGCGCCCTGTGTTCACGAAGGTGGCCGTCCCCTCCAGCACCACGCCATTGCTCAGATGTGCGCTGCCCGCGATGTCGCCGTGGTTCGTGAACCCGCCGCCCCCGGCAAACAGCAGGCCATGCGCCATTCCCGACAGCACGCCATGGTTCACCCCCGTCGACGCCACCCCCAGGATCGAGACGGCGCCCGCGCTGCTGCTGGTGCTGCTGACCGTTCCGCGATTCGTGAAGCTCGACCACCCCCCCGACATCGACACCGCCGAGGCGGCGCCCGTGGGATGCGACGCGCTGACCGCGCCCGCCGCCCCGATGACCAGCACCGATCCCTGCGCCTCCAGCGACACCGCGATCGCCTCGCCGGACGCAACAGTGCCGAAAAGCGTCACGCCGATGTCGCTCAGCGTGTCTGCGGCATGGATAACCGACCCCTCGGGGTTCAGCATGAAGAAGTTGGGCAACAGCACAAGACTGTCGCCCGGGTTCTGGAACGTATAGCCCGTTCCCGTCAGAAACGCGTTGCTGGCCTGGAAATGTGTGGGCATGCGCGCCTCCTCTCGCCCGGGTTGCGAGAGGCTAGCGACATACACTCATCCCGGTAAAGTCCCTTGCGGGCCCCCCCGGTTCCTGCCGTCAGATCGTGGCATTCGTGGCGCCGCCATCCAGCAGGATGTTCTGCCCGACGATGAACCCGGCATGCACCGAACAGAGGAAGGCGCAGGCCGCGCCGAACTCGGCCGCGGTGCCGTATCGCCGCGCCGGGATCGTGGCCTCGCGCGCACGCCGCGCGTCCTCGGCCGAGCTGTTGGCGGCCCGCGCCGCCCCCGCATCCAGCGCCACGGCGCGGTCCGTGTCATGGATTCCGGGCAGCAGGTTGTTGATCGTCACGCCATGCTGCGCGACCTGCCGCGCGGTTCCCGCGACAAATCCCGTCAGCCCGGCCCGCGCCGTGTTCGACAGGCCCAGCTGGGGGATCGGCGCCTTGACCGATTGCGAGGTGATGTTGACCACCCGTCCCCAGCCCCGCCCGATCATCCCGGGCAGCATGGCCTGCATCAGCGCCACCGGCGTCAGAAGGTTGGCATCCAGCGCGCGGATGAAATCGTCGCGGCTCCAGTCCGACCACAGGCCGGGGGGCGGCCCGCCCGCGTTGGTCACCAGGATGTCCACCTCTCCCGCCGCCGCCAGCACCTCGGCCCGGCCCTCGGGCGTGGTGATGTCGGCCGCGACCGCCGTGACAGTGACGCCATGTGCCGCGCGGATCGCCTCGGCCGTCGCCTCCAGCACCGCCGCGCCCCGCGCATTCAGGACGATGTCGACGCCCGCCGACGCCAGCGCCTCGGCACAGCCGCGCCCCAGCCCCTTCGACCCCGCGCAGACCAGTGCCCGCCTGCCGCCGATACCCAGATCCATCCCGTCCTCCTGTCCTGCATCTCCCGTGCCCTAGCAGCCCGGCCCCCGCAGGCCAAGCCCCCGGAAAGGTTGACGCGCGGCGCCCCGCTCTGCTAGCGCCGGGGCATCCGGCGGCCCGCAGGACCGCAGAATGTCAGGTGATCCGTGTCCGAACCCGTCCCCGTCCAGACCTGTGCCGTTTTCGCCGCCGATGATCTCTACGTCCGGCAGGGTGTCGCGCAGGGGGACGGGCTGACCGGCCCCGAGGATGTCTGCACCGGCGATGTCTACTGGCTCGACCCCGACGCGCTGCCCCGCCACCTGTCCTTCCTGCGCGATGGTCAAGGCCAGCGCGTCGCCCCGGGGTCCGAGGTCGGCCGTCCCGGCGAAACGGTCATCGTGCGCGCGCGCTACCGCCTCCTCGGCCCCGAAGGCGACGGGGTGGACGTGCTGCTGCTGGATGTGGGCGGCGATCTCTTTGCCCTGCCGCTGGCCCCGGTGGTGCCCCGGGCAGACCACACGCTTGTCACCGTCGATGCGACGCCCGCGGCGCTGCCCCTCGCCGACCTGATGAGCCTTTCCTTCGCGCGCGGCACCCGCGTGACGATGGGCGACGGCAGCCAGCGGCCGGTCGAGACGCTGCGCCCCGGCGATCTGGTGCTGACGCGCGACCACGGGCGCCAGCCGCTGCGCTGGCTGGGCCAGGCAACGCTGCGCGCGGTCGGCGCCTTTGCCCCGGTGGTGATCGGCAAGGGCACGCTTGGCAACGCCGACGACCTGGCGGTGGGGCCGCACCACCGCATCTTCCTCTATCTCCGCCGCCGCGACCCCGCGCTGCCCACCGCCGAGGTTCTGGTGCAGGCCCGCCACCTGATCGACGGCGAGGCGGTATGGGCGCGCGAAGGCGGCTTCGTCGACTACTTCGGCCTGGTCTTCGACCGGCACGAGATCATCTATGCCGAGGGCATTCCCGTCGAAAGCCTGCTGGTCAACGAAGCGACCGTGCCGCGCCTGCCCGCCGGGCTGGCGGATGAGGTGACAGCCAGCCTGCCGGGCCTGCGGCAAAGCCAGCACTTCGGCACCGAGGCCGACACCCGGGCGATGGCTGCCATCGCGGGGATGCTGGGCCTGGGGGCGGGGCAGGGCGGCGGGCGCTAGCCCCCCGCTACTGCAGGAACTCCACCGGATCGACCGAATCCGCCCCGCGCCTGACCTCGAAATGCAGGAAGGCCGGGTCGGCGCGTCGGATCACCGCGATCTGCTGGCCGCGTTTCACCGTGGCCCCGCGCGTCACCGACAGGGCGTCGATCCCGGCATAGACGGTCAGCAGGTTGCCCTCGTGCCGGATCACCACGATGGGCACCTGATCCGTGTCCTTGGTGATCGCGGCCACCGTCCCGTCGGCGGCGGCGCGCACCGGGCTGCCTGCGGCGGCCGCGATGTCGATCCCGTCATTGCGGCCCTTGGCATAGGGCCGGATGATCCGCCCCTCCGCCGGCATCGCCATGCGCGCGGCCGAGGCGGGCGTCCGGGTGGCACCCAGCCCGGGCGATGGCGGCGTCTCGGGCGGCTTGGCCGCGGCCGCCGTCGGGCGTTCGGCGGGCAGGGGCTGGGCGGCCGAGGGTGGTGTCGGCGTCGCCGATCCCGCCCCCGGGGCCGAGGCGTCGGCCGTCGCCGCCGGGGCAGGGGCCGCCGCCGCCGTCGGGATCAGCAGCGTCTGCCCCTCGCGCAACGCCAGATCGGGGCCAAGCCCGTTCCAGTCGGCCAGCGCCCGCGCGCTGACGCCGTAGAGCCGCGCCACCGAATAGGCCGTCTCGCCCCGCGCGACGCGGTGGCGGCGCGGTTCCGGCCCCGCTGCCGGGGCGGGCGCGGCAGGGGCGGCCGCCGGCGCCGCGCGGTCGATCGCGGCGCCCGCGATCGTCGTCACGTCGATCGGCCCGCCGATCACCGCGCCGGGCGCCGCGGTCGCGCCCTCCGCAGCCGGGGCCTCGGCGACGCGGCGGGGCAGCGCCAGGATTTCGCCCGCCCTCAGGCTGTCGCCCGGTTGCAGCGCATTGGCCCGTGCCAGTTCCTCGGGCGTCAGGCCCACGCGCGACGCCACGCTGGCCACCGTGTCGCCGCGCCGCGACATCGCCACCTGATAGCCCGGATAGGACAGCACGCCCCGCGAATCCGGCGACGGGCGCGGCGCGGTGGCGCGCTGCGCCGCCTCGGCGGTCGATCCCTGGTCGCGGCCCCGCAGGTCCCAGTCCAGCACCCCGGTCGGCGAACAGGCCGACAGCAGCAGCGCCATCGCACCGCAGGCCGACATCGCCCTCGCAAGGCCCGGGCGCCGGTCCCGCATGGCCCGTGCCCCCGGCCGCACCGCTGCGCCTACGCGCGAAATGTCGATCATCGCTCTGCCTCACCTTCGGCGCCCGGGTTGGCCCCGGGTCGCACCCTTGCGTCGCTCCGGCGGTCAGTCCGCCGCAAGCCCCTCGACCAGCGGCACGAAACGCACCGCACGCAGTTCCTCATAGTCGAACCCGCCCGTGCGCCGCGTCACCTTGATCAGGCTCTGCACCGCATCCGACTGGCCGACCGGAACCACCATGATACCGCCGATCTTCAATTGTGCCAACAGGGGCCCCGGCGGGTCTTCGGCGGCAGCGGTCACAATGATGCGGTCGAACGGGGCCTGATCGGGCAGGCCGTGGCTGCCATCGGCGGCAAAGGCCGTCACATTCGCAAGGCCCAGGCTGCGGAACACCTCGACCGCCTCGCGCACCAGCCGCCGGTGGCGGTCCACCGTCCACACCCGGCGGGCAAGCTGGCTCAGGATCGCGGCCTGATAGCCCGACCCCGTGCCCACCTCCAGCACCGTGTCGCGCGGCCCGGGGTTCAGCGCCTGGGTCATGATGCCCACGACCGAAGGCTGGCTGATCGTCTGGCCGCAGGCGATCGGCAGGGGCATGTCCTCCTGCGCGCGGGCGGCGAACAGGCCGCGCACGAAATGTGCGCGGTCGATGCGTTCCATCGCCGTCAGAACCCGCGTGTCGGTCACGCCCCGCGACCGCAGCGCAAACAGGAAACGCATCTTGGCGGTGGCCGGATCGTCATCCGCATCGCCGCCCGTCTCGGTCATGCCAGGCGGCGCTCCAGATCGGCCAGCGCGTCATGGGCGGTCAGGTCGGCCCGCATCGGCGTCACCGAGACATGCCCGTCCAGGTTCACCGCCACATCGGTGCCGGGCAGCGTCGGCGTGTGCTGCGGCCCGCCCTTGATCCACAGGAACTTGCGTCCCGAGGGCGAGATATGCGGCTCGACCCCGAAAAAGCTGTCGCGCCGATAGCCCTGCGCCGCCACCTTCACGCCCTTCACCCGCGCCGCCGGGATCGGCGGGAAGTTCACGTTGTAGAACAGCCGGTAGTCATCGCCGCCGTTCCACAGGCCCTTGTCCAGCAGGTCGCGCACCACGGTCGCGCCATGCGCACGCGCGGCCTCGAACGGGTCGGTCAGCCCCTCGGTCTCGGGGCCCAGGAACTGCGACAGCGCGATGGCCGGCAGGCCCTGCAGCGCCGCCTCCATCGCGCCCCCGATGGTGCCGGAATACAGCACGTTCTCGCCCGCGTTGTTGCCCCGGTTCACCCCCGACAGCACCAGATCGGGCCGACCGCCCTGCAGCACGTCGTAAAGCGCCGCCAGCACGCAGTCGGCCGGGCTGCCCTCGGCCGCATAGCGGCGATGGCCCAGCTTCGCGATCATCATCGGATGGGTATAGCTGATGCAATGGCCCACGCCCGATTGTTCGAAGGCGGGCGCGACGGTCCAGACCTCGCCCTGCGGCCCCGCGATCTCGGTGGCGATGGCGGTCAGAACCTCCAGCCCCGGTGCGTTGATGCCGTCGTCATTGGTGATCAGAATGCGCATGCTGCCCCCTTGCATGCCCTTCCTAGACGATGGGCGGGCAGGGCGGCAATCGCCCATTCGCCACAGGGCTTGCCCGAATCGCGCGCCGGGGCGACGCTTCGTGCAACCTGCGCGGGAGGCGGACCATGGCACAGCGACACGACGGCAGCCGCCCGGGGGTCCTGATGGCGCTGTGCCTCGCCGTGGCGCTGCTGCTGCCTGGGGGCGCGCTCGCGCAGGCGACCGCCCGGGCCGAGGCGGTAGCCCAGCCCGGCGATCTGGTCGTGACCGGCATCTCGCCGGGCAGCACGGTCAGCCTGCGCGCGGGGCCGGCCAATGCCTTTCCGGCCGTGGCCGATGTGCGCCACGGCCAGGTGCTGCGCGGCCTCGGCTGCGCGAACCACATCACCGGCCGCTGGTGCGAGGTGGAAACGCGCGAGGCGCGGCCCAGGCGCGGCTTTCTGAAGGACGATTTCGTGACCGAGGCCGTCCTGCGCCCGCCGCCCGAAGACCCGGCGGGCGGACCCGACTACTATGCCGTGCGCGGCCTGCCGCCGGGCGACCGTCTCAATGTGCGGCGCGAACCCTCGGCTCTGTCGCCCGCCCTCGCGACCCTGCGCGAGGGCGAGGTCGTGCAGAACCTCGGCTGCCGCACCACCGGCGGCGCGCGCTGGTGCCGCATCCGCTCGACCGAGGGCATCGACGTGACCGGTTGGGTCGCGGGCCGCTTCCTGCGGGAATCCGGGCCGCCGCGCCCGCCACCGGGCGGAGGCGACATCTTCGTGGTCGCGGGCCTGCCTGCGGGTGACCGGCTGAACCTGCGCGCCGAGCCTTCCACCCGTGGCCGTATCCTCGCCACCCTCGGGCCGGGCGAACGGGTGCGCAACCTCGGCTGCCGCAGCTCGGGCAGCACGCGATGGTGCCAGGTGCGCACACTGGGCGGCGTGGAGGTGACGGGCTGGGCCAGCGGCCGCTACCTGCGCGGGGGCTGAGACCGCGCCACCCCCGCCGCCCCGGTCAGAAGGTCAGCAGATCGAAGCGGGAAATGGTCACCTCGCTGCCGCCGTCGGCGATGTTGCAGCCGCGGAATCCCATGCGGAACTTGCCGACCAGCGGCATCCCCTGATCCCAGCCCCGGCAGATGTACAGCTTGTCGCCGTTCGCCTCGTAGCCGCCCTCGACCGCATCGGACGGGATCGCGCCGTCAAACGCCCGCCAGTTGCCCTGGCCGGTCAGCAGCTGATAGGGCGCCACGCGATGCTCGGCGCCGCCATAGCCGATGGCGCAGATGTCGCTGCTCCACATCCCCGTCATGCCGGGGTGAAAGCCGCCGTTGAAGAAGGCGCCGCAGACGAACACCTGCATCCCGTCGGGCGCAAGCCCGCCCATCACCAGATGACCGCCCAGCGAACCGGGGCCCGCGTTGATCCAGCCATAGCTTTGCGGTGCCGCGGCCTGCGGCGGCTGCGCCGGCGCCGTGGCTGCGGGGTTCTGCACGCAGTCGTAGATGCGCCTGGTCATCATGTTCGACCCGCGCAGCGAAAAGCTCACCGTCTCGTAGCCCCGCCCCGGCACGTCATAGCCGAAGCTGATCGCGCTGCGGTTGGCGAACATGTCCAGAAGGCCGTCGGGTTCGTCGTTGGGCGACTGGTAGACCCGCCATTCGGGCCAGTGCGGCATTTCGATCTGCGTGGCCGTGCGCGGATCGCTGTCAAAGAACACATCGACCCGCTCGCTGCCGCCCGGAACATGGCTGCGGCCGGTGCGGAAGCCGAAGGCGGTGAAGGCGGCGTTGTGCTCGAACACCAGCGCCGAGCCATCGGCCGCCGAGAGCACTGCGTGGCAGTGCTGCACGCGCCCGCCCTCGGCGGTGCGCATCAGCGTCCAGTCGTCCACCCTGTCGAAGGGTTGGGTCTCGGCAAGGGCGGGGATCGGCAGCGCAAGCGCCATGGCCAGCAGGGTGCAGCGCATCAGGGACGGCATGAAAGACCTCCGGGAGGGTGACATCACGCGATCGTGTATCACGCCCCCAGACCCGCGGTCACCGGATTCGGGCCACCCCCGCCCTGCCGCAGGTTCAGCCGAGTTCGCCCAGCCGCGCGAGCGCCGACTGCAAGGCCGCCGCCTCCTCCTCGCGCGCCTCCAGATTGGCGCGGGCCTCGTCGATCACGTCCTCGGGCGCCGACCGCACGAAGTTCGGGTTGTCCAGCCGCCCGCGCAGCCCGCCGATCTCCTTGCCCAGCTTTTCCATGGCCTTGGCCAGCCGCGCCTTCTCGGCGGCGATGTCGATCACGCCCTCCAGCGGCAGGGCGAACCGCGCGCCCTCGGCCGCCACCGTCAGGCTGCCCCTCGGCGCCGCAGCCTGCTCGGTCAGCGTCTCGATCCGCGCCAGCCGCCGGATCAGCGTGGCGTTCCGGTCCCAGGCGCCGCGCGCCGCCTCGTCCATCGCCAGCGCCACCATGTCCAGCTTCAGCCCCACCGGAACCCGCACCTGCGCCCGCGCCGACCGGATGTCGTCGATCAGCCGGATCACCCAGTTCATCTCGCGGTCGGCCTGCGGATCGATCAGCGCCGTGCCATAGTCGGGCCAGCGCTCCAGCGCCAGCGTGCCGGGATCGCGGCGGGTGTCCTGCCACAGCGCCTCGGTGACGAAGGGCATCATCGGATGCAGCAGGATCATGCACTGGTCCAGCACCCAGCCCATCGTCGCCCGGGTCTCGTCCGCCGCCTCGCCGTCGAACAGCGGCTTGGCGAATTCCACGTACCAGTCGCAGACCTTGCCCCAGACAAAGCGGTACAGCGCATCGGCCGCCTGGTCGAACCGGTACTCGGCCAGCGCCGCATCCACCGCGGCCCGCACGCGGCCGGTCTCGCCGATGATCCAGCGGTTGACGGTGGCGGTGGCGGCGGGCGGTTCGGTCAGGGTCCGGTGCCCCTCCCACACGCCGTTCAGTTCCGCAAATCGGCAGGCGTTCCACAGCTTCGTGCCGAAATTCCGATACCCGGCAATGCGTTGCGTGTCGAGCTTCAGAACCCCGCCAAGGCTGGCCATCGCCGCATTGGCAAAGCGGAGCGCATCCGCGCCGTATTCGTCGATGATCTCCAAGGGGTCGATGACGTTGCCCAGCGACTTCGACATCTTCTTGCCCTTGGCGTCGCGCACCAGGCCGTGCAGGTAGACGGTGTGGAACGGGATGTCATCCACCACGGCCAGCTGCATCATCATCATCCGGGCAACCCAGAAGAACAGGATGTCCTGCCCGGTGATCAGCACCGAGGTCGGGAAATAGCGCTGCATTTCCGGGGTGTTCTCGGGCCAACCCAAAGTGCCGATGGGCCAGAGGCCCGACGAGAACCAGGTGTCGAGCACGTCGGGGTCGCGTGACAGATACACCTCGGCGCCCTTGCCCTGTTCGTCGGGCAGCTTGAAGGACGTGGCCCGATCGATCAGGTGGATCTCAACCTCCGGCCCGTAGTAGGCGCGGGCCTCGGCCAGGAACTCTGCCTCGGTTGCGGCGCAGAATGTCCGCCACTTCGGGTGTTTCCCCAGGACGCCCAGGTCCCGTTCGACCGGCACGCCATCAACCACCTCCGGCCCATACCAGACCGGAATCTGGTGCCCCCACCAGAGCTGGCGGCTGACGCACCAGGGCTCGATGTTCTCCAGCCAGTGAAAGTAGGTCTTTTCGCCGCTCTCCGGGATGATCTTCACCCGGCCCGACCGCACCGCCTCCAGCGCCGGTTCGACGATCTTGGCCGTATCGACGAACCACTGGTCGGTCAGCATCGGCTCGATGACGGATTTCGACCTGTCGCCAAAGGGTTGCATGATCTTCTTCGCCTCGACCAGCGGCACCGGGGCGTCGGCCCCCTCGGTGCCGGGTTTCAGCGCGGCCTTGCCGAGGCGCGGATCGTCCGCGCGCGTCATGACGGCCAGGCCTTCCGCCGTGATCTGCTGCACCACCAGGTCGCGGGCATCCGCGCGATCCCGGCCCCTGAGGTCCATCGGCACGAGGTTGACGTGGTCCGTCTCCTCTTCGGTCAGCACCCGTTCGCCACGGGCAACCTGTCCGGCAATCCTGGCGGCGAACTCCGCGGGCATTCCGTCGTTGCGCATCCGCGCGCCGGCGTCCATCAGCCGGTAGCAGGGAATGCCGTGCCGCCGGGCCACGGCATAGTCGTTGAAGTCATGCGCGCCGGTGATCTTGACCGCGCCCGACCCGAACGCGGGATCGGGATATTCGTCGACGATGATCGGGATCAGCCGCCGTTCGCTCTTGGGGCCAATCGGAATTTCGCAGAGTTTGCCGACGATTGGCGCGTATCTCTCATCCGATGGATGAACGGCCACCGCGCCGTCGCCCAGCATCGTCTCGGGCCGGGTCGTGGCGATGCTGATATAGTCCCGCGTTTCGCGCAGGGTCACGTTGCCCTCGGCGTCGCGCTCGACATACTCATAGGTCTCCCCCCCGGCGAGGGGATACTTGAAATGCCACATGTGGCCGTCGACCTCGATGTTCTCGACCTCCAGGTCGGAAATCGCGGTCTCGAAATGCGGGTCCCAGTTCACCAGCCGCTTGCCGCGATAGATCAGGCCCTTGTTGTAAAGGTCCACGAACACCTTGATCACGGCGTCGTGGAAATTGCCCGCCTCGTCCGCGGGCGCCCCCGGCGCCCCCGACATGGTGAACGCCTCGCGGTCCCAGTCGCAGCTTGCCCCCAGCCGCTGCAACTGCCCGATGATCGTGCCGCGCGACTTCCGCTTCTGCTCCCAGACGCGGGCGGTAAAGGCCTCGCGCCCCATGTCACGGCGCGACGGCTCGCCGTTCCTCGCCATCTCGCGCTCGGTCACCATCTGCGTGGCGATGCCCGCATGGTCGGTGCCGGGTTGCCACAGCGTGTCGTGGCCCCGCATCCGGTGCCAGCGCGTCAGGATGTCCTGCAGCGTGTTGTTGAAGGCATGGCCCATGTGCAGGCTGCCCGTCACGTTCGGCGGCGGGATCATGATGCAGAAGGTCTCGGCCCCCGGCGCGGCCCCCGCGCCGGCCCGGAAACACTTGCGGTCCTGCCACAGGCGGCTGATCCGCGCCTCGGCCTCGGCGGTGTTGAAGGTCTTGTCCATCGGCATCCTCGGGTCGTCCGGCGCGGGGTGTAGCGCGCGGGGGGGCGAAGGGAAAGGGTTCAGAACGGGCCCGCGTCGATCACCCGGAAGGCATTGGCCCGGCGCCGCCGGTCCTCGGCCCGGGCCGCGTCGATCGCCGCCAGCACGTCGCCCTGCACCCCCGTCAGCCCGCCGCGCAGCGTGGCGTCGCGGTCGGCCGCAAGACCCGCCGCCACCGCGGCCAGCGCCCCGCCATGATCGCCCGCCCGCAACAGCACCCGCGCCAGCGTGTGATGCACATGCGGCACGCCCGGCGACAGGCCGCAGGCCCGGCGCGCATGGTCCCCGGCCGCCGCCTCGCCCAGGGCCAGCGCCGCCTCGGCCCGCACCCGCCACAGGTCGGCGTCCAGCGGGTTCAGCGCCAGCCCCCGCACCGCCAGCGCATCGGCCGCCGCCGCCTCGCCCGCCGTCAGCAGCAGGAAGAACGCGGCCTCGCGCATCAGGTGCCAGTTCCAGGGTTCCGCCGCCACGAGCGCGGCATAGCCCGCCCGCGCGCGCTCGATCCGCCCGGCCCGGGCCGCCTCGCGCGCGGCCTCCAGCGCGGTCTCGCCCTCATGCACCCGCAGCGCGCCATGCCGGGCCGTCACCACCGCGCCCAGGTCCGGCCCCGCACCGCGTTGCAGCACCCGCGTCCGCAGCGCCCCCGCCTCGTCCTCCGGCTTCCACAGCCGCAGGTCGCGCCGCGCCTCCAGCACCGCATCGAGCGCGGCAAAGTCCAGCCCGGTCGAGATCGAGGTGCCATAGCCCTCGAACTCCGGCACCGCGCCGCCGCCGGGGGGCGTGGCATGGGCGTAGTCGGAAAACACCATCACCCCGCCCGGCCGCAGCAGGCCGAGGCAGCGGTCGATCGCGTCCAGCGCGCCGAAGTGATGCGTCACGGGCAGCACCTGCCCCCAGGTCGTGACGGGCAGCGCCTCGGGCCGGGGCAGGGCGGCACGGTCCACCGGCACATGGCGCACCTGCAACCCCAGGCGCGGCCCCAGCCATGCAAGATCGACCAGCCCGGCATCCGGCCCGGCCAGCGCCGCCCGCAGCGCGGGCGCCATCGCGGCATCCGCCCCGTCCAGCACGCCGCGCACCTCGCGCCGCCAGACCTGCGCATCGCGGACCGCCAGCAGGTCGAAGGGCATCACGTCCAGGATATAGGTGCCCAGGATCGCGTCGAACCCGCCGCCCGGGTCATCGCCAGGTATCGCCAGGTCGAACACCCGCGTCTCCGCCACCCCCGCGTGCCCCTCCAGCACGCCCGAGGCGGCCATCGCCTCCAGCACCGAGGGCGACCCGTCGCTGACCACATAGCGCGTCGCGGCATGGACATCGGGCGCCCGGTCCCGCAGCACCGACAGGAAGATCCGGGCAAAGACACCGGTTCCCGCCCCGATCTCGAGAATCCGGAGCCCGCGCGCCCCGGGCCGGGCCGCCAGCACGATCTCGGCCGCATCCTCGGAAAGCCGCCCGCCGCAGGTCGCCGCGTAGGGCACATCGCCCGACAGGAACGGTTGCGCCCCCTGCGCCTGCCAGCCCGCCCGCGCCAGCCGGAACCGGGCCGAGGTCCAGACCGGCCCGAACTCCTCGACCGGCACACCCCGCGCGGCACCCTGGCGCAGGGCGTCGGCGGCGGATGCGGGGTCGGGCGGGGTCATGGCGGGCACCTCGGCAGCGGCGCCCGACCTTGGCACGGCCCGCGCCCCCGGGCCAAGCGGCTTTGCCAGCCTCAGTTCACCGGCGGCACCCGCTTCAGATAGGCGGCGATGGCGGCGCGGTCGGTCTCGGGCAGGCGCGCCATGTTTTCCACGACATGCGCCATATGCCCCCCGGCCACGTCATATTCGGGCGTGAACCCGGTGGTCAGATAGGCCACGATGTCCTCTTCCGACCAGTCCAGCGCGCCCGGCGTGATGTTCGGCACCCGCCCCGGCCCGGACGGATTCGGCGCCCCGGCCAGCCAGCGCGCGCGGTCCAGCCCCCCCAGCGCGTTGCGCGGGGTGTGGCATTCGCCGCAATGCGCCAGCGCCTCGACCAGATAGCGCCCGCGCCCCTCGGTCGGGGTCAGGTTTCCGGCCAGCGCCCAGTCGCCGCCGCCGAACAGCAGTTTCCAGCCGCCAAGGCTGCGGCGGATGTTGAAGGGAAACCCCACCTCATGCGGCAGGCTCGGCGTCGCGTCGGCGGGCAGGCGCGGCCAGAAGGCCCAGAGGTCGGCGATGTCCTGCAGGCTTGCCCTGCCATAGGCGGCATAGGGGAAGGCGGGGTAGTAATGCTGCCCCTCGGGCGACACGCCGCGCTGCACGGCGCTGGCGAAATCCGCCAGCGACCAGTCGCCGATTCCCTGTGCCGGATCGGGCGAGATGTTCGGGGCGATGAAGGTGCCGAAGGCGGTGGCGAACCGCTGGCCACCCGACAGGACGCGCTGCGCCTCGCCCGTGGCGCCCGGCGCCATGTGGCAACTGGCGCAGCCCGCCGCATGGAACACCGCCTCGCCCCGGTCGGCGTCGCCCGACAGCCCGGCGGTGGCCGACGGCGGCAGCGCCCGCGCGCCGGTCAGCCACCATCCCGCCCCCGCGCCCAGGATGATCAGCCCCAGAAGGATGCGCCCCAGTCTCATGCCTGCCTCCGTTGTTCCGGCTTTCGCGCAACCTTGGGCTGCGCGCCGCACGCGGGCAAGACACGAAGCCGCAACCGGCCGCGCACCGGCAATCCGCCGCCGGATCAGAACCGGGGCGGGCGCGGCGTCCGATCCAGCGTCAGCCAGTCGGGCCAGCCGATGAACATCTCCACCGCCACCAGCAGCAGGCAGGCGGCGATCACCCCGACCACCAGCACCACCCGGCCCCAGGACGGCGGATTCTGCGCCAGGCGCCGCATCCGCAGCAGCAGTCTCAGCGGATCCATTCCGGCCCTCCCGCCCCCTGCGCCCGTTGCGCATCCCCCGTTGCCGCCGCGCGCCCTGTCGGGACGGATGCCATACGCGGAACCGACGCGGGCGGGACGGCTGCGGGACGGGGCAGGGCGGCAAGGTGGTCCGCCATCTCCTGCCAGGGCCCGATGCGGAAATGGCTGCGGGCCAGCCCCGAGGGCGACGGCAGCGCAAAGATCGCCACCCCCGGCAGCCGGTCGTCGCCGGCCTGCCGGCCGGGCCGCACGTCGCGCCGCCCCAACCCGATCCGCGCCGCCGTCAGCGAGGTGAAGCCCACCGCCCGGGGCGCGATGGCGGCCATCGCGGCCAGGAACCGCCCGGGGTCGAAGGCATCCGGCGGCAGGTCGGCGTCCTGCCCGGCCACGGTCTTTGCCAGGTCGGTCAGGCCCAGCCCCAGGGCCGGCAAGGTCCGGTCCTCGGCCGGGGAAAGCCGCCTTGGCGTCATCCCGGTCTCATGAAGAATCGTCCAGAACCTGTTGCCCGGATTGGCATAATAGTGACCGCGCCGGGCCGACGCATGGCCCGGCGCGGTGCCGCAGAACACCGCGAGCAGTCCCGGCGCAAGGTGGTCGGGCAGGATCATGTCGCATCCGTGAACCGCACCTTGCCGATATAGGGCAGGTTGCGATTGCGTTGCGCAAAGTCGATTCCGTAACCCACGACGAACTCGTCCGGAATCGAGAATCCCACCCAGTCGGCCGCCACCGGCACCTCGCGCCGCGACGGCTTGTCCAGCAGCGCGCAGACCTTCAGCCGCGCCGGCCTGCGCGCCCGCAGCAGCGTGATCACATGCGACAGGGTAAAGCCGGTGTCGATGATATCCTCGACCACCAGCACGTCGCGGCCCGCAATCTCGCCGCGCAAGTCCTTGAGAATCCGAACTTCCCGGCTGGATGTCATCGCGTCGCCATAGCTCGACGCCTCCAGGAAGTCGACCTCGACGGGCAGGTCGATCTCGCGCACAAGGTCCGCGATGAACACGAAGGACCCGCGCAGCAGGCCCACCACGACCAGCTTGTCGGTGCCGTGGAAATGCGCCGTGATCTCGCGCGCCAGCGCCTCGACCCGGGCCGCGATGGCCTTGGCGCTGATCATGCTGTCGATGACATATGGGGTCTGAGACATGCCGCCCTCTTGATTTCCCGTCCCGTCCTACGCAATTGGCAGGCTCGTGTCACCAGAGCCCAAGGCCGCATGCCCACCCATCGCGAAGTCAAGTCCCTGCCGTGGTCGGCCGCCCAGATGTATGCGCTGGTCGCCGATGTCCCGAGCTATCCGAAGTTCCTGCCCTGGAACGCCGCCGCCCGTGTCCGGTCACGCAGCCCGATCCCGGGCGGCGAGGTGATGGAAGCCGATTTGGTGATAAGTTTCAAGGTGTTCCGCGAAAAGTTCGGCAGCCGTGTCACGCTCTATCCGCAGCGCCACCGCATCGAGACCGAGTATATCGACGGCCCCTTCAGGCACATGCGTTCCACCTGGGAATTCCGCCCGCGCGACGATGGCGGATGCGAGGTTGATTTCTTTGTGGATTTCGAGTTCCGCAACGCCATCCTGCAGGGCATCATCGGGGTCGTCTTCAACGATGCGATGCAACGCATCGTGCGCGCCTTCGAGCGCCGCGCGGCCGAACTTTACGGGCCGGGCGTCATATCAAAAAAACACTGATTTCTCGGCATATTGCGAGCCATTGCTGCGATACCGCATGAAGGCCCGCCGTCAGGCCAGCGCCCGCAGGACCATGGCCAGCGCATGATCCCGCGCCGTGGCCCGCACCGCGGCCCGGCCGCGGGCGCCGAACTCCACCGTCTCGGTCAGCGTGTCGCGTCCCGCAACCGCAAGCCCGAAGCACACGCGCCCCTCGGGCTTGAACTCGGATCCGCCGGGCCCGGCGATTCCCGTCACCGAGACCGCCACCTGCGCCGCGGACCGCGCCAGCATCCCCTCGGCCATCTCGCGCGCCACCGCTTCGCTGACCGCGCCATGGGCGGCCAGCGTCGCCTCGGCCACCCCCAGCAGGTCGCGTTTCGCCGCGTTGGAATAGGTGACGACACCGCGGTCGAACACATCCGACGATCCCGCCACATCGGTCAGCGCCGCCGCCACCATCCCGCCGGTGCAGCTTTCCGCGGTCGCCAGCCGCCACCCTGCCGCCCGCGCCGCCGCCAGGATTCCGGCCGCCGCGCTCATCGCGGCACCATGTGCCACAGCCCGCCCAGGACCACCACGCCACAGCCGGCGAACACCCCGGCCCACAGGTCGTCCAGCATCACCCCCGCCGGGTCGCCGCGCCGGTCGGCCTGGCCCACCGGACCCGGTTTCCAGATGTCGAACAGCCGGAACAGCGCAAGACCCGCCAGCCATGCGGGCCAGGGCATCCAGCCCGCATGGCCCATCGACCAGAAGGCATAGGCCGGGAAGCACAGCGTCATCCACATGCCCGCGACCTCGTCGATCACGATTTCGGCCGGGTCCTCGCCCGGGCGGTTCCGCAATGCCACGCCGCAGGCCCAGAGGCCCAGCGCGGTCACCGCGACAGTGGCCGCGACCAGGCCCGGGAAGCCGCCGAAACGGGCGATGACCAGCCCGAGCGGCAGGGCAGCCAGCGAACCCCAGGTGCCCGGCGCCGGGCGCAGCAGGCCGACATAGCCGAATGTGGTGATGGCGCGGATCATGGGCTGACCAGCGTGACCGTGGCGATGGCCGCGATCCCCTCTTGTCGGCCGGTGAAGCCAAGCCGCTCGGACGTGGTGGCCTTGACGCTGACGCGGCTTGCCTCAACCGCCATGATGCGACCGAGTTCCGCAGCCATCTCAACGGCATGCGGGCCGATCTTCGGACGCTCGCAGATCAGCGTCACATCGGCGTTGCCGATGCGGAATCCGCGCGCCGCCGCGCGGTCCGCCGCATGGCGCAGGAAGATGTGGCTGGCCGCGCCCTTCCACTGCGGGTCCGAGGGCGGGAAATGCCGCCCGATGTCGCCCTCGGCCAGCGCGCCATAGATCGCGTCGGTCAGGGCATGCATGCCCACGTCGGCATCGGAATGGCCCAGAAGGCCCCGGTCATGCGGCACCTTCACGCCGCAGAGCCAGACATGGTCGCCCTCGCAGAAGGCGTGCACGTCGAACCCGTTGCCCGTCCGGATATCCATCGACCGTCCTCGCATGATCGCCTCGGCCCGGGCGAAATCGCCGGGGAAGGTGAGCTTCAGGTTGTCCTCGTCGCCCTCGACGATGGCCACGTCAAGCCCCGCCGCCCGCGCCACCGCCACATCGTCGGCGGCCTCGCCGGCATGGCCCCGGTGCGCCGCAAGGATCGCGGCAAACCGGAACGCCTGGGGGGTCTGCGCCCGGTAGAGCCCCGCGCGGTCCTGCACCCCGGCCACCAGCCCCCCGGCCCCCCGCCACAGCGCGTCGCTGACCGGCAGCGCCGGGGCCGCGGCGGGGTGGCCGTTCAGCGCCGCGATCAGGCGCGCGACCAGCCCGGCCGTCGGGAAGGGCCGCGCGCCGTCATGGATCAGCACGATGTCGGGCGGATCGTCGGCCAGCGCCTCCAGCGCCGCGCGCACCGATGCGGCGCGCGTCTCGCCGCCCTCGACCAGCCGCAGGCCGGGCAGGGCGGCCTTGGCCATCGCGCGGTCGGCGGGGTGGATCGCGGCCACCACGGGCCCGTGGGCGGCCAGCGCCGCGGCAGCATGGGCGGCCAGCGGGCGACCGGCCAGCGGGCGCCACTGCTTGGGCAGGTCGCCGCCCATCCGCGTGCCGCGCCCCGCCGCGACGATGACCGAGGCGATGCGCATCGCCACCCCCTGACCCGTTTGCTCCGTCAGGCTTAGTCGACCGCCCGCCGCCTGACAATCGGGCGGGTCGCGCCGCGTCACTGCCCAAAAAACAGGCAAAGCCCGGAAATGTGACATTCGCAGTCCGGCGCGGATTTGCTCCGGGGGCGGGTTCCGGGTAGGTCTGGAAAGGTTCGCACAAGGAAAAGGCACATGCCCCCCCGCGCCCTGTTCCGCCTGCCCGATCCGCCGGTGCTGCTCGCGCCGATGGCAGGCATCACCGACCTGCCGTTCCGGCGGATCGTGGCGCGTTTCGGTGCCGGGCTGACGGTCAGCGAAATGGTCGCCAGCGACGAGGTTCTGCGCGACCGCCCCGAGGCGCGGGCCCGTGCCGCCGGTATCGGGCCCGGCGAGGCGGTGCAGATCGTCGGCCGCGACCCCGCGCTGATGGCCGATGCCGCACGGCTGGTGGCCGATGCCGGCGCCCGCCAGATCGACATCAACATGGGCTGTCCCGCCCGCCGCGTGACCACCGGTGCCTGCGGCGCGGCGCTGCTGGCCGAACCCGACCGCGCGCTGGCGATCATCGATGCGGTGGTGGCGGCGGTGGACGTTCCCGTGACGCTGAAGACCCGGCTGGGATGGGACGACACCGCCCACACCGCGCCCGGCCTCGCCGCCCGGGCCGAGGCCGCAGGGGTGGCCATGATCACCATCCATGGCCGCACGCGCTGCCAGTTCTACAAGGGCCGGGCCGATTGGGCCGCGATCCGCGCGGTGCGCGCGGCCGTCGCGGTGCCGGTCATCGCCAACGGCGACATCACCGGCGCCGACAGCGCCCGCGCCGCGCTGGACGCCTCGGGGGCGGCGGGCGTGATGATCGGGCGCGGCGCGCAGGGCCGGCCCTGGGTCCTGGCGCAGATCGCCCATGCGCTGCACGGCGGGCCCGCGCCGCAGGTCCCCCGGGGCAGCGCCCTGGCCGATCTGGTCGAGGAACATCATGCCATGGCGCTGGCCTTCTACGGGCGCGACCTGGGCACCCGGGTCGTGCGCAAGCATCTGGCCTGGTATCTGGATGCCGCAGGGGCCACGCGCGGCGCGGCGCTGACGTCGGACGATCCGGCGGCCGTTGCCCGCCACCTGCGCGCCGCGCTGTCCGATGCGCCCGAAAGGGCCGCGGCATGACCGCCTATCGCGCGCCCTACCCGGTTCCCGGGGTCATCTGGGCATCCCTGCCCATCCCGGCGCTGCTGATCGACGGGGCAGGCAAGATCATCGAGGTCAACCCCGCCGCCGAAAGCTTCCTGAACGCCTCGGTCCGCAGCCTCAAGGGCGCGCCGGTCTGGGACCGCGTCTATATCGACGCGCCGATGGACGAGGCGCTGACGCGGGTGCGCGCCAACCGCGCGGCCATGGTCATCAACGAGGCGCATGTCACCACCGGCGAACGCCCGCCGGTCTCCTGCACGGTGCAGGTGGCGCCGATGCACGACAACCCGGGCATCGTGATGCTGCTGATCTCGCCCCGCGAACTGGCGGGGCGGCTCGGCCGCGCCTCGGCGGTGAAATCGGCCGCGAAATCGGCGATCGGCATGGCCGAGATGCTGGCGCATGAAATCAAGAACCCGCTGGCCGGCATCACCGGCGCGGCGCAACTGCTGGCCATGGGCCTGTCGCCCGAGGACCGCGAGCTGGCCGACCTGATCGTCGAGGAAAGCCGCCGCATCGTCAAGCTGCTGGAGCAGGTCGAGCAGTTCGGCAACCTGCGCCCGCCCGAACGCCGCGCGGTCAACATCCATGACGCGCTCGACCGCGCGCGGCGGTCGGCGATGGTGGGCTTCGCCGCCCGGATGACCATCGTCGAGGACTACGATCCCTCGCTGCCCCCCACCTATGCCGACCCCGACCAGCTGATGCAGGTGTTCCTGAACCTGATCAAGAACGCCTCCGAGGCGGCCGGATCGCAGGGCGGCACGATCCGGCTGCGCACCTATTACGACCTGTCGCTTCGCCTGCGCCGCAAGGACGGGCCCGGCCGCTCGCTGGCGCTGCAGGTCGAGGTCATCGACAACGGCCCCGGAATCCCGCCCGACATCGCCGGAAACGTGTTCGAACCCTTCGTCAGCGGCCGCGAGAACGGCACGGGGCTGGGGCTGGCGCTGGTCAGCAAGATCATTTCCGACCACGACGGATGGGTCGCGGTGGATTCCGTGCCGGGGCGCACGGTGTTCCGCGTGTCGCTGCCGGTGGCCACCCGGGAGGACGGGGCGATGACACCCGAAAGCTGATGCGGCCAGCGGGCGGACCGCGCGGCGCGGCCGCGCTTCCGGCCGCGATGCGGGATTTTGAGGCAAGAGCAGGGGCAGGCCGCAGGTGCGGTTGCCCGGGGAAGGAATAGGCGATGGATGGCACGGTTCTGGTAGCCGACGACGACCGCACGATCCGCACGGTGCTGACGCAGGCGCTGACACGCGCGGGGTGCAAGGTGCACGCGACATCCAGCCTGATGACGCTGATGCGCTGGGTCGAGGAAGGCAAGGGCGACCTCGTGATCTCGGACGTGATCATGCCCGACGGCAACGGTCTGGATGCCCTGCCGCGCATCGGCAAGCTGCGCCCGGGTCTGCCGGTCATCGTGATCAGCGCGCAGAACACGATCATGACGGCGATCCAGGCCGCCGAGGCCGAGGCCTATGACTACCTGCCGAAACCCTTCGACCTGCCCGACCTGATGAAGCGTTCGGCCCGCGCGCTGGACCTCAAGCGCCGTGCGCCGGCCCGCCCGGCCTCGGCCCCGCGCGAGGCGGGCGACGAACTGCCGCTGGTCGGGCGCACCCCCGCCATGCAGGCGCTGTACCGTCTGGTCGCGCGGGTGATGAACAGCGACCTCGCGGTGCTGATCACCGGCGAATCCGGCACCGGCAAAAGCCTGATCGCCCGCGCGATCCACGATTTCTCGGACCGGCGGAACCAGCCCTTCGTGGTGGCGCAGGCCGCCGACCTGGCGGGCGTCGAGGGCCCCGCGCAACTGATGAACCGGGTGCGCGGCGGCAGTCTCGTGTTTGACGAGGTGGCCGACTACGACGAGGAGACGCAGGCCCGCATCGTCCGCATGCTCGACCTGGCGACCGATCCGGCCCCGCGCGTGATGGCGACCAGCCAGGTCGACCTGTCGGCGCGGATGGAATCCGGCCAGTTCCGGCAGGACCTGTTCTACCGGCTGGGTGGCGTCACGCTGCATGTTCCGGCCCTGCGCGAACGGGTCGACGACATCCCGCTGCTGGCCGAGCATTTCCTGGCGCGCGGCGAACGCGACAGCGGGCAGGTCCGGAAACTGTCGTCCGAGGCGCGCGAACTGGTGCGCAGCTATTCCTGGCCGGGCAATGTGCGGCAGCTTGAAAACACGCTGAAGCGCCTTCTCGTCACCAGTTCGGAACCCGAGATCACCCGCGCCGAGGTCGAGGCCGTGCTGGGCAGCCAGCCCGCGCTGGAACCGCTGCGCGGCGGCGGCGAGGGCGAAAAGCTGTCGGCCAGCGTGGCCCGCCACCTGAAGCGCTATTTCGACCTGCACGGCGGCGCGCTGCCACCCCCCGGCGTCTATCAGCGCATCCTGCGCGAGATCGAGGCGCCGCTGATCGAGATCGCGCTGGATGCCACCGCCGGGAACCAGGCACGCTGTGCCGACCTTCTGGGCATCAACCGCAATACCCTGCGCAAGAAGATCACCGATCTCGATATTCGCGTGACACGGCGTCGAAAGCTGATGTAAAACCGCCACAGGGTGCGTGACGCAAGAGTCGCGCCCCAAGATGTGGGGGCGTGCCGGTTCGGCCTGCGCCCTGTGGAGGGTTCATTCGGTGGTGGCCAGCATGTCGAGCACGGGCGCCGGGCGGACGTGGGATCGGCTGTCGCGGCTGCGCCGCCAGCGCCGGGTGCAGGCCGCCATGACCTTCGGCCTGGTGGTCCTGGGGCCGGTGCTGGCGCTCGGCACCTTCCTGATCCTCGGACCGATGAACCAGGGCGCGAACTCGCCCGCGCTGCGGCTGATCCTGCTGGCAGACTTCGTCTATGTGCTGGTCGTGGCGGCGCTGGTGCTGGCCCGGGTGGCGCGGATGATCTCGGACCGGCGCAGCCAGTCCGCCGGGTCGCGCCTGCACCTTCGTCTGTCGGGTGTCTTTGCGTTTGTGGCGCTGGTGCCCACGGTGATCGTGGCGGTCTTTGCCGTGCTGACCGTCAATGTCGGGCTCGAGGGGTGGTTCTCGCAGCGGGTGCGCGATGTGGTCGGCACCTCGCTGGCCGCCGCGCAGGCCTATGACGGCGAACACCGCCGCGACCTGACCGAGGATACCGGCGCGCTGGCCGCCTATCTGAACGTGGCCAAGCAGTCGACCTTCTTCCTTGCCGACGACCAGTTGCGCCCGGTGCTGACGCAGGGCCAGGCAGCGATCCAGCGCGGCCTGAAGGAGGTGTTCCTGATCGACGGCGCGGGCACGCTGATGACGCGGGGCGAACGGTCCTACCTGTTCGATTTCGAAACCCCGCCGCAGGAGGTGATCGACCGCGCGCGGGAAACCGGCGAGACGGTGCTGATCGACGACTGGCCGAACGACGAACTGCGCGCGGTCGTCCATCTGGATGCCTATGCCGACCGTTACCTCTATGTCACGCGTACCGTCGACGGCTCGATCCTGTCGCTGCTCGACGACACCCGCGAGACCGTGCGCCTGTATCAGCAGCTCGAGTCCGAGCGCGGGCGGCTTCTGTTCGAGTTCGGGCTGCTCTACCTCGGCTTTGCCCTGATCCTGATCCTTGCGGCGGTCTGGCTGGGCCTGTCCTTTGCCGAACGGCTGTCGCGCCCGGTGGGGCGGCTGGCCAGCGCGGCGCAGCGGGTCGGCGGCGGCGATCTGGACGTGCAGGTGCCCGAGGAGGACGGCGACGACGAGATCGCGATGATGGGCCGCCTGTTCAACCGGATGACGCGCCAGCTCAAGGCGCAGCGCGAGGCGCTTGTCGAGAACACGCGGGCGATCGAGGGGCGCCGGCGGCTGTTCGACTCGGTCCTGTCCTCGGTGACCGCCGGGGTGATCGGCCTCGATGCCGAGGGGCGCATCGACTTCGTGAACCGCGCGGGCGAACGGCTGCTGGACATGGGTGCCGCGCATGGCCTGTCGATCGACGCCGCCGTGCCGGAATTCGCCCCGCTGTTCGAACGGCTGCGCGACGGGGTCGGGGCGGCCGTGCAGGAAGAGGTGCGGCTGACCCGCAAGGGGCGCATGGAAAGCCTGCTGGTCCGCATGGCGGGCCGCCGGTCGGACACCGGGCGGCTGGAGGGCTATGTGGTGGCGTTCGATGACGTGACCGATCTGGTCAGCGCGCAGCGGATGGCCGCCTGGGGCGACGTCGCCCGCCGCATCGCGCATGAGATCAAGAACCCGCTGACGCCGATCCAGCTGTCGGCCGAACGCATCAAGCGCAAGTTCCGTGGCCAGGTGGACAACCCTGACGACCTTGACCAGTATGCCGATGTCATCGTGCGCCAGACCGGCGATCTGCGCCGCATCGTGGACGAGTTCTCGAAATTCGCCCGCATGCCCGAACCCGACCGGCGCGAGGAAGACATCGTTCGGCTGGTCCGCGATGCGGTGACACTGCAGACGGCGGGGATGCCCGGGGTCCGCCTGGTGTCGGACCTGCCCGAAGGGCCGGTGACGATGGATCTGGACGCCACCATGATCGGTCAGGCCCTGACGAACCTGATCAAGAACGCAGGCGAGGCCATTGAAACGCTTCAGCAAAAAGGCGCGCCGGACGGGCACGTGCCCGAGGTGCGCGTGGCGCTGGAAACCGGCCCCGACCAGGTGGTGATCCGGATTTGCGACAACGGCACGGGCCTGCCGCCCGATCGCGCGCGGCTGTTCGAACCCTATGTGACGACACGCGAAAAGGGCACCGGCCTGGGCCTGCCCATCGTCAGGAAGATCATCGAGGAACACGGCGGCACACTGGCGCTTGAAGACGCCGATCCCTTCGCCCCGGGTGCGCATCCCGGCGCCATGGCGGTGATCCGCCTGCCGCGCCTGGTGCGTGCCGCGCGGCGGCGGGGTGCCGCAGGACAGGCGGGATAGGAGAACTGGAATGAGCATCCTGATCGTGGACGACGAAAAGGATATCCGCGAACTGATCGGCGACATCCTGCGCGACGAGGGCTATGCCGTGCGTCTGGCGGGCAATTCCGACGACTGCATGGCCGAGATCAACGCCGAGGCCCCGGCGCTGATGGTGCTGGACATCTGGCTCAAGGACAGCCGGATGGACGGGATCGACATCCTCAAGACGGTCAAGCGCGACAACCCCGACGTGCCGATCATCATCATCTCGGGCCACGGCAACATCGAGATCGCGGTGGCCGCGATCAAGCAGGGCGCCTATGACTTCATCGAAAAGCCCTTCAACATCGACCAGCTGCTGGTCGTGGTCAGCCGCGCCATGGAAACCTCGCGCCTGCGCCGCGAGAATACCGACCTGAAGCGCCGCGAGGTCTCGTCGGCCGAGATGCTGGGCGGCTCGCCCGCCTTCCGCACCCTCAAGGGCCAGCTGGACAAGGTGACCAAGTCGAACGGCCGGGTGATGCTGACCGGCCATCCCGGCAGCGGCAAGGAACTGGCCGCGCGTTACATCCACACCCATTCGAACCGCGCGCAGGCGCCCTTCGTCACCGTCACATCGGCCACGATCGAGCCCGAGCGCATGGAAGAGGTGCTGTTCGGCCGCGAAACCCCCGAGCGAGGGGTCGAGAAGGGGCTGCTGGAGCAGGCCCACGGCGGCGTGATCTATTTCGACGAGGTGGGCGACATGCCCATCGGCACGCAGTCGAAAATCCTGAGGGTCCTGGTCGAACAGCAGTTCACCCGCGCCGGCGGCACCGACAAGGTGCGGGTCGACCTGCGCGTGATCAGCTCGACCTGCCGCGACCTCGCCGCCGAGATCCGCGCGGGCCGGTTCCGTCAGGAACTGTTCGACCGGCTGAACGTCGTGCCGATCGCGGTGCCCAGTCTCGAGGAACGGCGCGAGGACATCCCCGAGCTTGCCGCGCATTTCATCGGCCATTTCCACCGCACACAGGGCCTGCCACAGCGCCGCCTGTCCTCCGAGGCCGAGGCGATGCTCCAGACGATGCAATGGCCCGGCAACATCCGTCAGCTGCGCAACGTGATCGAGCGGGTGCTGATCCTCGGCGACGGCGGCGAGGTGATCGAGGCGCGCGAACTGCCGGGGCAGGACACCCCGTCCGACGGCGGCGGGCGCATGTTCCTGGGCGGCACGATGGCCACGCTGCCGCTGCGCGAGGCGCGCGAACTGTTTGAAAAGGAATACCTGCTGACCCAGATCAACCGCTTCGGCGGCAACATCAGCCGCACTGCGGGCTTTGTCGGCATGGAACGCAGCGCGCTGCACCGCAAGCTTAAATCGCTGGGCGTGGTGACCACTTCCAAGTCCGGCATGCGCGTGGCGCAGGCCGATGACGACGGGATGGACGACGACGACTGACAGGCCGCTGCGCCGGCCCGGCGCGGGCGGGACAGGGCGGTATGTCGAATCGGCGGGGTGTGATAGCCTTCAGGCCGCACAGATTGCGCATTTCCCGAGGAGTTCAGTCATTCCAGTAATGTAAGGATCGTTCCATGCCGACCTACGTGATTTCTTCGACGACCGACTTTTCCAACCAGATCATCCCCGAGGTCGATGCCGTCACCTTCCAGTCGTTCGCCGGCTCGGGTACCCTCACGGCGACCTTTCACATCGCCCAGTTCAACCACTCCGAGGCGGATCCGCCGCCGATCACGATCACCGGCGGTCTGGGGCGCAATCACCTGGTCCTGCACTTCGGGCAGCATTTCGGCACATCGCCGCAATACAATCTCGAGGATGACTTCCAGTTCGTGAACTGGTCCTTCCAGGATCGCGTGACACTCTATGGCACCGGCGGCGACGACCAGGTCCGCGGGACGTCGGCAAGCGAACGGATCTATGGCGGGAGCGGCGAGGACTTCCTGGTTGGCAATGGCGGCATCGACACGCTCTATGGCGGTGCCGGCAACGACTGGATCGTTCTGGATGACGACGGCGACACGGCCTACGGCGGTTCGGGGAACGATCTGATCGGCGTTCACGGCAGCGGCACGGCTTCGGCGAACATCGATCTTTCGACCGGAAACGGCACGGTCGGGAACTCCACCTTTTCCGGCTTCGAACGGATCGACTTCGAGGCCGAGGGCGGCACCCACACCGTGCTGGGCGCCAACGGGCAGGACACGCTCCGGGCCTTCCAGGAGGCTCTGGTGACCTTCGATGGCGGTGGCGGCAATGACAAGCTGCGGATCGGCCATGGCGTGACGGGCAGCGTGGACGGGGGCAGCGGCTTTGACGACCTGATCTTCCTGCCCTCGTTGGGCATCGGAGGCGGCATCTTCGTCGAATCCATCGCCCTGACGATCGACATCTCGGACGGCGGCGGTGGCCGTGACATCGGCACGGGGCTGACGCTCAGCGGCATCGAACAGTTTCTGGTCGTGCAGGGCGGCACCGCCGGCGACTACATTCGCGGCAGGTCGGCGGATGATTTCATCCAGGGACACGACGGCAACGACACCATCATCGGCGGCATGGGCGCCGATGCCCTTTTCGGCGACAACGGCATCGACACGCTCAGCTATGCGTTCGACAGGGCGGGCGTGAACGTCAATCTGGCAACCGGCGCCGCCTCCGGCGGCGAGGCCGAGGGCGACTCGTTCCAATCCTTCGAGAACCTCACCGGCGGTCTGGGCAACGATACCCTTACCGGTTCGGCAGGGACCAACGTGCTGACCGGAAACCGCGGCAACGACGTTCTGGACGGCGGCGCCGGCAACGATTCGCTGTTCGGAGGCTCGGGCAACGATACGCTGGTCGGCGGCAACGGCGCCGATGTCATGACAGGCGGTTCCGGTGCAGATGTGTTTGTGTTCCGTCGCGTGGCTGAAAGCGGCCCGACCAAGTCCGACCTGATCACCGATTTCACGCGCCGGCAGGACATCATCGACCTGTCGGAAATCGGCGTGGTGCGCGGCTTCGACACGCTGGTGTTCAACTTCATCGGCACGGCCGCCTTCACGGCCGGAACGCCCGGCCAGCTGCGATACGAACTCGGCGTGGGCACCACCACGATCTATGGCGAGACCACCGGCGACGGCGTGGCGGACCTTCGGATCGTGCTGACGGGCACCTACAAGCTGACCGCCGACGACTTCGCGCTCTGACCCCCGCCGTTGACCGCGCCCGACGGTTCTGCGATGCAGAGCCGTCGGTCCGGGTGGAGCCTAGGGGATGAAGGTGATCATCTGCGGCGCGGGCCAGGTCGGCTGGCAGATCGCCCGCCATCTGGCAGGCGAAAGGAATGACGTGACCATCGTGGACGTCAGCGCCGATCTGGTGCGCCGCGCCACCGACACGCTGGACGTGCAGGGCGTGGTGGGCTTTGCCTCCTGGCCCGACGTGCTGGAACGCGCGGGCGCGCGCGACGCCGACATGATCATCGCCGCCACCCATTCCGACGAGGTGAACATGGTCACCTGCCAGGTGGCCCATTCGGTGTTCGGCATCACCCGCAAGATCGCCCGGCTGCGCGCGCAGAACTATCTGGCCGACCGCTATGCCGATCTCTACCGCCGCGACCACCTGCCGATCGACGTCGTCATCAGCCCCGAGCAGGAGGTGGCCGAGGCCGCGCTGCAACGCATCGCGGCCCCCGCGACCTTCGACACCGAAAGCTTCATGAACGGCCGGGCGCAGCTGCTGGGCATCCTGCTGGACGATGACTGCCCGGTGCTGAACACACCGCTTCGGCAGCTCACCGAACTGTTCTCGACCCTGCGGGCCATCGTGGTGGGCGTGCGGCGCGACGAACGTCTGTTCGCGCCCGATGCGGGCGACCAGCTTTTCGCGGGCGACCGCATCTATGTGTTCACCCATACCGAGGATGTGAACCGCACGCTGGACATCTTCGGCAAGACCACGCGCAAGTTGGAACGCATCGTCATCGTGGGCGCGGGCAATGTGGGACTCGGCGTTGCCCGGGCGCTTGAAACCCGCGCCGACCGGATGCGCGTCAAGCTGATCGAGAAAAGCCGCACCCGCGCCGAGATCGCCGCCGACACGCTGGAACGCACCATCGTGCTGAACGGCGACGGGCTCGACATCGCGCTTCTGGAAGAGGCGGGCATCGACAAGGCCGACGTGATGCTGGCGGTGACCGACGACGACAAGACGAACCTGCTGGTGGCCGTGCGGGCCAAGCAGGCGGGCTGCCGCATGTCGATCGCTCTGGTGAACGACCCGACGCTGGTGCCGCTGATGGGCGCGCTCGACATCGACGCCTACATCAACCCGCGCGGCACCACCGTGTCGTCGATCCTGCGGCACATCCGCCATGGCCGGGTGCGCGCGATCTATTCCATCGGCGATGCCGAGGCCGAGGTGATCGAGGCGCAGGTCCTGTCGACCTCGCCGCTCTCGGGCCGCCTGATCCGCGAGATCGAGTTTCCCGAGGGCGTGCTGGTCGGCGCGCTGATGAAGGGCGACCGCGTGCTGAAACCCACGGGCGACCTGCGCGTCGATGAGGGCGATGTGATCGTGCTCTGGGCCATGGCCAAGGACGTGCCCGAGGTGGAGCGCCTGTTGCAGGTCTCCATCGACTTCTTCTGACGGCCGCCGCGGTGCGCGCGATCCTCGGCCTGCCGCTTCTGGTGATCCTGACCGGGCTTTCCGCCGTGGTCATGCTGGTCCCTGCGGTCTACGGCCACCTGCATGACGATCACCGCGTGGCCCGCACCTTTCTTTACGCCGGTGTCACGATCTTCCTGCTGACGGCCATGGTCGGGGTCGCCATGGCGGGCCAGCGGCCGCGGAACGTGCCGCGCCGGCATCTGGCGATGCTGGCCGGGGCCTATCTGCTGCTGCCGCTGCTCTATGCCGTGCCCTTCGACCAGGCGGTGCGCGACACCTCGTTTGTCAACGCCTGGTTCGAGATGGTGTCCTGCTTCACCACCACCGGCGCCACGGTCTACGAAACCCCCGGCCGCCTCTCCCCCACGCTGCACCTGTGGCGCGGGCTGGTGGGCTGGTTCGGCGGGCTGTTCGTGCTGATCTCGGTGTCCGCGATCCTGGCGCCGATGGACCTCGGCGGCATCGAGGTGGCATCGGGCCGCGTGCCGGGGCAGGGCGGTGCCGCGCGCGACGCGCCCACGCGCCTGACCGACCCCTCGGCGCGGCTTGTGCGGCAGACGCTGGTCATCGCCCCGGCCTACGCCGCCCTGACCCTGCTGCTCTGGGTCGGGCTGCTGACGGCGGGCGAAAGCGCGCTGCCCGCCCTGATGATGGCGATGGCCACGGTCTCGACCAGCGGCATCGTCGCCGGGGCGGGAAACGGGCTGCACCAGTCGCCCGTCGGCTTTGCGGGCGAGGCGATGGTCTTTCTCGTTCTGCTCACCGCGCTGACCCGGCGCAGCCTGCCCGGCGCCGTGCGGATCGACCTGTCGCCCGGCCCGATGTCCGACCCCGAGATCCGCCTGGCAGCTGCCTTCCTGGTCACCGTGCCCACCGTGCTGTTCCTGCGCCACTGGGCGGGGGCATGGGACGGCGACACCGTCAACGATCTGGGCGCCGGGGCGCGGGCGCTCTGGGGGGCGCTGTTCACCACGCTGTCGTTCCTGACCACCACCGGGCTTGAAAGCGCCGACTGGCAGGCTGCCCGGTCATGGTCGGGCCTCGGCGCGCCGGGGCTGATCCTGCTCGGCCTCGCGATGATCGGGGGGGGCGTGGCCACCACGGCGGGGGGGCTGAAGCTGCTGCGCGTCTACGCCCTGATCCGTCATGGCGAGCGCGAGATGGATCGCCTTGTCCATCCGTCCTCGGTCGGCGGGGGGGGCGAGACGGCGCGGCGCCTGCGCAACCAGGGGGCCTATGCCGCATGGATATTCTTCATGCTCTTCGCCCTGACCCTGACCGTCGGGGTCGGGGCGCTGGCGCTTGCGCGGTTGCCCTTCGAACCCGCGCTGGTGCTGACCATCGCCGCGCTCACCACCACCGGCCCGCTGGCGAACCTTGCCGCCGAGACGCCGATCTCGATCATCGAACTGTCGACCACGGCCAAGGCGATCCTCGGCGTCCTGATGGTGCTGGGCCGGGTCGAGGTGCTGGCGATCCTCGCGCTCCTCGCGCCGTCGGGCTGGCGGCGCTAGGCGGCGCTGATGCAGGCCGGGCACGGCTGCGCCGGGTTCGGCTGTAACGGCCTGTTTTTGGGGCTGGATTGTCGGGGTGCCGAGGCCCATAGTGGCAAAGGTGCCCGGTGGGCACCGGGGACAGACGGGGCAGGCCGTGCGGGCGACGCCGGACATGTCCTGACGGACGAACCGCAAGAACCGCAAAGAAAAAAAGGCAACTCGACATGGCGGCCGACAAACAGAACCTTCAGGATGCGTTCCTGAACCATGTCCGCAAGGGCAAGGTGCCGGTGACGATATTCCTGATCAACGGGGTTAAACTTCAGGGTGTGATCACCTGGTTCGACAATTTCTGCGTGCTCCTGCGCCGGGATGGACAGTCGCAGCTTGTCTACAAGCATGCGATCTCCACCATCATGCCGGGCGCACCCATCAATCTCTACGAGGCAGACGACTGATCCCGCAGGACGAAGACGCTGCAGACGACGACGTTTCCGCCACCGCGCGCGGCCCGCGCGGCCAGGACACGGCGGCAAGGAACGAGATCGGCTATGTGCTGCATCCCGACCTGCGCGCGGCGCGGGCGCGCCGCCTGCCGGAACACGGGCTGGCCGAGGCCGTGTCCCTGTCCGCAGCGCTTCCCGGCCTGACCCTTGCAGGGGCCGAGGTCGTGCGCATCGCCCGTGCCCATCCCGGCCTGCTGTTCGGTTCCGGCAAGGTCGAGGAACTGAAGGCCCGCTTCCGCGACCTGGGGGTGACGCTGGTGCTGGTGGACGGCCCGGTCAGCCCGGTGCAGCAGCGCAATCTTGAAAAGGAATGGGGCGTCAAGCTTCTGGACCGGACCGGCCTGATCCTGGAAATCTTTGCCGACCGCGCCCGCACGCGCGAGGGCGTGATGCAGGTGGAACTTGCCGCGCTCAGCTACCAGCGCACGCGCCTGGTGCGGGCCTGGACCCACCTGGAACGCCAGCGGGGCGGCTTCGGCTTTGTCGGCGGCCCCGGCGAAACCCAGATCGAGGCCGACCGTCGCGCCATCGACGAACAGGTGATCAAGCTCCGCCGCCAGCTTGACCGGGTGGTCAAGACCCGCGAACTGCACCGCGCGGCCCGGCGCAAGGTGCCGTTTCAGGTGGTGGCCCTGGTGGGCTATACCAACGCGGGCAAGTCGACCCTGTTCAACCGGTTGACCGGGGCCGAGGTTCTGGCCAAGGACATGCTGTTCGCCACGCTTGACCCCACCATGCGGGGCGTCCGGCTGCCGTCCGGGGCGCGGATCATCCTGTCCGACACCGTGGGCTTCATCAGCGACCTGCCGACACAGCTTGTCGCCGCCTTCCGCGCCACGCTGGAAGAGGTGCTCGAGGCCGATCTGATCCTGCATGTGCGCGACATCAGCCACCCCGAGACCGCCGAACAGGCGGCGGATGTCGAGGATATCCTGCGTTCGCTGGGCGTGGCCGAGGGGACGTCCCGGATCGAGGTCTGGAACAAGCTCGACCTCGTCGAGGGAACGGCCCGCGCGGCGGTGCTGGCGCAGGCGGGCACCGCCGCGCCGGTGGTGCCCGTCTCGGCCCTGACCGGCGAGGGGGTGGCCCGGCTGATCGACCTGGTTGCCGCCGCCATCGACGCGCCACGCACGGCGGCGGACCTGCGGCTGGGCTTTGCCCAGGGCAAACGCCGCGCCTGGCTGCATGACGCGGGCGTGGTCACCGCCGAGTCCGAGGATGATGACGGCTGGACGCTCTCGGTCCTCTGGACCGACCGGCAGGCCGAATCCTTCGCCGCCCTGCCTCTGGCGGGCTGACGCCGCGCCGTCAAAGTCTTAACAAGACATGAATCCGGCCAGGTCAACCCATTGAAATTGCTTGGCCTGGCGCGCGTCCCATCGTGGGACGCCCGCGCCACGCCCCGCATCGGGGCAAGGCCGGGGGCCACCCCGGCACCCGGCTCCGGTCAGCGCAGCGCCGCCGTCACGATCACTTCGACCCGGTAACCCGGCGCCGCCAGCTTGGCCTCGCCCGTGGCGCGGGCCGGGGTATGCCCCTGCGGCACCCAGCCATCCCAGACCGCGTTCATCGCCGCGAAATCCGCGATGTCCGCCAGCCAGATCTGCGCCGACAGGATGCGGGTCTTGTCGGTCCCGGCCGCAGCCAGGATCCGGTCCACCTCGGCCAGGCACTGCCGGGTCTGGTCGGCCACCGGATCGCCTGGCGTGCCCACCTGTCCGGCGACCCAGAGTATCCCGTTGTAGGCCACGCCCTCGCTCATCCGGGGGCCGGGGCCGAAGCGGGTGATATCGTCGTTCATCTGCGCCTCCATGCTGCTGCCGGGCATGGCTATACGCTGCGCCGGTCAAAGGAAAGCAGCCCCGCCCGCGGATTCCCGCCGAACGGCCGCCCCGCATCCGGCGGCGGGCCGCCGAGGCCGCGAGGGGCCGGGAACCCTTGCGCGCCCCCGCGCGTTGTCTGCCTGCAACCACAACCGGGGAAGAACCCAGATGAAGAAATTCCTGTTGATCCTGCCGCTCTGCGCCCTCGCAGCCGCGGGCTGCACCCCCACCACCGCCGACCAGCGGGCCGTTCTTGGCGGCATCGGTGGCGCCGCCGTGGGCGCCGCCGTGTCCAGCCCGAGCGACCGCACCCAGGGCGCCCTGATCGGCGCGGCGGTGGGTGTCGCGGCCTCGACGCTGATCGGCCCGGCGCCGACCGCAGGCCAGTGCTACTACCGCAATTCCCGCGGCGAACGCTTCATCGCGCCCTGCCAGTAAGGCGGGCGCGTCGACCGGTGGCGCGGGGATGGAGCGGGTGAAGGGAATCGAACCCTCGTCGTAAGCTTGGGAAGCTTCTGCTCTGCCATTGAGCTACACCCGCGACAGCTTGGAGGTAAGCCAACCGGGCCGGTGCGTCAAGCGGGCTCGGGGCCGCGGTCGCGCCGGCTGGCAGCAACAAGGGCCGCCCCGAAGGGACGGCCCTCTTTTCCCGTGCGATGCCTCGTCGGGGGCAATGTCGGCACCACCCGGAACTGCGCCCGGCCCGGCGCCGAGTGACGCGGCGGGCCGGACCGGGCAGGCGCTCCATCACATCGCGGGCAGAAGCACCCGGTCGATCACATGGATGACGCCGTTCGATTGCTTGACATCGGCGATGGTGACGGTCGCGACCTCACCCGCCCCGTCGCGGATCTGCACCTTGCCGTCGGTCACCATCGCGGTGAATTCGCAGCCGCCCACCGTCGTCAGGGTGAACATGCCGCCACCATCGGCCGCCATCTTGGTGACATCGGCCGCCATCGCGGCGGCGGGCACCACGTGGCAGGTCAGGATCTTCACCAGCTGATCCTTGTTCTCGGGCTTCAGCAGCGTCTCGACGGTGCCCGCGGGCAGCGCGGCGAAGGCGTCGTTGGTGGGGGCGAACACGGTGAAGGGGCCGGGCGTCATCAGCGTCTCGGCCAGACCTGCCGCCTGCACGGCAGCGACAAGCGTCGTGTGATCGGCCGAGTTCACGGCGTTCTCGACGATGTTCTTGTCCTCGAACATCGGCGCGCCGCCGACCATCGGGTTGGCGGCAAGCGCGGCGCCCGATGTGGCGGCGACAACCGCCAGGGCGGAAAGGGATGAGCGTAGCGTCATGGATCGTGCTCCCGGATCTGGGGCAGGGACCGTCCCTGCCTCGTGTCCCGGAAACGGACGGGGCGGGGGTGAAGTTTCACCCCCGCCCCGCGATCCGATCACGGATGCGTCAGATGTCCTGTGCAACGACGACGCCGGTCACCAGGACAGGCCCGGTCGGGGCCCCGGTGGTCGAACCGCCCGCGGGTTCAAGACTGACCGCCAGCACCGCGCCTTCTGGCAGCGCGGGCAGGCTGCGGCGCGTCTCGGGCGCGTCGATCAGGCCCAGAGACACCGGCGCGGCGTCCCCGGCGATCAGCCACAGTTCGTGCGCCTGTCCGGCAGGCGGGGCATCGCCCCCGGTCCGGGTCAGCACCAGCGTGTCGCCTTCGTAGCGCGCGGCCAGGATCAGGGCCTGACCCTCGGCGGCAAGCGTTGCCGTGAACACCGGACCTGCCGGGGCCACGGGCGTGGGCGGCACTGGCGGGGGCAGGGTGGCCAGCACCAGGACGGCCAGCAGGCCTGCGGCGGCCGAACCGCCAAAGAATCGCAGCCACCAGCCGCCGCCCGCCGCCCGGGCCTTTGCGGCGCCCTGGGCCTTCTGCGTCTCGGCGGTGCCGAACAGCCGCGCCTCGATCTGCGGCAGAAGGTTCGGCGCCTTCACCTCGGGGAAGCCGCCGTTCATCCCGGCAAGGTCGAACTCCCATTTCGTCACGCGCCCGGCAAAGACCGGATCGGTCTTGATCCGTCGCTCGGCGGCGGCGCGTTCGGGCAGGTCGAGCACGCCCAGCACATATTCGGCGGCGAGGGCCGCATCCTCTTCGTCGCGGGTAAAGGTGTCGGTCATGACTCAAGACACTCCCGCAGGCGGAGCAGGCTGCGGCGCAGCCAGGTCCGCATGGTATTCAGCGGCACATTGTACTTGTCGGCAAGGTCCTGGTAGCTCAGGCCCTGAAGATAGGCGCCGCGCACGGCGCCCGCGCGGTCGGGTTCAAGCTGACCCATGCAATCGACAACGCGCCGTGCCTCGCCCCGGGCGATCAGGTTGCCCTCGGCGCCAAGGCCGGGATCGGCCAGGGCGGCAGTGCCGTCATCCTCGTCCTCGCCGGTCCGGTGGGTGGCCGCCGCCGGAGGACGGGCACGCAGGCGGTCTATGGCGAGGTTGCGGGTGATCGCGATCAGCCAGGACATCCCCTTGCCCATCGCGGGGTCATAGCGACCCGCCCGCGTCCAGACCCGTGTGTAAACCTCCTGCAAGGCATCCTCCGCTTCCGCTTTCGAAGCAAGGATACGGAACAGGACACCCATGAGTTTCGACGAGGTTGCAGAATAGATGTCGCGAAAGGCGGCCCGGTCGCCTTCCGCAATGCGCAACAGCAGCGGCGCGATCGGATCTTCGGTGGACATGTCGGTCACGGCGGCTGTGTCACCTTTCTGAAAGGGTGGCGGCACCCGCCGCAAATCGACATTGAAGATACGCTTTTGGCATGGGATGCCAAGCCGTTACCGACGCCGTCGGCGGCCTTCCCCGCCGCTGGTGTTGAATGCAACCTCTGGCAGAGTGACGATGCGCGACAGTTCCGCGAATGGTGCCGTTGCGTGGGGGATCGCGTTCGCGGAAACAAAGTGTTCCTGGAACCGGGGCTCGATGGCCGTCTCGACCTTGTGGATGTTGCCCACGGTCGCCTCGATCCCGGCCCGCGCGGCGACGTTGCACAGCGCGATGCGCGCACCGGTTCCGGCGGCGTTGCCCGCGCTTGTCACCCGGTCCAGCCGCGCGTCGGGAATCATGCCCAGCACCATCGCGTGCTTCGGGCTGATGTGCGCGCCGAAGGCCCCGGCCAGAACCACGCGGTCGACCCCGTCCACGCCCATCTCGTCCATCAGCAGGCGCGCGCCGGCATAGAGCGCCGACTTGGCAAGCTGGATGGCCCGGATGTCGCCCTGCGTGACGGTGATGCGCGGCCCGCCGTCTGCGCTGCCGTCGTGGATCAGATAGCTGTGGGTGCGGCCCTCGGCGATCATGCGGGGGCTGCCGACCTGTTCGGCCGACCCGATCAGCCCGCCCGCATCCACCAGCCCGGCCATGCGCATCTCGGCCACCGCCTCGATGATGCCGGAGCCGCAGATGCCGGTGATGCCCGTCGATGCCGTGGCTGCGGCGAAACCCGGCGCATCCGACCACAGGTCGCAGCCGATGATGCGGAAGCGCGGCTCCTTGGTGGCCGGGTCGATCTCCAGCCGCTCGATGGCACCGGGCGCGGCGCGCTGCCCGCTGGAAATCTGCGCACCCTCGAAGGCCGGGCCGGTGGGCGAGGAACAGGCCAGAACGCGGCTGCGGTTTCCCAGCAGGATCTCGGCATTGGTGCCGACATCGACGATCAGCACCAGATCGTCGGAGTTCTGCGGTTCTTCCGCCAGGGCGACGGCGGCGGCATCGGCGCCCACATGCCCCGCGATGCAGGGCAGCATGTAGGCCCGTGCCGCCGGGTTCACGTTCGACAGGTCCAGATCGCGCGCGGCGAAGGACAGCGCGCCCGAGGTCGCCAGCGCGAAGGGCGCCTGGCCCAGCTCGACCGGGTCGATCCCCAGCAGCAGATGGTGCATCACCGGGTTGCAGACGATCACCGCCTCATAGATCGAGGCCGCCGATATTCCGGCCTCCTGTGCCAGGGCGCCGGCAAGCTGATCGAGCGCGGCGCGCACCGCGCGCGTCATCTCGACATCGCCGCCCGGGTTCATCATTGCATAGGACACCCGGCTCATCAGATCCTCGCCGAACCGGATCTGCGGGTTCATCAGGCCCGACGAAGCCAGAACCCGGCCGTCGGTCAGGCTGACCAGATGTGCGGCGATGGTGGTCGAGCCGAGGTCGATGGCAAGGCCGTGCAGATCCGCCTCGTGAAAACCGGGGAACAGGTCGAGGATGCGGGGCGGGCCCTTGTGGTCACGGAACAGCGCCACGGTGACCGACCAGTTGCCCTTTCGCAGCACCGGCTGAAGGCGCCGCAACAGGCCGAGGTCGATCTGCACGCCATCGACCTTCCATTGCTCGCGCAGGGCGGCGGCGAGGCGTTCGAAATCGCCCGATGGTTCGTGCATGTCGGGTTCGGCGACCTCGACGTAAAGCAGGCGCGTGGCCGGGTCCATCGCGATGACGCGGTCGCTGGCGGCCTTGCGGATCACCTGCTTGTGCAGCTGGCTTTCGGGGGGCACGTCGATGACCACATCGCCCGCGATGCGTGCCTGGCATCCCAACCGACGCCCGTCGATCAGCCCCCGCTTGGACTTGTAGCGTTCCTCGACCGCGTTCCACTCGGTCAGCGCGTCGGCGGCCACCGTCACGCCATGCTTCGGAAATTCACCGTAGCCGGGCGTGATCTGGCATTTCGAGCAGATGCCGCGCCCACCGCACACGCTGTCGAGATCGACGCCGAGCTGACGCGCGGCCGTCAGCACCGGGGTGCCCAGCGGAAAGCGCCCGCGCTTGCCCGATGGCGTGAATATGACGAGTGCGTCGCTCATGCTGCCCCCTGCCGCTTGCAGGTCCGTTCTAGGCGCACCATCGGCGGCTGCAAGCACCGCTTGCGACAGGATGCGGGCAGGCGGCGTCAGGACAGAAGGATGAAGTCGCGCGCCGACAGCGACACATCGACCGTGCTGCCGGGCTGGGGTGGCGGCGTGTCGGCCCGGTTGAACGTGTCAAGCGATACCAGCGAACCCGCAGCCTCGGCCCTGACGCGGATCACCGCGCCCATGAACTGCACATCCGCAACCGTTGCGGGAATCGTCACCTCGCGTCCTTCGGCCTGGCCCAGATGCAGGGCCTCGGGGCGCAGTGCCAGCGACACGGTGGCGCCCTTTGGCGCCTCGATCGGTTGACCGAGCTTCATCAGCGCCCCGCCCAGCCGGACGATGCCGCTGGCGGGCATCTCGACCACGGCCTCGAAGGTGTTGAGCGTGCCCACGAAGTTCGCCACGAAGCGGGTGGCCGGCTGGTTGTAGACCTGGAACGGCGTGCCGACCTGTTCCGCGATGCCCCCGTTCATCACCACGATGCGGTCGGAAATCGACATCGCCTCTTCCTGATCGTGGGTCACGAAGACGGTCGTGATCCCGAGTTCGCGCTGGATCGTCCGGATTTCCGTGCGCAGCGATACCCGCACCTTGGCATCAAGCGCCGACAGCGGTTCGTCCAGCAGCAGGACCTTGGGTCGCGGCGCAAGTGCGCGTGCCAGTGCTACGCGCTGCTGCTGCCCGCCGGACAGCTGGAACGGGTATCGTCCGCCCATCTCGGGCAGGCCGATCAGCTTCAGCATCTCGGTCACGCGCGTGTCGCGTTCGGCCCGGGCCACACCCGCGACGCGCAGCCCGAAGGCCACGTTCTCGGCCACGGTCAGGTTCGGGAACAGCGCATAGGCCTGGAACACCATGCCGATGTTGCGCTGGTTCGGGCGCAGCCGCGTCACGTCCTGCCCGCCGATCTGGATGGTCCCGGCCGAGGGAGCCTCGAACCCCGCGACCATGCGCAGCACGGTGGTCTTGCCGCAGCCCGATGGTCCGAGGAGCGAGATGAACTCGCCCTGCGCGATGGGCAGGGTGAAATCCTTCACGACGCGGGCGCTGCCGAAGGATTTTTCCAGGTGCGAGATGTCAAGATAGGCCATCAGCGGGCGACCCTTGTGTGTTTCTGGAACCGAGTCACCAGCTGGATCAGCGCCATGCAGGCCCATGTCAGCCCGAAGGCGATCACCGCCAGGGCGGCCGGCTCATAGGCCTTGTTCGCGCCCACGATCTGAAGATAGGGGCCGAAGGCGGGCCGGTTCAGTAGCGCCGCCATGGTGAATTCGCCCAGCACGATGGCGAAGGTCAGGAAGGCGCCGGACAGCACCGCAACCAGGACATTCGGCAGGATGATGCGGCCGAGGATCGTGCCCCATCCCGCGCCGAGCGATTGCGCCGCCTCGGTCAGAGTGGCGACGTCGATGGTGCGCAGCCCGGTGTCGACCGCGCGGTACATGTAGGGCAGGGCAAGCGTGGCATAGCCGAACATCAGCAGGATGTTCGTTCCCGTGGTCGACCCGGTCAGCGGCAGGAATGACGAAGTATTGTACAGCCGGATGTATCCGAAGACGATGACGATCGCCGGGATGACCAGCGGGAGAAGCGTGATGAATTCGATCACCGGCCGCAGTTCGGGCATCCGCAGGCGCACCCAATAGGCCGTCGGCACCACCAGAAGCACGCCGAAGGCGATGGTGAACAGTGCCATGACCACCGAATACATGAAGGTCGCGCGGAACTGCGGGTCGGCCAGCACCGAGGCATAGGCATCCAGGGAATAGACGCCCCGCCGCATCGACAGCGAGAACTCGGTCATCCCGAACAGCGGCAGGATGAAGACCATGGAACCCAGGATGAAGGCCGCCCAGGCCAGAGTGCGCATCATTTCAGCCACCGTTCCGACCGGGCGCGCAACCAGATGTAGATCGCGTTCGCGGCGCCCGTGATCACGATCATCCCGAAGGCGAGCGCATAGCCGAGCCCGGGACTGCCCAGCACATCGCCCCGGATCTGGCTGAACAGCAGGATCGGCGCGATGTTCAGCTGCGGTCCGGCAAGCGCAAAGGCAGTGGCGACCGCGCCGAAGGAATTGGCGAACAGCAGCGCGAAGGTACCCAGAAGCGACGGAAACAGGATCGGCAGGGCAACCATGCGCCAGTACTGCGGGCCGGTGGCACCCAGAACCTCGGCGGCCTCGCGCCATTCCCGCTTCAGTCCGTCCAGCGCGGGCGTGATGATCAGGATCATCAGGGGCACCTGGAAGAACAGGTAGGTGACGATGAGCCCGGTCGAGGAGAACAGGTTGAAGCCGTAGGCGCGCAGGTTGATGCCGAACTCGGTGCGCAGCCACAGGGTGATCAACCCTGCCGGGCCGATGGTGGCGATGAAGGCGAAGGCCAGCGGGACGCCGGCAAAGTTCGAGGCCACGCCGGAGAATGTCAGCAGGGGCGAGCGCACGGCCTTTGGCAGGCCGCCGAAAACCACGGCCGCCGCCATCGCAAAGCCGATGGAACAGCCGAGTATCGCCGACCAGAAGCTGACCCGGATCGAAACCCAGTAGGCATTGCGGATGGTGCGCGTGTTCAGGCCCAGCACGTTGTCGAAGGTCAGGCTGCCGTCGGGGGCCCGGAACGCACCGACGACGATGTAGAGCGCCGGAAGGATCAGGAAAAGGAACGCAAAGGCGAAGAAGGGCGCAACGCCAAGCCAGCGCAGTGGCAGCCGTCGCAGGACAGGGTTCGGCTGGGACATGCGGGAATGATCCTGCGGCGGGCGTCGGGTGGGTGCCGCCCCCAAGGGCGGCACCCGGAGATGTCAGATCACTGCACGACGTCCGCGCCGACGACCTTGTCCCAGCCTTCCTTGACGGCGGCCGAGTTGGCGTTGACCGCGTCGATCGACGGGAACACCGCACGCTCGTAGGCGTCGGCCGGGGGCAGCGCGTCCATCAATTCCTGCGGGACGACGCCGCGCGCAACCAGATCGTTGAACCGGATCGGGTGGCAGTAGCCCTTGAGCCAGCCAAGCTGACCCTCGTCGCTGTAGAGGTATTCCATCCACAGTTTCGCGGCATTCGGCTGCGGCGCGTAGGCGCTGATCGCCTGCACATAGACACCGGCCAGCGTCACGTCGGACGGCACGATCACCTCGACCGGCGGGTTGCCGTTCAGCGAATCGCGGGTGGCGAGGGCATTGTAGTCCCACTGGATCACGATGGGCGTGGTGCCTTGCGCCAGTGTGCCGGCCTTGCCGATGACGGGGACGAAGTTGCCCGCGTCATTCAGTTCCTTGAAGAACTGCAGCCCGGCCGCCGCCGCTTCCGCGCCGGGTGCCGCGCCGCGCGCCATGCCGGCCGCCAGCACGGCAAGGATCGCCTGGTTCGACGCGCGCGGGTCGCCGGCAAGCGCCACCTGGCCCGCGTATTCCGGCTTGAGCAGGTCGGCAAACGAGGCGGGCGGGTTGGGCACGAGGTCGGTGTTCACGGCAAAGGACATCACGCCGTAGTAGTCGCCGTACCAGTTGCCGTCGGCATCCTTGGCATCGGCCGGGATCGTGTCCCAGGTCGAGACCTTGTAGGGTTGCAGCAGCCCTTCGCCCTGTGCCGCAGGGCCGAAGGACAGGCCGATGTCCAGCACGTCGGGGGCCTGCGGGCCCTTGTTGTCCTTGTTGGCGCGCACCGCTTCCAGTTCGTCGGCGCTTCCCGCATCCGGGTTCAGTTCGTTGATCGTCAGGAAGGGATACTTCGCCTTGAACCCGGCGATGACATCGCCATAGCCGCACCAGGAATGCGGCAGCGCGATGGTCGTCAGCATGCCTTCCTTCTGCGCGCCCGCAATCAACTCGTCCATCGTTTGCGCGGGCAGGGCGGTAGCACCCAGCATCGCCGCAATGCCGGCCGACATGGCCAGAGTCGCACCCATCTTCATGGAATCCCCCTTGGTTGAACCGTTCGTTCGTGTCGCCGCCGATCTTGCAGGCCCGGTGATCGCCGGGGGCGGCCTGACGCGACGCTAGCAACTGTCAGCCCTGTGTGACAATCGCATGACAAACCGGACGGTCAAAAAAATTTCGCGGCCCTAGGCCGGACCCCGCGCCAGACCTGCGGCGATGATCCGGGGAACCTCGGGATGCTCGCCCACGGCCGGCAGGAGCGGCCCGCGGAACCCCGCCTGTTCCAGCGCATCCGGCACGTCCTCGGCGACATGCCCGGCACGCAGGGCAAAGAACGGCAGGCAGATCGCGGTGCCCAGACCGCGGGCGACATCGAACAGGTGTGGCGGTTCCTCGATGAACCCGGTCAGCACCCGGCGGAAGGGCGCCATATGACCCAGAAGTGCCGCGATCGCCCGGGCGCCTTCGGCCGAAGCGCGCGAGACTTGGCTGCCATGTGCCGCGATCAGCAGTGTCGTTTCCTGTGGAACAAGGCCGTGCATCTGCGCGCCATCGATGGCCGCGCGGGCCGCGATTGCAGGCAGTTCCGGTGCCACGCCGAAGGCCGGAAGACGGGCGAGCGTGCCATGGCCCGCTTCGCGCAGACGACGGGGCAGGGCGGTGCGGGTGAACCAGCCCTCGGCCATGAAGAAGGGATAGATCAGCGGCCTGTCGAGGTCTGCAAGCGCCCGCTCGAGCGCGCCCTCGGCGGCAAGGGTTGCGCCCCTGACACCCCAGCCGGGCAGTCGCGCCGAGACGCGCGCGGCAAGGTCGATCAATGCGTCCTCCTGGGGCCCGGGATCTGCGGGCGAACCATGGGCAACGATCAGGGCAGCAGGCATGATGGGTCTGTTTCCGGACGAAGCTGTCCATCACGGTAGTGTGAACCCGGCCCTCGTCCAGTCAGGCGCCGCTGAAATCTTGTGCGAATGTCTGATGCGACCCGTTTCGGCGGGCGGTCTGTCACCGTCCCGTGATCCAGTTGCCAAGCGCGCCGAGCCGCGAGGGCCGTGTCGCGCCCGGCCGCATCTCGCGGCGATCCGCCGCGTTCAGCAGCGCATACATCCCCCGCACCCCAAGCCATCGCAGCGGTTCCGGCTCCCATCGCCGCACGCGATGGTTGACCCAGGGCAGGCGGGTCAGTGCCGTGTCCGCCCCGACCGCCAGATCGGCGAGCGTCCGCCCCGCCAGGTTCGAGGTGGACACGCCGACGCCGACATAACCGCCCGCCCAGCCCAGCCCGGTGGCCGGGTCGAAGCCGACGGTCGCGCACCAGTCGCGCGGGACGGCCAGCACGCCGCACCAGGCATGGGCCACGCCCACATCCCGTGCCGCGGGAAAGTGCCGACGCAGAATCCGTACCAGGCGCCGAACGGTTTCATCGTCGGGGGCGCCGCCGGTGTCGGTGGCCGAACCGAACCGATAGGGCACGCCGCGCCCGCCGACGGTGATCCGCCCTTCGCGCGTGCGCTGGCAGTAGCAATAGGCATTGGCGAAATCCCCAAGGATCTCGTTACCCTGCCACCCGATCTGCGCCCAGACCTCGGGCGGCAGGGGATCGGTCACGATCTGCGCGGAATTCAGCGGCAACCAGTCGCGACGGCAGCCGGGCAGCCCGGCGGTGAACCCTTCGGTCGCGCGCAGGATGACACGCGCCGTCACCGTGCCCCGGTCGGTCTCGACCCGTCCCGGCCGGATGGACAGGGCGGCCGTGCCTTCGGCGATGCGGATGCCGCGACGCTCCACCGCGGCCGCCAGACCGCGCACCAGTTTGGCGGGTTGAACCCGTGCCACGCCACCCACTACCATGGCACCAAGCGCACCGGGGATGTTCACGCGCGCCGCCGTCTCGCGGGAACCGATCGCGGTCACACGGTCCTCGCCCCAGGACTGCCGATGCGCGACCTCTGCCTGCAGGCGCACCGCTTGGGCAGGGCTGACGGCCACCATCAGCTCGTCCGTGCGACGGATGTCCGCGTCAATTCCCTCGGCCTCGGCGACGTCGATCACCTCGTCCACGGTGCCGCCCATTGCGGCGACCATGGCGCGCACCTGCGCGGCGGTGGCGCCGCCCGTCACATATCTGTCATGGTGCCAGGCGAAACCGCCGGTCAGCCAGCCACCGTTGCGCCCGGAAGCGCCGAACCCGGCGAATTCCCGTTCCACGACCAGGATCGTCCAGTCCGGCCGTGCGCGATGGAGGTAGAAGGCAGTCCAGAGGCCGGTGTATCCTGCCCCCACGATGCAGACATCGACCTTGGCGTCGCCCGCCAGCGGCGCGCGGCGGGCAGGCGGCCCGCCGATATCGGCATACCAGAACGAGACGCCCCCCGTGGCTGCTGGCAGGTCGGGTGTCTGACGGGTGGTGGGCATGGCGCCTCGCAGGAAGGTCAGCGCGCAGATTGACCGGCGGCGGCAGCCGGCGCAAGGCTTGCGCGACTGCGGTTTCCCGGTAGGCTGTCGCGGCGCATTTCGCAGAAGGTAGGGACCGCAGCATGTGGGATTTCAGCATCGGACAGGCGCTTGGCCTGATGGCGCGGACCGCGCCCTTCGTCCTTTTCCGGGTCGTCGTCTATTTCGGGGTGACGGTTGCGCTCATCCTGGCTACCGGGACCGGCGCGGGCCTTGGCTGGGGGATCGGCGGGTTCGGGGACGAAGAGTTCCGGGCAAGCTCGACCGCCTGGGGTGCCTTTGGCGGCTTCGGCCTGGCCGCGGGCGCGGTGTTCTTTCTGCGTGACTACCTGCTCTACATCGTCAAGGCGGGCCATATCGCCGTGATGGTCGAGGCGCTGGAGGGCCGCGCGCTGCCCGCCGGACGCGCGCAGATCGACCACGCGGTAGCCGTGGTGAAGGACCGCTTCGGCGAGGCATCGGCCCTGTTCGCCCTGGATCAGGTGGTCAAGGGGGTGGTCGGTGCGATCTCCGGGCTGATCCAGGGCCTGCTGTCGATCCTGCCGATTCCGGGGCTCGACCGGATCATGGGCGTGGTGCGTGCCTATCTGCGCCTTGCCGTCGGTCTTGTGGACGAGGTGATCCTGGCCCATGCCATTCGCAGTGGCTCGTCCAATCCGTGGAACAGCGCCCGGGATGCGCTTGTTCTCTACGGCCAGAACGCGCGGCCCATGCTGATCAATGCCGCATGGCTGACCGCGATCGTCTGGGGCCTTTCGTTCGTGGTCTTCCTGCTGATGCTGGCACCGGCCGCCTTTGTCGTCTGGCTGCTGCCCGGCGCATGGTCTGCGGGCGGGCTGGTCTTTGCGCTGGTCTTTGCATGGGCGGTCAAGGCCGCGCTGATCGAGCCCTTTGCCATAGCCTGCCTGCTGCAGGTCTTCTTTCGCGTGACCGAGGGGCAGACCCCCGACCCGGCCTGGGTGGCGCGCCTGGAACAGGCGTCGGACAAGTTCCGCAGCATGGGCGCGCGGGCGATGTCCTGGGCCGGCAACCGCTTCGGCGGCAGCACCGCATCGGCATCGTCCTGAGCGCCGAGCACGGTTGCGCGGGGCGGTCGGCTGTGGCATCACCCTTGAGGGCAATCTGAACCGATGGGTTTACTCATGGCCGATTTCGTTACGCGCCGCAGGATGATGGTCGATACCCAGGTGCGCCCGTCCGACGTGACCAAGTTTCCGATCATCGACGCGATGCTGGCCGTGCCGCGGGAGGCCTTCGTGCCCGATGACCGGCGTGAGGCCGCCTACATGGGCGAGAATCTGCCGCTGGCTTCGGGTCGGGTGATCCTTGAGCCGCGGACGCTGGCCAAGATGCTCGACGCGCTGGACCTGCAGCCCGGCGATCTTGTGCTCGATGTCGGAACGGGGCTGGGCTATTCGGCCGCCGTGGTGGCGCGGATGACCGAGGCGGTGGTCGCGGTCGAGGAGGACGAGGCGATGGCGGCAGATGCGCAGCGCCGCCTGTCCGACCAGGGCGCCGACAATGTCGTCGTCGTGCAGGGACCTCTGGCCGGGGGGGTGCCGAAGCACGCGCCCTATGATGCGATTCTCGTTCAGGGCGGGGTCGAGGTGCTGCCCGGCGCGATCGCCGAACAGTTGCGTGACGGCGGCCGCATCGCCTGCCTTTTCGTCGAGGGACGGCTGGGCACGGTGCGCATCGGGGTGAAGCAGGGCGATGTGATCGCGTGGCGGCACGCATTCAACGCGCTCGCCCCGGTATTGCCGGGTTTCGCGAAAGCGCGGGAGTTCACGCTTTGACCCGCGGCGGCGGCCTGCGCGCTCTGGCAGTTGCGGCCTTTGCGGCGCTGTCGGCCGTGCCCGCCGGGGCAGAGACCTTGGCCGATGCGCTGATCTCGGCCTATCGCAACTCCAATCTCCTTGAACAGAATCGCGCGGTGCTGCGCGCCGCCGACGAGGATGCCGCACAGGCTCTTGCCGCGCTGCGACCCGTTCTGCGCGCCTCGGGCGGTCTCGGCTATTCGAACCAACGCACCGACCAGTTGCAGGCAAGCCTCGATTTCCAGGCGCAGATCACGATCTTCGATTCGGGGTCGAACGCCCTTGCGCTGGAGTCCGCGCGTGAATCCGTGCTTGCGACCCGCCAGTCGCTTGTGAACCTGGAACAGCAGGTCCTGCTGTCGGCGGTGCGCGCCTATGTCGGCGTGCGTCTGCAGGCCGACATCGTGGCCCTGCGCGAGGCGAACCTGCGCCTGATCACGCAGGAACTGCGCGCTGCCCAGGACCGGTTCGAAGTGGGCGAGATCACCCGCACGGATGTCGCGCAGGCCGAGGCCCGGCTTGCTGCGTCGCGGTCGGAACTGGTGGGCGCGCAGGGCGATCTTGCCATCGCGCGCGAGGGCTATCTGCTGGCCGTCGGACGGGAACCGGGGCGGCTTTCGCCGGTGCCGCGCCTGCCGCGGACGGCCGACAGCCTTGCCGCCGCCAAGCGCGTTGCGCAGGCCGGTCACCCGCTGATCCGGCAGGCACAGCATCAGGTGACGATTTCGGAACTCGGCATCGCGCGATCGAAGGCTGCCATGGGCCCCACGATCACCGGCACCGTCACGCAGAGCTATCGTGACGTCGGCAAGCCGTCGCTGTCCGGCGGGCTGACAGTCAACCAGACCCTCTATGCGGGCGGGCAGTTGTCGTCGCTCTATCGCCAGTCGCTGGCGCGTCGTGACCAGGCACGGGCAGGTCTGCATCAGACCGTTGCAGAGGTAGGCCTGGGCGTGGGCGAGGCCTGGGCGAACGTGGCCGTGGCGAATGCCTCGATCGAGGCGTCCGACCGCCAGATCCGCGCCGCGCAGACGGCCTTCGAAGGTGTGCGGGAAGAGGCGCGGCTGGGCGCACGCACGACGCTCGACGTGCTGGATGCAGAGCAGGACTTGCTGCTGGCCCGGACCAACCGGGTCTCGGCGGAGGCGACGCGGGTCATCCAGGTCTACACGCTGCTGGCGGCGATGGGCCTGCTGACGGCGGATCACCTGGGGCTTGGCATTCCGACCTATGATCCTGCGGCGTACTACAACGCGGTCAAGAATGCGCCCGCCACGTCGGCGCAGGGCCGAAAGCTCGACCGGGTTCTGGAAGCCATCGGCAAGACGCGCTGAGGCGCGCGGGGCACGATTCGTTAACCCTTGTGCTGCCAGCGTTCTTGTATCGCCGGGCTACGGCGGGTAGATTGCGGGACAGATGGCGCTAAGCCGCGTTTTGACCGCAGGGGTCGCATCCCAGGGGCAGGGGGCAGCATGTCGGACGCGATGACAACGGGCGAGATCGAGGACATCCTGTCGTCGATCCGGCGTCTCGTATCAGAAGACCTGCGCCCCGCCACGCGCACCGGCGCAACGACGCTGGTATCGGACAGCGAACAGGCTGCGGATCGGCTGGTGCTGACGCCCGCCTTGCGCGTGGTACCGCCCGTGGCGGTGCCGGACAGCGCGACGCCGGTTTCGCTGACTGAATTCGAACATCAGGCTCCACCATTGCTGCTGACGCCCGCCGCGCATCCCGCCGGTGACGCCTGGCACGAAGAGGCCGAGGGCGACACCGGCCCGGCCGAGGTGCCTGCGGACGTCGCGGATGACGTGACTCAGGACGCGGATGCGCCGGCGACCGGCGATGCTTGGGCGATGGACACGGCCGACCACGGCGGCGCAGAGGCAGAGACCGGTCCCGTCGAGTCACCCGCCGACGAAGTCGCCCGGGATGGCACGGATCGGGAACCCCGGCAGGAAGACCGCGTCGCAAGGATCGCCGCGGCGACCGGTCGGACGGCCCATCCGGAATGGGAGGCAGAGACCGGTGACGCGCCAGCCACGCGGCTCAGCTGGATCGACGTGGCCGCGGCGGCCGATGAGGATCCTGGCCCAGCGCCGACCTTCGTTCACCGCCAGCAGGCCGCCGCGACGCAGCAGCGGCCGGGCCCCGACGAGGCGGCACTGATCGGCACGACCGAGGATGTGCTGGACGAAACCGTTCTGCGCGAGATCGTGCGCAGCGTGCTCCGCGAGGAACTGCAGGGGCATCTGGGAGAACGGATCACCCGCAACATCCGCAAGCTGGTTCGGGCCGAGGTGCATCGCGCCATCGCGCTGCGCGACTACGAATAGCGCTGTCGAAGCTGCGGGAAAAAGGAAACGCGCCCCGTGGGGCGCGTTTGCGTTCCCGACAGTCCCGCCGGGGATCAGGCCGCCTCGGCCTGCTCCAGGGCGTGGCGCCGTTCGCTTTCCTCGCGCGACAGGGCGACCGAGGTGCGCACGCCCTTGGACACGAATTCCATCAGCCCCTTCACGACACGCTCATTCGGGTCGATCCCGGCGCAGGACAGAACCTCGCGCCCGTCCTTCGAACGTGCCCAACGGGCGATCTGCTCGGGGCCATTGCCGTATTTCTTGTCATCGGCAATCGCATCATCCAGCGCAGCCAGCACAACGGCCGCAAAAAGCTTGCGCGCACGCTGCCCCTGTTCGAAGTTGAACGCGGTACCATCCACGAAATCGACCATTGTCGTCGTCCTTGTTCTTGCTCTTGCGTTTTCGGGCGTCCGGGCAATATGGCGGTTTGCGCGCGATTCGGTATCCCGTTCCCGACATGCCTGCCATGCAAATGGCGCATGACTGCAGCGTCGGCATACCGTATATCGTCACAACCCGCACCGGGCTGCCGCGATATATAGCGACTGCCCGGAATTCTTCAACCTTTCTTCACAATTGTGCCCGATTCCCGGCAGCGTGCCGCCGATCAGAGCGGGCGGATCTTCAATCGTGTCAGGCGGTTCTCCTGCCGGGCGGCGACCTCGAAGCGGAACCCGTGGAAGGAAAAGACCTGCCCGGCCTTGGGAATGGTCTGCGCCTCGTGGATCACCAGGCCCGCAACGGTATTCGCCTCGTCGTCGGGCAGGTTCCAGTCCATCATCCGGTTCAGGTCGCGGATCGTGGTCGCACCGTCCACGATGTAGTCACCCGCCTCGGTGGGTTTCAGCACCGGTTCCTTCTCGACCACGTCGAATTCGTCGGCGATGTCGCCCACGATCTCTTCAAGAATGTCCTCGAGCGTGATCAGGCCGCGCAGCGTGCCGTATTCGTCCACCACCAGGGCGAAATGCGTGCGCCGTTTCAGGAACTGGCGCATCTGATCGTCGAGCGGCGTTGTCTCTGGCACGAAATAGGGTTTCATCGCGACCTTGAGCACGTCGAGCGCGTCAAGCTGCGCAATGTTGCCCTCATCCCCGCGCACCAGCCGGTCCACCTCGCGCAGCAGATCCTTGGCATGCACGACACCGAGGATGTTCTCGTCCGATCCGCGATAGACGGGCAGGCGGGTATGCGGGCTTGCAAGGACCTGGCTAATGATATCTCCGGGGGCGCGGTCGGCGTCGATCATCTCGATCTGGCGGCGGTGGCGCATCACCTCCTCGACCGTGCGTTCGCTGAGATCGAGCGCGCCGAGCAGGCGATCGCGGTCTTCCTTCTGCACGGCCCCCTCGGAATGGCCAAGCTGGATCGCGCCCGCGATTTCCTCGCGCAGTGCCAGCATGGCGCCATCCGGATCGGTGCGCATGCCGAACACCCACAGGATGCCGCGCACCAGCCCGCGCACCACCGAGACCACGGGCGAGAACACCGCCACGATGACACGCACCACCGGTGCCACGAAGGTGGCGGTCGGCTCGGGGTGGGTGATCGCATAGGTCTTGGGCAGCACCTCGGAAAAGATCAGGACAAGCGCCGTCATGATCAGCGTGGCCAGCGCCACCCCCCCCTCGCCGAACAGCCGCGTCAGCAGCGCCGTGGCCAGCGCGGCCGACAGGATGTTGACCACGTTGTTCCCCAGCAGCAGGGCCCCGATCAGGCGTTCGTTGTCCTCCTTTATGTTCAGCGCAACCTCGGCCCCGCGCGATCCCTTGTCGGCCTGCGCCTTCAGCTTGGCCCGGGACGCGGCGGTCAGCGCCGTTTCGGAGCCCGAGAAGAAGGCCGAAAGGAACAGCAGGGCGATGATCGCCACCGTGGTGAACCAGAAGGCGGCGTCGAGCATGTCGGCGGTCGGAGCGGTTGGCATGGAGTCCTGAATTGTGTTGGCGCGGCAGCGTCAGTCGCTGCGCGGGGTCTTTGAGAGAGGATGGTGATCGAAGACAAGTGTCTTCAGGTGGTCGTCAAGTACATGGGTATAGATTTCGGTCGTGGCGAGGTCGGCATGGCCAAGGAATGTCTGGATGACCCGAAGATCTGCACCACCGGCCAGCAGATGCGTCGCAAAGGCATGTCGCAGGACATGGGGGGTGACCCGCTCGGGCTCGATGCCCGCGGCCCGTGCGGCCTGCTTTGCCAGGACGAAGAACTGTTGCCGCGTCAGGTGCCCCTCCTTTCCGCGGCCGGGGAACAGGTGGCGCGAGGGTGACCGGCCCGCCTTGCGCGCGACCTCTTCCGCGGCGTCGCGGTGGCTCAGCCAGTCCACCAGCGCCGCCCGTGCCGGGGCGGACAGTGGCACCATTCGTTCCTTGCCGCCCTTGCCGCGCACGAGGATCATCGCCGGATCGCCGCGTGCGGCGGCAACCGGCAACTCGACCAGTTCCGACACCCGCATGCCCGTCGCATAGATCAACTCGAACAGCGCGCGGTTGCGGGCGCGTTCCGTCGCGTCGCGCCCAAGGGCAACGGCCGCAGGAAGGAGTGCCCCGACCTCCTCGCGACTCAGCGTTCTGGGCAGGCGCGCCGCGCGCCCCGGACCCTTGAGTCGCAGGGCCGGATCATCGTCGCGCCAGCCCTCCTCGACGGCAAAGCGGTACAATTGGCGTATGGACGACAGGCGCCGTGCCCGCGTGGCACGCGCCAGGCCTTGCGCATCGCAGAAGACCAGATACGCCTCGACATCCCCCCGCGCGGCCTCGGCGAAGGTCTTGCCATGGCGATCCAGCCACAACGCGAAGTCGGCCAGGTCGCGGCCATAGGCAAGGCGGGTGTTGCGCGCGGCGTCGTGGTCGGCCGCCTGGGCGTCGAGAAAGGTAGAGATCCAGCGCGCGGCTTCGGGGTGAAGCGGGGCATCGGTCATCCGCGTCGCTCCAGCAGCATCAGTTCGAGCGCCGTGCGCCGCGCCGCGTTTTCCAGCCCGACGGCGCGCAGCAGCGAGAGTCCCTCCGTCACACCCCGCAGATCCCCCTGCACGCCACGGCGCACCCGGTCTACGGCCATCAGGATGGCTTCGCCCTGCCTGTCCTCGGCGACAAGCGCCGCAAGCTCCGCGCCCGTTTCCTGTCGCAGGAAGGCGGGTGCGATGGCGCGTGCCAGGCTGTCGGGTGGCGTCACTCCGGACAGGTCACCGCGTGCAAGGCCGATCAGGAAGGCTTCGGTTCCGTCCGCCGGGCTGCGCGCGAGGGCCGCCCGTTCATACTGCGGGGACAGCAGCGCAATGCGGAACGCCAGCGCGCCGGATTCGCCAGTCAGGGGCAGCCGCATCAGGCGCGCCGCAAAGAGGCTGGCAAACGGCACTTCCAGCTCCGCCTCGACCATGCGATCCCAGGCGCGCGGCAGGCTGGCCGCGACCGCGCCCGGGTCGCCTGCCGCAAGGGCCGTGTCGAAGCGCTGGAACGCCTCCACCCGGTCCCAGACCCCGCCCGAAGCGGCCGGAAGCCGTGCGGTATAGATGCCGAGCAGCGCGTTCGGATCGAGCACGCCCGCCCGCGCCAGCCGCTCTGCCGCCTCGATCTGCGCTTTCCACCCGGCGGTCTCCCGCAGTTCGGCATGCGCAAAGGCCAGGGGCAACGCGGTCGTCGGCATGCCCTCGCCGATCGCCTCGAGCAGGCGCCATGTCAGCGGCGTGACGGGGCGCGGGATCTCGGGCAGGGGTTCTTCCTCGTAGAGGTCGGGGTCGAGAAAGCGCGACAGGAGCGCGTCCTCGGCAGGGCCGATGTGGCCGAGGGCCTGCGCCGTCCGCAAGGTCAATGCGGCCGCGTTCCAGTCGCCCGCGCGCGCCAGGCAGAAGATGCGCGCCGGGAAGGTGGGGGCGAGGCGTGGCGCCACCCGCATCGCGGCACAGGCGCGGTCCTCGGTTCCGGTCAGCATCGCGACGTCGAAGTCGCGGCGGAACAGGTCGGCCTCGGGCGCGCCGCCGATCCGCCCCGCCGCGGCGACCAAGGCGCCCGCCTCCTCGATGGCGCCCATGTCGAGAAGCTTGTCGACCCGCATCAGCAGCAGCCGACCGGCGCCGGTGGCGTCGGCCGGCGGTTCCGTCTCGGCCAGCAGCACCGTGACCAGCAGCGACCGCAGCGCAGGCAGCACGTCGGCCCGGTCGACCGCGATCAGGCGCAGGATGTCCTCGGTCCGCCCGAGCCCCCACAGACGACGGGGCAGGCCGGTGACCGAGGTCGGCAGCGTCCCCGCGGCATCCGCCGATGGCGCGTCCAGAACGCTGACGGCCACGTCTGAGGGCGCGGCGCCATTGGATGCGACCGGCGCTTCCGGCTCCGGCGTGCTCTGCGGCCGGGTCACCGATTCGGACAGCCAGTCGATGGCCGACATCGGCGCCTCGGCGCGGACCTGGTGCGGGGCCAGCGCCGCCAGGATCAGGCACAGGACTGTCAGTGTCAGACGCGGATCAGGGTGCATTCAGCGTGACCGGCTTCGTGACAGGCACCTGTGGGGGCGACAAATCGCCCAGGTAGGCATAGGCAACAAGGCCCAGAAAGGCCGCAACCGCCAGCACCAGAACCGCCTTGATGATCCGTCCCATGTCCAGCCTGCCTTTCAGTCTGCCCGTTTCTTGTGATCCGCGCCGCTGCGGGCGCCTGTTCAGGGTGAATATATATGGCATTCGGGCGGAGTTCACGCCATTCAGACGCCCTGAGGAACGCGCGGTGCCGGAAAGGTCGGCGTGACGGGGCAGGGCGGGGACGACGGGCACATGGCTCGGTTGAAGAAAACCGTTGTTCTGGTGGGCATGATGGGCGCTGGCAAGACCGCCGTCGGCACCGCCCTGGCGCGGCTTCTGCACGTGCCGTTCCTTGATTCGGACGACGAGATCGTGCGTGCCGCGAACCGCACCATTCCCGAGATCTTCGAACGCGAGGGCGAACCCTTCTTTCGCGACAAGGAAGCGCAGGTGATCGGAAGGTTGCTGCGCGGGCCGCCCTGCATCCTGTCCACCGGGGGCGGGGCCTTCATGTCGGAACGCAACCGGCAGCAGGTCGCGGAACATGGCGTGTCGGTGTGGCTGCGCGCCGACCTGCCGCTGCTGTGGTCGCGGGTGCGGCACAAGACGAACCGGCCGCTGTTGCGCACCGCCGATCCGCAGGCCACGCTGGCCGCCCTTCTGGCGCAGCGCGGGCCGGTCTATGCGCTGGCCGATGTGGTCGTGGATGCCGAGGCCGGCCTTCCGGTCGAGGCGATGGCGCGCAAGGTTCTGGCGGCCCTGAACGCGCGCGCGGATGTGACGGAGGCGGGGGCATGACCGAAACGGTGCGCGTGGAACTCGGGGCGCGGTCCTATGACGTGCGGATCGGCGCGGGGCTGCTGGCGCAGGCCGGGGCTGCCGTCGGCCCGCTGCTGGCGCGGCGCCGGGTTGCGGTGATCACCGACGAGACGGTCGCGGCGCTGCACCTGCCGGCGCTGAGCGCGGCGATGGAGTCGGCGGGCATCGCGGTGTCCGCCCTGATGCTGCCGCCCGGCGAGGCGACGAAGGGCTGGCCGCATCTCGAGCGCGCCGTCGAATGGCTGCTGGAGCAACGGATCGAGCGGCGCGACATGGTGATTGCGCTGGGCGGCGGCGTGATCGGCGATCTGGCGGGGTTCGCCGCCGCGATCCTGCGGCGCGGCGTGCGCTTCGTGCAGGTGCCGACCTCGCTGCTGGCGCAGGTCGACAGTTCGGTCGGCGGCAAGACGGGCATCAACACCGCACAGGGCAAGAACCTCGTCGGGGCATTCCACCAGCCTTCGCTGGTGCTGTGCGACACCACGCTGCTGGATACGCTGCCCGCGCGGGAGTTCCTGTCAGGCTATGGCGAGGTGGTGAAGTATGGCCTTCTGGGCGATGCGGCCTTCTTCGACTGGCTCGAGGCCGCGGGGCCGCGGCTGGCGGCGGGCGAGGCGGCCGCACGGGTGCATGCCGTAACCACGTCGGTCCGGATGAAGGCGGGGATCGTTTCGCGGGACGAGACCGAAGAGGGTGAGCGGGCGCTGCTGAACCTTGGCCACACGTTCTGTCATGCGCTGGAAAAGGCCACCGGATACTCCGACCGCCTGCTGCATGGCGAGGGCGTGGCCATCGGATGCGCGCTGGCCTTCGACCTGTCGGCGCGGCTGGGCCTTTGCGCGCAGGAAGCCCCCAGCCGCGTGCGGGCGCATCTGGCCGCAATGGGCATGCGCGCGCGGCTGGCCGACATTCCGGGCGATCTGCCCCCGGCCGAGGCGCTCTTGTCGCTGATGGGGCAGGACAAGAAGGTCGTCGACGGCCGCTTGCGCTTCATTCTGGCGCGGGGGATCGGCCAGGCGTTCGTGGCCGATGATGTTCCAGCCGGGGCCGTGATCGAATGCCTCAGGAATGGATAACTAACATCAGATAGTTGCAGACCGATCCTCATGTTCTGGATGAGGAATCTGCCATGCGCAATGCGTCGTTGCGCGACTCGGCATGCTGCGACTACTCTCGAAAGGATAGTTGGGCCCGCGCGACGGGTTGCAGGCGTTATTTTTCGATGAGGTAGTCATGGCCGATTCCAAGACCGCGGATCCCGCAAAGGAACTCGAAGACCTGATCGCGTCCGCGCGGAAGACCGAGCACAACTTCGTCATGATGAAGACCAAGGAAGGCGTCGTGATCGAAGCCTCCAAGGTCAAGACCTGCGAGGCGCTGATCCCGATCGCCAAGTCCAAGGGCGGCATGTCCGCCATGATGGTCTCGGGCATCATGAAGGTCGACGGCAAGGTGATGAACCTGCGCTCTGCCGAGGAGGACGTGGCGCGCAACCTGCCGCGCCTGGCCAAGCGGCATTTCAAGAACGTTGGCATCAAGTGCAAGGTGATGATCCACCTGCCGGGCGGTGGCACGCTGGATGACGAGGATGAAGGCGCCGAGGGCGAGGTCGAGGAACAGAAGGTCGGCGACGGCATGGTCGCACCGGTCGAGCCCGGGGACGGCGAGGACCTGAAGGCCCAGTTGACCGAACGCATGAAGACAATCGTGCCGCAGGTCAAGGCCGCCTCCGACCAGGCGCTTGCCGGGGCGGACAAGCTGGTCACGGCGGTCAAGGCTGCGGCGGGCGAACTGGCCGCCGGAGGTTTCGAGCGTGCCGGAAAGCTGCTGGACGCGATCGAGGCGGGGCTGAAATCACTGGCACCGGCCGGGCCGGACCCGGCCGCAATGCGTGAGCAGCTGCAAAGGGATTTCAACGCGCTGCGCGACGATCTTCAACGCGTCATGGCCGCTGCCGCCAAGCCCGTGGCGGGCAAGGCCCGCACCCTTGCCGATATGTTCGCCACCGAGATCGGACGCGATCTGAAGAAGGCGCAGCAGGCACTGGGCGTGTTGAAGGGGCTGGTGGCGACCGAGGTCGGCAAACTTGGAAGCGAGGGCAAGTCGGTCCTGCAAAGCGTCAGCGACGGCCTGTCGAACCTTTTCGAGGAAGGCGTCGCGCTGGGCGAGGATGTCAAGGAGGGCATCGAGAAGAAGGCGGGCGAGGTCGTCGGAACGATGACCGAGATGGGCAAGTCGGTGGTCGAGGGGATCGGCAAGGCAAAGGACGGGGTCGAGGACTTTGTCACCAACCTGACCGCCACACCGGAGGTGCGCGCCGACACGGCGATGCTGGATGGGCTGGGCGTGTCGCGCGATGAACGCATCCGTCTGCTCGAAGAGTGGGAAAAAGACCCAGCAAAAGCAAAGGCCTACAAGACGAAGTTGTTGTCCGACGCGAAGATCCCCGAAGATCGGCGCGAGGCGCTGCTGAAACTTCAGGCGTCATCGCCCGATACCTTCCTGCAGATGCTCGGCACATTGAAGGCGATGGAGCAGGGTGGCGAGACGGATACCAGCCCTGCCGCCACGCAGCAGGCAATGCAGAAGGCCGAGGCTGCGCGGCTTGAGGTCGAGGCCAAGCTGAAGGCCCTGGCGGATGCGAACAGGGCCGCGACGGCCGGCATGCAGAGCCGGACCGAAGCCCTGGGCAAGCGCGACACGGCCAAGAACACCGCCGATCTGGCGGCCCAGGCCATCAAGGATCACGAGATCACGCCCGAGGCGCTGAAGCTGCTGTCGCCGCAGGAGCAGAACGACTGGCACGCCGCCACGACGCGGCTGATCAATGCCAACGAGGCCGCGAAGAAGGCGCTGGCCGAGGCTGAAAAGGCGCTGGCCGCCGCCGACAAGGAGGTCGAGAAGCTGAACGACGCCTCGCGGACGGCCTTTGACGGGTTCCAGAAGGCCGAGGCAGGCAAGGCCAAGGAAGACGCGGCGCTGGAAAAGATCAGGGCCAAGCAGGGGCTGCTGGATGCCGTCAGCTTCGGCCCGCTGTCGGCCGATGCCAAGCCGCCGATGAAGGATGACGACAAGGCGAAGCTTGCGGCGCTCTACGGCACGGATGCGCGGCTGGCGGATGACGCCATCGCGGCGGCGCGCGGATCGAAGGACCCCTCGGCCGTGGCACAGAACGCCGCCTTCGTGGCGGGGAAGTTCAAGGATGGTTTTGCGGACGGCAGCGGGAAGAAGCTTGAACTGCCTGCCGACCAGATGCGCGACATGGCGGCCAACGCGTTGCGCATGGGTGCCCAGATGGGCCCGGACTACTTCAAGGGTTTTGAGGATTATCTCAAGACAGGCAAGCAGTTCGACGCCGATCCTCATGGCGGGATGGCAGCGCCGGATCCCGATCCGGCGAAAGAGAAGGTGCGGGTAAAGCAAGTCGCCCAGGCGCGCACGCGCGCCATGGCCGACGCGGCGCTTGGCGACGATGGCGCGGTCGACTTCGGCAGCGTCAAGGCCAAGGGCGCGATGGATCACATGCTGTTCCATCCCGGGTCGCTGAACACCTTCACGCCGCAACTGAACGAAAAGACCGCCGAGACCAAGAAGCTGTTCACGGATCCGGCGACGAAGGACAAGGCGCAGGGAACCATCACGGCAACCACGTTGCCCGGCGCCTCGACCCTGGCCAAGCCGACCTCGCCCGGCACGGCGAAGGAGATCATCGGCCGGACGGTCGGCAAGGCGCCGAATGCCCTGACCGACAACGATGCGCGGGCCTCGGTCCTGACGGCGATGATGACGCCGCTGTCGCAGGGTCCGGTCGGTTCGTGCTTCTCGACCGCGCCGGTGCGCTCGATCCGCGAAACCGATCCGCTGCGCGCGATGGAGGAATATTCCAAGATCGCGAGCACGGGCATGTTCAAGCCCGATGGCAAGCCCCCGGTTCCCGCAAACAAGCGCGAACATCCGGGCGAGAACCCGCTGCTGCGGTCCTGGGAATACTCGGTCGCCACCGCGGCCGCGAACGAGGAGGACAGCGTCCAGCGGAACCGCCTGACCACGTCGATGTTCCGTTCGACCGACTCGGCCAACAACCTTGGGGCCATCCAGGGGATCATGGGGGCCGACGACCTGACCTGGTACGGCTATACCGACACCAGCACGGGCGACGTCGTCGAAGGTATCGAGAGCAAGATCTTCGCAGCGACCAAGCGGGATCTGGTGTTTGTCTACAACCCGACGGCGCCCAAGGCGGGCGGCGGCGGCGACGGGCGTTCGTCCGAGGGTCGCTATGAACTGATGCACGGGTCCAAGGCGATCCGCAGCGAGGCCGACTTCTCCGCGGCCATCGCGACGATCGCGCTGGCAGCCTGCGGCGAGACGGCCACCAGCCCCAAGGGCGCGCAGATCGTCACGCTGGTCAGTTCGGCGGCATTCATCCAGTCCGTGATCGACGCGATGAAGGATCCCTCGGGCAACGGCAAGGATTACAAGCCATGGGAGCTTTCGTCCGGCGGGTTCGAGGCGAAAGCCCAGAAGGTGCTGGACGGCGGCGATCCGAAGCGCGAGCAGGTTCTGGCCAAGCCGGGCACGCCGGCGCCCAGCCGGTCGGACCGCACGGCGGGCATCCTGACCAGCATCCTGGGCAAGCACGGGTCGATGCCGGGCGACATGCACCTGCTGGCGACATCGGGGGTGGATGCCGGCCATGCGTTCAACGCCCTGCCCAAGCATCCGTCGATGGACAAGATCCGCGATCCCGATTCGGCGGCCAAGATCCAGAGCGAACTGGTTCAGCCCGGGCAGCGCATGGCCAGCACGAAAATGCCCGCCGCGCAGGCCGCCAAGCTGTTCCGCGAGCAGATCGAGGCGATGATGGAGAGCGCGAGCGAGCCGATGCGGGCCGAACTGGTGAAGGCGATCAAGAACGCGCCGACGTCGGACATGACGCCCTCCGAGGTCTCGGCGAAGATCAAGACCGAGGTCGACGCGGCAACGACCATCGCCGCGCAGAAGCGCGCGGACAAGTACATTGCCGAGGACGAGCCGGGCGCGAACCGGGCGCGGCGCCGCGAGATCCTCGACTTCTACAAGGACCAGGTGAACGACGAGACCGAGGCCGCGCTGCGATCGCGGCTTGTCGCCGAGCTCGGGCCGCCGATGGTTGTTGTGGCCGACAGCAACTGGGGCGGGGCAGAGAGCCAGGACTATTTCGTCGCCGCGCCCGATCCGATGACCGGCGACCTGATCATGTGGACGCGCACGGAACCGGGCGGCAAGATGGTGCCGCTCGGCCAGAACTGGGAGGATGGACCATGGTCCTGGATCAAGCCCTGACCGCCCGCCACCCCACCATTGAAGGAGCAGCCTGACCATGGCCGACGGACTTCCGCCCATTGCCTTCTACCTGAACGACAGCGGGGCGCCTGTGATCATGGTCGCGCGCGAACCGGTGGACAATCTGCCAGAGGTGCTGGCGCGCGTGCCCGACCTTGCGGATCCGCACTGGATCAAGGTCTATGCCCGCGTCGTGAACCACCTGACCTATGGCTACGACTACGAGATGATCATGGACCCGGCGGCCTTCGAGGCCGAATATCGCGCGGCCTGGGCCGCCGAGCCCGAGACTGTACCAGAGGACACGCCCGTGGCCCCGGTGCGGCTGCGCGACATGGGCATGCCCGAGTTCGGCATGATCCGCCCGCCCGAGAAGGTGGACGGAAACCTGGTGTTCTACGTTCGCAGCGGGTTTTACCGGATCCCGTACCAGGTCGTCGTCACGCCGGACGGACAGGCCACCTATGTGCCTGTTCCGATGCGGGAATGATGCGCGCGGGAAGGTGGCTGGGGCGCTAGGATTCGAACCTAGGTATGGCGGTACCAAAAACCGCTGCCTTACCGCTTGGCGACGCCCCAACTGCGGCGGGTTCTAGCGAAGGCGCCCGGGGGGTGCAAGGGGTGCGCGCGCGCGCTTGCGCGAAAAACCGACGTTGCGGGGGCGGGGCAGGGTGGCTAGATGCTGCCCATGCAAGTGGATGTCGCGATCCTTGGGGCCGGTGCGGCAGGGCTGTTCTGCGCGGGCGAGGCGGCACGGCGCGGTCGACGTGTGCTGGTCATCGACCATGCCGAACGCCCGGGCGAGAAGATCCGCATCTCGGGCGGCGGGCGCTGCAATTTCACCAACCTCGGCGTCGCTCCGGACCGGTTTCTGTCCAAGAACCCGCGCTTTGCGATTTCGGCGCTGAAGCGGTTCACGGCTGCGGATTTCGTGGCCCGTGTCGACGGTGCCGGGATCGCGTGGCACGAAAAGACGCTGGGCCAGCTGTTCTGCGACGGACCGGCCACCCAGATAACCCGGATGCTGCTGGATGGGCTTGCCGGAGCGGCGCTTTGGACCGGGTCAAGGGTTGGCGATGTTCACAAGCATGATCAGATATTTAAGATTGAAACTTCACGCGGCGTGGTAACTGCGGCGCGGGTCGTCGTGGCCACCGGCGGCAAGTCGATACCGAAGATGGGGGCGACCGATGCGGGCTATCGGATTGCCCAGTCCTTTGGTCTGCCAATGGTTGAGACGCGGCCGGGCCTGGTGCCGCTGACCTTTGCCGAGCAGGAGCTGACATGGCTGCGTCCGCTGGCCGGGACCGCCGTGCAGGGCCGGGTATCCTGTGCCCGTGCGGGGTTTGACGAGGCGGTGCTGTTCACCCATCGCGGTCTGTCCGGCCCGGCGGTGCTACAGGTGTCGAACTACTGGCGCGAGGGTCAGCCGATCACGGTCGACCTGTCGCGGGGGCGGAGTGCCGCGGCGCATCTGCGCAACTTGCGCGCCACACAGGGCCGGATGGCGGTCGCAACCGCGGTTGCAACACTGTTGCCGGAACGTCTGGCCCGGCATGTCGTGGCGCAAGTGCGACTGGCGGGAAACCTGGCGGACCAGCCGAACACCGCACTCGACATGCTGGACCGTGCAATCCACGCGGCCGAACTGCGACCGGTCGGGACCGAGGGGTACCGCACCGCCGAGGTGACACTGGGTGGTGTGGATACCGATGCGCTGGATCCGCGCACGATGGAGTCACGCGCCGTGCCTGGCCTGTACTTCATTGGCGAGGTGGTCGATGTGACCGGATGGCTGGGCGGATACAACTTCCAGTGGGCATGGTCTTCGGGCTGGGTCGCCGGGCAGTCCGTCTGACGCGGCGCCGTGCCACCGGCGAGACCGCGATGCCGGACGAGGTGCACCGCCTTCCGAGATACGTGACTCGCATAATCAGTATTATGTAATGTGTGGAGACCCGCAAACCCCCTCAGACCACCGCACGTTCGCGCAAGGGCTTGCCCTCCAGGATGCGGTCGGCCGCGAGGTCGGACAGGTCGATGCTCTGCCAGGCGCCGGTGAGAATGTGCTCGGCCAGCCCACGTCCGACGCCCGGAGACTGCTGCAGCCCGTGGCCGGAAAATCCGTTGCACAGGAACAGGTTCGGCATCGCCGGATGCGGACCCAGAATGGCGTTCTGGTCCAGCGTGTTGAAGTCGTAGTGGCCAACCCAGTGGCGCACGACCTTCACCGCATCGAACCCCGGGCAACGCGCATAGAGCTGTTCCCAGATCACATCCTCGAACAGATGAAGATCCGGATCGAAATCGTTGGCGTCACAGGCAGAATCGTTCTGCGGAACGGTCGCCGTGATCCAGTGGCCGCGTTCCGGCCGCAGGTAGAAGCCCCGGTCGATCAGCAAGGGTGCGCCAGGATGGCGCGCGTTCGGTGCGTCAATGACAAAGACCGTGCGCTTGCGCGGCTCCACCGGCAGCGGCAGGCCAGCCATGGCCATGACCTGGGCCGCCCGCGTTCCCGCGGCGTTGACCACCGTGCCGCAGGCAAGGTCGCCACCCGCGGCCAGCCGGACTGCCGAGACCCTGCCACCGGTGACGGCAAGCCCCGTAACCTCATCGGTCACGAACCTTGCCCCCGCCGCGCGCGCCGCGTTGCGGAATGCGGCCAGCAGGCCCATGTTGTCGAACCACCCTTCGTCGCGCGGTCCGAATGATCCGGCGACGAGGTCGCCGGTTTCGATCCAGGGGAAGCGCGCCGCAATCCCCTCCGGTGTCAGCACCTCGGTCGCGGCACCCTCGGCACGCTGCATCGCCGCCACCTCGGTCATCACCCGGGCCGCTTCGGTGGAGCCGGTCACGAACAGGTAGCCGTTCAGCGTCAGGCCCAGATCGCGCACGCCGCCCTCTGGTCCGGTCCATTCCGCAATCCCGCGCAGGAACGCGATTCCGAACCGCGACAACCGCACATTCACGGCGGTGCTGAACTGCTGGCGGATCGAGGCGACCGACAGTGCCGTCGCGGCCCGCGCGTGGGTCGGATCGCGCTCGATCACCGTCACGCGCAGGCCCGGCGACATCCGCGTCAGCCAGAACGCCACCGAGGCGCCCATGACACCACCGCCCACCACCGCCACATCCGTGCCGCCCATTGTCCGCGCCCTGCCCACCCCGTCAAACGCCCGTCAAATGCCCTGTCGCCGCGCTCGACACAATGGGCGGCGGCGCCGTATCACTGCGGATGGGGATGATTGTCGCCGCTGCCCCGTGCCGCGGCGCCTGAATGGGGCAAACTGACGGGTGAGCGATATCCTGCACCTCCTGGGGCGGATAGCCCAGGCGCAGCGCATTGACGAGGCATGGTCGGCGGCTGCCGGCTACTTCACGCCGATGGGATTCCAGCGGCTGAACTACGGGCTGACCCGGTTCCGCACCGAAACCTCGATAGGCGACCCGGAGGACGCCCTGTTCCTGTCCACCTCGGAGGAGGAATACACCCAGCTCTATGTCCGCGACGGCTTCTTCAAGAAGACGCCGGTCTATCGCTGGCTGATGCGCAACACCGGCGTGACGACGTGGCGCTGGGTGCATGACGACTTTGCGGCCGGGCTGTTGCCGCCGGACGAGGCCGAGGCGGTGCGGGTGAATGCCCGTTTCGGCATCTTTGCGGGCGTCGCCATCAGCTTTCCCGAAACGCAGCGCACCAAGGGGGCGTTGGGGCTGACCGCCGATCCGGGGCTCGACCATGACGACGTCGATGACATCCTGGCACGGCATGGCCCGGGGATCGTGGCGGTGGCACACATGATGCACCTGCGGATCATCAGCCTGCCGGCCAACTATGTGCGGCGGGGCCTGACACCCCGTCAGCGCGAGGTGCTGGAATGGGTGGCCGACGGCAAGACGACACAGGACATCGGCATCCTGATGTCGATCTCGCCGGCGATGGTCGAAAAGCACCTGCGCCTTGCCCGCGCCGCGCTGAACGTCGAGACGACGGCCCAGGCCGTTGCCAAGGGCACCCTGCTGAACCTGATCTTCACCAAGGCCGATGACGAGGCCGGTGCCCCCGCCTCGGTGCCCCTGCCGACGAACGGGGGCAACTCGCTTCGGCACGCTCACGAGCCATCACGAAGTGGTAAGGATTCCCCTACTTTCGCGAAACCGCGCCTCGGTGCAAAGTGGCCTCGTTCCGTGAGTGAAGGCTAAGCCTTGGAACTCTCCGGTCGGGTCGGGAGCGCGATTTTCGCTCCGGCACTTCCGGGCGGTCGTCGGGTTGCCCGATCGGCCAAAATCCTGGGCCGCCTTTAGTCGGCGGTGCGGGGCGTCCAGTGTCAGTGCGCCAATCTCATCCCCAGTGTGAGGCGCGTCGAACGGAAACGGGGCAGCCTTGGGCTGCCCCGTTGCCGTTTCGGGTTCGTGGAACCGGTGCCGTCGGCATGCCGTGGCCGGGGGACCGGTGTTCCAGCCCCCCTGCCCCGTGCCGGTTCAGCCCTGCGCCATCTTCGCGACTTCCGCCGCGAAATCCTCTTTCTCTTTCTCGATCCCCTCGCCCACCGCCATCCGGACGAATCCCGTCACCTCGATCCCGGCCTCCTTGGCGGCCTGGCCCACGGTGATTTCGGGGTTCATCGCGAACTTCTGTCCCAGAAGCGTGACCTCCTCGAAGAACTTCGCCATCCGGCCGACGATCATCTTCTCGATCACCGCCTCGGGCTTGCCCGATTCGCGGGCCTGCTGGCTCAGGACGTTCTTTTCCCGTTCGATCAGCGCCGGGTCGAGATCCTTCTCGGACAGCGACGCCGGGTTGAAGGCCGCGATGTGCATCGCAATCTGCTTGGCGGTGCCGTTGTCCTTGCCGTTCACGCCAACCAGAACGCCGATCTTTCCCATGCCCTCGGCCGCAGCGTTGTGCACATAGGCGGCAACCGAATCGCCGGTGACCGTCGCCATGCGGCGCAGCGTCATGTTTTCGCCGATCGTGGCGATCGCCGAGGTCAGCGCGGTCTCGACCGTGTCGCCCTGCGGCAGCAGCGGCTGCGCCTTCAGCGCCTCGATGTCGTCCACCGCCAGCGCGGCCTTGCTGATGCCCGCGACAAGCGACTGGAAATCGCCGTTCTTTGCAACGAAGTCGGTCTCGGAGTTCACTTCGACCGCGACACCGCGCCCATCCGCGACGGCCACGCCGACCAGGCCCTCGGCCGCGACGCGGCCGGCCTTCTTCGCGGCCTTGGCAAGGCCCTTGGTGCGCAGCCAGTCCACGGCGGCTTCCATGTCGCCGTTGGTCTCGGTCAGCGCCTTCTTGGCATCCATCATGCCGGCGCCGGTCGAATCCCGCAGTTCCTTCACCATCGAAGCGGTGATGTTCATGTCCGTCTCCTGAAAATCGGATGGGTCGCGGCGGGGGCTATCCCCGCCGCGTAACAGCCGTGCGACGGCCGGCTCAGGCCAGCGTCGCCTCTTCCTCGGGTGCGGTTTCCAGCGCGCCCAGGTCGACGCCGGCGGCGCCCAGCTGCGCCGACATGCCGTCAAGCGCCGCGCGGCTGACCAGATCGCAGTAAAGCTGGATCGCACGGGCCGCGTCGTCATTGCCCGGGATCACATGGGTGACGCCCTTGGGCGAGCAGTTGGTATCGACCACGCCGACCACCGGGATGCCCAGCTTCTGCGCTTCCAGGATGGCCAGGTCTTCCTTGCCCACGTCGATGATGAACAGCAGGTCGGGTGTGCCGCCCATCTCGCGGATGCCGCCCAGCGACGCCTGCAGCTTGGCCTGCTCGCGCTCGATGTTCAGCCGCTCCTTCTTGGTCAACCCTTCGGCGCCATGCGCCATCAGCTCGTCGATCTGCTTCAGGCGCTGGATCGACTGCGACACGGTTTTCCAGTTGGTCAGCGTGCCGCCCAGCCAGCGGTGGTTCATGTAGAACTGCGCGCAGCGTTCCGCAGCCTCGGCCACCGCCTTCTGCGCCTGGCGCTTGGTGCCGACAAACAGGATGCGGCCGCCCTTGGCGACCGTGTCCCGCACGACCTTCAGCGCCTGGTCCAGCAGCGGAACGGTCTGGGTGAGGTCGATGATGTGGATGCCGTTGCGGTCGCCGTAGATGTACTCGCCCATCTTCGGGTTCCAGCGTGCGGTCTGGTGGCCATAGTGAACGCCAGCCTCAAGCAGCTGACGCATGGTGAACTCGGGGAGCGCCATGTCGTGTCCTTTCCGGTTTGCGCCTCGGCGGAGTGATTTCAGGGTTTCCCCCAACCGGTGGACCGCCGGGGATGTCTCCCCCGGAAGCCCGCACTCCGCCTGTGAAGTGGCGCGCGTCTAGACCATGACGGGCCGATGCGCAAGCGCATAGGACGCAGGCGGGGCAGCACGCCCTCGCGGCGGCGGATCAGCGCGGCAGCCGCTTGATCAGCGACGAGGTGTCCCAGCGGTTGCCGCCCATCGTCTGCACCTCGGCATAGAACTGATCGACCAGAGCGGTCACCGGCAGGCTGGCGCCGATCTCGCGCGCGGTGGCGAGGCAGATGCCCAGATCCTTCCGCATCCAGTCGACGGCAAAGCCGAAGTCGAACTTGTCGTCCAGCATCGTCTTGTGACGGTTCGCCATCTGCCAGGACCCGGCGGCACCCTGGCTGATGACCTCGACCACGGCGGCGCCGTCCATGCCGGCCTTCTGTCCGAAGGCCAGCGCCTCGGACAGACCCTGCACCAGGCCCGCGATGCAGATCTGGTTCATCATCTTGGCGATCTGCCCCGACCCGCTTTCGCCCAGGCGGCGGCAGATGCGGGCATAGGCGGCCATCACCGGCTCGGCGCGGGCATAGTCGGCCTCGCTGCCGCCACACATGATGGACAGCACGCCGTTCTCGGCCCCGGCCTGACCGCCCGACACCGGCGCGTCGACAAATCCCTTGCCCTGTGCGGCGGCCGCCGCCGACATCTCGCGCGTCACCTGCGCCGACACGGTGGTGTGATCCACAAACACCGCACCCGCCGACATCCCGGCGAAGGCACCCTCGGCGCCCATGCAGACCGCGCGCAGGTCGTCATCGTTGCCGACACAGGCCATCACGAAATCCTGACCTTCCGCGGCGGCCTTCGGCGTCGGCGCGGAATGCCCGCCGTGCTTGGCCACCCAGGCCTCGGCCTTGGCGGCATTGCGGTTGTAGACGGTCACCTGATGGCCCTTGGCCGCCAGATGCCCCGCCATCGGAAAGCCCATGACCCCGAGCCCCAGAAACGCCACCTTTGCCATCTTGCCCCTCGCGATTGCCTGATCCGATCGGATGTCCTAGGTATCGGCTGGTCTCCCGAGGTCAAGCGTTCTTCCCATGCTTCTCGCCTTCCGCTGGCTCCTGCGCATATTTACCGGGCTGGCACTGCTGGCCGCGCTGGCGCTTGCCATCGTCTATGTGTTCCTGACCCGGTCGTTGCCCGACTATTCGGAACGGTTCGCCCTGCGGGGCATTTCCGGCCCGGTCGAGATCGTGCGCAACAACGCGAACATCCCGCACATCTTCGGCCAGACGGACGAGGATGTGTTCTTCGCCCTCGGCTTCGTCCATGCGCAGGACCGGCTGTGGCAGATGACGATGCTGCGCCGCACCGCGCAGGGCCGGCTGTCCGAAATGTTCGGCGCACGCACCGTGCGCATCGACGAGATCCTGCGCCGCTTCGACCTCTACACGCTCGCGCTCGGTTCGGTCGAGGCGCAGGACGATGACACGCGGCGCGCGCTCGAAGCCTACGCGCGTGGCGTGAACGCCTGGATCGGCGAGGTCAACGCCCGGGCCCGCGGCCGTGGCGCGCCGGAATTCTTCCTGTTCTCCAGCGAGATCGCCGCCTGGGCGCCGGCCGACAGCATCGCCATCATCAAGCTGATGGCATTGCAGCTTTCGGGCCACCTCGAGGCCGAGGTCCTGCGCGCGCGCACCTCGCTGCTGCTCGCGCCGGAACGTCTGTCCGACATCCTGCCCGACGACCCGAACGATGCGGTCACCGCGCTGCCGCAATACGGGCTGATCGTGCCGGGCGCCGTGCCGGGCCAGATGCCCACGCGGCTGGCAGAGGATCCGCTGTCGCCGTTCCGCCGCCTGCCCTTCGCCGGTGCGTCGAATGCCTTCGCCGCCGAACCGCGCCGGGCGGCGGCGGGCGGCACGCTTCTGGCGAACGACCCGCACCTGGGGTTCACCGCCCCCGCAATCTGGTATCTCGCGCGGCTGGAGCTGCAATCGGGCGGCGTGATCGGCGGCACGATTCCCGGCATGCCGGTGGTGCTGACCGGCCGGTCGCAGGCGTTGGGCTGGGGGCTGACGACAGCCTATGTCGACGATCAGGACGTGTTCATCGAGCGCCTCAACCCCGACAATCCCGAAGAGTACGAGACGCCCGAGGGCTGGAAACCCTTCGACACGCGCCGGTCCATCATCACCGTGAAGGATGCCGAGCCCGTCACCGTCACCCTGCGATGGACCGACAACGGCCCGGTGCTGCCAGGATCGCACTACGACCTTGCCACGGTCACCCCGGCGGGCCATGTCGCCGCGCTGTCCTGGACGGCCCTTTCGCCGCGCGACACCTCGATGACCGCCGCCCTGCGCCTGATGCGGTCACAATCGGTGGCCGAGGGGATCGAGGCGGGGCGCCAGTACGTGGCGCCCGCGCAGAACCTGACACTGGCCGACAAGGACGGCATCGCCATGCAGGTGATCGGCGCCGTCCCGCGCCGCGATCCCGCCCATGCCAGCCAGGGCCGCATGCCGAGCCTTGGCGCCCAGGCCGCGAACCGCTGGCAGGGCATGTTCCCCTATGAGGACAATCTGCGGGTCGTGAACCCGCCCTCGGGCCTGATCGGAAATACCAACAACAAGACCGTCGATGCCCCCTTCCCCGCCCACCAGTCGTTCCTGTGGGGCGATACCCATCGCATCCGCCGCTGGCTGACCCTGATGGCCACGCGCGAGGTGCATACCCGCGAAAGTTTCATCGAGGCGCAGCTCGACACCGTGTCGCCCGTTGCCCGGGCGATCCTGCCGCTGATCGGCGCGGATCTGTGGTTCACCGGCACGCCGTCGCCCGACGGGACGCCCGAGCGGTTCCGCGAGCGGGCGCTGGTCCTGCTGGCGGAATGGAACGGCGAAATGAACGAGCACCTGCCCGAGCCGCTGATCACCGAGGCCTGGCTGCGGGCATTGCAGCAGCGCCTGATCCGCGATGAACTGGGACCGCTGGCGGACGAATTCACCCATGCCGACCCGGTGTTCCTGGAGCGTGTGTTCCGCAACACCGGCGGGGCAGGCAAATGGTGCGACGTGATCCAGTCCGCCGCCATCGAGACCTGTACCGAAATCGCCCGGCTGGCACTGGACGAGGCGCTGCTGCGCCTGTCCGAACGCTACGGCACCAATCTGGAAAGCTGGCGCTGGGGCGATGCCCACCAGGCCACGCATGACCATGCCGTGCTGGGCGAGGTGCCGGTGATCCGGCATTTCGTGAACATCCGGCAATCCACCAGCGGCGGCGACAGCACCCTGCTGCGCGGGCGCACGCGCGGTACCGATCCGGATCCCTTTCTGAACGTGCATGGTGCGGGCTATCGCGGCGTCTACGACTTTGCCGATCCCGACAGTTCCGTGTTCATCCTGTCCACGGGCCAGTCCGGCCACCCGCTGTCGCGCCATTACGACGATCTGGGCGAGTTGTGGCGGCGCGGCGAATATGTGCCGATGTCACTGGACCCCGGGCTTGCGCGTGCCGCGGCGGTCGGCGTGACGACGCTGACACCCGCCCCCTGACGCCGCGACAGGTATGGAAATCCTTCGTTGCGCCCCATGATGGCCATCGGTATCGTTTGCAGGATTATGTTCCGGGCGCGTCTCTGCCCCGTGAAAGGAATAGGGCATGGCGGTCCTTGCTGAACCGAACACCTCTTCGCAGGTGGTTCTGGAGGCGCAGAAACTTCTGAACAAGGCATCGCGGCAGTCCCGCACGCCTGAAAACGGCGCCTTTGACAAGGCGACCGTGGCTGCGATCAAGCAGTTCCAGATCGAAAGCGGCCTGCGCCCCACGGGCGTCCTCGACGACAAGGTGATGGAGGTGCTGCGCAAGGCCTCCAGCGGCGAGCCGCCGAAATGGCAGGTCACCGTCAACGGCAAGGTCTATCTGCTGACCGAATCCGACCACCGCGCCCTCATCGAACGCGTGAAGAAGGAATTCCGCGCGCCGATGATCATGCTCAAGGGCGCCGTCGAGGAAGCGCGGATGCTCTTCGACGACATGAAGAAACTGCGGTCTGACCAGTACATCGTCGGGTGGTGCATCGACGCGGTCAAGGGCATCAGGCTGCCGTCGGAATCGGTCATCAAGAATGCCGAGGCCGCCGCCTCATCGGCGCAGAAGATGCTGGACGCGGGCAATCTCAAGGCCTTCGCCATCGTGTTTCCCAAGGCCCAGACCGAGGCGAACAAGGCCCGGGCCGAGATGAAGGCCTATGTGTCGTCGATCATCGACGGCGGAGAAAAGATCGTCACCGGCCTCGAGATCGTGCGCGACACGTCCTTCGTCGTCGTGGGTGTGATCGCGGCGCCGGTCGCGGCCAGCTATGGCCTTGGCGCGGTGGCGGCGGGCGTTGTCGCCGGCGCGGGAACGGCCGCGGTCGAGACCATCGCCAACGAGGTCGGAAAGGGCATCGCGGGCCAGTCCAAGGGTATTGGCGATGCCAGCCTGAACGTCCTGAAGGATGCCTTCATCGGCGGCTCGATCGGCGCGCTGATCAAGGGCGGCGCGGCCGACAAGATCCTCGCGAAACTCGGCCCCGAGGTCGCAAAGCGGCTTGGCGGCGAGATGTTCAAGAAGGCGTCCGAAAAGGTCGTCGTCCAGTGGCTGATCAACTATTTCAAGGCCAACGGGAAGGACATCCTGGAAGGCGTCATGAAAGAGACGCTCAAGGCCTACAAGTCAAACGCCGGCGGCCTGACGGTGGAAAAGTTCGTGCAGATCGTCGCCAAGGAGGTGGTTACCGCAGGCCCCTTCAAGAAGCTGGAAAAGCTGGGCGATTTCGCGGGCAAGGAACTGGTCGGCGCGCTGTCGTCCTCGACGAAGAAGAAGCTCTTGCAAAGCCTTGGCGAAAAGGCCACCGACAAGGAACTGGCCGAGGTCATGGGAAAGGTCTTCGGCGAGGCGTCGAAGGAAATCGCGGGCAAGGTCTACGACCAGGTCCTGTCGGGTTCCTCGGGCAGCGAAAGCCCCGATGCGCTGGAGAAAAAGGCGCTCTCGGCCTTCGCCACCAACGCCAAGCTCATCAAGGCCGTCGAGGACGAATGCGAGAAGCGCGGCAAGCGCAAGAAATGACGGCCCGGCAAGGGCTTGCCGGGCAATCTTCGCGTCAGTCGCCCGATCCGCGCAGGAATGCCACCAGGGCCGCGGTGGACCCGTCCTTGCCCTCGGTGCCCTGCCGCCCCTCAAGGATCGGCTGCAGGGCCAGGGCCAGTTCCTTGCCCAGTTCCACCCCCCACTGGTCATAGGAATTGATGCCGAGGATCGCGCCCTCCACGAACACGCGGTGTTCGTAGAGCGCGATGATCTGGCCCAGCACGAAGGGGGTCAGCTGCGGATAGGCGATGGTCACCGACGGCCGGTTGCCCGGAAACACCCGGTGCCGCGCCTGCCGGTCCAGTTCCGCCCCCGTCAGGCCCTTCTTCGCCATGATCGCCGTCGCCTCGGCCAGCGACCGCCCGCGCAGCAGCGCCTCGGATTGGGCCAGGCAGTTCGAAACCAGCAGCAGGTGCTGATGCGCCAGGTCCGGCTCGTGCCCGGCGCGCGCCACCAGGAACTCGCAGGGCACGACCCGTGTGCCCTGGTGGATCAGCTGGTAGAACGCGTGCTGCCCGTTGGTGCCCGGCTCGCCCCAGACCACCGGGCCGGAATGGCCGGTCAGGTCAGTGCCGTCCATGCCCACGCGCTTGCCGTTCGATTCCATCTCCAGTTGCTGCAGATAGGCCGGAAGCCGGGCAAGCCGCTGGTCATAGGGCAGCACCGCCCGCGTCGCATGCCCGCAGATCTGGTTGTGCCAGATGCCGACCAGCGCCAGCAGCACCGGCAGGTTCTGCACCAGGGGCGCGCTGCGGAAATGGTCATCCATCGCGCGGCCTCCCGCAAGGAACGCGTCGAACCGCGCAGGGCCCACGGCGATGTCCAGCGCCAGTCCGATCGGACCCCACATCGAATACCGGCCGCCCACCCAGTCCTCGAATCCGAACACTCGTTCATCATCAATTCCGTAGGCGGCGGTCCGGTCGGCCGCCGTCGACACGGCCGCGAACTGCGCGCCGGGGTTCGCCACCCGTTCGGCCATCCACCGCTTCGCCGTATCGGCATTGGTCATGGTCTCGATCGTGGTGAAGGTTTTCGAGGCCACGATCACCAGCGTCGTGCCGGGGTCCAGCGCCCGCAGGGTGTCGGCCACATGCGCGCCGTCCACGTTCGAGACATAGTGCACGCGCGGCCCGTCATGGAACGGGGCCAGCGCCAGCGTGGCCATCGCCGGGCCAAGATCAGACCCGCCGATCCCGATGTTCACCACATCGGTGATCCGGCCACCCTGCCCCGTGAACCGGCCCTGCCGCACGTCCTCGGCAAAGGCGTGCATGCGTGCCCGCGTGGCGCGCACGGCGGGCAGCACATCCTTGCCATCCACCGTCACCACCGCATCGTCGCCCGCCCGCAGCGCCGTGTGCAGAACCGCGCGCCCCTCGGTCTCGTTGATCCTTGCCCCGGCAAACATCGCGTCACGCTTGGCCGCCACATCCGCCGCCGCGGCCAGCGCCATCAGCAGATCGCGCGCCTGCCCGTCGATGTTGGTCTTGGCATAGTCGAGCAGCATGCCATCCGACCGGGCCGAAAAATCATCCGCCCGCGCCGTGTCGAACAGCGACAGGATCGCCCTGTCCGCCACGCCTTCATGGTAAGAACGCAAGGCATCCCATTGAGATTTCATGGCTTACTCCGCCCAGTGAACGGTTGCGTGATCCAGCACGGCGCGCACCGGCGCCACCTCCGGCGGCAGGGTCGCGGCACGCTCCAGCGCCGCGCGCTTCTCGGTTCCGGTGATCAGGATGTGGATGTTCATCGCCCCCGCCAGCACCGGCGCCGTCAGTGTCACGCGCGGCTCTCCCGCCGCCTCGGCGCGCATCGCCATCAGCACCGGCGCATCCGGCGCCAGCGCCTCGGCCAGGCGGTCGGCGCCCGGGAACAGCGATGCCGTGTGCATGTCGGCGCCCATGCCCAGCAGCAGCACCGAAATCGGCAGTTCCGCCGCCACGCCCCGGCCCAGCTCCGCCAGCCGGTCCTCGGGCACCGCGGCGGGCGCGAACAGCGGCACCAGCCGTGCCGCGGCCGCCCGGCCCCGCAGCAGCCGTTCCCGCAGCAGCCGCGTGTTCGAACGCGGGCTGTCCTCGGCCACCCAGCGCTCGTCGTTCAGGAACACCGCCACCGACGCCCAGTCCAGATCCACCCCCGACAGGATGTCGAACAGCGGACCGGGCGTCGTGCCCCCGGGAACCGACAGCGAGGCACGCCCCTCGCGCCGCAGGAAATCGGCCAGCTGCCCCGCAATGTCGTTGGCAAGGCTGAGGAACAGCATGTCGCGATCGGCATATTCCTGAATATTCATTCGCGTATTTCCCGCCACCGCCGCCCATCCCGATGCATCAGCATCAGCGCGTCCTCCGGTCCCGACGACCCGGGATCATAGCCGCGCGGCCGGTCGCCCCGCGCCTCCCATCCCGCGATGACCGGATCGGTCCAGGCCCAGGCGGCCTCGACCTCGTCGCCGCGCATGAACAGGGTCTGGTTGCCGCGGATCACGTCCATGATCAGCCGTTCATAGGCATCGGGCGCATCCGCCGCCTCGGCGCCCAGCGCCTTGGCAAATGACATGTCCAGCGGCACCGAGGTCAGGCGCATGCCCCCCGGCCCCGGTTCCTTGATCATCACGCTCAGGTTCATCCCCTCGTTCGGCTGCAACCGGATCACCAGCTGGTTCTCGCGCCAGCCGCCCTCCTGATCGAAGATCGAATGTGGCGGCTCCTTGAACACCACGGCGATTTCCGAGGTGCGCGCCCGCAGCCGCTTGCCGGTGCGCAGATAGAAGGGCGTGCCCTTCCAGCGCCAGTTCGACACATGCACCTTCAGCGCGATGTAGCTCTCGGTGCGGCTGTCGGGGTTTTCGGAATGCTCGACATACCCGCCCGCCGTGCCGTTCGCCAGGTATTGCCCCCGCACGATGTCGCCCGGGCTGACCGGGTCGAGCGCGCGGATCACCTTCAGCTTCTCGTCCCGCACCGCGTTCGGGTCGAAATGGTAGGGCGGTTCCATCGCGATCAGGCACAAGAGCTGCATCAGGTGGTTCTGCACCATGTCCCGCATCGCGCCCGACCTGTCGTAATAGGCCCCGCGCCCCTCGACCCCCACGGTCTCGGCCACGGTGATCTGCACGTGGTCGATGTACTGCGCCTTCCACAGCGGCTCGAACAGGATGTTGGCGAACCGCACCGCCATCAGGTTCTGCACCGTCTCCTTCCCGAGGTAGTGGTCGATGCGGTAGATCTGCCGTTCCGCGAAATACTCCGCCAGCGTCGCGTTCAGCGCCCTTGCGCTGGCAAGGTCGCGGCCGAACGGCTTTTCCACCACGATCCGCGCCTCCGGCCCGGCGATGCCGTGGCGGTGCAGCCGTTCGGCCAGCGGCCCGAACAGGCTGGGCGCCACCGAGAAATAGAAGGCCTGCACCACATCCGTGCGCACCTCGTCCTTCAGTGCCGTCCAGCCGCCCTCGCCGGTCGCGTCGATCGCGACATAGCCGATGCGGTCCAGAAAGGCCGCGGTGCTGCCCGCGTCGCGCCGCTCCTCCGGCACGAAGGTGGCGATCGCCTCGGCCACGCTGTCGCGGAACGCCCCGGCCGTCATCTCGGACCGGGCGGCGCCGATGATGCGCGCCTCGGGCGGCATCTGCCCGTCCCGGAACCGTCGATAGAGGCCGGGCAGGATCTTGCGGCGTGCCAGATCGCCGGTGCCACCGAAGATGACGAGGTCGAAGGGTTCGACCGGGATGACGCGCGAAACCATGGATGGCCCCCGAGGTCTGGGCGATCACCTGCGGGGCAATCGCAGTTAGCGCTAACAGGGGTTCATTACCCTGCCTGCAATCACAAGTCCAGCGCCCCTCCCCCGGCGCCGGTTCCACGCGGACCGGCGGTCCTAGGCCATCACGCACAACAGTTCGAACATCACCGAGGCCCCCAGCCAGGCGGTGATCCCGCCGCTGTCGAAGGGCGGCGACACCTCCACCAGGTCGGCGGCGGCGATGTTCAACCCCTGCAACCCCCGCACCGCCGCAATCGCCTGCGCCGAGGTCGGCCCGCCCACCTCGGGCGTGCCCGTCCCGGGCGCAAAGGCCGGATCGACGAAGTCGATGTCAAAGCTCACATAGACCGGCGCATCGCCCGCCCGCGCCCGCGCCTCCTGCATCACCGGGTCGGCGCCGCGGTCCAGCAGCGTCTCGGCCGTCACGATGCGGATGCCGTGCCTTGCGGCGAAATCCCGGTCGGCGGTGTCATAGGTCGTGCCGCGCATCCCGATCATTGTGGATCGCGCCGGGTCGATCAGTCCCTCCTCCACCGCCAGGCGGAACGGGTTGCCGTGCGTCAGCGCCTTGCCGCCGAAATAGGCCGGGTAAAGGTCGGTGTGGCTGTCGAACAGGATCAGCCCCAGCGGCCGCTGCCGGGCGATGCCCCGCAGCACCGGCAGGGTGCACAGATGGTCGCCCCCGACGGACAGGGGCCGCACCCCGGCGGCGGCCAGCCGGGCGAATCGCGTCTCGATCCGTGCCAGCGTGTCGGCCATGTCCACCGGGTTCGGCCCGACATCGCCCAGGTCCGCAATCCGCCGCCGGTCGAAGGGGCGCACCCCGGTCACGCCATGCTGCGCCCGGATCATCGTCGAGGCATCACGCAGCGCGCGCGGCCCGTGCCGCGCCCCCGGCCGGTTCGACGTGCCGCCATCCCAGGGCAGTCCGATGATCCCGATCTCGACATCGGCCGCGCGCGGATGGTCCTCGGGGACCAGCGGCAGGCGCATGAAGGTCGCAAGCCCCGCAAAGCGCGGCAGGTCCATGCCCGAGACGGGGGTGAAGAACGGATCGGGCATGGGTTTCTCCGGCAGGTTCGGCGCAATCATGCCGCCGACGCGGCGCCGCGCCAAGCGGCAATCAACCCTCGTCCATCGCCGTCCAGGACACGCGCATCAGCCCCGGTTCGGCCGCCAGCCGCTGCAGCGCGGCCTCGACCATCGCATCGGTCATCCCCTCGCCGGTCACCATGGCCGACAGCGCGATGCCACCCTCGGGCGAGGGCCCCGCCGCGATCTCGGACAGGTGCAGCCCCGACACGACCAGCGTGCGCAGCATCAGCGATCGCACCGGCCCCTCCTGGTCCACCGGACAGGTCAGCATCACGCGGAACTGCCGTTGCAGGGGCTGGCCGGCCTTGGTCTTTTTCTTGAGCCATCGGACGAAGGGCCGCAGCCCCAGGTTCACGAACACGACCAGTCCGGTCAGCAGCGCCGCGAAGGCCAGCGCCCCCGCCCCGGCCAGCATTCCGACCGCCGCCGAACACCACAGCGTCGCTGCGGTGTTCAGCCCGTGCACGTTGAACCCGTCGCGAAAGATGATCCCGGCGCCCAGGAACCCGATGCCCGAGACGACCTGCGCCGCCACCCGCGTCGGGCTGACCTCGTCGGGGAACAGCGCCGCAAAGACCACGAAGCTGGCCGCGCCCAGGGCCACCAGCGCGTTGGTGCGCAGCCCCGCCATGCGCTGGCGCACCTGCCGTTCGATCCCGATGACCGCCCCGCATCCCAGCGCGACGGACAGGTTCAGGGCGGCAATCTCGATCGAAACGGGCATGGCGGAAGACCCCTTGGCACGGCCTTCCCTGTCGATCACAGACGCGCGGAAATGTGAAGCTTTTGTAAAAGAAATGTAACGGTGGCGGGCCGGGGGACGTCAGCCCTCCAGCTCGGCGTCCCAGTACAGATAGTCGAGCCATGTGTCATGCAGGTAGTTCGGCGGAAAGCGCCGCCCGTGCGTCTGCATTTCCTCGGCCGTCGGTGCGCGCGGCTTGCGCGCAAGGGTGAAACCCACCTGCCGCAGCGTCCGGTTGCCCTTCTTCAGGTTGCAGGGCGAACAGGCGGCCACCACGTTCTCCCAGCTTGTCACGCCGCCCTTCGAGCGCGGCACCACGTGATCGAAGGTCAGGTCGCCCTTCGCGCCGCAGTACTGGCAGCAGAATTCGTCGCGCAGGAAAAGATTGAAGCGCGTGAAGGCCACGCGCTTCTGGGGTTTCACATAGTCCTTCAGCACCACGACCGAAGGGATCCGTATGACCGACCTCTGGCTTCGCACCACCTGGTCATATTCCGCGACGATCTGCACCCGGTCGAGGAAGGCGGCCTTCACCGCCTCCTGCCAGGGCCACAGCGACAGCGGGTAATAGGACAGCGGACGGTAGTCGGCATTCAGCACCAGCGCCGGCCAGTGCTTCAGCGCGGACGGCTCCCGCACGAACTGTGTCCTGAATTCGCCTTCGATCCCCACGGGTGACTCCATTCCCGCCTTGCCTGCCATCCGGCACCAAGGCGGGCGCCCCGCCCCGATGACCCGGACTATATATGGCGTAAACCGCCTGACAAGCCCCGCGATACAGCGATGCTGCCGCAGCATGGGCTAGCGCGAAAACGTGACAGCGCGGTGACTGCGCGGCGCCTAGCCCGGCAGGACGTCGCGCAGGAACGACAGCGCGGCCCCCAGCCCGTCGGGCGCGATGCCGTGCCCGGTGCCGCGCATCACATGGCCATAGGTCTCGAACCCGGCCGCGACCAGCGCATTGCCCGCGCGCCCCATGTCGTCGAAGGGCACCACCGGATCCTGGTCGCCATGCACCAGCAGCACCGGCGGCTTCACCGCGGCCTCGGCGGCCAGCCGCTCGGGCGCCAGCAGGCGGCCCGAGATCGCCACCACGCCCGCCACCGCCGCGGCCCGGCGCGGCGCCACCTCCAGCGCCATCATCGCGCCCTGGCTGAACCCGATCAGCGCCATCCGTTCCGGCGCCAGTCCCGCCGCGTTCAGCCGCGCGTCGAGGAACCCGTTCAGGTCATCCGCCGCGCGCGCCAGCCCGGCCTGCGCCTCGGCCTCCGAGGAACCGTCCAGCCAGGGAATCGGAAACCACTGCCGGCCGAAGGGGTTGCCCGCGCAGGGTTCGGGCGCGTCCGGGGCCAGAAAGGCGGTTCCCGGCATATGCTCGCCCAGCACATCGGCCAGGCCCAGCAGGTCGGCCCCGTCCGCCCCGTAGCCGTGCAGGAACACCACCATCCGCCGCGCATCCTGCGGCCCGCGCCGCCCGAAGGCCAGTTCCCGCCTCACCTGATCCCCTCCCTGTCCGCCGCCACCCGGTAATAGGCCCACAGCATCCGCGCCGCCACCCCCCGCCAGGGCGACCAGGCCTCGGCCATGCCGCGCAGTGCCTTCTCCTTCGGACGCTCGGGCAGGTCGAACAGGCGCCGCGCCGCCTCCTGCAGCGCCAGGTCGCCCGGCGCGAAGACATCGGCGCGGCCCAGGCTGAACATCGCATAGATCTCGGCCGTCCAGGCCCCGATCCCCGGCACCGCCACCAGCGTCGCGATCACCTCATCGGTCGGCGCGCCCCCCAGCCGGTCAAAGTCGATCCCCGCCGCCGCCAGCGCCCGGCCATAGCGAATCTTCTGCCGCGACAGCCCGCAGGCCCGCAGGTCCTCGTCGCTGGCCGCAGCCACCCGCGCGGGCGCGGTCAGCCCGGCGGCCTCCAGCCGTCCCCAGATCGCATCGGCCGATGCCACGCTGACCTGCTGGCTCACGATCGCGTCGAACAGCGCCGCGAACCCGCCCGGCCGCCGCCGCAGCGGCGGGGGCCCGGTCAGCGCATAGGCATGGGCGAAACGCGGCTCGCGCGCCGCCAGCCAGGCCGCGCCCTCGGCCACGCAGGCCTCGGTCTCGATGATCCGTCCGACCATGCACACCTCCGGTTCCGCTTGTCTCGCGTCCCGCCGGTCCGTGCAACGGCGAAACGGCAGCCTGTGCCCCGGCGACCCGCCAGCGGGCCGCCGCCGTCTGCTGCCGCCGTCTTGTGGCCGCGCCCGCGCGGGGCTAAGGCTGCGAGACCATGACCGATGCCGCGCTTCCCGCACCCTCCGACGCCCGCGCCCGGCGCAACGTGCTCGTCCTCGTGGCAGCCCAGGCGATCCTCGGCGCGCAGATGCCGATGATCTTCACCATCGCCGGGCTGGCGGGCCAGTCCCTCGCCGCCAATGCCTGCTGGGCGACGCTGCCGATCTCGCTGACGGTGATCGGCTCGATGCTGTCGGCGACGCCGCTCTCGGCGATCATGCAGCGCTACGGGCGGCGCACCGGTTTCGTGATCGGCGCGCTGATGGGCGCGCTCGGCGCGGTGTTCGGCGCCTGGGGCCTGTCCACATCCTCCTTCCCGCTGTTCCTGCTCGGCGCGCTCTGCACCGGCAGCTACATGAGCGCGCAGGGCTTCTACCGCTTCGCCGCCGCCGACACTGCCTCGGACGCGTTCCGCCCCAAGGCGATCTCCTGGGTCATGGCGGGGGGCCTGCTGTCGGCCGTGGTCGGCCCGCAGCTGGTCAAGGTCACGGCCGAGGCGATGGTGGTGCCCTTCCTCGGCACCTATCTGGCGGTCATCGCGCTGAACCTTGGCGGGGCGTTCCTGTTCCTTGGCCTCGACATCCCCAAACCCCGCCCCCCCGCCCCCGGCGCCGATCGCGGCCGCTCGCGCATCGACCTCCTGCGCGACCCCCGCATCGCCGTCGCGGTGATCTGCGCCACCGTCTCCTATGCGCTGATGAACCTGGTGATGACATCCTCGCCGCTGGCGGTCGTGGGCTGCGGCTTCACCACCGGCAACGCCGCCGATGTGGTGACGGCGCATGTCCTTGCCATGTATGCCCCCAGCTTCATCACGGGCCATGTCATCGCGCGCATCGGGGTCGAGCGGGTGGTGGCGCTGGGCCTGCTGATCCTGGCCGCCGCGGGCGCCGTGGCCGTGGCGGGCGTGGACCTGGCGAATTTCTTCGTGGCGCTGGTGCTGCTCGGGATCGGCTGGAACTTCGGCTTCATCGGCGCGACCACGATGCTGACCACCGCCTACCGCCCCGAAGAACGCGGCCGCATGCAGGGGCTGAACGACCTGATCGTCTTTGCCGGGGTCACGATGGCCTCATTCTCCTCGGGCGGGCTGATGAACTGTTCGGGCGGCTCGGTGCAGGCGGGCTGGCAGGCGGTCAACATCGCCATGGTGCCCTTCCTGGCGCTGGCCGGCGGTGCGCTGATCTGGCTCTGGCTGCGGCCGCAGGCGATGCGGCGCTGAACCGCCGGGCCGGCGCGCTACCAGCGCCCCGTTGCCGCCGTCCACAGCAGCCGCCCGCGCCGGGCGAATTCCGACAGCGCCAGCCGCCCCGCAACCACGCGCCCGGGGTCACGCGACGCCTGCGCCAGCAGCGCGCCCGCGCCAAAGGCGGCATGCGTCGCGGGCAGCGCGGGGCCAAGGGCCGCCCGCGCCTTGCGCGCCGCCGCCAGCCAGCCCAGCCCGCGCGCCGCCATCGCCCGCACGGCGGCGTCCGAGGCATCGACCAGCGGCACCCGCCCCCGCGCCGCCAGCGCCGCCGATGCCGCCAGGAAATTCGCCATGGCCAGCGCCCGCCCCAGGTCGCGCGCCGCGCCTTCGGCCCTGTCAGGCGCATCCAGGGCCCGCGCCGCCAGCCACATCAGCCCGCCGCCGGTGTCCTCCAGATAGGTCTCGAACGCCTCCATCCCGTCGAAGGGCTCGCTCCACACGTCCCAGCGCCGCGCCGCGACCAGACGGTCCAGCACCTCGGGCGGCAGCTGCCGGTCGCGGATCAGTTCATGCAGCGGTCCGGCCACCTCATGCGCGCGGGCCGCGCCTGACCCGGCGGCGGCGATCACGTCGCGCCACCATTGCAGCCGCATCTCGGCGATCATCGGCTCTGCCGTCACCCAGGGGGCGCGGGCAACCTCCAGGTTGAAGGCATAAAGCGGGAACAGCCGCGCCCGCGCCGCCACCGGGGCGGCCATCACGGCGGCGAAACGGTCGGGGTCGCCGCGTTCCACCAGCGCGGCGCAGGCGTCGATGGTCATTCCGGCACCGCCACGCAGACCAGATAGCCAAAGGTCATCCCGTGCTGCCGCCACAGCGCGATCTCATGCCGGAAGGCCGCCGCCATTGCCCGGGTCTCCAGATCGCGCGAGGCTTCGGCGGCCCCAAGACGCGGCTCCAGCGGCAGGTAGTAATCGGCCCATGCGCTGTCGGGCATCCAGAAGGTATCGACAACGCGGAACCCCGCCGCCGCAACCTCGGCCCGCAGCGCAGACTCGCCCCGCAGGGTCACACCCTCGGCGGCGAAGAAATCGGCCAGTTCAGGGGCCACGCCCGGCGCTGCGAAAGGGTCGCCCATGAAGGGCGCCGCATCCCCCCGCAGCACCAGATCGCTGAACGCCACCCGCCCGCCCGGCGCCAGATGCGCGCGCCATGCCCGCAACGCCGGCGTCACGCCAAGATTGTAGATCGCGCCCCCCGACCAGATCAGGTCGAACGGCCCGCCCGGCGGATCGGCCATGTCGCCGCAAACCGCCCGCACCTGCGGACAGGCCGAGGCCACATGCGCAACGAAAGGCTCCGCCGCATCCACCGCCACCACCCGCGCCCCCGGCACCGCCGCCAGGATCGCGGGCAGGTCGCCGCCCCGCCCGCAGCCCGCATCCAGCACCGCGGCACCCGGCGCCAGCCCCGCGCAGACCCGCGCCACGCTGGCCGCGTCACCCGGCGCGCAGCGGTCCAGCCCGGCGAACAGATCGAAGATCGTCATGCCGTCACCGGCACCGCCCCGTCGCGGATCAGCTTCCAGACGATCGCATCCAGCAGCGCCTCGAAACTCGCGTCCACGATGTTGGCCGACACACCCACGGTCGACCAGCGGTGCCCCGCCCGGTCCTCGCTGTCGATGATCACCCGCGTCACCGCCTCGGTGCCGCCCTGCGTGATCCGCACCTTGAAATCGACCAGCCGGATATCGTCGATCGCCGCCTGATAGGGCCCCAGGTCCTTCTGCAGCGCCTTGGCCAGCGCGTTCACCGGCCCCCGGTCGGTGCCGGTCTCGTCCATGCTCTCGGAAACCGACAGGGTCTTGCGCTCGCCGATCTTCACCACCACCACCGCCTCCGACAGGCTGACCATCCGGTCGTACTTGTTCTTCCGCCGCTCCACCGTCACCCGGTAGCGCTTGACCTCGAAGAACGCGGGGCACAGGTCCAGTTCGCGCCGCGCCACCAGCTCGAAACTGGCCTGCGCGCCGTCATAGGCATAGCCGTTGTCCTCGCGCGCCTTGACCACCTCCAGGATGCGCCCCAGCCGCGCGTCGCCGGGCGCCACCTCGATCCCGGCCGCCGCCAGCCGGGCCCGCAGGTTCGACTGCCCTGCCTGGTTCGACATCGGGATCACCCGCGCGTTGCCCACCACGCCGGGGTCCACATGTTCATAGGTCGCGGGGTCCTTCAGGATCGCGCTGGCATGCAGCCCCGCCTTGTGGGCAAAGGCCGAGGCGCCCACATAGGGCGCCGCGCGCAGCGGCACGCGGTTCAGGATGTCGTCCAGCATCCGGCTGATCCGCACCAGCCCGGCCAGCCCCGCGCGCGTCACCCCCGTCTCGAACCGCCCGGCATAGGGCGCCTTCAGGAGAAGCGTCGGGATCAGCGTGGTCAGGTTGGCATTGCCACAGCGCTCGCCCAGCCCGTTCAGCGTGCCCTGCACCTGGCGCGCGCCCGCGTCCACCGCGGCCAGCGAACAGGCCACCGCATTGCCGGTGTCGTCATGGCAATGGATGCCCAGCCGCCCGCCCGGCACCCCCGCCGCGATCACCTCGGCCGTCACCCGGCCCACCTCGGCGGGCAGCGTGCCGCCGTTGGTGTCGCACAGCACCACCCAGGCCGCCCCCGCCTCCAGCGCCGCCCGCAGGCAGGCCAGCGCATAGGCCGGGTCGGCGCGGTAGCCGTCAAAGAAATGCTCGGCGTCGAACAGGCATTCGCGGCCCCTGGCGACGACATGGGCGACCGAGGCGCCGATGCACTCCAGGTTCTCGTCGCCGCTGATCCCGAGCGCGGTGGCCACATGGAACGGATGCGCCTTGCCCACCAGGCAGACGGCGGGCGTGCCCGCGTCCAGCACGCCCGCCAGCACGTCGTCATTGGCCGCCGACCGCCCTGCCCGCTTGGTCATGCCAAAGGCGGTCATGGTGGCGCGCGTCGCGGGCGCCTCGCGGAAGAACGCGCTGTCGGTCGGGTTGGCCCCGGGCCAGCCGCCCTCGATGTAGTCGACCCCCAGCGCATCCAGCGCCTGCGCGATCTGCGCCTTCTCGGCCACCGAGAACTGCACGCCCTGCGTCTGCTGCCCGTCGCGCAGCGTGGTGTCGAAAAGGCAGAGGCGTTCGGGGGTCACAGCAAAGACCCAGCTTTTTGCGCGAGAGCAAGAAGATCAATGTCGATTTCGTCAGGAATATCCCTGACAATTACGGTCCAGTCATCAGTGATATAATCTGTCCCACTTAAAGAGCGTTCCGTTTTCGAGTCTACGAGTATCCCGCGCTTACGTGCGATAACGTCCAATTCATCACGGTCAATCCATCTATTGCCATCTGCGTCCGAAAGTTCATATAGCTTCCGCCAGCCTCTAACTTGGCCCGCATATGATGGGATCCAAGAGGTCGTTTTCCCGTCAGATACAGTGACTCCAGCTACCTCAAGGACAGCGCGAAGGAAGTCAGATCCGGAAAAATCCTTGTTATCTCTCGCTCTCTTGCGAGCCTGAACAATGTCCTCAACTGCCCTTCTCGTTGCATCGTCAACCTTTGGCCGAAACCATTCACCCTCTGTTGATGAAAGCAATCCCAGGAAGTTCGCTGATGCCTTCAGTTTTGCGAATTCCCCCATCTTGTAAAGTTCCCGCAAGCGATTGATTGCGCCAGAAGTATTGAGATCCGTTGCAAGCGCCTCAACCAAAGCGTTATCAAGCACTAGATTGCCCTTCACTTCTTCAGTTGCAAACCACCAGCTTCGCAATTCTTTTTTTGCATCTGCAACAGTCTTCCTGCGCCAATCCATGGGCTTTCCATAGTGAGTCAAGAGAAATACATACCGGATCACCTCGCCCGGCACCTTCCAGCCGCCGCTCCAGTTGCCGTCCAGCAGATCCCGCACGGTGAAGAAGTTGCCCAGGGACTTGGACATCTTCCTGCCCTCGACCTGCAGCATCTCGTTGTGCATCCAGACCTGCGCCATGTCGCCCGGGCCCTTGCCCCCGTGCGCGCAGCAGCTTTGCGCCACCTCGTTCTCGTGGTGGGGGAACTGCAGGTCCAGGCCCCCGCCGTGGATGTCGAAGCGCTCGCCCAGCAGCGCCTTGGCCATCGCCGAGCATTCGATGTGCCAGCCCGGCCGCCCCCGGCCCCAGGGCGACGGCCAGCCCGGCAGCTCGTCGTCCGACGGCTTCCACAGCACGAAGTCCATCGGGTCTTCCTTCCAGGGCGCCACCTCCACCCGTGCGCCCGCGATCATGTCGTCGACCGAGCGTCCCGACAGGCGCCCGTATTCGGCATAGGACCGCACGCGGAACAGCACATGCCCCTCAACCTCATAGGCATGGCCCTGCGCGATCAGCCCCGCGATCATCGCCACCATGCCGGGGATGTGTTCGGTCGCCCGTGGCTCGTGGTCGGGCGGCAGGGTGCCCAGCGCGCCCATGTCCTCGTGATACCAGCGGATCGTCTCGTCCGCCCGCTCGCGGATCAGGTCCTCCAGCGTCCCCGCCGCGCCCGCCGCCCGCCGCGCGCGGGCGGTGTCGTTGATGCGGTCATCCACGTCGGTGAAGTTGCGCACATAGGTGACGTGTCCGGCGCCATAGACATGCCGCAGCAGCCGGTACAGCACATCGAACACCACCACGGGCCGCGCGTTGCCCAGATGCGCCCGGTCATAGACGGTGGGGCCGCAGACATACATGCGCACATTGGCCGGATCGAGCGGCGCGAACGCCTCTTTCTTCCGGGTGGCGGTGTTGGTCAGCCTGATCGTCGTCATGTCCTCGGCCCTTGGCATGGGGGACCCCGGGGGCGGGCATAGCAACTTCCGTATCGCTGGGAAACCGAAGACGCGAGGACCGCCGACCGAAGTCAGCAGGTGATGCAGCAGATGATGCAGCGCGTCGTCATGGGCGACCAGATAGACCGAACGGCGCCATTCCGCCACCGATTCGGCGTTGCGGGTTAACGCGCCGCGCGTCCCGACAGTGTCGGGACGGATGCCATACGCGGAACCGACGCATACGGGACCGATGCCATACGGGTATTTTCCAGCCGAATCCAAGGGTTGACACCGCGCACGCAACCCCTTGCCAAGCCCGCCCCGACCATGCCCCACTTCCCCGGGGGGATGCCATGGACCACGACGACCTGCACGACTGGACGATCCGCGCCGCCGGTTGGGTGCGCGACTATCACGCGGGCCTGCGCGACCGCCCGGTCCGCGCGCCGCTGGTGCCCGGCGCCGTTTCGGCCCTGCTGCCGCCCGCGCCGCCCGAGGCGCCCGAACCGATGGACCGCATCTGGGACGACTTTGCCCGCATCGTGCCGCCGGGGCTAACCCATTGGCAGCACCCGCGTTTCTTCGCCTACTTCCCGGCAAACGCCGCCCCCGCCTCGATCCTGGCGGAACATCTGGCCAATGCCATCGCGGCGCAGGGCATGCTGTGGCAGACCGCCCCGGCGGCCACCGAGATCGAACAGGTCATGGTGGCATGGCTGGCACAGGCCCTTGGCCTGCCTGCGCATTTCCAGGGCACGATCCACGACAGCGCGACCACCGCGACGCTTTCGGCCGTGCTCGCCATGCGCGAGGCGGCGACCGGATGGCAGGGCAATGACGCCGGGCTGTCCGCCCTGCCCCGCCTCCGCCTCTACGCCTCCGACGAAACCCACTCCTCGGTCCTCAAGGCCGCCCGGATCGCCGGGATCGGCGGCGAGAATCTGGTCCGCATTCCCACCGGCACCGACCTGTCGATGAAGCCCGGCGCACTGGCCGGCGCCATCGCCGCGGACCGCGCCGCGGGCCACCTGCCCGCAGGCGTCATCCTCTGCGCCGGCGGCACCTCGGTCGGCGCCTTCGACCGGATCGCCGACTGCATCGCCGTCGCCAAGGCCGCGGACCTGCCCGTCCATGTCGATGCGGCCTGGGCCGGATCGGCGATGATCTGCCCGGAGTTCAGGCACTTGTGGGCCGGAGTTGAAGCGGCGGACTCGATCGTGTTCAACCCCCACAAATGGCTTGGCGCCCAGTTCGACTGCGCCGTGCAGTTCCTGGCCGACCCCGGCCCCCAGGTCCGCGCGCTCAGCCTGAAACCGGCCTACCTGGCCACCCCGGGGCCGGATCACCCGCCGGATTTCAACGACTGGACCATCCCGCTCGGCCGCCGTTTCCGCGCATTGAAGCTCTGGTTCCTGCTGCGCGCCTACGGGCTCGAAGGCCTGCGCGGCCGCATCCGGAACCATGTCGCCTGGTCCCGGGCCGCCTGCGCGGCGCTGCGCCAGATCCCGGGAATCGATGTCGTGACAGAGCCTTCGCTGTCACTCTTCACCTTTGCGCTGAACACGGATGCCGCGACCGAGGGCCTGTTGCAGCGCATCAACGACGACGGGCGCATCTACCTGACCGGCACCCGGCACCGGGGCCGCTTCGTCATCCGCGTGCAGGTCGGCAGCTTCGATGCGACGGCCGCCGACGTGGCCGCGATCTCGCAGGTTGTGGCGGAACTCATGTAGGAAAATCAATGCGCTGGCTTGCGATCCTTTGCCTTGTCCTGCTGCCGGCCATGGCCCCGGCACAGACGGTTCCGCCGCCGCTGTCCGACACGGTCAACGACTACGCCGATGTGCTGCCGCCCGAGGTCGAGGCGCGGCTCACCACGGGGCTGCAGGCCGCCCGGGATGAAACCGGCGTGCATGTGGTGGTCGTCATCATCGAACGCCGCGCCGCCTATGGCGGCTCCGACCGGCTGGATGCCTTCGCCAAGGCCTGGTTCAACAGCTGGGGCATCGGCGATGCCACCCGCAACGACGGCATCCTGATCCTCGTGGCAACGCAGGACCGCGAGGTCCGCATCGCCCTGGGCGCGGGCTATCCGGCGGTCTATGACGGCCGGGCGCAGCGGGTCATCGACACGGCGATGCTGCCAGCCTTCCGCCAGGACAGGATTGCCGAGGGCGTCGAGGCGGGCGTGGATTCGGCCATCGAACGGCTGGCACGGCCTTTCAAGGACGGTTTGCAAGTAACGGAATCAGAAGGGTTTCCTGAAGACTCCGATCTGCCGCTCTACCTGTTCCTCGCCACCTTTGCCGGTCTGACCGCCTTTCGTTTCCGGCGGGGCCTCGGCGATCTTGCGGTGCGGATGCGCCGCTGCCCAAGCTGCGGCGCACGCAGGATGGAACGGGAACGCACCGTCACGCGGCAACCCACCACGGCCGCGAAGGGCGAGGCCGAGGAGCATACGCGCTGCCGGTCCTGCGGGCATGACAGGGTGCGCATCTATCCCGTGTCGATGCGCAGCACGTCGCGCGGCTCGGGGTCGTCGGGCGGGTTCGGCGGCGGCCGGTCATCCGGCGGCGGGGCGTCGGGGCGGTGGTAAGGATCACCCCGCAACCAATTGCAGATGAAAGGAATTCAGGGATGATCGGGAATGCAGCGAAAGGCGCGGCCGCCAGCTTGGGAAGGAGCCGCCCATCCGCCCGTGCCGCCATTCTGGGCGGTGTTGCCGCCGGCCTGTCGCTGATCGCTGGCCCGGTCGCGGCCCAGACCATGCTGGACAGCCATTTCACCGGCAAATCAGGATGTTACCTGAGAGAGTACACAGCGGACCATCTGGCGTCGCATCCGGTGCAGCGGACGCGGATCATCGCCATCGGTCCCGATGGCTGGGCGCCGCCGGGCGGTTGGGGGGGCGACGGGGCGCCTTTCGTGCTGCGCCTGCATGTCACCCTGCGGGACCTGCGCAGGCTGGAGGCGCTGGCCTACTGCGAGGCCGCAGCACCCGGACTGGCCTGCGCGATGGAGGGCGACGCCGGGGCCTTCACGCTGGAACCGGCGCGGCGCGGTGCGGTGATGCTGCGCCCGGTGCGCGAAGGGATCCTGCTGGAAGACGATCAGGGGCTGGTGATCCTGGCGTCCGACGCGGGCGACGACCGGGCATTCCTGATCCCGCCCGTTCCGGCGGATGCCTGCCCGTAACCCGTTCAGCCATCGGCCTTTTCCGCCAGGCGCAGCCATTCCTCCTCGGCCGCGGCCAGCGCGGCCTGGCGGTCGGTCAGCATCTGGCCGGCGCGTGCGAACTTCACCGGTTCGCGGGTGAACAGCCCGGGGTCGGACAGCAGGTCGGACAGCTTGCCGATCTCGGCCTCCAGCCGCGCGATCTGCGCCGGCAGATCGTCGAGGCGCTTCCTCTCGACAAAGGTCAAGCCATCGGTGGGCTTCTTCACCCTGGTTGCGGGCTTTGGTGCCGTTGCCGTTGATTTTTCAATGATTTCGGCGATCTCGGGGCGCTGCGCCGCATAGTCCGACCAGCCCCCGGGATAGACGCCCACACGGCCGTCGCCCTCTAGCGCCACGGTCTGCGTCGCCACACGATCGATGAAATCGCGGTCATGGCTGACCAGCAGGACGGTGCCCGGATAGTCGCCCAGCACATCCTGCAGCAGGTCCAGCGTCTCGATGTCGAGGTCGTTCGTCGGTTCGTCGAGGATCAGCAGGTTCGATTCCCGCGCCATGATCCGCGCCAGCAGAAGCCGCGCCTTTTCGCCGCCCGACAGGCTTTTCACCGGCGCGCGCACCTGCCGTTCGTCGAACAGGAAATCCTTGAGATAGCCCACAACATGCCGGGGCTGGCCGCGCACCATCACCTGGTCGCCCTGCCCCGTGACGCCCATTGCCGGATCGCCGGTCAGGCTGTCCCACAGCGTCGCCTCGGGGTCGAGCGCGGCGCGGGTCTGGTCATAGGTGGCCATGGCGATGCCGCTGCCCAGCGTGACGCTGCCCGCCTGCGGTGCAAGACGTCCCGTCAACAGGTTGAGAAGCGTGGTCTTTCCGGCGCCGTTGGGGCCGACGAAGGCAACGCGGTCGCCGCGCATCACCCGCAGGTCAAGCCCCCGCGCGATCACCCGGTCACCGAAGGCATGGCCGAGGCCCCGCGCCTCGATCACCCGCGCGCCGGACTGTGGCCCGGCGTCGAGCGCCATGGCCGCGGTGCCCTGCCGGCGGATCTGCGCGGCCCGTTCGGCCCGCAGCGCAGCCAGCGCCCGCACCCGGCCCTGGTTGCGCTTGCGCCGGGCCGAGATGCCCTCGACCGCCCATTTCGCCTCGGCCCTGATCTTGCGGTCAAGCTTGTGACGGGCCTCGTCCTCCTCGGCCCAGAGTGTCTCGCGCCAGTCCTCGAACCCGTCGAAACCTGCCTCCCGCCGCCGCACCTGTCCCCGGTCGATCCAGACGGTGGTGCGGGTCAGCGCGGTCAGGAAGGCGCGGTCGTGGCTGATCAGCACGAAGGCCGCGCGGGTGTCGCGCAGCGTCGCCTCGAGCCATTCGATCGCCGCGATGTCGAGGTGGTTCGTCGGCTCGTCCAGCAGCATCAGTTCGGGCGCCTCGGCCATCAGCTTGGCCAGGGCGGCGCGGCGCCGCTCGCCGCCCGATGCTGTGGCCACGGGCGCGTCCGGGCGAAATCCCAGCCCCTCGGCGGCCGCATCGACCCTCCAGCCCTCGCCGGGAGGAAGCCCCGAGGCGGCATAGTCGCCCAGCGTGGCAAAGGCCGAAAGATCGGGGTCCTGTTCCATATAGCCGACGGCAACGCCCTGCGGCGCCACACGGGCGCCCCGGTCGGGTTCGACAAGTCCCGCCATCACCTTCATCAGCGTGGATTTTCCCGAACCGTTGCGGCCGACAAGCGCGATGCGGTCGCCATCCTGGACCACCAGGTCCAGCCCGTCGAACACGGGGTTTCCGCCGAAGGTCAGCGAGATCGAGGAAAGTTGCAGAAGCGGAGCGCGGGCCATGCGGGCGACCTATGCCCGGGCGCGGGCGCCGTCAACGGGAAGGTGCGTTGCGACTCTGCCCGCAGAATGGGCACACTCGCGGCACATGCCCGCAAATCAGGCGGACATGAGGCCGGGCGCGGCGCGGCTGCCCAATCCGGTTGCGCGGGTCGGGAACGGGTGGTCGTCTGGCCGGCAGGAGGTGGCGATGTTGGACGGGACAGCGCACAGGGGATTGGCCGCACCGCCCGCCATGCAGCGGGCTGCGGGCGTGGCCGATGTCCGGCTGAAGCCGGGGCCGCATGGCGCCATTCCCGACCGGCTGGTGCAGCAGGGATCGGCCAAGGCCATGCTGCACCTGGACGGCCCCGCGCCCGAGGTGGTGTTCCTGAATACTGCGGGCGGCCTGACGGGCGGCGACCGGCTGGCGCTGTCGCTGGAGGTTCCGCCCGGGCTGGTCGCCACCGCGACGACGCAGACGGCGGAGCGCGCCTATGCCGCGGGCGGCGGGACGGCGCGCGTCGACGTGGCGCTGCGGGTCGGCGCGGGCGGCTGGCTGGACTGGCTGCCGCAGGAGACGATCCTGTTCGACGGCGCCAGCCTGGAACGCGAGGTGTCGATCGATCTGGCGCCCGGCGCGGGCTGCCTGTTCCTGGAAAGCGTGATCCTCGGCCGGCACGCGATGGGCGAGCGGGTCGAGGGGCTGCTGTTCCGCGACCGGCGCGAGGTGCGGCGCGACGGGCGGCCGATATGGGCGGAACCGCTGGCCTTCGACACCCGGACGCTGTCGCGCGCCGAAAGCCCTGCGGTTCTGGGCGGCGCGCGAGCCTTCGCGACGATCGCCCTGATCCGCCCCGACGCGGGTGACCTGCTGGAACCGCTGCGCGCCGTGCTTGACCAGCCCGAGGTCGAATCCGGCGCCTCGGCGATGGAGGGGCGGCTGGTGCTGCGCCTGATCGCCTGGGATGGCCTTCCGCTGCGCCGCCAGATCCTGCGCGCGCTGTCGGTGCTGCGCCCCGGCCCCCTGCCCCGCGTGTGGCAACCCTGAGTCCGACATGAACCTGACCCCACGCGAAAAAGACAAGCTTCTCGTCAGTCTTGCGGCCATCGTGGCGCGCGGGCGCCTGGCGCGCGGCGTGCCGCTGAACCACCCCGAGGCCGTTGCCCTGATCACCGATTTCGTGGTCGAGGGTGCGCGCGACGGGCGCAGCGTCGCCGATCTGATGGAGGCCGGCGCGCATGTGATCACCCGCGACCAGTGCATGCCCGGTATCCCCGAGATGATCGAGACCGTTCAGGTCGAGGCCACCTTTCCCGACGGCACCAAGCTCGTGACCGTCCACCATCCGATCCGCTGAGAGGTTCCCATGCCCGCCACATCCCGCGCGCGCGCCCTGCCAAGGCCGGGCCTTCCTGTCTGGTCCCTGCCGCTGGCGGGGATCGTGCTGATGATCCCGGCGCTGGCCTTCGGGCACAGCGGCGACCATGGCGCATCGCCGCTTGCCTCGGGCCTTGGCCATCCGGTCGGCGGGGCGGATCACCTGCTGGCCATGGTGACGCTGGGCGTTCTGGCGGTGGGGATCGGCGGTCGCGCGCTCTGGGCGATGCCGGTCGCATTCGTCGCCGCGATGGTTGCGGGCGGGGCCATGGGTGCTGCCGGCCTGCCCTTTCCGGGGGTGGAGCCGATGATCCTTGCCTCGATCGTGGTCTTCGGGGCCCTGGCTGCGCTGGCGCTGCGGCTGCCGCTGGCGCCGGTGCTGGCGATGGTCGCGGCGTTCGGCGCCGCCCATGGCTGGGCGCATGGCGCCGAGGGGCCGGCAGAGGGGCTGGTGCCCTATGCGGCGGGGTTCGCGGCGGCAACGATGATGCTGCATCTGGCGGGCATCGGGCTTGGCACCGTGACCGGGCGCCTTGCGGCCTGGGCGCCCCGTGTGGCGGGTGCGGGGGCCGCGCTTGCGGGCCTCGGCCTGGCGTTCGGCTAGGGCGCGGCGATGATCCCGGGAGAGATCATGACGGCCGAAGGCGAGATCACCTTGAACGCCGGCGCCGTGGTGACCACCTTGCTGGTGGCAAACACCGGCGACCGTCCGGTGCAGGTCGGCAGCCACTATCATTTCGCCGAGACCAATCCGGCGCTGTCCTTCGACAGGGCGGCGGCCCGGGGCCAAAGGCTCGACATCGCGGCAGGAACCGCGGTGCGGTTCGAGCCCGGCCAGACACGCGAGGTGCGGCTTGTGCCCTTCGGCGGGTTGCGGGCCGTCTACGGATTCAACGGGGCTGTCATGGGCCCGCTCTGACGCCCGGCCGGTTACCCAGCAAGGAACACACGCATGCCCCCGATGACGACCCCGGCCGACCTGATCGCCCTGTCGATCAAGACCTCGATCATGCTGGCGCAGGCCAACATGGTGATCACCATGCGGATGCTCGGCCTGATGGGCATGTGGCGCGTCCTGCCGACCGAGAACACGCGCATGTCGTCCGAGAAGATGACGGCGGCGCGCCACAGCGGCCAGGCCATGGTGCGCGCGACGCTTCAGGGCAAGTCGCCCGCCAAGGTCGCCGAGGCCGGGTTGCGACCCGTCGCACGCGTGACCCGCGCCAATGCCAAGCGCCTGGCCGCCCGTGGCCCGGGCGCCCCTGCCTGAGGACACGCAAGATGCCCGCAACGATCAGCCGCGCCGCCTATGCCGCCATGTTCGGCCCCACCACGGGCGACCGGGTGCGGCTGGCCGATACCGATCTGGTGATCGAGGTCGAGCGCGACCTGACCACCTATGGCGAGGAGGTGAAGTTCGGCGGCGGCAAGGTGATCCGCGACGGCATGGGCCAGAGCCAGATCACGCGGGCGCAGGGCGCCATGGACACGGTGATCACCAACGCGCTGATCGTGGACTGGACGGGCATCTACAAGGCGGATGTGGGGCTGCGCGACGGACGCATCCATGGCATCGGCAAGGCAGGCAACCCCGACGTGCAGCCCGGCGTGACCCTTCCGATCGGCCCGGGCACCGAGATCATTGCGGGTGAAGGGCGCATCCTGACCGCAGGCGGGTTCGACGCGCATATCCATTTCATCTGCCCCCAGCAGATCGACGACGCGCTGCATTCGGGCATGACCTGCATGCTCGGCGGCGGCACCGGGCCCGCGCATGGCACCTTGGCCACCACCTGCACGCCGGGGCCCTGGCATATCGGGCGGATGCTGCAGGCCTTCGATGCCTTCCCCATGAATATCGGCCTGTCGTCCAAGGGCAACGCAAGCCTTCCCGCCGCACTGGAAGAGATGGTGCGCGCGGGTGCCTGCGCGATGAAGCTGCATGAGGACTGGGGCACCACGCCTGCCGCGATCGACTGCTGCCTGACGGTCGCCGATGCGATGGACGTGCAGGTGATGATCCACACCGACACGCTGAACGAAAGCGGCTTTGTCGAGAACACGCTGGCCGCGATCAAGGGCCGCACGATCCACGCGTTCCATACCGAGGGCGCAGGCGGCGGACATGCGCCCGACATCATCAAGGTCGTGGGATCGCAGAACATCCTGCCGTCCTCGACCAACCCGACGATGCCCTATACCGTGAACACGCTCGAGGAACATCTCGACATGCTCATGGTCTGCCACCATCTTGACCGCCGCGTGCCCGAGGATGTGGCCTTTGCCGAGAGCCGGATCCGCAAGGAAACCATCGCGGCCGAGGACATTCTGCACGACATGGGGGCGTTCTCGGTCATGGCCTCGGACAGCCAGGCCATGGGGCGGGTGGGTGAGGTGATCATCCGCACCTGGCAGACCGCCCACAAGATGAAGCTGCAGCGCGGCCGGATGGATGGCGAACAGGGCGCGAACGACAATCTGCGCGTGCGCCGCTACATCGCGAAATACACCATCAACCCGGCCATCGTGCATGGCATGTCGGACCACATCGGCAGTGTCGAGGTGGGCAAGCGCGCCGATCTGGTGCTGTGGTCGCCCGCCTTCTTCGGCGTCAAGCCCGAGATGGTTCTGCTGGGCGGCACGATCGCGGTGGCGCAGATGGGTGACCCCAACGCCAGCATCCCGACCCCGCAGCCGGTCTACACCCGCCCGATGTTCGGCGCCTTCGGACGTTCGCGCACCGCATCGTCGGTCACTTTCACAAGCCAGGCCGCGCAGGACGATGCGGTCGGCGGGCGTCTTGGCCTGGCGAAAGAGACCGTCGCCGTCCGGGGCACGCGCGGGCTGGCCAAGCGCGACATGAAGCTGAACGATGCGACGCCGCAGATCGAGGTGAACCCCGAGACCTACGAGGTGCGGGCGGACGGCGTGCTGCTGACCTGCGAACCGGCGCGCGAACTGCCGATGGCGCAGCGGTATTTTCTGTACTGACAGAGCGCCCGCCGGGGTTATCCTGCTTCTGCACAAATCCGGACCGACATGAGCCGCGCCATGCCCGATAACCCTGCGTTCGCCGCATCCGCCATGCACTGTGTGCAGACCGGGGCTGCGCAATGGGCGGTTGTTCCGGGCGTCCGCACCATCCACATTGCGCAACAGGGAGGGAACGACTTGAGAAATCAGGGGGTTTCCCATGACTGTACTGACCACGAACACGACCGCCGCCCGTCCGGGCCTTCTGTCCCGCGCGGTGTCCGGCTTCTGGAACTTCCTTGTCCTTCTGGCCGAAAGCGGCCCGATGATGGAACAGGTGCGTCGCCTGAACGCGACCACGGACGAGGATCTTGCGGCCCGCGGCCTGACCCGCGAGGGCGAGGTGCGCCGGATCTTCGGCGCGCGCATGGGTCTCTGACACCGGCCCGGGGGGCGGTCGCGTGACCGGCCCCTTCGACAGACCCGACCTGCCGCACGCCGTTGCCCTGCACCGGCGCGGTCACGGGCCCGACCGGGTGCCCTATGACCTTGTCGTGCTGGCCTATGATGAACGCCTGCTGCGCCGCCGCCGTCTGGTGACGGCGCATGAAGAGGGGTTCTTTGTCGACTTGCCGCAGGTCATCGGGCTGGATCAGGGCGACCGGTTCGAGCTTGCCGACGGCCGGCTGATCGAGGTGATCGCGGCCGAGGAGGAACTGCTGGAGGTGACGGGCGATCTGCCACGCCTGGCGTGGCATGTGGGCAACCGCCATACCCCCTGCCAGATCGAAGCGGGGCGATTGCTGATCCGGCAGGATCACGTTCTGGAAGCGATGTTGCACCAGTTGGGTGCGCATATGCACCGCATCAGCGAACCCTTCATGCCCGAGGGGGGCGCCTATGGCATGGGCCGCACGATGGGCCATGACCATGGGCACGGTCATGCCCACGGGCACGGACACGGACACGGGCATGGCCACGGGCACGCACATGACCACCACCATGACCATGGCGGCGATCCGCCGGCGCGTCAGCCGCAGGTGATTACCCGGGGCGTGGTGTCGGGCACCGGTCCGGTGCCACATCAGTTGCCGCCACACGGCCCGTTCGACGAACCGGCATGACCGCGCCGCTGCGCGATGCCCCGGCCGCAGCCTGGGCCTGCGATCCGGCAGCCCTGATGACGCTGGTGCAGTGGCTGTCGCCGGCCTTCCCTACCGGCGCCTTCGGCTATTCGCACGGCATGGAAACGGCGATCCAGCGGGGCGAAGTCCCCGATTCGTCGTCCGTGCGCGCCTGGATCGGCGACGTGCTGGCCCATGGCGCGCCGCGCGGCGATGCGATCCTCCTGGCCCATGCCCTGCGCCCCAATGCGGACCATGCCGCGCTGGCCGATCTGGCGCGGGCGCTGTCGGCCACGGCCGAACGCCTGCGCGAGACCGAAGAACAGGGTGCCGCGCTGTCCCGCGCCACCAATGCGCTGCGCGCGACCGACCACCCGCCGCTGCCCTGGCCCGTCGCACTTGGCCGCGCTGCGGGGCCGCTGGGCCTGCCTGTGCCGGTGGTGCTGGGCCTTGCGCTGCAATCCTTCGCGGCGAACCTGGTCACCGTGGCCGTGCGCTTCGTTCCGCTCGGCCAGACCGAGGGGCAGGCGGTGCTCGCATCGCTGCAGGCCCCGATCCTGAGGCTGGCGGAGGAGGCCGCCACCGCGCCCCTGTCGGCCATCGCCTCGGCCGCGATCCGTGCCGACATCGCCTCGGCCCTGCATGAAACCCTGAACGTCCGGATGTTCCGCACATGATCCCTGCCCCGCCGCCCCGCCACCCCAGCCCCAACGGTCCCCTGCGCGTGGGGATCGGCGGCCCCGTCGGCGCGGGCAAGACGACGCTGACCGAGATGCTGTGCCGCCATTTCCGCGACCGGCTGTCGATGGCGGTGATCACCAACGACATCTACACGCGCGAGGATGCGGACTATCTGATGCGGGCGCAGGCGCTGTCGCTCGACCGGATCCGGGGCGTGGAAACGGGGGGCTGCCCGCATACGGCGATCCGCGAGGATGCCAGCATCAACCTGGCCGCCGTGGCCGACCTGACCCGCGCGATCCCCGATCTGGAGTTGATCCTGATCGAAAGCGGGGGCGACAACCTGGCGGCGACCTTCAGCCCGGAACTGGCCGATCTGACGATCTATGTCATCGACACGGCGGCCGGTCAGGACATCCCGCGCAAGCGCGGCCCCGGGGTGACACGCTCTGACCTGCTGGTGGTGAACAAGACCGATCTTGCGCCGCATGTCGGTGTCGATCTTGCGCTTCTGGAAAGTGATACCCGCAGGGCCCGGGGCGCGCGGCCCTTCGTGCTGGCACAGTTGCGGCACGGCGGCGGAGTGCCCGATGTGGCGGCCTGGCTGGCGCGTGCGGGGGGACTGGTGGGTGATGAGAGACTCGAACTCCCGACATCCTCGGTGTAAACGAGGCGCTCTACCAACTGAGCTAATCACCCGGGCCGACCGCGGGAATAGACCATCGCGGCGCGCCGGGCAAGCCGGGGCCTCGGTTGCCAATCACCGGGGTGCGGGATAGCGTCGCGCCAGAACGGGGGGCGTGCGTTGCGGGTGCTTGTCATCGGAACAGGATCGATCGGGCGGCGTCATGCCGCGAACCTGACCGATCTGGGCGCGACCGTAGCGGCCCTGTCCTGGCGCGAAACCACGCTGGCCGAAATCGAGGGCCGTCTTGCCAGTTCCGATGCGGCCGTGATCGCCACCGCCACCGACATCCGCCTGCCGCTGGTCGTGGCCTGCGCGGCGGCAGGTGTTCCGTTCTATTGCGAAAAGCCGCTCGCCTTCCGGCAGGCCGATCTTGACGCGCTGATGGCGGCGGCCGCACCTGTCGCGGCGCGCTCCATGGCGGGTTACATGATGCGCTGGCATCCCGCGTTCCGCGCTCTGGCGCAGGCTGACCTCGGGGATGTCTATCGCTTTTCGTTCGAGATCGGGCATGACGTGAACGCCTGGCGGGCTGACTGGCGGTTCACTGACAGCTATGCCGCCCGGGCCGAGGGCGGCGGCGTGTTGCTTGATCTCTGCCATGAGATCGACATGGCAGCCTGCCTGTTTCCCGGGTTGCGGCTGGCGGGCGTGGAAAGCCTGGGCCACCGCCGCTTTCCGGGTGTGGACATGGCCAGCCGCCTTGCGCTGGCGACCCCGGGCGGCATCCAGGGCAGCATCGCCATGGACTATCTTGCGCCCGCCCTGATCCGCCGGGCGCATCTGGCCGGGCAGCGCATGTTGCACGACTGGGATTTCGCGGCGCAGTGCTATGCCGTGACTGGCGCAGGGGGGCGGCAGACGGTCGATCTGCCGCATGCGCGCAATGCCATGTTCCTCGACGCGATGCGCGATTTCATGGCCCTTGTCACGGGCGCCCCGGTCTCGGATGTCGAGCATCTGCCGCGCCTTGACCGGCTGGGCGATGGCCCGGCGCTGACCTGCGCGGCATGGGCGCAGCGCCGCTTTGCCGGAACCATCGAGAAGGACCTGTCATGATCCTGGGGCATATCGGCGCGCGCAAGGGGTCGAAGGGCGTGCCCGGCAAGAACACGCGGATGATCGCCGGCAAGCCGCTGGTCGACTGGTCGCTTGACCAGTTGCTGCAAAACCCGCGGGTGGGCGCGGTGGTGGTATCCACCGATGACCCGCTGCTCTACGACCATGCTGTCGCCCGGGGCTGTCTGGCCATCGGCCTGCGCCCTGATCATCTGGCCACCGATGGCGCGGGCAAGTGGGGTGTCTGGCAGCATGCCCTTGCGGCATCCGCGCCGCTGCTGCGCGAACCGGTGACCGCCTTTCTCGATCTCGACTGCACCTCGCCGCTGCGCCTGCCCGAGGATATCGACGCGGCGCTCGACCTTTATGCGCGGGAAGCCCCCGACATGGTCATGTCCTGCTGCGAGGCGCGCAAGAATCCCTATTTCAACCTGGTCGAGCCGGATGCGACCGGCGCGCTGCACGTGTCGAAGCCGCTGCCTGGCGGTGTCGTGGCGCGGCAGCATGCGCCCGCGGTCTATGAACATGCCGCCTCGACCTATGTCGTCTCGCCCGACTACCTGCGCCGCTCGGCGGGACTGTGGGAAGGGCGCGTGATCCCCTTCCTGATGCCGCCCGAACGCTGCATGGACATCGACACCCCCTTCGACTTCGAACTCGTCGAATGGCTGCTGACAAGGAAAACCCCATGACCGACCTTTCCTCCCGCACCGTCTTCATCACCGGATCGGGGGGCGTGCTGGGCCGTGCCTATGTGCGCCGGATGCTGGCGGCGGGGGCGCGTGTGATCACCTCGGACCTGCCGGGGGCACGCGCCGACGCCCTGGTGGCCGACTTCGGAGATAACCCGAGCTTTGCCTTCTATCCACTTGACGTATCTGATGAAACGCAGGTTGTTGGCGTCTTTTCGCGGATGCTGGCAGATGGCTGGCAGCCGAATGTCGTGCTGAACAATGCCGCCATCACCGGCGAACTGCTGATGGGGGCGGGCAAGCCCTTTCCCGATTTCGCCAACACCAGTGTCGAGGACTGGGAACGCACGCTGCGCACCAACCTGACCGGCGCCTTCATGGTCGCCCGCCAGATGGATCGCGACATCGTCGGCAAATGGCCCTGCACCCTGATCAACGTGGCTTCGATGTATGCGCTGAACGGGCCGCATCACGCGATCTATGAAGGCATGCCCTTCCGTTCGTTCAGCGCCTACTCCACCACCAAGGCGGGCATCCACGGGCTGACACTGTGGCTCGCGGGCTATTGGGCGCCGCGCGGCGCCACGGTGAACACCATCGCCCCGGGTGCCGTGTTCAACGGCCATTCCGAGGAATTCCAGCGGCGCGTCGGTGCGTTGATCATGCAGGGCCGGATGGCCCAGCCGGACGAGATTGCCGATGCGATGCTGTTTCTTGCGAGCCCGCAGGCAGGCTACATGACCGGCCAGCTGGTGAATGTGGACGGCGGGTTCAGCGGCTGGTGAAACGGTCAAGCGCCGCAAGCGTGCGCGCGGCTGCCCCGGAATGTGCGGCAACGAAGGCGGCGATGTCGGCGGGATCGGGCGGCGGAGCCAGAACCCCGGCAAGCAGCCCCTCGGCATCCGGCACGCTTTGCGCGATACCCGCGGCGCGCGCCTCTTCGAACGGATACTCGATGGGCCAGGTCACCGGACCGGTCAGGACAGGTCGCCCCATCTTCAGCGGCTCGATGATGTTATGCGCCCCCCGCGGTGTGAATCCGCCGCCCACGATCACCCGGTCCGCCATCGCGAGATAGCCGAACATCTCGCCGATCGAATCTCCCAAAAATACATCCATTTCAGGACATTCCGCGCCGATCCGGAAATCGCGCGACAAGATCGCCGACCGCCTTTCGACACGGAGGCCCGCCGCGGTGAGCAAATCCCCCGCGGCGCCAAATCGTGCCGGTTGACGCGGCACATAGATGACCAGCGGCGCAGGTTCATCCCTTCTCTGAAAATCGGCCCGCAATAGTCTGATGAAATTCACATAAAGGTCGTCCTCACCCTCGACGGCGCTAGCGATGGCGAGCGTCGGCCTGCCCGCCGCAAGGCGTTGACGCAAGGCAGTGCCCGCCGCGACGAGCGGCCGGGGCAAAGGCTGATCAAAGCGCGTCTCGCCCGTCACCGCGATCCGCGTCAGGCCCGCCGAGCGGAAGCGGGCGGCCTGGAGGTCCGACTTGACCATGGCCCCTGCATATCGCCCCACCGCCTGAAACCGCCACCTGCGGCGCGTCCGGTCGCGGTCGAAGCTGCCGGCTGGATACTGCGCATTGCAGGGGAACAGCGGAACGCCCGCGGCCTGAGCGGAAAGGATCATCCTTGGCCAGTGCTCGACCTCCATGACCAGACCGGCACGCGGGCGGAACGCCCGAAAGAACCCGTTGCAAGCCCATGATGTTTCAAGAGGAACCCAGACAGACGCCAGCTGTCCCCCGGCGATCTCGGCGGCGAAGGCGCGGTCTGTTTCCGAGCGGCCTGCGGGGGTGAAGTGGGTAATCACCACCCGTTCCCCCCGATCCAGCAGCGCGCGGATCACCGGCACCGCGGAACGCACCTCGCCCAGGCTGACGGCATGCACCCAGACCGGCCCCGCCATGCGCTGCCGATAGAGGCCGAACCTTTCGGCCAGATGTGCCCGGTAGCGCGGGTCGCGCCGCCCGCGCCACCACAGATAGGCCAGCACAACCGGCAGCCCCAGATGCCACAGCAGACCGTAGAGCGGCAGGAACCACCGCAGGCTCATCTTGCCAGCCCCGCAAGCGCATCGGCCAACCCGGGCAGCGCCGCCATCCCGCGGTCGGCAAGCGCCTGCCCGCGCCGCGCCATCGCGGGCATTTCCGCATCGTCGAGTGCGGCGATGATCTCGGCGGGCCCGGTCACCGAACGCGCCGCAGATTCGGCATGGAATGCCCTGTAGTCACTGGCGAAATTCCGAACATCGGGGCCGTGCAGCAGCGCTGCGCCCAGACGCGCGCCTTCCCACGGGTTGTGGCCGCCCACCCCGAAACCGCCCCCCACCAGCACGACGGGGGAAAGCCTATACCACAGCCCGGTCTCGCCGAAGCTGTCGGCCACATAGACGCCCGGCACCGGCATGGCGCCGGCCGACCGCCGCGCGACCGGCAAGCCTGCGGCCACGGCGGCGGCCACGACCTCGTCCGATCGCGCGGGCAGTCGCGGCACAAGGATCAGGATCGCACCCGGATCGCGGGCCATCAGTGCCACATGGGCCGCCATCGCCGCCGCCTCATCCGCCGGGTGGGTCGAGATGGCCGCCCAGACGCGCCGCCCGGAAAGCACCGCGCGCAGCCGCGACAGTTCCGCATCGTCGCAGGCAAGGGGCGGAGCCGCCGCCTTGAGCGAACCCGATACCCGAACATCCGTGGCGCCCAGCGAGGCAAGATGACCGGCGGTTGCCGCATCCTGCGCGTCGATCAGCGCGAACCGGGCATAGAGATCGCGATAGAGCCCCCGCACCCGCTTCCGCGCACGAAAGGCCCGGTCGCCCATCCGGGCATTGACCAGGGCCAGGGGCACATGCCGTGCCGCCGCCCGCGCCACGAGGCGGGGCCACAGGTCCTGCTCGGCCCAGATCGACAGCGCGGGCCGCCAGTGGTCCAGGAACCGCGTCACCGGCCCGGGAAGATCAAGCGGCAGGAACTGGTGGATCGTGCGCGGCGGCATCTGGCGCGCCAGCACCTGTGCCGAGGAGAGCGCCGAGGAGGTGACCAGGAAATGCGCCTCTGGCAGCCGGTCCGACAGCGCGCCGATCAGCCCGCGCAGCGCCAGCACCTCGCCCAGGCCCACGGCATGCAACCAGACCAGGCGACCGTCCGGACGCGGTGCCATCCCCTGCCCCAGCTTTTCCGGCCAGCGTTCCCGATCCTCGCGTCCCCTCGCCAGTCGGCGGCGCAGGTAGGGGGCGGCCAGCGGTGACAGGGCCGCCGTCAGGCCGAGGTAGAGGGGCAGCGCCAGGCTAGCCAATGTCGCGGAACTCTTTCTGCAGCCCGCGGGCCCAGAATTCCGGGTCGCGCAGCACCGCCGCAAAGCGGTCTGCGGCCCTGCCTTCGCCAAATCCGGTGTGGCGGGTCCAGGCTCGCCCCCATTCGGTCGTCAGGAACCCCAGGATCGCGGCCCGGTCCGCCGCAGCACAGGACCGGATCGAGGGCGCATCCGACCGCCCGTTCTGCCGCGTTCCCACGTCGAGCGACGGCAGGCCCAGGAACGGCGCCTCGCGCACCCCGGCACTGGAATTGCCGACCATGCAGGCCGCATGCTTCATCAGCTCCGAGAAATGCGCGAAGCGCATCGAGGGCAGCACGCGGAACCGGGCGGCGGGCAGGCCGCGCAGCACCGCAAAGATCGCGTCGGAACCCGGGTCGTTGTTGGGGGCGATCACCACGAAATGCCGGCCGCTTTCGACAAGTGCCCCGAACAGCGCCTGCGCCTGCGCGCCCATCGTGTCGGCCTCGGAGGTCACCGGGTGGAACACGGCGATCCCGTATTCGGCAAAGGGGATGGCATAGCGCGCGCGCACCGCGTCAAGCGTCACGCCCGAGGGCTGGCCGTGGAAATCAAGTTCGGGCGAGCCGATGACGTGGATCGCTTCGACCGGTTCGCCGAGCGCCCGCACCCGCGCCGCCGCCGCGTCGGACGACACGAAATGCGCATAGGCCAGCTTGGTGTTGCAGTGGCGGAACATCTCGTCGATCGTGCCCGATACCTCGCCCCCCTCGACGTGGGCGGTGCGGATGTAGTTGATCGCGCCGACCAGGGTGCCGGCCAGAGCCTCGACACGGTCGCCATGGGTGACGATCAGGTCGGGGCGGTGTTCGGTGATGTAGTCGCTGAATCCCGTGACGGTCTTGGCCAGCACGATATCCTGCCCGTCGCCCGGACGCTGGTTCAGGAACTCGTGCACCGCCACGCCCGGCATGCGCTGCACTTCGTGCTTGGTCAGGCCATAGCGGTCCAGCATGTGCATTCCGGTGACGAAAAAGCCCACCCGGTGCCCACCGTCGCGCGCAGCGGCGGCCAGCGGCTCCAGCTTGCCGAAATCCGCACGGGTGCCGGTGAGGAAAAGGAGGTGTCGGGTCATCGGTCCAGACCGGGTTGCATGCCGGTGGTGGGTATGGACAGTATGGGGCCGATTGTCTAGCGATGCGGGCCACGCAACCCCGACGGACAGGTGCGACACCGGATGCAGAAGGATCGCGTCGTTCTGTGCATGAAGTGGGGCGAACTGTTCCCGGCCGCTTACGTCAACGTGCTGTTCCGTGCCGCCTCGGCGCATCTGGCGCCGGGGTTCAGGTTCATCTGCCTGGCAGACAGCGCGCAGGGGCTGGCTCCGGGAATTCAGGCCGCACCCATTCCCGACATCGGGCTGACACCGGGGCAGATCGCGGCACCGGGGGTTTGGCGCAAGCTGGCGTTGTTCCATCCCTCCGTCGCGGCGCTCGCGCCCGGGGCACGCGCGCTGTTCATCGATCTGGACATGATGATCCTTGGCCCGCTTGCCCCGTTCTTTGCGGCTGACAGTGCGATTGTCCTGCTGGACACCGGGCGGGACTGGCGCCCGCGCGAGGCCGTTCAGCCCTCGACAGGGGTGTTCGCCTTCACGCTGGGGGAACAGCAACAGATCCTGCACGCTTTCCAGGCCGATCCGTCGGCCGCGATGGCGCGGTTCCGCAACGAACAGGATTTCGTCGCCGCCCATGCGACGGGTGTCTCTCTCTGGCCGACGGGAGCGGTCATCAGCTTCAAGCGCCATCTTGTCCGCCGCTACTGCCGCGACCTGTTCCTTGCGCCGCACGAACCGCCCGCCGGTCCCGCGATCCTGGCATTTCACGGCGACCCGCGCCCCGCTGACTTGATGCGCAAGGGACTCTGGGGTCGCTTTCCGCATCTGGGGCGTGGCCCAGTCGGCTGGATGCTGCACTACTGGCAGCGATACGGTGAGCGGGCATGACCGTCGTCGGCACCGGTTTCCTGTTCATCCACGTTCCCAAGGCTGCGGGGCAGTCGCTGTCAGCCCGCCTGGGCGGTGTCAGCCGCACGCTTCCGGGCCATGCGCCGCTGTGGTGGATCGACCCGGCGATCCGCAAGGATCGGTTCGCCTTCGGTTTCGTGCGCAACCCCTGGGACCGGCTGGTGTCGCTGTACGCATTCCAGTCGACCAAGACCGTGAAGAACGGCGAAAGCGCTGAATATCAGGCATTCATCCGGTCCATCGGCTTCACGCGCTGGCTGCTGGAGGACCGGATGTTCATGCCGCAGGACGCGGCCTGGATGGCGCCGGACCTTCCCCCGATGCAGCAGCGCAGCCAGATGTGGTGGGTCGACGGTTGCGACTTCGTCGGCAACGTCGAGACCCTGGATGCCGACTTTGCCGGTATCGCGCCGCGATTGGCCCTGCGCCGAGGCTGGCGCGAGGTGCTGGGCCTTCGCCCCCGGATGGCGCATCGCAACCGATCCGCCCGGGCAGGATACCGGGACTACTACGATGCAGGCACGACCGCGTTCGTCGCCCGCCATTTCGCACCGGAGATCGAGCGGTTCGGCTATCGGTTCTAGAGCAGGGCCGATCCTTCGCCCGGGTGCGGGGTGCCGAAGGTCAGCGCTCCGCGGCGCAAGAGCAGGTCGCCGATGGTCCTGGCGGTCGTCGCGGCGTTGGACGCCTCGTCCATTTCGGGTGCCATGTCGCGGTAGACCGGCTCGATCACCCCGTCATGGCAGCGCGCCATCAAGCGGCCCACGGCGCTCTCCAGGTCCTCATGCGGGAAGGTGAAACGGGCGATGGCCTCGGGGTCGATATAGTCGTGATAGGGAAAGATGCCGGGCAGCGACTTGTACCAGGCATTTCCGAACACCAGTGCCGGGCGGCCCTTGCGCACGGCCTCCCATGCGGCGGTTCCCGTAACGGTGGCGACAAACTGGCAGCGCGCCGAAAGCTCATGGGTCGAGGCATCCAGCGGCGCCATCCGCACGCCCCGGATCGACGTCAGGCGATGAAAATGCATGGGCCCCCGCGCAAAGGCGCCCTGGCGGGGATTGTCCTTCACATAGATCAACCAGTCGGGCGGCAGGTGGCGGGCAAGCACCTCGACCATCAGGACCTGATCGCGGAACGCCCCGCCGAGCGACGAGGTCGACATCTCGGGCTGGTTGTGCAGCGGCACATAGACAAACTTCTGGGACAGGTCGAGTTTCCTGCCTTCGTACTGGGCCAGATGCTCGAAGTAGGCCAGTTCGTTCGTGTGAAAGAACTGCGCGAAGGGGTCGCGCCAGTCAGGCAGTGCGCCATAGATGTCGCGCATCCGCGCCAGGGTATCGCGGATGTATCGCGGCTGGAGGAGCCTGCCGGGTTGTCTCAGCAGCAGATGCCGCATCAGCTGGCCGACGGCCCTTATCCCCAGCCTGCCGCGCGCGCTTTCCTTCTGCCAGCGGTCATCCATGTAGAACAGGTCGGGCGCCGAACCTTTCTCGATCGGGAAAGGGACAGTCGCACGGTGGTCGTCGGCAAAAGTGCCCAGGTCGTCGATCCTCCGCATCGAGAAATAGCGGCTGGGAAAGATCGTCTGGCAGAGCACGAGCGTCCTGAGCCCCAGTGCCTGCGCAACCTGATACAGCACGGCGTCATAGGCCAGGTGCGGGACATTGAGAAAGACCGCGTGGGTCGCCCCCGACTCCTCGATCTCCTGCGCGAAGGCATTGGCAAGGAGGTGATAGTAGTCGAGGTAGTCCTGAAGGTTGACGATGTTGTGCGCGCGGTAGCGATAGAAACTGGCGTTGCGCTGCATCTGGTCCACGGCGGTTTCCACCAACTGGTGAAAGTCGGGCTGCGCCAGCAGAGGCATCTGCGCGCCGGTGCCCTGCCGGCCATGCAACAGATGCCCCTTGCGGCCCATCCGTACCTCCAGCCGTTGCAGGCAGGGGCCGTGAAAGTCGGCGTCGCGATCGCCGATGTGCAATGCAAGATCGATTTCGCCAGGCGCATCAGACAGGATCTGCTGCAACAGCCGTTTGCGGAACGCGCCGCGCGCGTCGGCCAGCAACCGGATCGTCACGCCAGATCGCTCCACTGCAACTGCGTGTTGCGCGTCACCGCGCGGGTCAGGCGCTTACCCACCACCTTGTCGAAGTCATAGCCCGCGATCTCGCCCGATCCCGGGCGGCGCGCCCAGATGTCGGCTTCGGCGATGACATGGCCCGCAGGCAGGTCGCGGTCGGCCACGACGCTGGCGCGGGCGAAGCGGTAGACGGGTTCTTCGGCGGCGGTGCGCTGCTTGGGGTTGTTGGCGGCGATCCAGATCTCGCGCGAGCGGTCGATCAGGTGGCGCAGTTCCGACGGGTCCATCGAGTTGATGATGTCGGGCCCCTTGCGATAGCGCGTGTCGGTGTAGTGCCGTTCCAGGATGCAGGCTCCCAGGGCCACCGAGGCCAGTGCCATCTCGGGGCCGATGGAATGGTCGCTGAACCCCACCACGGCCCGTGGAAAGGCATGGCGCAGGTCCGTCACGCCGCGAAGGCTGACGATCTCGGGCGGGCTGGGGTAGAGATTGGTGCATTCCAGCAGGGCATAGTCGATCCCCGCCGCATCGAGGATGGCGACGCTCGCGCGGATGCTGTCGATCGTCTGCATCCCGGTGGACATGATCACGGGCTTGCCCTTGCGGGCGATGTGGCGGATCAGCGGCAGGTTGTCGGCCTCGCCCGACCCGATCTTGTAGGCCGGCACATCGAGGGTTTCGAGGAAGTCGGCGGCCGCGCGGGAAAACGGCGTGGAGATCCAGATCATCCCCAGGCTTTCGGTGTAGCGCTTCAGTTCCGCCTCGTCGTCCCGCGACAGGGCGCAGCGTTCCATCACATGCCAGATCGAGACATCGGCATTGGGCGGGAAGATCGACTTGGCCTCGTCGGTCATCTCGTCCTCGATGATGTGGGTCTGGTGCTTGATCATCTCGCATCCGGCACCTGCGGCGAGGCGCACCATCTCCTTTGCCACGGCAAGATCGCCGCCGTGGTTGATGCCGATCTCCGCGATCACCAGGGGCGGATGGTCCGGCCCGATCTTCCTGCCTGCAATCTCCATCGTCACACCTCTTTCAAGCCGGCCCGGAACCGCGCGGCGTTCGCCCGGTATCCGGCGGCACTGGCCACCAGTCTTTCGCGGGCGGCGCCATCCAGCGCGCGCACGACCTTGCCGGGGCTTCCCATCACCAGGCTGCCATCCGGTATCTGCTTGCCCTCCGTGATCAGCGCACAGGCCCCGATCAGGCAGTCGCTGCCGATCGTCGCGCCGTTCAGTATGGTCGCACCCATGCCGATCAGCGAGCGGTCGCCGATGGTGCAGCCGTGCAGCATGGCGCGGTGGCCGATGGTGCAGCCGCTGCCGATCACCAGAGGGTAGCCGATATCGGTGTGGAGCACGCTGTTTTCCTGGATGTTCGAGCCTTCGCCCACCTCGATCCATTCATTGTCGCCGCGCAGGACGGCCCCGAACCAGACCGACGCCGATGCCGCGAGCCTCACGCGGCCAATGACATGTGCACCCGGCGCGATCCAGGCGTCGGGATGTATCTCGGGGGAAAGACCGTCAAGTGACCAGATCATCGCGTCTCGAACTCCCGGTTCAGGCCGCGCACGAATTCGGCGAGACCCGGCTGACGGTCGCGGCGTTCACGCTCGGCCTCAAGAATGCCCTGCAATCGGCTGTAAGTACTATGCAAATCGTCATTCACCAGGACATAGTCATATTCGGCCCAATGGCTGATCTCATCGCGACTTTTCGCCATGCGTCCGGCGATCACCTCGTCACTGTCCTGGGCACGGCCACGAAGCCGGCGCTCAAGCTCGGCAATCGAGGGCGGCAGCACGAAGACCGATACGACATCGCGGCCAAGCGCCGAAGACCGGATCTGCTGGCCACCCTGCCAGTCGATGTCGAACAAGGTGTCATGGCCTTCCGCCATGGCCTGCTCGACCGGCGCGCGCGGGCTGCCATAGAGGTTGCCGAACACCTCGGCATGTTCCAGCATCTCGCCCTTCTCGACCTGCGACAGGAAATCCCCGCGCGACAGGAAGTAATAATGCTGGCCGTCCACCTCGGCCGGGCGCGGCGGGCGCGTGGTGGCCGATACCGAGAACCGGATCGTCGGATCCCAATCCATCAGCATCCGCGCAAGCGTGGATTTCCCCGCCCCGGAGGGCGACGAGAGGATCAGCAGCAACCCCTTGCGCGCCATGTTCATTCGACGTTCTGGACCTGCTCGCGCATCTGGTCGATCACGACCTTGAGGTCGAGCCCGATCCGGGTGAGCGGCGCGGATTGTGACTTGGAGCAGAGCGTGTTCGCCTCGCGCAGGAATTCCTGCATCAGGAAATCGAGCTTGCGCCCCGTCGGGCCCTTCTCGGCCAGATGGTTCCGGGCGGCGGCGACATGAGCGGTCAGCCGGTCGATTTCCTCGGTCACATCCGACTTGATGGCCAATAGCGCCAGTTCCTGGGCCACCCTCGCGGGGTCGGCGTCGCCGGCGCCGTCAAGCACACGGGCCAGCGCGGTGCGCAGCGAATCTGCAGCGGCCGGGCGCCGCGCCTCGGCCTCGACGCGGGCCGCCTCGGTCAGCACCGCGATGCGATCGACCTGCCCGGCGATCACGCCTGCCAGGGCGGTGCCCTCGGCACGGCGCGAAGCCGCAAAATCGGCGAGAAGCGGCGCGAGGTCGGCAAGCAGCGCAGATCGCAGCGGGCCGGTGTCTTCGTCCTCGGCCGGACCTTCGGTGACACCGCGCAGCGCGAGAACCTCGGCCTGACTGGCCTGCCGCAGCGTCATCCCCGCATCCATCGCCGCCGCCTCGACCTCGCGCAGGGCGGCAAGAGCGGCGGCAAGCGCGGCGGGGTTGATCCGCAGACCCGATCCGGACGATTCGTCCCGCGCCACCTTCAGCGTCAGCGACACGTTGCCCCGTGAAAGGCTGCACGCCACCTCGGCGCGGATCATCGGTTCCAGCCCTTCGATCCAGTCCGGCAGCCGGAGCCGCAGGTCCAGCCCCTTGCCGTTCACCGAGCGCAGATCCCAGGTCCAGGTGCAGCCCGCACCCTGCCCCCGCCGCGCGGCGAAGCCAGTCATGGAAAGCGTCATGCCGCCTGCCCGGAATTTACCATTTGCCTCGATTTCCCGCCGAATCCGCGCGATCTGCGCTATGTTAAGGGGCCGGTAACAGGTGTTGCACCAGGGTTAATCCTGTTGGCGCCAGACCGGGGTTGCCGGGCCGTGTGGTAGCAGAGCGCGGGCGCAGGGGCAACGGCGGGTCCGGTGCAGGGAGGTTCGCGATGGTCACATCGTTCTTCGGCGGATCGGGGCGGCGGTCGGTCGCCGCAGATGCCATTTTCGCCGAACTGCGCGGCTACTGGCAGGGGCAGATCGGCCCCGACGGCCTGCCACCATTGCGCAGCGTGATCGATCCGCGCGGGATCGCGGGCACGCTGGACTGCGCCTTCATCGCCGACCGCGTTGCGCCCGGCGTGGCACGGTTCCGGCTGGCGGGCGCCGCGATTGCCGATCTGCTGGGCATGGACGTGCGTGGCATGCCGATGCTGAGCCTGATCGATCCGCCCGCACGCGCGGGGTTTGGCCGCATCGTCGAGGAGGCGCTGATGCGGCCCGCCGAGCTGCAGATGGATCTGGAGGCGGATCGCGGGATCGGCCGCCCTGCCCTGTCGGGCAGCGTCCTGATGCTGCCATTGCGCCGTGCGGACGGCTCGGGCGGGCTTGCGCTGGGTTGCCTGGTGTCCGACGGGTCCATCGGCAGGCCGCCGCGCCGCTTTGCGATTGCGCGGCACCGCCTGACCCCGATGGACGTGACCGTCAGCGCAGCCGCGCCCGCGCCCGGCATGGCCGAGGACCCCGCACCGTTTCATCCGCGCGGCGAACGGCCCTATCTGCGGCTGGTCAAGACGGACCGGCCCGCATCATGACGGACCGGCCCCGACAGGATGTCAGAGCGCCACGCGGCGCACCGCATCCCGCCGCGCGGTAAGTTCCTCGGCCACAAGGAACGCGAGCTCGAGCGACTGGCTTGCATTCAGGCGCGGGTCGCAGGCCGTGTGATAGCGCGACGACAGGTCTTCATCCGTCACCGCGCGAAGACCGCCAGTGCACTCGGTCACATCCTTGCCCGTCATCTCGAAATGCACACCGCCGGGAACGGTGCCCTCGGCCTTGTGGATGGCGAAGAACTCGCGCACCTCGGACAGCACGGAATTGAACGGCCGGGTCTTGTAGCCCGACGCCGCCTTGATCGTGTTGCCATGCATCGGGTCGCAGGACCACACGACATTCGCGCCCTCCTCGCGCACCGCGCGGATCAGGCGCGGCAGGTGTTCGCCCACCTTGCCCGCGCCGAACCGGGCGATGAGGGTCAGGCGGCCCGGCTCGTTCTCGGGATTCAGCTTCGCCATCAGGATCTTCAGATCCTCGGCCGACGTCGTGGGTCCGCATTTCAGCCCGATCGGATTCAGGACGCCGCGGGCGAATTCGACATGTGCGCCATCCGGCTGCCGCGTGCGGTCGCCGATCCAGATCATGTGGCCCGAGCCCGCGACCGGCTGGCCGGTGATCGAGTCGATGCGGCACAGCGCCTCTTCGTATTCGAGCAGCAGCGCCTCGTGGCTCGTGTAGAACTCGACGGTCGCCAGTTCGTGGCTGGTGTCGGCGTTCACGCCCGCCGCGTTCATGAAGTCGAGCGCGTCCGAGATGCGGTTGGATAGGTCGCGGTAGCGCTCGGCCTTGTCATGTTCGGCGAAACCGAGCGTCCAGGAATGCACCCGGTGGATATCGGCGAAACCGCCTGTCGAGAAGGCGCGCAGCAGGTTCAGCGTGGCAGCGGCCTGCGTGTAGGCCTGCAGCATCCGCGAGGGATCGGGACGGCGCGCCTCGGCGCTGGCCTCGAAGCCGTGGATGATGTCGCCGCGATAGCTGGGCAGTTCCACACCGGCCACGACCTCGGTGGGCGCCGAGCGCGGCTTGGCGAACTGTCCGGCCATGCGCCCGACCTTGATCACGGGCACCTTGGCGCCGTAGGTCAGCACCACGGCCATCTGCAGCATCACCCGGAACGTGTCGCGGATGTTGTCGGCGCTGAATTCGGCAAAGCTTTCGGCGCAGTCGCCTCCCTGCAACAGGAACGCCTTGCCCTCGGCCGCGAGTGCCAGTTGCTTCTTCAGCTTGCGCGCCTCGCCGGCAAAGACCAGCGGGGGGTATTTCGCCAGTTGCGCCTCGACCGCGTTCAGCGCCGTCCGGTCGGGATAATCCGGCATCTGTACACGCGGCTTTGCGCGCCAGTCCGATTTCGTCCATCCCTTGGCCATGATCCCCTCCGTTCGCGGTAACGGCGGCGGTATAGGGGGAAAGGCGCCGGGGTGCAAAGGGGAAAGGCCGGACCGGCACGGCCGGACCCTTGCAGGGCGCGCGGTTTCCTGCTTCCTTGGCGCCGGAAAACGACGCAGACAGGTCGCAGGCATGTCCTCCCCCCAGAAGAAGGCCACGGCGACGGCCAAGCACAGCGGCCCGCGCCGGTTTGTGTTCCTGCTGCTTGACCGTTTCACGATGCTGGCGTTCGCGGGGGCCATCGAACCCCTGCGCATCGCGAACCGGGTATCCGGTCGGCCGCTCTACAGCTGGCTGCTGGCCGGAGAGGGCGGCAAGAGCGTGACCTGCTCGAACGGGGCCGAATTCCGGCTCGACATCGGACTGGACGAGATCGAGCGTGACGACACGCTGCTGGTCTGTGGCGGAATCGACGTCCAGAAAGCCGCGACCAAGGGTGTTCTGAACTGGCTGCGGCGCGAGGCGCGGCGTGGCGTCACCGTCGGCGGTCTTTGCACCGGCGCCTGGGCAGTGGCGCGGGCCGGGCTGCTCGACGGCAAGAAGGCCACGATCCACTGGGAGAATCAGGACGGTTTCCTTGAGGAGTTCGAGACGGTGAAGCTGACGAAGTCGGTCTTCGTGATCGACGGCAACCGGATGACGACCGCCGGGGGCATCGCGTCACTGGACCTGATGCTGAAGATCATCGCGGCGGATCACGGCGACGACATCGCCAACACGGTGGCCGATCAGTTGATCTACAGCCAGATTCGCACCGATCAGGACACACAGCGCCTGTCGATCCCCACGCGGATCGGCGTTCGGCATCCGAAGCTGTCGCAGGTCATCCAGCAGATGGAGGCGATGATCGAGGAACCGGTCAGTCCGTCCGATCTGGCCGAAGATGTGGGGATGAGCACGCGGCAGCTCGAACGCCTGTTCCGCCGCTATCTGAACCGCAGCCCGAAGAAGTACTACATGGAACTGCGCCTGCAGAAGGCGCGCAACCTGCTGATGCAGACCGACCTGAGCGTGATCAACGTCGCGCTTGCATGCGGGTTTGCGAGCCCCTCGCATTTCTCGAAATGCTACCGGGCACATTACAACACGACCCCCTACCGCGAACGCGGCACGCAAGGGTCGGTGCCGGTTCCCCGCCTGTCGTTCTGATCGCGCGGGCGACCGCTGGCGGTTCAGGTGGCCGCCAGCCGCCACAGCGTTCCGCGCCCGACCGACAGGAACCACAGGGATCCGTCCGGCGCCTCGCGCACATCGCGCACGCGCGCCGTCTCGCGCCCCGCCAGCCGCGTCTCGCGCCATCCGTTCGCCGGGTCGAGGCGGGCGATGTGATCGCTGTTCAGGCTGCCTGTCAGGAAATGACCCCGCCAGGCCGGAATCCCGCGCCCCGAATGAATGACCAGGCCCGAAGGCGCGATCGAGGGGTCCCAGTAATGCGCCGGCTGCTCCATCCCGGCCCGCGCCGTGCCTTCGCCAATGGGGGCGCCGTTGTAGTTCACGCCATAGGTGATGACCGGCCAGCCATAGTTGCGCCCGGCCTGCGGCTGGTTGATCTCGTCGCCGCCGCGCGCGCCATGCTCGACGGTCCACAGGCGGCCTTGCCCATCCAGTGCCGCACCCTGGATGTTGCGGTGCCCCAGGGACCACAGACCGGGAACAACGGCCTGCCCGGCAAAGGCGGGCGCTGTCCGGGCGCGGCCGTCCGCGTCGAAGCGCAAGACCTTGCCCTCCGGCCGCGACGGATCCTGGGCCAGCGGCCCCTGCCCCCGGTCGCCCGTGGTCAGAAAGACCGATCCGTCCCGCGCCTCGACCACGCGCGATCCGAAGTGCTGGCCGCGCGACGAGGGCGGGCCGGAATGGACCCGGGCAAAGCCCTCGATCGCGGCTCCGTCCGCAGAGAGGCGCCCGACGCCGAGGCCGGTGGACGCGCCATTCCCGCCGGGATGGGAATAGCTGAGCCAGATGCGGCGCGACGTGGCAAAGTCGCGGGGCACCATCACATCAAGCAACCCTCCCTGGCCTGATGCCCTGACCTCGGGAACGCCCTTCACCCTCCGCGGTCGGGCGGAGGGGGCGGCGTAGTGCAGAAGGTTCCCGCCGCGTTCCGTGACCAGAAACGCGCCACCGGGCAGGAACGCCAGGCTCCATGGCTGGTCGAGACCGGTTGCCATGGCCTCGGCGCCAAGACCCTGTGCGGCAAGCCCGCGCGACAGCCACGGAAGCGCCACGGCTGCGCCGGCCAGCGACGACAGGAGGCTGCGGCGTGTGGGGTGCGATCGGGGGGTCATGATGCCTCCTGTCCGGGTTTGCCTGATGCAACGTGATCGCCACGCCCCCGTGCGGCAATAGCCCGGGGTTCACGCAAGGCTCACCTCTGCGTCAGCGACCGGACAACCCCTGCGCGCATCCCGCCCCGTTGCCGCACGGGAGACCTGTCTTTGCGCGCCCGGCGCACACTGTGCGCTTTTCTTTTACCTGGGCGCGGACTAGGTTCTTCGCAGGATTTCGATCCAACATGGGAGAGTTCAATGAAAAAACTGCTTCTGGCCTCGGCCGCGACCCTTGGCCTTGCTGCGGGTGCCGCCCAGGCCCAGGACATCAAGCTCGGGATCATCCTTGGGTTCACCGGCCCGCTCGAATCGCTGACGCCGCAGATGGCGCAGGGCGCCGAACTGGCGATCGCCGAGATCAATGCCGCCGGCGGCATTCTGGGCGGGCAGACCGCGACGGGCGTGCGCGCGGACTCGACCTGCGTCGATGCCGCTGCGGCAACGGCTGCGGCCGAGCGCCTGATCACCTCGGACCGTGTGAATGCGATCATGGGGGCCGACTGCTCGGGCGTGACCAATGCGATCCTGCAGAACGTTGCGCGTCCGAACGGCGTCCTGATGATTTCGCCCTCGGCGACCTCGCCGGGCCTGACGACCGCCGAGACCGACGGCCTGTTCTTCCGCACCTCGCCTTCCGATGCGCGGCAAGGCGTCGTGATGACCGAGAACATCATGGATCGCGGGATCAAGACCGTCGCCGTGACCTACACCAACAACGACTACGGCAAGGGTCTGGCCGACAGCTTCCAGGCGGCCTTCGAGGCTGCGGGCGGCAAGGTCACGATCAACGCCGCGCATGAGGACGGCAAGGCCGACTATTCGGCCGAGGTTGCCGCGCTGGCGGCGGCGGGCGGCGATGCGCTGGTGCTGGCGGGCTATATCGACCAGGGCGGCGGCGGCGTGCTGCGTGCCTCGCTCGACAGCGGCGCGTTCTCGACCTTCGTGTTCCCGGACGGCATGGTCAGCCAGGCCCTGGAAGATCGCTTCGGGGCCGAGATCAACGGATCGTTCGGCCAGAATCCGGCATCCTCGGCCGAGGGCGCGGGCATTTTCCACGAGATGGCCAAGGCCGGCGGCTTCGACGGAACCTCGCCCTTCTCGGCGGAAAGCTATGACGCAGCAGCGTTGATCCTGATGGCGATGGAAGCCTCCGGTTCGACCGACTCGAAGGTCTTCAAGGACAAGATCCTCGAGCTTGGCAACGCGCCGGGCGAGCCGATCCAGCCCGGCGAGCTTGGCAAGGCGCTGGAGATCATCCGTTCGGGCGGCGACATCGACTATCAGGGCGCGACCAACGTCGAATTCGTGAACGGCCGCGAGGCTGCAGGCAGCTACCGCGAGATCGAGTTCAAGGACGGCAAGCTGGCGGTGGTGCGCTACCGCTGACCGCCTGACGACAGGACGACAACGGCCCGGGTGCTTCCCGGGCCGTTGCCACACAAGAACAAGCGGTCCCGGGGTGGCGCTGCCGCCGATGGAGATCGCAACAACGGGGAAAGGGGAACCCGGCGCATGATCGTCGTCGAGGACCTTCACAAGCATTTCGGCGGCTTCCGCGCCGTCGACGGCGCATCGCTGCGGATCGAGACCGGCTCGATCACCGGGTTGATCGGGCCCAACGGTGCCGGGAAGACCACGCTGTTCAACTGCATCGCGGGGCGCTACACGCCGACGTCCGGCCGCGTCACCATGGCCGGCGAGGACATCACCGGCCTTCCTCCGCATGACCTGTTCCACAAGGGTCTTCTGCGCACCTTTCAGATCGCCCATGAATTCGGGTCGATGACGGTGCGCGAGAACCTGATGATGGTGCCCGCGAACCAGTCGGGCGAGCGGCTTTGGAACACGTGGTTCCGCCGTGGCCGCGTGGCCGAAGAGGAACGGCGCATCCGCGACCAGGCCGACGCGGTACTGGAGTTCCTGACGATCAGCCATCTGGCCGACCAGAAGGCCAGCCAGATTTCCGGCGGGCAGAAGAAGCTTCTGGAACTGGGCAGGACCATGATGGTCGAGGCCAAGATCGTATTCCTGGACGAGGTGGGCGCAGGGGTCAACCGGACGCTGCTGAACACCATCGCCGACGCGATCCTGCGCCTGAACCGCGAGCGCGGTTACACGTTCTGCGTGATCGAGCACGACATGGACTTCATTGCCCGCCTTTGCGACCCTGTCATCGTGATGGCCGAGGGCAGGGTTCTGGCGCAGGGCACGGTGGACGAGGTCAAGAACGACGAGCGTGTGATCGAGGCCTATCTGGGCACGGGGCTGAAGAACAAGGCCAAGGCGGAGGGGTTCCATGTGTGACCGGCTGCTTGGCGCGGCACTTCTGGCCGCCCTGTCCGTTGCCTCGGCGGCCTCGGCCGCAGACTGCGCGCCGATCACGCCGCATTTCGACATCTGCCCCGGCGCGTCGGACTGGGCCATCGCGGAATGGGAACAGTTCGGTGACGGCGCGGCGCTGCACCTCGGGGCCCTGACGCTGGATTTCACCGAGCACTGGGCGGCGCGCGACGACGCGGACCCGCATGTCGCGGCGGCACTTGACGGATTGCTGACCGCTATGCTCGACGGCGAGGCGCACAGCACCCTGCAGGCCGACAGTCTGTCGCTCGACGGGATGACGGTGGCGCGAAAGGTGCAATCGATCACTTTCGCCGGCGATCCGACGATCCTGCGCGCGACGATGATCGTCGAAGGCGGCGGGAACCGCATGATGCTGATGCTCACCGGGCCGGGTGACACGGAACCCGGCCTGATCGATGCCCGGTCGCGCGAGGTCGCCGCGCTGATCCGCCCGGCTGGGGAGGGGCGGTGATGGCCGAACCCTTCCTGATCGGAGAGAACATGACGGGCGGCTATGGCGGCGCCGACATCCTGCATGGCTGCACTATCGCGGTCGAAAAGGGCGAGATCGCAGTCATCGTCGGCCCGAACGGAGCGGGCAAGTCGACCGCCATGAAGGCGGTGTTCGGCATGTTGCGCCTGCGCGAGGGCGGCGTGCGGCTTGCGGGCGAGGACATCACCACGCTGTCACCGCAGGACCGCGTGGCAAAGGGCATGGCCTTCGTGCCGCAGACGTCGAACATCTTCACCTCGATGACCGTCGAGGAGAACCTGGAAATGGGCGCCTTCCTGCGCCGTGACGACATTCGCGCCACGATGGAACAGGTGTTCCACCTTTTCCCCATCCTGCGCGACAAGCGGCGGCAGGCGGCGGGCGAGCTGTCGGGTGGACAGCGCCAGCAGGTTGCGGTGGGCCGGGCGCTGATGACCCAGCCGCAGGTCCTGATGCTGGACGAACCCACGGCAGGCGTCAGCCCGATCGTCATGGACGAGCTGTTCGACCGGATCATCGAGGTGGCGCGCACCGGAATCTCGATCCTGATGGTGGAACAGAACGCGCGGCAGGCACTGGAGATTGCCCACAAGGGATATGTGCTGGTCCAGGGCGCGAACCGATTTACCGACACCGGGGCCGCGCTGATGGCGGACCCCGAGGTGCGTCGGTCGTTCCTTGGTGGCTGACGCATGGGGAACGCGCAGTTCGTACTGGTCGTGGCGGTGTTCATGGTCGTGGCGACCGTCATGCTGACCATTCCGGTGATCATGCCCGGCCCCTCTGGCACGGGCCAGACTGTCACCGCCTGCCGGTACGAGCGTTTCTGCGCCGCAGGCGACTGTGCCGCGCCGCTCCCCCCCGATTTCCGCATTCTCGCCGAGGATGCCGGCGATGGCGCAACCCTTGAAATCACCGGGCGCGCGTCGCCGCTTTCGGTCACGCGACGCGACGCGGCCACCATCTATGCCGGTTCCATCGAGGGGGCCGACATTCTGACCATCAGCATCTCGGCAACGGGCGCGTTCCAGAGCGAGACCCGACGTGGCGACAGTTCTGCCGAGATGCTGGCCGCGGGCAACGGCCATTGCACGCCGGCCAAGACAGGGGACGAAGGCTGATGGACATTCTCAACGCGCTTGTCGCCTTCCTGAACTTCGTATTCATCCCGGCCACGGCCTATGGCGCGCAACTGGCCCTGGGCGCGCTGGGCGTGACGCTGATCTACGGTATCCTGCGGTTCTCCAATTTCGCGCATGGCGACACCATGGCGCTGGGAACCACCTTCGCCATCCTCATAACCTGGGCCCTGCAAGGCGCAGGCATAACGGCCGGGCCGCTGCCCACCGCGCTGATCGCCCTGCCCTTCGCCATCGGTGCGACCGCGCTTTTCGTGCTGGGCACCGATCGCGCCGTGTACCGGTTCTACCGCCGTCAGAAGGCGGCACCCGCGATCCTGGTCATCGTGTCGCTGGGCGTCATGTTCGTGATGAACGGTGTCGTTCGCTTCATCATCGGCGTGGACGACCAGAACTTCGCCGATGGCACCCGGTTCGTGATATCGGCGGGCGATTTCCGCGCCATGACCGGGCTGGCCGAGGGGCTGGCGCTGCGGTCCACGCAGGTGATCACCGTGGTCGTCGCCATTCTGGTGGTGGCCTGGCTGTTCTGGTTCCTGAACCGCACGCGCACCGGCAAGTCGATGCGCGCGTTTTCCGACAACGAGGATCTGGCGTTGCTGTCTGGGATCAACCCTGACCGGGTGGTGGCGGTTACCTGGATCATCGCGGCGGCGCTAGCGACCATCGCGGGGGTTCTTTACGGCCTGGACAAGAGCTTCAAGCCCTTCACCTACTTCCAGCTTCTGCTGCCGATCTTCGCCTCGGCGATTGTCGGCGGGCTTGGCAATCCGCTGGGCGCGATCGCGGGGGGATTTGTCATCGCGTTCTCGGAGGTGACGGTGACCTATGCCTGGAAGAAGGTCGTGACCTATGTGGTGCCCGAAAGCATGGCGCCCGAAGGCCTGGTCCAGTTGATGTCGACCGACTACAAGTTCGCGGTCAGCTTCACGATCCTGATCATCGTCCTGCTGTTCATGCCCACCGGGCTATTCAAGGGGAAATCGGTATGACCCTGCGCAACCCGGCGCTGTTCCTGGGCGTCGCCGTCCTGTTCCTGCTGACCGGCCATTTCCAGAGCTGGAACCTGGCCATGTCGATCTTCAACATGGCGCTGATCTCGGCGGTCATGGCGCTGGGCGTGAACATGCAGTGGGGATACGCGGGCCTGTTCAACGTCGGCATCATGGGGTTCGTCGCGCTTGGCGGGCTTGCCGTGGTGCTGGTGTCGGCTGCGCCCGTACCGGAGGCATGGGCCGCCGGTGGACCCGGAATCGTGCTTGGCCTGCTCCTTGGCGCGGCCTCGATCGGGGTGGCGGTTCTGGTATGGCAGCGGATGGCCCCGGGCCGGACGCGCGTGCTGGCGATGCTGGCGGTGCTGGTCGTGGGTTTCATTGTCTACCGGGCGGTGTTCGACCCTGCCGTGGGCGCCGTCGAAGCGGTCAACCCCGCCGCCACAGGATTTCTGGGCGGGTTGGGTCTGCCCGTGCTTCTGGCATGGCCGGCGGGAGGTGTTCTTGCCGCCGGTGCTGCCTGGGTGATCGGCAAGACAGCGCTGGGCCTGCGGTCCGATTATCTGGCCATTGCGACGCTGGGTATCGCCGAAATCGTCATCGCGGTGCTGAAGAACGAGGACTGGCTGGCGCGCGGCGTGAAGAACGTGATCTCGCTGCCCCGCCCCGTCCCCTACGAGGTCGACCTGCAGCGCTCGACGGCATTTCTGGACTGGGCCGCACGATGGGGGTTCGATCCGGTCACGGCCTCGTCGCTGGTCGTCAAGCTGATGTATGCCGGGCTGTTTCTTGTGGTGCTGCTGATCATCGTCTGGCTGACCGAGGCGTCGCTGAAATCGCCCTGGGGCCGGATGATGCGCGCCATCCGCGACAACGAGGTCGCGGCCGAGGCGATGGGCAAGGACGTGACGCGCCGCCATCTGCAGGTCTTCGTGCTGGGCTGCGCCGTGGTCGGCATCGCGGGCGCGATGATGACCACGCTCGACAGCCAGTTGACCCCTGGCAGCTATCAGCCGCTGCGCTTTACCTTTCTTGTCTGGGTCATGGTGATCGTCGGCGGATCGGGCAACAACTGGGGCGCGGTGCTGGGTGGTTTCCTGATCTGGTGGCTCTGGGTGATGGTGGAACCGATCGGGCTTTACGTGATGGGGGCGCTGACAGCCGGTCTTGCGGACGGATCCTGGCTGAAGGGCCACCTGGCCGATGCCGCCGCGCACATGCGGCTGCTGACCATGGGCCTCATCCTGCTGCTGGTGCTGCGGTTCAGCCCGCGCGGGCTGATCCCGGAAAAGTAGGATCGGGCCGGCGCTCCGGTCGCTTGCACCGCGGGCGTGGCATGTCGCACCGCGCGAACCGCACCATCAAGGCCTGATCACGACATATCCCGTCGCAGGATGACATGCCGCTTGGTCCCGGGCATCGGACCTTGCGGCAAACCTGCGCGAGGCATCCCCCATGAAAACCCATACCCGTGTCCTGGTCATCGGCGGCGGCGTCGTCGGCTGTTCGGTGCTGTATCACCTGACCAAGCTCGGATGGTCGGACGTCACGCTGGTCGAACGGTCGGAACTGACATCCGGTTCGACCTGGCACGCCGCCGGCGGGTTCCATACCCTGAACGGCGACACCAACATGGCGGCGCTGCAGGGCTATACCATCCGGCTCTACAAGGAGCTTGAGGCGATCACCGGCATGTCCTGCGGGCTGCACCATGTGGGCGGTATCACGCTGGCCGACAACCAGGCACGGTTCGAGATGCTGAAGGCCGAACGCGCCAAGCATCGCTACATGGGGCTGGACACCGAAATCCTGGGCCCCGACGAGATCCACAAGCTGACCGACGGGATGGTCAACCTCGAAGGCATCATCGGCGCGCTCTATGACCCGCTGGATGGGCATCTGGACCCGTCGGGCACCACCCACGCCTACGCCAAGGCCGCGCGGATGGGCGGGGCCGAGATCGTGCTGCACAACCGCGTGCTGGAAACCAACCCGCGCCCCGACGGATCGTGGGAGGTCGTGACCGAGAAGGGCACGATCATCGCCGAGCATGTCGTCAACGCGGGCGGCCTCTGGGCGCGCGAGATCGGCGCGATGGCGGGCGTCTATCTGCCGCTGCTGCCGATGGCGCATCAGTATCTTGTCACCGACGATATCCCCGAGATCATGGACATCCTCAGGTCGGGCCGCGAGTTCCCGCATGTCATGGACCCGGGCGGCGAAAGCTATCTGCGCCAGGAAGGCCGGGGCCTGTGCATCGGGTTCTATGAAAAGCCCTGCGAGCCCTGGGCCGTGGACGGGACGCCCTGGACCTTTGGCCATGAGCTTCTGAACGAGCAGTTCGACAAGATCGAGGACTCGGTGAACTTCGCCTACCGGCGGTTCCCCGTGCTGGAACGGTCGGGGGTGAAGCGTGTCATCCACGGTCCCTTCACCTTTGCACCGGACGGCAACCCGCTGATCGGCCCCGTGCAGGGCCTGCGCAACTACTGGTCCGCCTGCGCGGTGATGGCGGGCTTCAGCCAGGGCGGCGGCATGGGCCTGGCACTGGCGCAATGGATGATCCACGGCGAGGTGGAGCGTGATCCCCGCGGCTTCGACGTGTCGCGGTTCGGCACCTGGACGACCCCCGGCTACACCGTTCCAAAGGTGATCGAGAACTACCAGATGCGCTTCTCGGTCAGCTATCCGAACGAGGAACGGCCGGCCGCCCGCCCGTTCCGGACCACCGCGATGTACGACACGTTCAGCCAGATGCGCGCGGTCTGGGGCCAGCAATATGGTCTGGAGGTGGTGAACTACCACGCCCTGCCCGGCGAGCCGCTGTATGAAACCCCAAGTTTCAAGCGCTCGAACGCATGGGACGCGACAAAGGCCGAGGTTCTGGCCGTTCGCAACGGCGTTGGCATCAATGAACTGCAGAACTTCGGCAAGTATCGTGTCACCGGCGCGCGCGCGCGGGCGTGGCTTGACCGGATCATGGCAGGCGCGATCCCCGCGCCGGGACGCATAGCCCTGACCCCCATGCTGGCGCAGAGCGGCCGGATCATCGGCGATTTCACGGTGTCCTGCATCCACGAGCAGGAATTCATGCTGACCGCAAGCTATGGCGCGCAGGGCTGGCATCACCGGTGGTTCGAGAGCCATCTGGAGGATGGTGTGCGCGTCGAGAACATCTCGGACATCCGGACGGGGTTCCAGATCGCCGGCCCCCGGGCGCGCGAGTTGCTGTCGCGCGTAACGCGCGCGGATGTTTCCGCAGGTAAATTCCGGTTCATGGACACCCGGCGGATGACTGTCGGCATGGCCGATTGCCTGGTCCAGCGGGTCAGCTATACCGCCGACCTCGGGTTCGAGATCTTCTGCGACGCGCCATCGCAACGGCACCTGTGGCAGACGTTGTGGACTGCGGGGCAGGACCTCGGGCTGCGACCATTCGGGATGCGGGCGATGATGTCGCTGCGGCTGGACAAGTGGTTCGGTTCCTGGGGTCGCGAGTTCAGCCCGGACTATACGCCTGCCGAGACCGGCCTCGATCGTTTCATCCGCTGGAACAAGACGGCCGACTGGATCGGCAAGGCGGCCGCAACGGCGGAAAAGGCAGCCGGACCCAAGCGACGGCTTGCAACCTTCATCGTGGATGCCGACCAGGCGGATGTGACGGCCTGGGAGCCGATCTGGCTGGATGGAACGGTGCAGGGCTTCTGCACGTCGGGAGGCTATTCCCACACGACCGGACAGTCGGTTGCCTATGGCTTCCTGCCTGCCGATCGCCTGCAGGATGGCCAGACGGCAGAAATCGAGATCCTGGGTGACCGTCGCCCGGCGCGGGTCCATCTGGCACCGATCTGGGATGACGGCGGACGGATGCGGGCGTGACCTTGCCCCGCAATGGCGTGCGACTTACCCTTGCCTTCTGAAGGGCGGGGCGCCGCGCCCTGCCCCACCGGAAACACGTGATGCGTCCCGAGGTGGCGATCCTGATCCTTGCAGCCGGTGCCTCGTCGCGGATGCGCGGGCGCGACAAGCTGCTGGAACGTGTCGGCGGTCAACCCGTCCTTCGGCATGTCGCGCAGCAGGCCGTCGCAACGGGCGCGCCGACGGTCGTGATCGTGCCGCCGGATCGTCCCGAGCGCGCCGCCGTGCTTGCCGACCTTGCGGTGACGGTTGCGGTAGCAAAGGATGCCCGGCTTGGCATGACAGCCTCGTTGCGCCGGGGTCTTGCGGTTGCGGCACCTGGGGCGGCCGGGGTGATGATCTTGCCTGCGGACATGCCGGCGATCACCTCGCGCGACCTGGCGGTGATGTGCGCGGCCTTCGCCGAAGCGCCGGGAATGATCCTGCGGGGCTCCACGGCCGACGGACAGCCCGGCCACCCGGTCATCTTTCCGGCCGACCTGGTTCCGGCATTGATGGCCCTGTCCGGTGACGAGGGGGGCCGATCCGTGATCGCGGCGCATCGCGACCGCCTGCGGCCCGTCGTGCTTCCCGGCGACCACGCGATCCTCGACCTCGACACGCCCGAGGATTGGGCCGCCTTCCGCGACCGCTCAGGCCGCCAGGACTAGCCGCGCCTCATGCGCCTTCAGTGTGGCACGGGCGGCGGCGATGCGTTCGCCCCGCCGCAGCATCGGGAACAGCGCCAGCAGCTCGTCGCGGGCCGCGTCATCCAGGCCGGCAACGCTGGCAGGGCCGGGCTGGTAGCTTTCGGTCCAGGCGCCGTCGGCACGGATTACCTCGTGGCGGTCGAACATCAGATGCAGATAGCTGACCGGCGACGGATCGACGAGGCGCGAGACACCCGGGCGGCCCAGCAGATGAACCGCAGCGGCGAAGACCTCCCGCTCGCCGAACAGCAATTCGGGTCTGGCACCGGCGACCAGCATCCGGTGCTGCGGCGAAACGATCAGGTCACGTTCGGGCAGGCCATGGCCAAGCGCCCCCTGCGCGATCCGGACCGGCCGGAAGGCGGGATTCTGCCAGACCTCGGCCAGGGACAGGTCGCGCCGCCCGACCCAGCGGATCTCCTGGTATCCGCTGTCGCGGGTCAGAACGCGGTCACCCAGGCGCAGCGCCTGCACCGGAAGTTCGCCCCGGTCCGTCGAGATCAGCGCGCCGGGCGTGAAGCACGGAATGATGCGCTCGATATTGCTGAAGGACAGCGTGCCGATCGGCGTGGTCCCGTCGGTATCGTAGAAGGTGACGGTGCCGTTCTCGCGATTGCCCGGATCGAAGGCGATGTCGGTAAAGGTCTTGCCCCAGGCCCGAAGGTCAAGCACGTCGACATCAGAGTTGTCCGCATCCTCGCTGCCGTCGACCGTGCCGCCCGGGCCCCCAAGGATCGTGTCCGATCCGAAGCCGCCGATGATCGTGCTGGAACCGGCGCCACCGTCGATCAGGTCGTTCCCGTCGCCGCCATAGATCGTGTCGGCCCCGTCTCCGCCGAGGATCGTGTCGTTGCCCTCGCCGCCCTCCAGGAGGTCATTGCCAGGACCACCCGACAGGTGGTCGTTGCCCGACCCGCCGAACAGCTGGTCATCGCCGTCGTCACCCTGCAGGCTGTCGTCGCCATCCTCGCCGAACAGGATGTCGTTACCGCCGCCGCCCAGCAGCGTGTCGCCGCCGCCGCCGCCATACAGGACATCGTTGTCCGCACCGCCGTCCAGCAGGTCGCCACCATCGCCGCCAAACAACTGGTCCTGACCGCCACCGCCGTACAGCGCATCGTCCTCGGTCCCGCCATCCAGCGTGTCATTGCCGGTGCCGCCGATCAGCGTGTCATTCCCGGCCCCGCCGAAGAGCGAATCATCACCCCCCCGGCCGTCCATCAGGTCATTGCCGCCACCGCCGTAGAAGATGTTGGTGAAGGTCGCATCGAAAGCATCGAAGCCGGACAGCGTGTCGTCGAAGTCCGACCCGATGATCCCGTCCATGCCGCCGCCGAGCGAATCGTCGGCGACCAGGCTGCCGCTCATCGCCCCGCTGGCCAGGTCGATGTTCACCCCGGACGTCGCCGCAGTGACATCCAGATAGTCCATCCCGGCGCCGCCGAAATAGGTGTCGGCACCCTCGCCCGCGACCATCGTGTCGTCGCCGGTCCCGCCGTCGAGCAGGTTGGCGCCCGCGCCTCCGATCAGGCGGTCGGCGCCATCGCCACCGCGCAGCGTGTCGTTGCCGATGCCCCCCTGCAAGGTGTCATCCCCGGCGCCACCTTCCAGGCTGTCATCGCCGGTTCCGCCGTAGAGAACATCGTTGCCGTCCTGGCCCAGAAGCGTGTCACTGCCGTAGCCGCCTTCGATGGTGTCGTTGCCCGCACCCCCCTCGACAACATCGTCGTCGACATAGACCCCGTCAAAGTGGATATCGGACAGGCGGATCGCCTGCTGGGCGTTGGCAAGGTCGGTGTAGGACACGACAAAATATGCGACGGGCCCGGAGATCTCGAACAGGGCGGAACCCGCCAGTTCGTTCGGAAAGACCGCGCCGCCGGTTGCGGTAACGGTGTTTCCGCTCAGCGACAGCGAGCTCGATGACACTGTGATCGTGACGGGTATCTCCGCACCCTGTGCATCATAGGCCCGCACCGTCACGGAATCCGTGAAGCCAGACCTGTCAATGTCGGACACGCGGAAACGGACGTTGGTCACCTCGTCGGCCAGACCGGAACCCGCTGCCGAACCAAAGCTGAAGGTTACCTGCGAGCTGGAGTTGATTCCGCCGTCCGCAGGCCGGAAGAGTTCGGCACTCGAATTCGGATTGAAAGGCTCGCCGTTGGCCACATGGATCGGGTATTCGCGCTCGTTGCCCCCCGACGTTGATCCCGTCGTCTCGGCCGAGAAGGTCGCACCCGAAACACCGCCGCTGTAGGTCACGGAAACGTCGACGCCGCCCGTGCTCTGCGTGAACGGCCCGGTAAAGGCAGTCTCGTCCGCATAGGTCGTCCAGGTGAAGGCAAGCGGTGTCGTTGGCGCCGCACCCTCGGGCCCCGCGGTGATCAGGTCATCGCCGTCCCCGCCGAATATCGTGTCGCTGCCCGTGCCACCGGTGATCGTGTCGGCGCCCGCGCCCCCTGACAGGACGTTGTCGCCCGCTGTCCCGGTGATGGCATCATCGCCGCTGCCGCCCGTCGCGTTCTCGATCGAGATCAGCGTGTCATTGCCCGCCCCGGACGCGGTGCCACCCGCGAGGCTGATGGTCAGGTCAGCGGTCTCGGCGGAATAATCGGCCGTGTCGGTCCCGGCGCCGCCGTTCAGCGTGTCGTTCCCCGTGCCGCCGTTCAGCAGGTCGTCGCCATCGCCGCCGAACAGCTGGTCGGTGCCCGCGCCACCGAACAGCGTGTCGTTGCCGCCGCCGCCGTTCAGCGTGTCGTTGCCGCCCGCGCCGTCCAGCACGTTCGCGTTGCCGTCGCCGGTGATGCCGTCATTGGCGCTGCCGCCGGTGACATTCTCGATTCCGATCAGCTGGTCGGTGCCACCGCCACCCGTCGCATGGTTCGAGGCGGCCGCGAGGTTCACGGTGATCGCCGAAGTGATGCCGGTGTAATCCGCCGTGTCGATCCCGGCGCCGCCGTTCAGCGTGTCGTTCCCCGTGCCGCCGTTCAGCAGGTCGTCGCCATCGCCGCCGAACAGCTGGTCGGTGCCCGCGCCACCGAACAGCGTGTCGTTGCCGCCGCCGCCGTTCAGCGTGTCGTTGCCGCCCGCGCCGTCCAGCACATTCGCGTTGCCGTCGCCGGTGATGCCGTCATTTGCGCTGCCGCCGATGACATTCTCGATTCCGATCAGCTGGTCGGTGCCACCGCCACCCGTCGCATGGTTCGAGGCAGCCGCGAGGTTCACGGTGATCGCCGAGGTGATGCCGGTGTAATCCGCCGTGTCGATCCCGGCGCCGCCGTTCAGCGTGTCGTTCCCCGTGCCGCCGTTCAGCAGGTCGTCGCCATCGCCGCCGAACAGCTGGTCCGCGCCGCCGCCGCCAAGCAGCGTGTCGCTGCCCAGGCCACCGTAAAGCGAGTCGCTCTGCCCGCCACCGTCGAGGCTGTCGTCGCCGTCCTCACCATTCAGCGCGTCGGCCCCGTCGCCGCCAAAGACCGTGTCGTTGCCACCACCGGCGTTGACAGAATCTGCACCTGCGAGCGCGGTGATGAGATCGGCATCCGCCGTTCCCGTCAGCGTGTCGTTTCCGGTGGTCCCGTTGATCGTGGCCATGGTCGCCCTCGCACTCGTCCGACTCCCGGCCGATGCACCGGCCTGGAGATTTCTTTCGGTCTAGCGGGGGCGCGGGGCGTGAATACGGTGAAACCGCAGCAACAAACGGCGGAAATGCGGCAGATTGGGACAACTATGCAATGCAAACGGGGGCCAACCGGCCCCCGCTACAACCCTGGGCTTATCGCCCGGGGTGGCTGCATAACTCTGGTCAGCGCAGCAGGAGCGACGCCTCGTGTTTCTTCAGGGTCTTGCGGGCCGCCTGATAGTCGGCGAGGCCCTCGACGGTCCGCAGTTCCGGGAAGATCTCGAAGATCTCCTGGCGCTGAGCATTGCCCATGCCCTTAAGCGTATAGTCGCCCGGCTGGAAGCTTTCGGTCCAGGCGCCATCCGCCAGAAGCACCTCATGCCGGTCGAACATCATGTGCAGATAGGTCACCCCCGCTGCATCGACGGACTGAACTCCGCGCGCACCCACAAGATGCTTTGCGGCCACCAGCACCTCGTGCTCTTCGAAGTAGAGCGCGGTGCGGTCGTTGGCGACCAGCATGCGGTGGTTCGGGCTGACCAGCATGTCGCGTTCCGGCAGGCCATGGCCAAGGCTGCCCTTGCGGATCAGCACCGGCTTCAGATGCGGATTGGCGCAGAGAACCGCCCAGTCGAGATGCTTGGCGCCCGACCAGCGGATCTCCTGGATGCCGTTGTCGCGGGTCAGCACCTTGTCGCCGACCTTCAGTTCCTCGACAGGCACCTCGCCCTTCGGCGTCGCGATCATCGTGCCCGGCGTGAAGCAGGGAATGACGTTCTCGATGTTCACGAAGGTCAGGCTGCCCGTCTCGTTGCCGTCGTCATCGAAGAAGGCAACGGTGCCGTTCTCGGGGTTGTCTTCCGAGAAGGTGACACGCAGCGGGCCCGCGCCACGCAGATCCAGCGTGTCGTAGTCGTCGCCTTCCTCGTTGCCGTCGATCACGTCGCCGATCCCGTCACCCGGCCCGTTGACGATGAACACGTCGCGGTCGGCACCGCCCGACATGGTGTCGGCACCTTGGCCGCCAACGATCGTGTCGTTGCCCGCACCGCCAAACACAAGATCATTGTCGATCCCGGCATCGAGGTAGTCGTCGCCATCGTCGCCATGGATCGTGTCGTTGTCGTCCATCCCGTAGATGGTGTCGTTGCCGCGGCCGCCAAAGATCAGGTCGGTGCCGTTGTCGGGCCGCAGGTCGCCTGCGTCATCGCGGATGTTCACCGCGTCCGGCACGCCAGGGCCGTAGCCGCCATAGATCACGTCGTTGCCGTCATCGCCGTGCAGTTCGTCCGCACCCTCGGCCCCGATGATCGTGTCGTTGCCGGTGCCGCCATAGACGGTGTCGTCGTCGAAGCCCGCGTCGACCAGATCGTTGCCACGGCCGGCATAGACGAGGTCGTTGTCGTCGCCGGTCATGATCGTGTCATTGCCCCGCCCACCATAGACGGTGTCGCGGTCGTTGAACGGGTCGCTGTCGGCAGGGTAGAGGCCGGGATAGTCGCGATCTGGCAGGGGCGTGGCACCGCCACCCGAGGTGTCGATCAGATCGTCGCCGCGCCCACCATAGACAATGTCATTGCCTTCGCCCGCATACACGGTGTCATTGCCGTCACCGGCGAAAACGCGGTCGTCGTTCGGGCCGTCGCCCGGGATGATCGCATCCTCGTTGTCGATGCGGTCGCCATCGGGGTCGACATAGTCGCGGTCGATCAGGTCATCGCCGGGCGTGCCGTACACGATGCCGTCGCGCTCCGGACCCCCGGTGTTGTCCACGGTGTCCGAGATCTCGAAATACTCGACCGAACCCTGGAAGTAATTGCCAAGATTGTTCAGCAGTGCCGGGTCCGAGGTCGACTGGCCGACACCGATCATCCACTTCTGGTTGATCGGACCCATGTCCATGGTCAGGCCCGGGGGAACGGCCGCCGTGTAGGTCGCGCTCGACGTGAGATTCACGAGGTCGAGCTGGCCCGGCCCCGTCTCGCTCCAGGAATAGGTCAGCCGAACCTCGTCGCCGGGCGACAGGAAGCCTGCGGCAGAGGAGAACACGGTCGAACTTCCAGCAGATTCATGCGTGACCACAACCGCGCCGTCGGGCATCACCTCGACACGGTATCCGCCTGCGGTTTCGCCGACGCTGTCGCGCGACAGCACGGTGTTCGGTCCGCTGCCGGTCTGCGCCGTCTGGCTGAACTGGATTTCCAGGGTGCCCTGCGACAGCTGGAACGCGCTGTCGTCAAAGATCTTCAGCTTGTCGTCCACCCCGTCCAGGACCGCGCGCCCGCCGACCGACGCCGCCCCGTCCAGATAGGTTCCGTTCTGGGCGCCATTGCCGGTGGCCGAGTCGGCCGCTTCGGTCCCGATGTCATCCAGTTCGTAGCGCGCGATCACAGGCATAGTTCACATCCCCAAGCAGCCGGGCCCGGCGGGTCCCGTGGAAACCATCTGCGGCACCCCCGAATGGGTGCTGCACCCGGACGCGCCAGACGGCGCGGTCGGATCGACTGGCCGACTATCGGAATGAGGGATTGAGAGGGTGCACACGACCGGCGGGCGCCGAAGGCCCGTGGATGGAAACGCGGCAGCATCTCGTACCGATACGCCTCGCGGCGCACCACACTCCGATAGGCCGCCCCCACGGCCTGTGTCTTACCCAGCAAGACCTCTGCTTGATAACCCTTCGTTAAGCCTGCGGCCAAGGGAAAAAAGGTGGAAACGCGGCGGGGTTCGGACCGCGTCGGTCGACCGGCGGAACCGCCCACAACCCATGCGAGAAGATTGTTTCCCCTTCGGGAACAGATGTTCCGCCCACGAACCGCAACCCTCGGCTGAAGACCAACGCATTCCGGCACCTTGCAAAAAAATGTGCTGCAACCGGCCGAGACGGCTGTTTCCATTTTCGAACCGGCAGGAAGATGCCTGTTCGCGTTAACCACATGCGCCATTCCTGCCGTTTCACTGCCACAGTTGCCGCGTCACCGTTGCCGGGGCTGCACAAATCGGCGTCAAGACGCGCGATTCCGGCAGATCCGTCAAAGATCAGCGTTAACGCCGGGACGAATCACTCCGGCCCGGATTCCGTCTTGTCGCGATCCCGCCTTGATCCCGCCACAGTCCTGAAACGTCGCGTGTCGGTATGACGCAACAGATCGGAATCGGTCGCGCGGCCGCCGGACGCCTGTGGTGACGACATCGGCCCGGCTCCGTGCTGCCACGGCCTTCGCCCGATTGCTCCATCGAAAGGGGCCGCCCAGTGATGCGCGCAGACCGATGGCCGACAAGGCCGGAGGCTGCGTGGCAGCCCCGGCCGGCGCGATCGGCGGGCACCCTTACGGCTTGCCGGGTGTGGACTGCGCGAACATGCGGCGCAGCTTGGCCGCGAGATCGCGCCTGCGATAGGGTTTCTGCAGCAACTGGATGCCGGGATCGAGCCGCCCGTTATGAACGATGCTGTTCTCGGTATAGCCCGACGTGAACAGCACCTTCAGGCCCGGTCGCAGCTGCGTGGCCTCGTCCGCCAGTTCCCGCCCGGTGATGCCGCCGGGCATGATCACATCGGCGAACAGCAGGTCGATGTCCGCCATCTGGCGGATGCATTCCAGGGCGTCGGGACCGTTCGCTGCGGCGGTGACCCGGTAGCCCAGGCCCTGAAGCTGCATGACGACATGTTCGCGCACCAGCCGGTCATCCTCGGCAACCAGGATATGTTCGTGCCCGCCGACCGACCGCTCCTCGATCCCCACGCCCGCCACCTCGTCACCGACCTCCAGCGACCGCGGGAAGTAGAGCTTCACCGTCGTGCCGAAGCCCTGTTCGGAGTAGATGCGCACGTGGCCGCCCGACTGCTTGGCAAAACCGTAGACCATGCTCAGCCCCAGGCCGCTGCCCTTGCCCACGTCCTTGGTGGTGAAGAAGGGATCGAACGCTCGTGCAACCACGTCCGGCGCCATTCCCGTGCCGGAGTCCGTCACCGCGACCTGCACGTACTGGCCGGGCGGAACCTCGCCATTCGCTTCGGAATAGGCATCGTCCAGTCGGACATTCGCCGTCTCGACGGTCAGGCGCCCGCCACGCGGCATCGCATCGCGGGCGTTGATCACCAGGTTCAGCAGCGCGACCTCAAGCTGTCCGGGGTCGATCTCGACCAGCCACGGACTGCCCGAATGCACGATCTCGATGTCGATCTCTTCGGGCAAGGTGCGGCGGATCAGCGCCTCCATGCCGGAGACCAGCCGGTTCAGGTTCACCACCTTCGGCTCAAGGGTCTGCCGTCGTGCGAATGCCAGCAGCCGCGCGGTCAGCTCGGCGCCGCGCTGTGCCGCCGTCGCCGTCATCTCGGCCATCAGCCGCATGCGGTTGTTGCTGGACAGTCCTTCGGTCAGAATCTCGGCGTTGCCGAGGATCACGGTCAGCAGGTTGTTGAAGTCATGCGCGACACCGCCGGTCAGCTGGCCGACGGCTTCGAGCTTCTGAGACTGGCGCAGGCGGGCCTCCATCTCTTTCTGCTCGGTGACGTCGATCATGCTGCCGACCATCCGCACCGCACGCCCGTCCGAATTCCGGATGATGAAGCCCCGGTCGATCACGTCCCTTATCTCGCCGTCAAGCGTGCGAACGCGATAGGCCAGCGTCCAGGTCGTGTCGGGGCCGTCGATCGCCTCGTAGAGTGACTCGAGCACCCGCTCGCGGTCGGTCTCGTGGATGCACGGGGCCCAGCCCTCGGGCCCTGGCGGTATCGCCGTGGGGTCCCTGCCGATCAGGCTGGCCATGCCCTCGTTCCGCCAGACCTGCCCTGCCTCGAAGTCCCAGTCATAGATCGCGTCACTTGTCGCCTTGCTGATCAGCAGGAAGCGCTCGGTGCTGATGCGCAGTTCCTCGTCCAGTCGCTTGCGTTCGGTGATGTCCCGCTCGATGGCGACGAAATGCGTGACCTTGCCAAGCCCGTCGGACAAGGGGACAATCTCGACCTCGATCCAGTAGGGCATCCCGGCCTTGGTGTAGTTGACAAGTTCCGTCCGCACCGGCCGCCGTTCCCGAAGCGCCTGCCGGATCCGTTCCCGTTCGACGCGCGAGGTGTCGGGGCCCTGCAGCAGGCGGGGCGTCCGTCCCATAACCTCAGCCGACGCATATCCCGTGATCCGCTCGAAAGCCTCGTTGACAAAGACGATGGGTGGGCCGTCCGGGGCGTCGATCGGATCGGCCGCCGTGATCAGCACGATGTCGTTCATCCGCGACACCGCATTCTCCAGAAGGTGCATGCGTTCCTGCTGGGCACGCTCCTGCGTTACGTCGCGGAAGTAGACCGCAATCCCTTCCGGCACAGGATAGCCCACCGCCTCGAACCATGCGCCCAGCGGCGCATAGTGCTGCGTGAAGCGCACGGTTTCCCTTGCGATCAGGACGCGTTCGTAGACCGACTGCGACTGTGTTCCGATGGCGTCGGGAAACTCGTCCCAGATGCGCCGGCCGATCAGGTCGTTGCGCGACCGCTGCAGGAAGGTCTCGGCCCGTTCGTTCAGATAGGTGAAGCGCCAGTTCCGGTCGAGCATGAAGAAGGCATCGCTGATGTGTTCCAGCGTGACCGCCAGGCGGTCGGACACTTCGGCAAGCTTTGTCCGGGCCTGAACGAGTTCGTCGATATCCTGAAAGGCACCCTGGATGGCAATGACCGCACCGGTGGAGTCGAAAAGCGGCGCGCCGACACTGCGCACCCAAAGACGCCTGCCCTGAACGGTCACGATCTGCAGCACGACGTCGAACGCCTCGCCACGCTGGATCGCCGCGTCAAACAATCCGGCCATCGTGTCGCGGTGTTCCTCGGGAAAGAACGAGAGTGCGCGTTCGAGCGTCATGTCCGTCCCGGGCGGAAGACCGTGGATCGCCGCCGTCTCGGTCGTCCATGTCAGCCGCCCGGTATCAAGATGGATACGCCAGCCGCCCAGCCGCGCCGCTTTTCCCGCGATCTGCAGCAGATGCGACGCGCTTTCCAGTTCGCGGCGCGAGGTGACGGATGCCGTCATGTCCTGCAGCATGCCCTGCAGACAGAGCCGGCCCGCGCCATTCCGCCCGAGTTCGCCCACGGCCGCCACGTGGATCGTCGACCCGTCGTCCGGTCGAACGATGCGATACGCGGCGCGGAACACATCCTGGCCGCTGTCGGGAAACGACATGAAGGCGATGCGGGTCCTGTCCCGGTCCTCGGGATGGATGATCTGCCACCAGTCTTCGAGCGGCATGTCGGCAATCGACGGGTCGATCCCGGCAATGTCGTGCAACGCGGGCGCGATGCTGACTTCCATCAGGTCGAGGTCGACCGACCAGAATGCAAGCTTCAACAATGCGGGCGCGGCGCTGCGTGTCAGCAGTTCCTCGGAAAACGCCTGCGGAACTTCGTTGCCCGGGTCGAAATCGGGCCCGGCAGCCCCCTGCCCTGTCCCGGGCGGATCGTCGGGTGACGGCATCTCCTCGTCGTCGGCGTCGGCGGTATCGTCCCCGCCGACATCGAGGAACCGTGTCACGTCACGGATACTCGTCAACCAGGCGGAATCCGACGCCGCCCCGATGCGACGGGAGACGACATCGGCAAAGAACACCGATCCGTCCTGCTTTTGATGCAAGGTCACATGCCGACGCACGGTCCGTTCGGGGCCATGCGTGCCGCCTTCCGCCGTCGGCGGATCGACTGCGATCATGTCGACGGTCATCTGCGCAAACTCGCTTGCGGACCAGCCGTACAATTCGGTTGCGCGAACGTTTGCTCGCAGAATCCGCCGCGTGCCGGCCTCCTCGATCCACATCGGATCGGGGTGGGCCACGAAAAACCAATCGTCACCGGCGTCCATATGCACCTTCCGAAGCAAGATCGCGCAGTTCCGCCAAAACAGAACATCAAACCGGCGGCGCCGTTGCAGACTGCGGTGAATTCCGCCCTACGTCTATACCATGCGGCGATCAAAACTCCTCAACCCTCGCGCTTTGGATGAAGCGGCGCTGTCCTTGCGCGTCGAAAAGGCCAGCCGTTGCGGCGGATACCGCCATGCTGCCGCGTCAATAGGCATCCAAAAACGCAATGTTTGGCTTGCAGCATCGCGCTGCGGTTGTTCTAACGCTTGCAGGATCGTGCTGCGCGACCCAGGGGCGCCCGCTGGCGACGGATGGGAAGATGGCTGATGCGTCACCCGGAGTTTCGGACCCCGCCGCATCGCGTCTGCGGCGGATACCCTTTCGTGTCTATGTCGCGTTGCGCATGGTTCCGGTTCTTGTGGCGCTGGCCGTGGCCCTGGGCTTTGTGGCGTGGATCGTCACCGACGAGGCCGCGGACCGGACCGCCCGCACCGCCTTCGACGGCAAGTCCGAACTGGCGCTGGCAGAGGTGGCGCGTCTCTACGAGTCGGCGCGGGCCGCCGCAGCGGCGCTCTCGCTTCATCCGGCGATCGTCAACGGCACGGATGCCAATGACCACGACGCGCTGCAGGAACTTGCCACGCTTCTCGTCGCATCTCCGGCCCTTGAGGCGGCCTATGTCGGCTGGCCGAATGGTGACTTCACCCTGCTGCGGCACATGCGCGGGCGCCATTCGACGTTCGACGCACCGCTCCAGGCCATGTGGCTTGCACAACTGGTGAGCGGCGGGCGGTCGCGGTTCGAGTTCCTGGACGAGGCGCTTGTGGTCGTCGAGTTTCGCGACGACGTGGACTATCCCATCGACCCCTCGCAACGCCCGTGGCACCGAGAGGCGCTGCTGACAGAAGACGCGATCCTGACGGAACCCTACCTGTTCTTCACGACGGGAGAGCCCGGCGTCTCGGCGGCCCGGCGGGCAACAAGCGGCGCGGTCGCAGGCGTCGACCTGTCACTGCGCGACCTGTCATCGCGGTTGTCCGCGCTGAGCCTGCCGGAGGGAGGCGAGGCTGCGCTGGTCACCAGTGGCGGCAATGTGTTGGCCGATGCGGATACCGCACGGATCATGGCGGTGATCGAGAACGCGGACCGCCCGGCCAAGGTCCTGCCAAATCTCGCGGACCTGGGGGACTCCGTCATTGCCGCGATCGCACAGCAATCCGCGCTGCCCTACTACGGCGAGATCATGCACGGTGGGCGCCATTGGATCGTGCAGATGTCGGATGTCGATCAGCGTGATCTTCGGCTGGCTATGGCGATTCCGGTGTCCAGTCTCTCCGGCGCTTCGGGAACGCTTGGATCGACGTTCATCGGTTTGTTCATCCTCGTGTCCATTGCAACGCTGGCAACCGTCTGGGCGGTGGCAAACCGGATCGGTCGCAGGTTGGCCTCCTTCGCACTCGAGGCCGAGCGCACGGCGCAGCTGCGGTTTGGACACGCGGCGCTGTCAGACGACGGCATCGCCGAGTTCGCCCGCCTTGGGGCCACCCTGACCACCATGAGCGGATCGCTGTCCGCGATGGCCCGGATCGGTGAGATCGTCGCAAGGACCGATGCGCCCGACACGCTGCTGCCGGAGATCGTCGAGGTCCTTGCGGACTGGACCGGAGCGCAATCGGGTGTGATCAGGCTGGGTGATCCCGCCAAGACCGGCCCGATGGACACGGTCGCGCAATTCGGACCCGTGCCGTCACCCGAGCAGCTCGGCGCCCCGGTGCAAGACCACCTGCAAGACAGCGCCGCCGATGCACGGACCACGCTGGCCGGCAGGCTGACGCAGCCGATCCTCGACGGTGCGGGCGCGACACTGGGAATGATCGACCTGCGAACCGAAGACCCTCGTGCCGCCTTCAGCCCGGCCGCCCGGGCCGCAGCCGCCTATGCCGCGAGGTCGATCGGCCTTGCCGTCGATCGGCACCGGATGGCCGAGGCCTGGTCGAATGATCGGCGCGAGGCGTCGACGGTCTTTGCCTCGGTGGCGGACGGGATCTTCATCCTCGACCTTGACGGGCATATCCGCGCGCAGAACGCCGCGGCAGCTGACGTGCTCGGCTGGACCGACGAAGAGGTCTTCGGCCGCCCTGCGCATGAAACCCTTTCCGGTCGGAACGCCGAGGGAACCCTATATACGGCCAGCGACTGCCCTATCGGCCAGACCCTGCGTGACGGAGAAACCAGGCGCATCGCGGGTGATTCATTCTCCGACCGCAACGGGCGCCAGATCCCTGTGGACTATGCCTGTTCACCGCTGCGCGGCGATGACGGGACCGTCACGGGCGCCGTGCTAAGCTTCCGCGACGTCTCCGACAGGCGCCGCGCCGAGGCGCAACTGATCGAGCGGATCAAGGAACTGCGCTGCCTCTACAGCGTCGTCGCCCTTCTGCAGGGAGCGCCGGGGACCGCGACCGACAATTTTCCGGCAATGGCAGAGCTTCTGGTGCAAAGCGTGCAGCATGTCCGCCTTGCCGTTGCCCGGCTCAACGTCGAGGGCATCGAATACCGCAGTGCCAACTGGTCTCCGCCGGTCATCACGCTCCACGCCGACATCGGTGACAAGGGGCGCAACGGGTTCGTCGAGATCGGCTATGTCGAGATGCCACCGCCCAGCATTGTCGGCGACGCGGGCTTTCTGGACGAGGAACACAACATGCTGTCCGTGGTGGCGTCGCACATCGCCCGGATGCTGGAGCGGCGCGACATGCGCGAACGGCTGAACCAGACGGAACGGCTTCGCGCGGTGGGCGAACTGACGGGTGGCATCGCCCATGATTTCAACAATCTCCTGACCATCATCGTCGGCGGTGCCGAAACGCTGGAGGAACGTCTGGCCCACGATGATGACGCGCGGCGCATCGCAGTGATGATCCATCAGGCGGGAATGAACGGTGCCGAACTGACACGCGGCCTGCTGGCCTTTTCCCGCAAGCAGTCGCTGGCACCAAAGCCCGTTGCGGTGGATGCGCTGATCGGCGCGATGTCGGCGATGGTGGAGCGAACGATCGGCGAGCATCTTCGCTATGTCACGCATTTCGAACCGGGGCTTTTGCTGGCGCTGGCCGATCCGGCGCAACTTGAGAGCGCCATTCTGAACCTGGTCATCAATGCCCGCGATGCGATGCCGGATGGAGGCCTGCTGACGGTGGAGGTTGCCAACACCTGGCTGGACGAAACCTTTGCCGCCTCGAACGACGAGGTCACACCAGGCCCCTATGTCATGATCGCCGTAACGGATACCGGGATCGGCATGTCGCCGGAACTTGTCGCGCGGGCGTTCGAACCGTTCTTCACCACCAAGTCCCTGGGGCATGGCACAGGGCTTGGCCTGTCGATGGTCTGGGGTTTTGCCAAGCAGTCGCGCGGCCATGTCCGCATCTATTCAGAGCCTGGCGAAGGCACGACGGTAAAGCTGTTCCTGCCCTGCGCGGACCCCGCCGAGGAACAATCGGTCGTCGTGCCGCCACCGCGACAGGACTCGGCGCGGGGTTCGCGCATCCTGCTGGTCGAGGACGATTCCCTGGTCCGGGAGCACGCCACGATGGTGCTTCAGGGCCTGGGATTCCAGGTGGACGCACACGCCGACGGGCCAAGCGCGATCAATGCGGTGCGCGAGGGGCTGGAGTTCGATGTCCTGTTCACCGACATGGTGATGCCCGGCGGCATGAACGGTCGAGAGCTTGCGATTGCCATCAGGGAATTGAAGCCCGACATGCGCGTGGTCTTCACGTCGGGCTATGCCGACAAGGCGATCATCCGGCAAAGCCGTCTGGAGGCGGGCAGCCTTTTCATCAGCAAACCCTACCGACGCGCCGATCTTGCCGACGTGATGCGCCGGGCGCTCGGCTGATCGGCCCAAGACACAACCGTCTCAGGCGCGGCGTGCCGCGCTTGGCGGCGCCTCGTAGGGTCGGCCGAGGAAATAGCCCTGTGCCATATCGCAACCCAGATCGCGCACGATGGTCAGGGTTTCAGCATTTTCGACCCCTTCGGCCGTGATCGACATGCCAAGCGCCTTGCCCAAGGCGGTAACCGCCGCCACGACCTTGCGTGCCTCGCCCGAGCGGGTCAGGTCGCGCACGAACAGCCGGTCAATCTTGATCTCGGTGAATGGGAGTTGCACCAGACGCTGGATCGAGGACTGCCCGATGCCGAAGTCGTCGATCGCCAGCTTGTGCCCATCCAGGCGGATGCGCGTCAGCGTCTCGATGTCGCCGGCCAGAATCTCGCTGGTGCCGTTTTCGGTCAGCTCAAGTATGACCTGCCCGGGATCGATCCCGTGGTGTTCGCGCAACTCGCGCAGCATCGGCAGGAATTCGGGCCTGCGGATCACGCTCAGCGACACATTCACCGCGATATGCAGCCCCGGTGCGCCGCTGGCCACGAGATGCCCGAACGCGAGGTCCAGCATGCATCGCGCCAGATCGAATTCCTGGCCCGATGCCTCGACCTGCGACAGGAACATGCCTGGCGGCAACACGCGGTGCACCGGGTGGTGCCAGCGTGCCAGAGCCTCGTAGCCCGCCTTCTCTCCGGTGGCGCAGATCACCTTGGGCTGAAGGTACAGTTTGACGTCCCCGGTGCGGAGGGCACGGGCGAAGGCGCGGGCGTCGAGCGCGGGATCGGCCTGGGTGGCGTCGCGAGATGCGGCAACACGCCCGGGCGGCACCGACATCAGGTCCCGCAGCCGGGCAAGACGGAAGGGTTTCTCCAGCACGCCGACGACATCAAGGCCAAGCTCGACCGCCGAATGGCGCATCGACTCAAGAATTTTGCCGCCATGTCCGCTGGTCACGATGATGCGCGCCCGGCATCCGCGCCGCGCCAGTTCGCGCAGCACCTCAAGTCCATCCATCCCGGGCAGCGACAGATCCACGATCATGTGGGTCGGTCGCAGGTTCGGGACCGCCGCAAGAAAGGACTTGGCCTCCGTGAAGCAATGACTGCGCGCGCCAATCCTCAGCAGGGCCGAGACCACGAGCTCCGCCACCGCGCAATCGTCATCAAGGATCAGCACATGGGCGTCATGATCCACCATCGCTGTGGCCTTTGTCGGGTCGACAAGGATCTTCATCACATGTCTCGCGTCCATGAAGGTTTCAGGCCTATGTTCGGCAGGACGGGGCATCATGCGGCCAGCATCACCCGGTTGCGCCCCTGATGCTTCGCCTCATAAAGCGCCACGTCGGCATTCGCGATCCAGTATTCCACCCCCTCGGCGGGCAGTTCGATCTCGGCCAGACCTATGCTGGCCGTGACCGCCCGCCCGCGGAGTTCCGGCAGCACCAGGGCGCTGATCGCGGCGCGCACCCGTTCGGCGATGCGCTGCGCCTGGACGATGTCGGTATCCGGCATCAGGATTCCGAACTCCTCGCCGCCAAGCCGGCCGAAACCGTCGCTGCCACGCAGCGCGGCGCGCACCGCGCGGGCCAGCCGTGTCAGCACCAGATCGCCGACCGGATGGCCGAAGGCATCGTTGATCGACTTGAAATGGTCGATGTCAATCAGGGCAAGCGTGGCGCGGCGTCCGGCGGTCCGGGCGGCGGCCACCGCGTCGGCAAGCAAGGACTCGAAGGCGACGCGCGACAGCGCACCCGTCAGGGCGTCACTGCGGGCAAGCTGGCGCAACTCGAACTGCGTGACGACGATGCGTGCAAAGCTTTCAAGCATCTCGCGCTCGGCCCGGCCGAAGCTGCGCGCCTCCTGCCCCATGACGCAGAGCGCACCAACGTTGTATCCATCGGGCGTGGTCAGCGGAACGCCCATGTAGCTGCGCACGGCGGTCGTGCCGGTCACGAAGGGATTCATGCAGAAGCGCGGATCCTGAGCGGCATCGCCGGAAACCAGGGTCTCGTTCGACCGGATCGTGAAATCGCATAGCGCGTCGCGCCGGGGCACTTCCCTCACCTCCAGCCCGACCGATGCCTTGATCCACATGCGGTCTTCGTCGATCAGGGTGATCGCCGCGATCGGCACGCCGAAGATGCGGTGAACCAGGGCGACGATCTCGTCGAAATCCTGCTCGTCGCCGCTGTCCAGAATCTCGTAGCGACGCAGCGCGGCGAGCCGGCCCCGTTCGTCGTCGATGTGAAGCGGGCTGTAGGAAATCGACATGTTGGCCCTCGGATCTTGCGGATGCGGCACGCATTCGTGCCAACTGTTGCGGTGTGTTGGGCACAGGCACGGGCATAGGGGCAGTGGTCGCAGCGGTGACGACCCCTTCTCTGTCCGTCGTCCCCACCCGGGTTTCGACTTGAGAAAAAGGTAGTCGGACCGTTTGCACGATCTTTGCGGCAATTGTGAAAATATGTCTCGATCTGCGCGGCCTTGCGCCGATCAGCTGTCGAGCACCTGGCGAACCTTGGACACGAGGTGCTGGCGGCGGTAGGGCTTGGCCAGCAGGTGCACATCCGATGCCAGCCGCCCCTCGGACAGCATCACGGTGTCGCTGTATCCAGAGGTATAGAGAACCTTCATCTGCGGCCGACGCGTCAGCGCAGCCTCGGCGAGCTGACGGCCGTTCATGCCGCCCGGCATCATCACGTCGGTCAGAAGCAGATCGACATCCCCGATCGTGTCGAGAAGGTCCAGTGCCTCGTGGCCCGACGCCGCCTCGAAGATGCGATAGCCCACATCCTGCAGAACGCTGACGACATGGATGCGGACGAGGTCGTCGTCATCCACGACCAGGATTGATTCATGCATGCTCATCCGCGCCAACGACCTTGAAGACAGCGCCCGGAAGTTCCCATTCGGATGTGTGTGGAGTCGATTGCGCGAAACCGCAAGAAAATCCCATGCACGCCATGAGTCCAGGCAAACAGATCGGCAATCGGGGGCCGGACTGTGTCGGTGGTGCAATCAGATCTTCGCCGAAAAACAACTGCTAGGAGAGTAACTCCGGAATGAGGATGCTTACGGTTGTTCCCGACCCCGGTGCGGTAACGAATCGCACCCTCCCCCCGGCGTTTTCCGCAAAGGTTCTGACGCTGGTCAGGCCAAGGCCGGTTCCCTGTGCGCTGTCCTTGGTCGAGAAGAAGGCATCGAAGGCACGAGCGGCGACCTCAGGCGACATGCCGCAGCCGTCGTCGCGAACCGAGATGCGGACATAGGGGCCGGGCGCCAGCCCCGCCTCCGTCGCCTCGGCACCCGAGACCGCGACGCGATCGGCTGTCACCCTGATCACGGACCCTGCGGGCGACGCATCGCGCGCGTTCAGGATCAGGTTCATCAGCGCGCCATCCAGCATCGCCACCTCGACGAAGATCATCATCCGTCCAGCCGATGTGGTCACCTGCAACTGTGCGTGCGGGGCGATGGCCTTGGCTGCCAACCCTTCAATCTGGCGCAACCACTCGGCCACGTCCAGCTCGCGCGGGGCCGCCGGGCGCTGGCGGGCAAAGGCCAGCAGTCGGGCGACAAGCTCGGCGCCGGATTCACCCGCCCGCAGAACCTGTTCGACCCGCGCCCTGGCCTCGGGTCGGTCGTGCAGCAAATCCTGCAGCGTCTCGGCATTTCCGATGATGACCACCAGAAGGTTGTTGAAGTCATGCGCGATGCTGCTGGCAAATAGCCCGACCGTACGCAGGTTCTGGGACTGCGCCGCCATCTTCGCCGCACGTTCGGCCCGCATCAGTTCCGCGCGCGTGAGGATGCCGATCAAACCGGCAGACAGGATAACGAAGAATATGCCCTTCAACGTGTCCACCCGGGGTGTCCACCCCAGACGGCCACCGCCAAGAACAATCCAATCCGAAACGATGATGTAGACGACACCGAGAACCAGATAGATTCCGGCAACACGATAAGATCCGAAGTGTTTCGGGAAACGCAGCTTCAAAGCGGACGATCTCGGGCAAGTTCGTCCCAGAGTTGCACAAATGGCAAAGCCCGGCCAGATGAAACTCTGGCCGGGGCCTCCGGGAAGAATCGTGTCGACTTTGCTGCAACGCCTTGTCAGGCGTAGGCCTCATCCGTCTTGGAAGAGGTCCGGAAATACGAAACGCCCCAAGCGAGCGCCAGCAGCCCCAGCCCGACTGCCCAGCCGGCGCCGAAATATGCCAGAACGATGCTGCCCGCCCCGCCGCCGCCGACCGCTGCCAGGATCGCTGCCACAATCCCGGCAATGCCGCCGCACAGGAAGGCCACCACCGCCATCACTGGCTCCGCCCGATGCCGGCCGCCGGCGTGGCACGCCCTGCGGCGGACAGAAGGAACGCCGGACCCGCAATGCGATGGTCCTCGAACCAGGCCTGCAACTCGTCCCAGATGTCCGCGGGCGAGCAGCTTGCGTAGCTCAGCGCATCAAGGAGCCGAAGCTCCAGATCGCGCGGAAGCTTCTCGGGCCAGTTGCCGGTGGGAATTTCGTGGTTCCAGTTCTTCAGTTCGCTCATGACGCGTGCCCGCCCTTGCCGATCCATCGTCCCTGGCAGCTGGGTACCGTTCGGGACATGGATCCGGTTGTCGGACAGGTCCTTGCAACGCGTTTCGATGAAATGTGCAAATTCGTGCAAATCGCTCGGGGATGGCCAATCATCTGGCCTTGCACAACCACTGTGTGTATCGTTCGTGACCGCAACCCGTTCCAAGGGGGGCAATGGCGTTGTGATGGAAGACTGACGTGTCAAGACCCCGCATTCTGGCCGTGGACGACGAGGCGGCAATACTTGAACTGCTGGCGAACACGCTCGAAAGCGAGGGATACACGGTTGAGGGTGTGACCACCGTCGCCGCATTCCGTGAGCGCGTGCGCGAAGGCGCGTTTGAGATGTTCATCATCGACCTGACGTTGCCGGACGGAAACGGCTTCAACCTGATCCGCGAGCTGCGTCCGACCACGCAGGCCGGCATGATCATCCTCACCGGCCGCGGCAGCGAGACCGATCATGTCGTGGGTCTGGAGATCGGCGCGGACGACTACGTCACCAAGCCATTCCGCCCGCGCGAACTTGCCGCGCGGGTGAACGCCGTGCATCGCCGGTCGTCGGCGATGCAGCAGGCCGCGCATACGGTAGCGGATCCTGTCCCCGCCCCGGTCCCCACGCGCGGTCCCGCCATCGACCATGAGTTTGACGGCTATCGTGTCAGCACATCGGCGCGCCAGGTCTGGTCACCCGACGGCGAGGAGGTCATGCTGACGACGGCGGAGTTCTCGGTTCTCGTGGCGCTGCTGGAGCGCAGGGGCCGCGTGCTGTCGCGCGACCAGATCATGACGCTGGCCAAGGGGCGGGATTGGGAAAGCTATGACCGGGCCATCGACGGGCTGGTGAGCCGCCTGCGTCGCAAGATACCCAAACCGGCGGGCGGCGGTCACTATATTCGAACGGTTCACAGCGTGGGCTATGTCTTTGGCGGTTGAAGGAAGGGCGCGCGGAGCACGATGACCCTCTTTGACCAGTTCAACGGCAATGTCCGGAACTTCTTTGACGTGATCCCCACGCCGATGTGGATCTTCGACCGCGAGACGCTGGCCATCCGCGATGCGAACCGGGCCGTCTGCACCCTTCTCGGATATGGCCGCGACGAGCTTTGCACCAAGACGATCGCCGATCTGCGGCCACCACCCGAGGCCGAGGCGATATGGCACTCGGTGGCGCGGTTCACGCCGCCGGAGGCAGCCGGGGGCCGCTGGCACCTGCGGCACCGCTGCGGCACCTATGTGCTGGCGCAATTCCATTGGCAGGCCATCACCCATCTCGGACGGCCATCGATCCTGGCCACGATCCATGATCTCAGCGCCGAAGCGTCGCTCGAATCCGAACGCCAGGACCTGCTCGACACCACTGAACGGCTGCGCCGCGAGGCCGAAATCGCCGCGCGGCAGTTCCAGAACCTGTTCGAGTCCCTGCCTGGCCGGTTCCTCGTGCTGACGGCCGATCCGGCCAGCCTGATCGTCACGGCGAGCAACAACTATCTCGACGTCACGATGACCCGCAGGGAAGACATCGTGGGGCGGTCGCTCTATGAGGTGTTTCCCGACGACCCCGAGGACCCCGATGCCGACGGGACCGAGGCGATGCGCCAGTCTCTGGCATATGTCGTGTCCTCCGGAGTGCCGGACGCCATGGGCATCCGGCGCTACCCGATCCCGCGCCCTGCCGCCCTGGGTGGCGGGTTCGAGGAAAGGTACTGGAGCATCATCAACGCGCCGCTGCATGACTCCACCGGAAAGGTGGGCTTCATCATACATCGCGTCGAGGACGTGACCGACTTTGTGCGCCAATATGCCAGCACCGGAACGCTCAACCCTGATCTTGCGACGGAACTGCTGACCCGCACGCGCGAGCTTCAGTCGGCGAACGACCGGCTGAAGGAGGTCGGCGCCAACCTGCGCACGGCGCAACGGCTGATGAAGCTGGGCCTGTGGCGGCTGAATGTGGAAACCGGCGCGGTCTGGACATCCGGGAACTTCGACCATCCGGTCGAGATCGACCATGCCGGCCGGTCGACGCAGCTCGACCGCTTTTTTCAGGCCATCCATGCCGAGGACCGCGAGCGGACCGAGCAGGAACTGAAGGACTTCATCGACGGTGACGCCAAGACCTACGGCTTCGAGTTCCGCACGATGGCCCGGGACGGCACGATCCGGCATCTGCGGGGCGCGGGAGAGAAGACCGAAACCGACGCGGGCCGCTTTGTCACCGGCGTCGTCCAGGACGTCACCGAGACGGTTCAGGCAGGGCAGCGGCTGGACCGGGCAAGCCAGCTTATCCAGATCGCGGGATCGATCGTCCGGGTCGGCGGCTGGTATCTGGATCTCGAGCGCCAGGAATTCGAGTGGACCTCGGAAACCGCGATCATCCACGGCTTCAACCCCGACCATTCCCCGACGATCGACGAGGCGGTCGAGTTGTTCATCCCGTCCGACCGTCCGCGCATACGCGAGCTTGTCTCGACCTGCGTGCGGGATGGCACCGCCTATGACGAGGTGATGCACATCGTCCGCCAGACCGGCGAGGAAGTCCCGGTTCGGGCTGTCGGTCGGGCCCTGCGCAATGCCGACGGGCGGATCGTCGGCCTCTACGGGGCGATGCAGGACATCACGGAACTCGTCGCGATCCACGACCGCAACGAGGAACTGCGCCTCCGGCTGCTGCGTGCATTCGAGAGCATGGGCGATTCCGTCTATATCATCGACCGGGACGGGCGGCTGGAATATGTGAACGCGCAGGCCGAGCGCAGCACGGGCGCACCGCGCGCGTCCCTGATCGGGCGTTCGATGGAAGATGTCTTTCCACCCGCCGCCCACACGCCGATCCGCGAGGCCCATGCCCGCGCGGTGGCCGACGGGGCTGCCGTGCGGATCGAGCAATACCTGCCCGAACCGCTGGACCGCTGGCAGGAGATCACGATCGACCCCGGAGAGGACAGCTTTGCAGTCTATGTGCGCGACGTGACCCGCGACCGACAGCAGACCGAAAAGCTGCGCCTCATGGAAGCGGCCGTCTCGCATCTGAGCGATGCGGTGACGATATCGGAACTGTCGGATGCGCCGGGCGGCCCGGTTGCCAGGATCGTGCATGTCAACGCCGCCTTCGAGCGACGGACCGGCTTTGACAGGGCCGAGGTCATCGGCAAGACGTCGGCGATCCGCCACGGTCCCGAAACCGACACCGCTCTGGCGCGGGCGATGCAGGCGGCCGTTTCGCTCGGGCGCGCGGCACGTGGCGAACTCGTCGTCTACAGCCGAAATGGTCAGCCGACCTGGATCGAGACCGAGCTGACGCCGATCCTCGGGGCAGACGGAACGCCTACGCATTGCGTGGCCGTGGACCGCGACATCAGTTCGCGCAAGCTGGCCGAAGAGGTTCTGCGGGTCTCGGAACAGCGGTTCCGTCTGGTGGCCGAGGCGACGAACGAGGCGATCATCGACCTCGACGCGACCACCGACCGCGTCTGGTCGAACGAACGCATGTTCCAGCTGTTCGGGTATCGCGCGGGCGACCTCGCCGCAACGGAATCCTCCTGGTTCGCCCGCATCCATCCCGATGATCGCCACCGCGTTCGGTCGAGTTTCGAGGCCGCCGTGGCCTCTGACACATCCAGCTGGACGGAAACCTATCGCTACCGTCGTGCAGACGGCAGCTTTGCCACCATCCAGCATCGCGGCACCCTGGTGCGCGCGCCGGACGGCAAGATGACCCGGTTCGTCAGCCTGATCGATGACCAGACAGAGACGATCCGGGCGACCGAGCACCTGCGCGAGGCACAGAAGCTCGAGGCGCTGGGGCAACTGACCGGCGGCATCGCGCATGATTTCAACAACCTGCTGACGATCATTCTGGGCAATGCGGAACTTCTGTCGGAACAGATCACCGACCCCCGCCTGCGCAGGATGGCAGAGCAGTCGGTGACTGCCGCCGAACGGGGTGCCGAACTGACCAGTCGGCTCCTGTCCTTCGCGCGACAGCAGCCTCTGGCCCCCAAGGTGTTCGATCTGGGCGCCTTCCTTCTGTCCATGAAACCACTCCTGCGGCGCGCGCTGACCGAGGATGTGGAGATCGACTTTGCCATTCCGGCGGAAAAGCGTCTGGCCGAGGTCGATCCGGGGCAGTTGGAACTTGCCATCCTGAACCTTGCCATCAACGCCCGCGATGCCATGCCTGACGGCGGAAAGCTGACCGTCGGCATCGCCGACAAGCCCGAGGCGGCATCCGCGCCGACGGAAGACGGGCTGCGCATGGGCGACTATGTCGAACTCTACGTTGCCGACGAAGGGCACGGCATGACCCAGGAGGTGCTCGAACGTGCCTTCGAGCCCTTCTTCACCACGAAGCCCGACGGCACCGGAAGCGGTCTCGGGCTCAGCATGGTCTATGGCTTCGTCAAGCAATCCGGTGGCCATGTCGAAATCCGGACGACTCCTGGCGCAGGATGCACGGTGCGCCTGTTCCTTCCCGCCGTCCTCGAACCCGTGCGCGACGCTGCGTCATCGGTCGGCGGGTCCACCGAGGCTCCGTCGTCGCGACGCATCCTGGTTGTCGAGGATGATGAATTCGTGCGCGAGCACGTCATGCAGCAGTTGCGCAGCCTCGGCTATGTCGTCGTGACGGCGGAAGACGGAAATCGCGCCATCTCGTACTTGCAGACCGGGGAAGCCGTTGACCTGCTGCTGACCGATGTCGTGATGCCCGGCGGGATCAACGGGCGAGCATTGGCCGAAACCGCGCGTCGCCTGCGGCCCGGGATCCGGGTTCTGTTCACCTCGGGCTACACCGAGGACGCCTTGATGCAGAACGACCGCCTGGCACCGGGGACGCTTCTGCTGTCCAAACCCTACCGCCGCAACGATCTGGCCCGCATGGTCGCCGTCGCGCTGGACACGCGACCGGATGGCGCAACGGTCGACTGACCGCGCAGAATTGCCCAAGAGTGGTGGTTTCAGGCCCCGCCCGCCCCTGTTCCGCTGCTTGAACGGGCAGCGCGGGCGGCGTTTGCAAGAATTGTAGAAGAATTTTCGCAAAACTCACGGTTTCACACAGCGCGCCCGAACACCCGCACAGACTGGCACGTCTGCCGGAAACCTCCTGAAAGCCCCGCCCTTACCCACGGCCCTGACCGGAGCGGCATGACAGGGCACGACACCTCGTCCTTGCAGCCGTCCCCGGAGGAACGCGCTGGCAGGGGGACGGGACTTGATCAACTTCCGGATCAATCCGAACGAGATCGCGACGAACATGATGGACGGCGGGCAGGCCGTGATGGCGCCCGGGCTGTTCGGTGGAATCTCGGTCAACCGCAGCGGCACGGAAGGCCAGGCGTTCCAGCAGTCGGTCGGAGAGCTTGGCCTGACCCATCTGAGATGGCCGGGTGGCACCCTGTCGGAGACCGCGATCGTGACGCCGGGCGGTTCGGTCCGGCTCGACTACAATCCGGCGCACAGCTACGCCTATGACCTTGGCTATCCGGATCTCCTGCACCATGCGGCCCTGTTCAACGCGGATGGAACACCGACCGGGCGGTCGGGCTTCACCGAGATGCTGCAGACCGCTATCCAGAATGATGCGTCATTCTCGGTCATCCTTCCAACGCTCCGCTATCTGGACGATCCGTCCGAGGCAGGCGAGGACACGACCGATTTCCTGAACGCGCTGTTCGTCGAGGGCCGCTGGAACGGCGGCAAGCTGCCCAAAAAGATGATCCTCGACGTCGGCAACGAAAACTACGATCCGGAATCCTACGCGCGCGTGTCCATCGAGATCCTGCGCAGCGTTGCCGATTTCCGCGCCGAGCACCCGGAGATCGCGTTCGACATCGCGTTCCAGGCGATGCAATCGGGCGAAGAAACCACTCTGCTGATCGACTGGATGACAAGCCTTCAGCAACCCGGCGACGAAGGCATCCTTGCCGAGATCGACCATGTGCGGGTTCACGACCTGCGCCACGGCCTGCACAACCTTCGCAACATCGAGCATGGCAAGAAGGCCGATGCGCTGTTTGAACTGCGCGACGCGATCCTCGAGGACCGCATGGCACTGGGGCTGGACAACCTGCCAGAGGTGGGCGTGTACTTCTCGGCCTGGACCGTCAGCCCCAACGATGTCGACCCCAGCCTTCTGCTGCCGATGCCGAGCGCCTCGGCAATGCTGTCGCTGTTCACCGGCATGGCCGAACTGGGGACAGACCACGCGGCGGCCTGGGGCGTCGGGATGGAGAACGCCACCAGCCCCGTCACGATGACGTGGCAAGACCCTGCCACCGGCGATTTCCACCTTTCGCCGCATGGCGAGGTGTTCCGCCAGATGTCGGAAATCCTGCCCGGCATGCGCCTGGTGGACCATGCCGCGCTCGACGCGGGCCGCACGACGCCGGTCAACCTCTATGCCTTCAGTGACGATGCCAAGGTCGTCATCTTCCTTGCGGCAAACGACCTGCCCGCCAACGGCATGCCGGTCGAGATCGACCTCTCGGAATACGGCCCGATCGCCAATGTCTGGGCAGAAAGCGTGTCCGTCGAGAACGGCATCACGGGCAAGCCCGTCGTCACCAATCCTGCCGTGACCGTCGACGGATCGAGCGTCGCGGTTGACATGACCGACGATTACCAGGTGATCCGCATCGTGGTGACCCGCACGAACCCCGGCGACGATCCGGTCTGGATGCGGGGTGGCGACGGCAATGACGCACTGGTCGGCAGCACGGCGGACGACCGGCTGGAGGGTGGTGCGGGCGACGACACGCTGTCGGGCGGCAAGGGCAACGACAGGCTGTTCGGCGGCGCGGGCAAGGACAGGCTGAATGGTGGCGTCGGCAACGACCTGCTGCACGGCGGCGACGGCGACGACACGCTGGAAGGCGGCAGCGGCGACGACACGATTCACAGTGGCAACGGCAATGACTTTGTGTTCGGCGGCATGGGTGCTGACACGCTGGTGATCGGTGGCGGCAGCAACAGCGTGTCCGGCGGAATGGGCGCCGACAGGTTCTTCATCGACCCGAACGGCGAGACGGTGCTGATCGACTTCGATCCGTTCAAGGGCGACATCCTGTCGTTCGGCGATCTCTACGGCGACCGCGAGGCTTTCGACAAGGCGCTGTCGGTGGGTGATTTCACCAACGCGGGCGAGGCGCGCGACCTGAAGATCACACATGCGGGCATGGGGGCCACGGTGATCCTGGGCGGTGCGTCGATGGTCGACGCGGTTGCGCATTCGGTCCTGAACCTGGGCGGCGCCCTGCCCGCCCCGACGGCACCGACGGAGGGCGTCTGGCAGAACCCCACGTCTTCCGCGGCCCCGCCGCCCGCGGCGCCGGTTTCGCCCATCCCCCAGCCCCCTGCCGCACCGCCGGCCCCCACCTCTCCGACATCGCCCGCCGATCCCGGCACCGGTGCCGGAAATCCACCTGCACCGGGCGGCAATGATGACGGCCTGATGCGGCCCCCCCGACCTGGCGAGGGGGATGACGACGACGAAGAGGACGACGAGGAGGACGAGGACAGCGACGGCGGCAGCTCCGACGGCGCGAACGGTGCCTGTTTCGTCGCGACGGCGGCCTATGGCAACCGCCTTCACCCCGAAGTCGTCTGGCTGCGGCACTGGCGTGATACCGTGCTCGTCCGTTCGGCCGGTGGCCGTGCCTTCATCCGGTTCTACTGGAAGGTCGGTCCTGTGATGGCACGGCATGTGCGGCCCGAGCAGCGCAGCGGCCGGTTCTTCCGCAGCCTGATCCGCGGCATCATCGCCGTCCTGCGGCACATCCACTGATATTCAACCATAAGGCGATATAAACTCGCGTTATGGTTTTGGCCGAACCCTCGCCGCATCGCTGACGCATTCCCGGGGCATCCTGCCTTCTGTGGCGACGCGACCGGCGAATCGCGCCATTGCACGTCCACTTCGGTTCAGACCGGCTGCAAATGCGGTTTGCAGCACGGGTCCTGTGACGCGGACCGACCGATTTGTACATTTTGACACAAATCGCGCACGACCTTGCATAGCTCCGCACAGCGCTTGGGAACTTCAACGGATTCTTTTTTCTAACGTCCCCTCAAGCAGCAAGGCAGCCGGATGGTTTGCGCCCTCGCTGCGACACAGGGCCGATGCCCCGAACGGGCGAAGCGGCGGGGCAAACGGACGGACGAGGAACAGAGCCATGCAAGCATCGATGATCCAAAAGGCAAGACTGGGGCGCAACGAAGCCATCTCGCGCCGCCTGAACCTGGCTGAAGCCAGCCATGCTGACACCGGCGCCGAGATGCTGCGGAAAGCGCGTCAAGGTCGTCTGGACGCGCTCTATGCGCGCCACGGCGGCAAGATCATCCTGTTCCGCCAGCCGAACCGGCTGCCGCAACTGAGCCTGTCGGCATCCATGCGCGTGGTCCCCTTCGGCAAGACCTCCGTCGCGGCACGCGACATCGGCTACCCGCAGCTGGTCCAGTAGTCGGCTGAACACATCGGGCCGGAGCCGCTCCGCCGGATAGGGCAACCGGTATCGCGCGGCTCCACGCGGCCTCTCCTAAGATTGAAATGGTGGGAAAACATGAAACGGCTTTACCTGATTCATCGCGATGCGGCCTTCGCCAAGCGCTGTGTTGCTGCGTTTGATCCGAACGAATACGAGGTCGAGGTGTTCCGCAATCCGGACCTCGCGCTGACCGCGTTCTTCCGTCGCATGCCGGATGCCGTGATCCTGGACATCAGCGACGAAAGCCTCGACGGCATCCGCATCATGCACAAGATGCGCGCCACGTCGACCGTCCCGGTCATCCTTCTGACGACGAACTCGGAAGAGATCGACGAAATCATGGGGCTGCGGCTGGGCGCGGATGCGGTGCTTCGGCAGAGCATCTCGACGCATCTTCTGGCGGAATGGGTGAAGTCGCTGATCAAGCGGCATCAGGAGCTTCTGGGCGCAGGCAAGGATGGCAAGCTGATCGAGAAGACGCTGAAGGCGGCCGATCTGGTGATGGAGCCCTCGCGGCTGGTGGCCTACTGGCGGGAACATGAAATTCCGCTGACCCTGACCGAGTTCAAGCTTCTTTCGGCCCTGGCCGCCCGCCCCGGCGTGGTCAAGTCGCGTGAATCGCTGATCGAACTGATCCACAGCAACGGCGAATATGTCGACGAGCGCACGATCGACAGCCATGTGAAGCGCATCCGCGCCAAGGTGCGGGAAGCGGATCCCGAATTCGCCTGCATCCAGACCGTCTATGGCATCGGCTACCGCTTCAACGCCGCCAAGACCGACCGCAAGCCGCGGATCGAATCCGATCTGGGCGCCTATCCGGCACGGCTGAACGGCTGAACAGCACACACGCCAAAGACAAGGGCCACGCCGATAGCGTGGCCCTTGTCTTTTTGGCGCCGTCCCGGAGCACGCTGGTGCGGGTGGTCGGAGTCGAACCGACATACCTTGCGGTGGGGGTTTTTGAAACCCCTGCGTCTACCATTCCGCCACACCCGCACGCCGCATGGTCTCGGTGCCATTGCCGGCCCGGAACCCTTGCTCCGCCATCCATACAGGGCAGACCAGCCGTCCCGCAAGGGCCTGGGGGCGCGGGCGGACGCTGCAGCGTCGGCGAATTCCGCCCCTTCCTGGCTGGCGCGGCTTGACCGCGCTGCGGGCGCGTGATGCATGGCGGCGATCGCGAGGAAGGCCGCCATGATCCGCCGCATGTATGACTGGACGCTCGCCCTGGCGGCACATCGGCACGCGATATGGTGGCTCGCGGCCGTGGCCTTTGTCGAAAGTTCGGTCTTTCCGATCCCGCCCGACATCCTGATGATCCCGATGATCATCGCGGCACCGCGTCGGGCGTTCCTGATCGCGGCGGTCGCGACGCTGTTCTCGGTTCTGGGCGGCCTCTTCGGCTACTGGATCGGTGCCGTCCTGTTCGAAAGTGTCGGCCTTCCTGTGCTGACCTTCTATGGCAAGACCGACGGCTTCACGACCTTTGCCCAGGCCTACAACGACTGGGGGGCCTGGGCCGTCCTGATCGCCGGTGTCACGCCCTTTCCCTACAAGGTCGTCACCATATTGTCGGGATCGACCGGCCTGTCGCTGCCGGTGTTCATCCTGGCCTCGATCCTGGCCCGAGGGCTTCGGTTCTTCGTCGTGGCGGCCCTGCTGTGGCGGTTCGGCGCACCGATCCGTGACTTCATCGAGCGGCGGCTCGGCCTTATGTTCACCATCGCCGTCGTGCTTCTGCTCGGCGGCTTTGCGGCGGTGAGGTTCCTGTGACGCGCAACGCTTGGGTTCTTCTGGCGACCTGCGGATCGGCCGCGCTGCTGCTGGGCGCGCTGGCGTTCCAGTACGTCGGCGGGCTGCATCCGTGCGTCCTGTGCATATGGCAACGCTGGCCGCATCTCGCTGCGGTGGCGATCGGGATCGCGGCGCTGGCGCTTCCGGGCCGGTTGCTGCCCGTGCTGGGGGCGGTGGCGGCACTGACGACGGCTGGCATCGGCCTCTTCCATGCCGGGGTGGAACAGGGCTGGTGGGAAGGGCTGGCCTCTTGCTCCGGTGGATCGCTCGCGGGCCTTTCGGCGCAGGCATTGCTCGATCCGACCGTCACGGTCGCAGCGCCGGTGCGCTGTGACGCCGTGGCATGGGCATTCGCCGGCCTGTCGATGGCAGGCTGGAACCTGGTGATCTCGGTGGCGCTCGCCGGTGCCTGGCTGATCGCGGCGCGGGCGCCCGCACGCGGTTGAACCGGCGCGCGGCGCTTTACGAATCGCGCGCAGGCGCTAGATGTTTGTTCCATGAATGTTCTGCTCTGGTTCAAGCGTGACCTGCGCATCCACGACCATCCCGCCCTTGCCCATGCGGCGGGCCTGGGTGCCGTGCTGCCGCTCTACATCGTCGAGCCGGAGTACTGGCATCTTCCCGACACCTCGGCCCGGCAATGGGCCTTTGCGGCCGAAAGCCTGGCCGACCTTCGGGCGGCGCTGGCCGATCTGGGGGCACCGCTGGTGGTGCGGACGGGTGACGCGGTCGAGGTGATGTCGCGGATGGTCCGCCAGCACCGCGTCGACCGCATCGTCAGCCATGAGGAGACCGGAAACCTCTGGACCTACGCGCGGGACCGGCGCGTCGCGGCATGGGCACGAAACTTGGGCATGCCCTGGGATGAACTTCCGCAATCGGGCGTGGTGCGGCGCCTCGCGTCGCGTGACGGCTGGGCGGCGCGGCGCGAAGCCTTTGTCGCCGCGCCGCAGGCGGAGACCCCGGCAGCGCTGCGCGCTGTTCCCGGGGTGGAACCCGGCGCCATACCCACCGCACGCGCCCTGCGTCTGGCCGAGGATCGCTGCCCCCATCGCCAGCCCGGCGGGCGTGCCCAGGCGCTGTTGCTGCTGGAAGGGTTCCTGACGGCGCGTGGCCAGACCTACCGCAGCGACATGTCCTCGCCCGTCAGCGGCGAACGTGCCTGTTCGCGCGTATCGCCGCATCTGGCCATGGGCACGCTTTCGGTGCGCGAAGCCAGCCAGGCCGCCGCCACCCGGGCGGGCGCACGCCCATCCGGGGGCTGGGCCGGATCGCTTGCCTCGTTCCAGTCGCGGCTGGCCTGGCGCGACCACTTCACGCAGAAGCTCGAGGATCAGCCCACGATCGAGACCCGATGCCTGCATCCGGCGACCGAGGCCCTGCGGCCGCGACACCCTGACGCTGTCCGCCTGAAGGCATGGGCGGCCGGTGAAACCGGTGTGCCCTTCGTCGATGCATGCATGCGCTATCTGGCCGCAACCGGATGGCTCAACTTCCGCATGCGGGCCATGGTGACGTCGTTTGCGGCCTATCACCTCTGGCTCGACTGGCGGGCGACAGGTCCGGTGCTTGCACGGATGTTCACCGACTATGATCCGGGCATCCACTGGCCACAGGTGCAGATGCAGTCGGGCACGACCGGCATCAACACGATCCGCATCTACAATCCGGTGAAGCAGGGCTACGACCAGGACCCCGGCGGCGTTTTCATACGCCGCTGGTTGCCCGAGCTGGCCTCGGTGCCCGCCGGTTTTCTGCACGAGCCGTGGCGCTGGCCCGACGCCCGCACCCTGCGCTACCCCGAACCGGTGGTCGATCCCGCAGCCGCCGCACGGCTGGCACGGGAAACGGTATGGGTGGCACGGCGCGGCGCCGCGTTTCAGGCCGAGGCGGCGCGCATCGCCGACCGCCATGCAAGCCGCGCCGACGCCGCTGGCCGCTTTGTCAATGACCGTGCCCCACGCCCCCGCCGCACCGTGGCAACGGCGCAGCTGAGCCTGGATCTGTGATGCCGCGCGGCGTGAAGAAGACCGATCTGCCGGAAAAGACCTGCGTGACCTGCGGTCGCCCCTTCACCTGGCGCAAGGCCTGGGCCAAGGTCTGGAATGACGTGAAATATTGCTCGGATCGCTGCCGGGGCACAAGGAAGACGCGCGCGCCCGGTGGATGACGACCCGCAGCGGCGCCTATCCCAGATCGAGTGCAAGCGCATGGATGCGCGTTGTCAGGTCACCCAGGGCACGATGCACCGCCCGGTGGCGCTCGACCCGCGACAGCGGTGCAAGGGCCGCCGCACGCAGTTTCACGCGAAAGTGGCTTTCGCCCGACCCGTCGTCGCCCGCATGCCCCGCGTGGCGATGGCTGTCGTTCACGACCTCGATCACGTCGGGTGCAAAAGCCTGTGTCAGGCGGTCGCGCAGCAACTGTTCCATCGCCATTTGGCCCCTGCCCCCTTCAATCCGCCACACATTCCCCTAAACTCTGCCCTCCGAGTCGAAAAGGCCCCTCCCGGCCCCATCGGAAAGGATCCCTGATGGCTGACCGCCCGCCCTTCGAATTCGACATGCGCGTCTCTGCCGACAAGAAGCGGCGCAAGACCGGACGACGCGGCCTGACCGGTGCGGTCGAGGGTGCCGACCGGCCCTGCGACTTTGCCGGATGCCGGGAACCCGGTCAGTTCCGCGCACCCAAGTCCCCCGAACGGCTGGATGAATACTTCTGGTTCTGCAAGGATCATGTGCGCGAGTACAATCTGAAGTGGAACTTCTTCCAGGGGACCACCGACGAGGAATTCCAGGCCTTCCTGAACACCGACCGTGTCTGGGGCCGCGCGACGCAACCCTTCGGCAAGCGCCCTGACGAAGGTCGCGTCTGGTCGCGGCTGGGCGTGGACGACCCGGTCGGCATCCTGGGCGAGAAAGCCACCAAGAACCCCGGCCCGACGTCCAGCGCAACCCGCAAGCTGCCGCCGACCGAACGCAAGGCGCTGGAGATACTGGATGCCAGGGATACCTGGACGAGAACAGAAATCAGAAAGCAATACAAAAGCCTGGTGAAGGATCTTCATCCTGACATGAACGGCGGCGACCGCAGCGACGAGGATCGCCTGCAAGAGGTCGTCTGGGCCTGGGACCAGTTGAAGGACAGCCGGTTCTTCCGCGAATGAGCCTAGCCCACGCCGATCAGCCGGATCGCCCGGTCCTGATCCAGCAGCCAGAGCAGCATCCGCACCGCCGCCCCTCGGGCTGATGCAAGTTCGGGGTCGGATGCGAGCAGCGCGCGCGCGTCGCTCTGCGCCACAGCCATCAGCGCCGCCTGCCGTTCCAGATCAGCAATGCGGAACCTCGGCAGGCCGGATTGCGCCGTCCCGATCAGATCGCCCGCGCCCCGCATTGCCAGGTCCTCCTCGGCGATACGAAACCCGTCCTCAGTGTCGCGCAGGATCTTCAGGCGACGCTCGGCCGCCTCGGACAGCGGCGCCTGATACATCAGCAGGCAGGTCGACTGCGCCGCCCCGCGGCCGACCCGGCCGCGCAACTGATGCAGTTGCGCCAGTCCGAAGGTCTCGGCCCGCTCGATCACCATGATGCTGGCGGCGGGCACGTTCACCCCGACCTCGATCACCGTCGTCGCAACCAGCAGCCGCGTATCCCCTGCCACGAAGCGCGCCATCGCCGCATCCTTCTCGGTCACGGGCATCTGGCCGTGGACCAGGCCGACGACACCCTCGCCAAAGGCCGCGCGAAGCGCGGTGAACCGCGCCTCGGCGCTGGCGTAGTCCAGCACCTCGCTGTCCTCGACCAGCGGACAAACCCAATAGGCCTGTCGCCCGTCGGCCAGGGCGCGGTGCAGATGCGCGATCACTTCATCAAGCCGTCCGGCCGAAACCATGGCCGTGGACACAGGTTTCCGCCCGGGCGGTTTCTCATCCAGCACCGACACATCCATGTCACCATAGGTGGCCAGCGCAAGGCTTCTTGGAATCGGTGTGGCGGTCATCACCAGCACATCTGTCGCGGCCCCCTTGGCGCCCAGCTCCATGCGTTGCGCCACGCCAAACCGATGCTGTTCATCGACAACCGCCAGCCGCAGGTCGTGAAACTCCACATCCCGCTGGAACACGGCATGCGTGCCCACCAGAATTTGCAACCTCCCGTCGCGCAGCGCTGCCAGCTTTTCCGAACGGTCCGACCCCTTGTCGCGCCCGGTCAGGATGTCGAGCCGGACACCCGCCGTGTCCGCCAGCGGCTGCAACCCCGCCAGATGCTGCCGGGCGAGGATTTCGGTAGGCGCCATCATGACGCCCTGCCCCCCCGCCTCGACCGCGATCAGCAATGCAAGGAAGGCGACCAGTGTCTTGCCCGACCCCACGTCGCCCTGCAGCAGCCGGTTCATCCGCAGGGGCGCCGCCATGTCGGTGGCTATCTCGGCGACCGCCCGGGTCTGGGCGCCGGTCGGGGCATAGGGCAGCCGGGTCAGCACGCGCCGTTGCAGCGCGCCGGTGCCCGCCGTCGTGCGCCCCTTGCCGCGCCGCTGTACCTGGCGCGCAAGGGCCAGCGTCACCTGATGCGCGAACAGTTCGTCATAGGCAAGACGTGCGCGGGCAGCAGCCGTGGGAGCCAGATCGACCACGCCGCGGGGTCCGTGCGCCGCCGTGACGGCCGCCCGCCAGTCCGGCCAGCCCTCGCGCAGCTTCAGCGCCGGGTCGATCCACTCGGCCAGATCCGGGGCCCGACGGATCGCCCCCTGCACGGCGCCCGCCACCTGGCGCTGTGTCAGCCCGGCGCCCAGCGGATACACAGGCTCGAACAGGGGCAGGTCATCAGCTTCTTCCGGGCGCAGCATATGGTCGGGGTGGACCATCTGTGCGATGCCATCGAACAGTTCCACCTTGCCCGAAACCACCCGGCGCGTGCCTGTGGGCAACTGCGCCGTCAGCCACTCCGCCCGGGCGTGGAAGAAAACGAGCTGAAACTCCAGTTCAGCGTCCTGGACCATGACGCGATAGGGCTTGCCGCGCGACCGGGGCGGCAGGTGGACGCCGACGGTCACCTCGACCGTGGCCACCGCAGGCAGCACCACATCGCGCAGCGAGGCCCGGCGGGACCGATCGATCCCCCCTGCAGGCAGGTGATAGAGCAGATCCTTCGGCCGCGTCAGGCCGAGCGCTGCCAGGGCCTTGGCGCCCTTGGGCCCCACGCCCTCAAGCGTTTCAAGCTCCGCGAACAGCGGAAAAAGTTCGGGTGGCCGCGTCATGCGTCGCCGACAAGGGCAAGCCAGCCATCCTCGTCAATCGTCCGCACACCCAGTCGGGCGGCCTCTTTCGCCTTTGATCCCGCCCCGGGGCCAGCGACCAGAAGATCCGTGCGCGCGCTGACCGATCCGGCCACCTTTGCGCCCAGTGCCTCGGCCCGTGTCTTGGCCTCGGCCCGGGTCATCCGCTGAAGCGTGCCGGTGAAGACAACCGTAAGGCCCGCCACCGGGCTGGCCACCGGCGCCCGCGCGGCGACCGGCTGCACATCCAGATGCGCGACGAGCGCATCGATGGCGGCGCGTTCGGCCGGGTTGGCGAATGCGGCGACCAGGCTGTCCGCCAGCGTCTCGCCCACGCCGTCAATGGACAGCAGCGCCTGCCAGTCGGGGCCCGCCCGGTCGTCTGCGGCCGTGATCGCGGCCTCGAAGGCCGGCCACGTGCCATAGTGCCGGGCCAGCAGGCCCGCGGCCACCTCGCCCACGTGCCGGATGCCGAGTGCAAAGATCAGGCGGTCCAGCGGGATGGTTCGCCGCGCCTCGATCGCCGCGAACAGGTTGTCGGTCGACCGGTCTCCAAATCCCTTGCGGTTCCTGAGCTTGCGCAACGGGTTTGCGGCATCGCGCGCAGCCAGCGTGAAGATGTCGGCGGGCGTCCTGACCGACAGGTCGGCATCGGCAAAGAACATCTCGATCTGTTTCGCGCCCAGGCCCTCGATGTCGAAGGCGCCCCGGCTGACGAAGTGCTTGAGCCGCTCGATCGCCTGGGCGGGGCAGATCAGGCCACCCGTGCAGCGGCGCACCGCATCGCCGGGCTCGCGCACCGCCGGGCTGCCGCATTCCGGGCACTCCGTCGGAAAGACAAAGGGGTCTGTGCCATCCTTGCGAAAGGACAGATCGACATCGGCGATCTTCGGGATCACGTCGCCCGCCCGGTACACCTGCACCCGGTCGCCCGGCCGGATGTCGCGTCCCGCGCGGATCGGGTTGCCCTTCGCATCCCGTCCGGCAATGTAGTCTTCATTGTGAAGCGTCGCATTGCTGACGACCACGCCCCCCACCGTCACCGGCCGCAACCGCGCCACGGGACTCAGCGCGCCGGTTCGGCCCACCTGGATGTCGATCCCGTCAAGAATCGTCCAGGCCAGTTCTGCCGGAAACTTGTGCGCGATCGCCCATCGGGGCGTGGCCGAGCGGAACCCCAGACGACGCTGCAGCGCAAGGTCGTTGACCTTGTAGACCACGCCGTCGATGTCATAGCCCAGTGTCGCGCGCTGCGTCTCGACTGCGGCGTAGTGGGCAAGCAGATCTTCGGGACTGTCGCAGAGGCGGGTCAGCGGGTTCACCGAGAACCCCAGCGTGGCCAGCCGTTCGATGGCCCCCATCTGGGTCTCCGCCAGCGGCTCGGACAGTTCCCCCCAGGAATAGGCAAAGAACCGCAGGGGACGGGCCGCCGTGATGCGCGCATCAAGCTGGCGCAGCGAGCCTGCCGCAGCGTTGCGCGGATTGGCAAAGGTCTTGCCGCCCTGGGCGGCCTGCCGCTCGTTCAGCGACGCAAAGTCGGCGTGGCTCATGTAGACTTCGCCGCGCACCTCGACGATGGCAGGCACTGGCGCGCCGGAAACCACCGAAACCCCGGCACCACGAGGCGCCCAGCCGCCATCGTCCGCAGGTGTTGCGGAACGGGATGGATCGGTATCGTCCCCGCCCGGGACAAGCAGCTGCGGGATATCGCCGATGGTGCGGGCATTCGCGGTCACATCCTCGCCCGTCTCGCCGTCGCCGCGTGTCGCTGCCTGCACCAGCCGCCCGCCCTCGTAGCGCAGCGACAACGACAGCCCGTCGATCTTGGGTTCTGCCGTGAAGGCCAGCGGTCCGGAATGGTTCAGATAGTCGCGCACACGACCGACGAAATCCTCGACGTCCGCTGCGTCGAAGGCATTCTCGAGGCTCAGCATAGGCACCGCATGGCGCAGCTTGCCAAAGCCCTCTGCGGGTGCGGCGCCGATGCGGTCCGAGACGCTGCCCTGGCGCTTCAGGGCGGGAAAGCGCGCCTCGATCGCCGCGTTCCGCCGCTTCAGCATGTCATAGTCGGCATCCGGAATGTCGGGCGAATCCTCGGTGTGATAGGCACGATTCGCCGCCGCGATCTCCGCTTCCAGCCGGAGAAGCTCGGCCGTGGCCTCTGCCCCGGTCAGGGCATCGACCGGCTTTGACGCCAGATCCTGCCCGGTTCCACCCTGCGCGCTTTTCATCCGCCCCTCCGCCGCCGCGGACAGAGGTTTAGGCGCCACCCGCCCCCGCGTAAAGCGTCATGCCCCGAGCGCGAGGCGCGCCGACACCCCCGGACCCGGATCGCGCAGCACATAGCCGCGCCCCCAGACGGTCTCGATGTAGTTCTGCCCCCCGGTCGCCTCGGCAAGCTTCTTCCGAAGTTTGCAGATGAAGACATCGATGATCTTCAGCTCGGGCTCGTCCATTCCGCCATAAAGATGGTTCAGGAACATCTCCTTGGTCAGCGTGGTGCCCTTCCGCAGGCTGAGCAGTTCGAGCATCTGGTATTCCTTGCCGGTCAGGTGAACCGCCTTTCCCTCTGCATCGACCGTCTTGGCGTCGAGATTGACCGCGATCTTGCCGGTCCGGATGACCGACTGCGCATGGCCCTTGGACCGGCGGATGATGGCGTGGATGCGTGCCACCAGTTCCTCGCGATGGAACGGCTTGGTCATGTAGTCGTCCGCGCCGAAGCCGAAACCCTTTAGCTTGCTGTCGGTGTCGTCCGACCCCGACAGGATCAGGATCGGCGTCTCGATCCGGGCCATGCGCAACTGGCGCAGCACGTCATGCCCGGACATGTCGGGCAGGTTCAGGTCCAGCAGGATCAGGTCATAGTCATAGAGTTTCGCCAGGTCGATGCCGTCCTCGCCCAGATCGGTGCAATAGACGTTCAGGTTGGCGTGGGTCAGCATCAGTTCGATGCTGCGTGATGTGGTCGGGTCATCCTCAACCAGAAGGATCCGCATCGTGCACTCTCCGCGTGGCAGCCGCTTCGTTAACGACACTGGTGTGCAATGGTTAACGCAGGGTTACTCTGTCAGAGATTGCAGTATAAACAACTTAAAGTTGTCTATACTTCTGTATCGCCGTGACTTTCAGCGCCTTCTCGCCATGCGCCTCGACCGCACGGCGCCAGAGCGCGAACTCCTCGGCCGAAAGTCCATAGCGATCCAGCGCCTCGGATTCGGTGATCAGGCCAAATACGACAGCCCGGACCACCATCGCCTTGCGGCTGGCCACCCAGCGCCGCGTATCGGGCGCGGGCAGATCGGCCCGGTTCAGAACGCTGCCATCCGGCAGCGTGACCTGCCGTGGCCCGTCCACACGTTTGAGATACATCACACGACCCTCGTCCATCCCGGGGCATCGTTGCGCAACTGGCTTAAGCAAGGGTGAAGCCACCCGGTTGCGCGTAGATTGCATTTTCCTGTATTGCAGGGCTTCCCCGGAGAAACCCATGCGCGACCTGCCCCTCAACACGCTCGGCCTGCCAAAGGCACCCCAGGATACCCGTGTCGTGGTGGCGATGTCGGGCGGTGTCGATTCGTCGGTCGTGGCGGCGATGCTGAAGGACGAAGGCTATGACGTGGTCGGCGTCACGCTGCAGCTTTACGATCACGGTGCCGCGTTGGCAAAAAAGGGCGCCTGCTGCGCCGGGCGCGACATTCATGACGCGCGGCGCGTCGCCGAGACGATGGGCTTTCCGCATTACGTGCTGGACTACGAGAACACGTTCCGCGAGGCGGTGATCGACGAGTTTGCCGACGCCTACCTGGCGGGGGCGACGCCGGTTCCCTGCATCCGGTGCAACGAACGGGTGAAGTTCAAGGACCTTCTGGAAACCGCGAAGGATCTTGATGCCGACTGCATGGCGACGGGCCACTATATCCGGCGCCGGATGGGCCCGGGCGGACCGGAACTGCATCGTGCCGCCGACCCGGCGCGGGATCAGAGCTATTTCCTGTTCTCGACGACGCGCGCGCAACTCGACTACCTGCGTTTTCCCCTTGGCCACCTCACATCAAAGGCCGAGACCCGTGCCCTTGCGGCGCGCTATGGCCTGCCCGTGGCGGACAAGCCCGACAGCCAGGACATCTGCTTTGTGCCGAATGGCAACTACGCCGCGGTAATCGAGAAGCTGCGCCCCGGCGCGGCCGATCCCGGCGAGATCGTGGACACCGAAGGCCATGTTCTGGGCCGTCACCGGGGCGTGATCCACTACACCGTCGGGCAGCGCAAGGGGCTCGGCATCGGGGGATTGGGCGAGCCGCTGTTCGTCCTGCGTCTCGACCCCGCGACGCGGCAGGTCGTGGTCGGACCCAAGGCGGCACTGGCCACCCGCCGCGTGCCGCTGCGCGAGGTGAACTGGCTGGGTGACGAAGCGCTGTCGGACGGATCGGCGCATGATGTGCTGGCGCGGGTCCGGTCCACCCGCGAGCCCCGGCCGGCGATCCTGCGGGGGTTGCCGAATGGCGAGGCCGAGGTGGAGCTTCTGTCAGCCGAAGAAGGGGTCAGCCCCGGGCAGGCCTGCGTCTTCTATGCACCCGACAGCACGCGGGTGCTGGGCGGTGGCTGGATCTGGCGCGGCCGCTGACGCGGCCCCCGCCATGTTCCACTCCCTGAGCGCAGGCATGGTTGGCGCCGGCCCGTAACGGCTGGCGCCAACTCAGGATCAATGCGCGGCCGCCACCGCGCGCTTGGTCATCACCTTGACCAGATGCGCGCGATACTCCGGTGTTCCGTGCAGGTCGGCGATCATGTCATCGGCGGCCGGCGGGGAAAGCGCCTCGATGGCCGCCGCCGTGAAGCTTGCCGACAGGGCCGCCTCGGCCTCGGCCCAACGGAAGACCCCGTTGTTCGAAGCCCCGGTGATCGCAACCCGCACACCATCCGGATACTTCGCCACGAACGCCGCTGTCAGCGCAAAGCGGCTGGCCGGTTGCACGAACTTGGCATAGGCGGCCTTCTGCGGAACGGGAAAGGCAACTTCGGTGATGATCTCTCCCTCGTCCAGGGCCGTGGCGAACATGCCCTGGAAATAGTCGTCGGCCGCGATGTGGCGGCGGTTCGTCACGATTGTCGCGCCGGACGCCAGCGCGCCCGCCGGGTAGCAGGCCGACGGGTCATTGTTGGCCAGGCTGCCGCCGATGGTGCCACGGTTGCGCACCATCGGATCACCGATCTGGCCGGCCAGCGCCGCCAGGGCCGGGTAATGCGCCGCCGCGTCCCGCGCGACATCGGCATGGGTGGTGGCCGCGCCGATGGAAAGGCCATGGTCGCCCATGCAGACGCCCTTCATCTCGGCAATCCCCGTCAGCGAGACCAGCACCGCCGGAGCCGCCAGGCGCTGCTTCATGGTCGGCGTGAGCGTTTGCCCGCCCGAAAGCGCCTGTGCCCCCTCGGCCGAAAGCGCGTTGACCGCCTCGGCCAGGGTCGCGGGCTTCACGAACTCGAAATTGTGCATCGCAACCTCCTCAGGCGTTCATCGCGGCCCAGACGCGCGCCGGCGTCAGGGGCATGTCGATATGGGTGATGTGGGTATGGCCTGCCCGGTGAAGCGCATCGATCACCGCGTTGACCACCGCCGGGGGCGACCCGATGGCCCCTGCCTCGCCACAGCCCTTCACCCCCAGGGGGTTGTGGGTGCAGGGCGTCACGCAGGAATGGTCGACATTGTAGAACGGCAGGTCGTCGGCGCGTGGCATGGCATAATCCATGAACGACCCTGACAGAAGCTGCCCGTTCTCGTCATAGGCGCAGTTCTCCAGCAGTGCCTGGCCGATCCCCTGCGCCAGCCCGCCATGCACCTGCCCCGACACGATCATCGGGTTCACCACGTTGCCGAAATCGTCGGCCGCGCTGAACGCGAGGATCTCGACCCTGCCGGTCTCGGGGTCCACCTCGACCTCGCAGCCATAGGCACCGGCCGGATAGGTGAAGTTCGACGGATCGTAGAAGGCCGTTTCCTCCAGCCCCGGTTCCATCGATTCCAGCGGATAGTTGTGCGGCACATAGGCGGCGAGGGTGACGCCGACCCAGTCGACCGACTTGTCGGTGCCGGCCACGCTGAACTTGCCGTCCTTGAGCTCGATGTCGCCCTCGGACGCCTCGAGAAGGTGGGCTGCGATCTTTTTGGCCTTGTTGATGATCTTGTTCGTCGCCTTGACCAGTGCCGAACCGCCGACCGCAAGCGAGCGAGAGCCGTAGGTGCCCATGCCCATCGGCGTGTTCGAGGTGTCGCCATGCACGATCTCGACCTGGCTTGCGTCGATCCCGATCATCTCGGCAACAACCTGGGCAAAGGTCGTCTCATGGCCCTGCCCGTGCGAATGCGAGCCGGTGAAGACGCTGATCGAGCCGGTGGCATTCACCCGCACCGTGGCGGACTCATACAACCCCGCCCGTGCGCCCAACTGCCCCACGAGGTTCGACGGCGCGATGCCGCAAGCCTCGATGTAATGGGCAATCCCGAAGCCGCGCAGCTTGCCGCGTGCCTTGCTTTCCGCCGCCCGCGCCGCGAACCCGGCATGGTCCGAGATGTCCAGCAGCTTGTCCATCGTCGCCTGGTAGTTGCCGGTGTCATAGACCACGGCGACCGGCGTCTGATAGGGAAACTGGTCGGGCGTGATGAAGTTCTTGCGCCGCAATTCCACCGGATCGACGCCCAGCTCGCGCGCCGCCTTGTCGACGATCCGTTCCAGCTGGAACGTCGCCTCGGGCCGCCCCGCACCGCGATAGGCATCGACCGGCACGGTGTTGGTGAACACCGCCTTCACGTTCACATAGATCAGCGGCGTCTTGTAGTTGCCCGCCATCAGCGTGCCGTGCAGCCACGTCGGGATCGAAGGCGCGAATGTCGAAAGGTAGGCGCCCATGTTGGCGTAGGTTTCGGTGCGGATCGCGGTGAAGTTGTGATCGGCGTCCAGCGCCAGTTCCATCTTCGTGACATGGTCACGGCCCTGGGCATCGGAAATGAACGCCTCGCTGCGCGATGCGGTCCACTTGACCGGGCATTTCAGCTGTTTGGCCGCAAAGGTCACCGCGGCCTCTTCGGCATAGTGGTAGATCTTCGATCCGAACCCGCCGCCCACATCCGGCGCCACCACACGAAGCTTGGATTCGGGGATGCCCAGCACGAAGGCGCCCATCAGCAGGCGGATCACATGCGGGTTCTGGCTGGTGGTGTAGAGCGTGTGCATCCCCGAGTGATCCTCGTAGTCGCCCACGGCGACACGGGGTTCCATCGGGTTGGCCACCAGCCGGTTGTTCACCAGCTCCAGCGTGATGTGATGCGCGGCCTTGTCGAAGGCCTCGTTCACGGCCGCCTTGTTGTCCTCGACAAAGCCCCAGTCGTAGCAAAGGTTCGACGTCAGCTCGTCATGCACCTTGGTGGCGCCCTCGGCCAGTGCGGCCTTCATGTCCAGAACCGGCGGCAGTTCCTCGATGTCGACGGTCAGCGCCTCGGCGGCGTCGCGCGCCCGTTCCAGCGTGTCGGCCACGATCATGGCAATGGGGTCGCCGACATGGCGCACCTTGCCGTCGGCCAGCACCGGGTGCTTCGGTTCCTGCATCGGCTTGCCGTGGCGGTCGGTCACCTGCCAGCCGCAGGGCAGCCCGCCCACCCCGGCGAAGTCGGCAGCCGTGAAGACGCGGTGCACGCCGGGCATCGCGGCGGCCGCAGCCGTGTCGATGCCCAGAATACGACCGTGCGCCACCTCGGACCGCACGAAATGCGCATGAAGCTGGCCACGAATGTTGATGTCGTCGGTATAGCGGCCCTTCCCGGTCAGGAACCGCACGTCCTCGCGCCGCTTGCTGCTGGCGCCGATGCCACCGTCTTTGGGCATGTCTCTCTCCCTGGGTTCTCGATGGCGCCGCGCAGAATGGCGCGGCACCCTGTCCTGCCGGGGCTGTGCCGATGGGCACCCCGCCCCATGGGCCTCAGGCGCGTGCAGCCACGCACCAGCCGCCCGTCACTCCGCCGCGATGGCGCCCACGTCCTGCCCGCTTGCGGCCAGCACGGCCTTGACGATGTTGTGGTAGCCGGTGCAGCGGCAGATGTTGCCTTCCAGATGGTGGCGCACCTCGGCCTCGCTGGGTCTTGGGTTGTCGGCCAGAAGGGCGGCCGAAGCCATCACCATGCCCGGCGTGCAGAACCCGCACTGCAGCCCGTGATGATCCTGGAACGCCTGCTGCAGGACCGACAGCGATCCGTCGGCATTCGCCATCCCCTCGATCGTGCGGACCTCGGCGCCGGCCACGTCCATGGCGAACACGTTGCAGGATTTCACCGCCTTTCCGTCCACATGCACAGCGCAGGCACCGCATTGCGCGGTGTCGCAGCCGACATGCGTGCCGGTCAGGCCCAGGCCGTCGCGCAGGAACGACGACAGCAGCGTTCGCCCCTCCGCCTCGGCCGAGACCGCCTTGCCATTCACGGTCATCGTGATCTTTGTCATTGCTTCCTCCCTTGGGATACCTGGGTGAGGCGAGGGTTCAGCCGATCAGGCGGCGGAACCAGCCCTTTTTCTTTTCCGGTCCTGCCGTATCGCTCTCGGCGGCAACCGCCTCCGGTTCGGCAGGGCCCTCGACCGCGTCCTGGAAACGCGAGAAGAACTCGTCGGCCAGCTTCTTGGCAAAGCCGTCGATGATGCGGCTGCCGAGTTGCGCCAGCTTGCCCCCGACATTCGCCTCGACATCATAGGTCAGGCGCGTACCGCCCTCGATGGCGGCAAAGGTGACGTTGGCGCCGCCCTTGGCAAAACCCGCAGGTCCGCCCTTTCCCTCGCCCGAGATGCGCAGCGACTGGCCCTCGACGATGTCCGAGATCCTGACAACCCCGGTAAACGTGGCGCTGACCGGCCCGACCTTCTGCTTGACCACGGCCTCGTAGCCATCGCCGACCGAACCCGTCAGGCTCTGGCAGCCCGGCACGCAGACCTTCAGCACTTCGGGATCAAGGATCGCGGCCCAGACCGTCGCCGGATCGGCCTTGATGTCACGCGCATCGGAAAGCTGCATGGTGTGGTCCCCCTCCGGTCTGTCCGGGACCATACGAAAGGCCCCTGTCGCATGCTATGCGACCTTGATCGTAAAGCCTGTTCCGGTCCAGCCTTTTCCCCCGTTCAGTCGCCAAGCGAGGCCAGGAAACCGCCCAGATCGCGCGCGTCGACCGGCTTGTAGAGAATGTCGATTCCCGCGGCCGCGGCCTGCGCCTTGACCTCGGCCGTCCGGTTTGCAGTGATCAGCCGCGCGGGCACCGGACCATGGCGCGCGCGCAGGACCGCGACGAACTCGATCCCTGTCATGCCCTCTCCCAACTGGTGATCGACCAGGAAGAAATCGGGCAGGATGCCGATCTCCTCGATCAGCGCCAGCGCCTCCTCGCCACTTGCCGCGTCCAGGACGCTCAGCCCCCATTTCTCCAGCAGCAGCGTCAGCGCGCGGCGAAGCTCGGCGTCATTCTCGACCAGAAAGGCGATGCGATCCGATTTCGGCAGGGGCGGCGGCACCGGCCGCGCAGGCGTCCGCAATGCCGCCTGGGCCCCCGCGGCCTCGGCCAGCGGCACCTGGATCATGAAGCACGATCCCCGTCCCGGTTCCGAGGTCAGGCCGAGCGGATGCCCCAGCAGCGCGCAGGCACGCTCCACGATGGCCAGCCCCAGCCCCATGCCCTCGGATGCACTTGCGCGGGCGTTCAGGCGGTGGAACTCCTTGAAAATGTCGTCCTGCTCGGCCTCGGGAATGCCCGGTCCGGTGTCCCACACCTCGATCCGCACACCCGTCCGCACCCGCCGCGCGCCCACCAGCACCCGGCCCGACGGGGTATAGCGGATGGCGTTGCCGATCAGGTTCTGCAGGATCCGGCGCAGATAGGCCGGGTCCGACTGCACGACCACACCGCATGGCCGCACCGCCAGCCGCAACCCCTTGCGCGCGGCCAGCGGTGCGAACTCTTCCGACAGCTGCCGCAGCACCGCGTCCAGCCGCACCGGCCCCACGCTGACCGCCGCCTTGCCGCTTTCCAGTTTCGAGATGTCGAGCAGCGCCCCGAGGATACCCTCGACCGAGTCGAGCGCGTTCTGGGCCTTCTCCAGGGCCGCGGTGGTGCGCGGGTCCGTGCCCTCGCCCCCGGCCGAGGCGATGAACAGCTTGGCGGCCGACAACGGCTGCAACAGGTCGTGGCTGGCCGCCGCGACAAAGCGCGACCGTGCGGCATTGGCGCGTTCGGCATTGGCCAGTGCGTCCTCCAGCTCCAGCGTGCGCTCCATCACGCGGGCCTCCAGCGTCTCGTTGGCGCGCGAGAGCGCCTCGATGGCAGTGCGTTCGGCCGTGACATCGGTGAAGGACATCACAAAGCCGCCGTCCGGCATCTCTTGCGCAAAGACGTCCAGGATGGCGCCGCCGCGCGCCACCGCGAAACTCAGCGGTTCCCGCCCGGTGCGTCCCTCGACCCACCCGGTCAGCAACCGGGGTGTCATGCCGCCCTCGAACCGGCTTTCCTCGTGGAAACGTGCCAGCAGCGCCTCGAAACTGGCCCCCAGCCGCAGCCGCGTGATGGGAATCGCCAGCAGCGTGCCAAGCCGCTGGTTCCATCCGACAAGGCGCCCCTGGGGGTCGAAGATGCAGACACCCTGGTTGATGTGGTCCAGCGTCGCGCGGATCACGCGCGCCTGATCGTCCAGCAGCTTGCCGCGCTCCTGCCGCTCCATGCGGATGATGTCGGTCACATCGGTCTGCAGGATGACGGTTCCGCCATCGGCGGTGCGGTGCTCGGACACCTGAACCCAGCGGTCCCAGATCATCCGCACGTTGAAGATGACATGCCTGTCCTGATGGCGACGCTTGCGCCGCACCGCCCAGTCCTCGGGCCGCTCGCTGTCGGGCAGTTCCAGATAGCGCGACAGGCTGACGCGCTCGACATAGTCGTCAAACGCCAGCCCCGGCTTCAGATCGTCGCGGATGTCCAGCATGTGCATCCCGAAGCGCGAATTGCACAGCACCAGCACGTCCTGCGCGTCGAACAGCGCAAAGCCCTCCTGGATCGTCTCGATGGCATTGGCCAGGTTCTGCCGCGCCGCCTCGATCTGGCGGTTCGCCTCGGCGAGCCGGGCGTTCGAGTCGTTCAGCAGGTCCAGCGCACGCTCCAGGTCGCGCGTGCGCTCGCGCACCTGATCCTCCAGCATCGCGGCCCGCTGGAACTGCGCATAGGCAATCCCGCCGTCGTCCGTGTCCTGTTCGACGCGCCGCATCAGCACCTGCGCGATATGCAGCAGCTTTTCGCGCTGGCGTTCGGGGCTGTCGGCGGGGTTGATCAGGGTCTCGATCATCGGTCAGGCACCGGGCGGATAGATCGCCACGCCGGTCATCGTCTGGTTCACATGCATGGCGTTCAGTTGTTCGCCATAGGTGGAAAACCCCGTCACCCGATGCACCTGCAGCAGCCGTGACACCGCGCCATACATCTGTTTTTCCTGGGCCTCCAACCGGCGCAGGATGCAGTCGCAGGCCAGGATCGCCGCCGGGGCACCACCCGCCGACAGCGCCATCAACTCGCGCTCCAGATGCGCGACCATGTCCTGAGGCTCGGCCAGCGTCAGGACCAGCCCCTCGTCGATCGCCGAGAAGAAGATCAGGTCGCCGTTGACATCGACCCGCTGGATTGCCCGCACATGATGCCGCCCGCCGATCCGCACCACCACCGGATGCGCGGCAAAGGTGAAAGGGGTCAGTTGCGCGGGATCCTTGCCAAGCAGGCGCGCATATTCCAGTGCCGCGGGCTCGGCATTGATGCGCCGCACGATGCGCCGGGCGGGATCGGCCTCGGTCACCACCATGCGCCGCTCGGTCGGGATCAGGTGATCGAGGTTGAACACCTTGACCCGGCACGCCGTCCTGACCAGCGTGACCACGGCGGCATTGCGCAGCAGCTGCCCGTCATGCAGCACCCAGGTCTGGGCAAAGCGCGTGCCATCGCCCGCAGACCCCCCGAACAGCGGCACCGGCCCCAGGCCCGAGGCCAGCGCCGCCGCCAGTTCGTCCTCGCGCACCGACAGACCGTCCACCAGGAGAAATGCAAACTCGCTGTCCCACTGCGGCCGCGCCCGCGCCAGCACGGCGCGTGCCCGGATCAGTTGCCCCACGATATCCTGCGGAACGATCCGGCCCAGATCCGGAATCAGCATCGCCTCGGTCACGAACTGCGCGGTCGGCAAGGCCATCGCCACGATCTCGTCCTCGGCATAGCCCTGGGCCGAAATCTCGCCGGCGGTGGTGCAGCCGGTCACCGTCGCACCCGGAAACGCGCCCTGAACGTCGCGGGCCAGACGGTCCAGGTCGACGCGGGGCGAGATGAACAGGAACACGGCGGCGAACGGTCCGGGCCCCAGGGCCTGCACCAGCCCCGCCACCGGGTCGGCCGCCAGCGCCGACACATGCGCGGATACCGGCCATGGGCCTGGCGTCGCCGCCGCATGGGCGAAGGCGCTCGCGGGCGCTCGCGCGGGGTCGCGGGCACGCATCATCGGTATCCTCCCTGAGCGGAAGCTAGGGCCGGGCATCCGGGCTGGCAAGCGCGGGGTCGCGCCCGGGTCAACCGTTCTCGGGCATCAGCGCGGCAAAGGATGTCTCCCGGGCGATCAGCACGGCCTGCGTGCGGCTCTGCACCCCGAGCTTGCGCATGATGGCCGTGACATGCGCCTTGACCGTCGTCTCGGCGATCGACAGGTCATAGGCGATCTGCTTGTTCAGCATCCCCTCGCAGATCAGCTGCAGGATGCGCGCCTGCTGGCGGGTCAGCAGCGACAGGCGGGCGATGGCCTCTTCCCGTTGCGTCGCGGGTGCCGCCGGATCAGCCTGCGGCACAAACCCGTCGGGCGCGTAGATGCGTCCTGCTCTTACGGCCTCGAACGCGGTGCGGAACACCTCGCGCCGCGAATGCTTGGGGATGAAACCCGCGGCGCCCGCCCGCAATGCGGCGCCGATGACCCGGTTGTCGGCCAGGGACGACACCACGACCACCGGCACGTCCCCCGCCGATGCGCGCAGCCGGATCAGCCCGTCCAGCCCGTTCACGTCCGGCAGGTTCAGATCCAGCACGATCACGTCGGGCATCGGCAACAGGTCGATGCGCGTCAGCGCGGCCTCAAGACAGTCGGCCGTCTCGATCTGCGGCAGGCCCGCCACGGCCTTCAGTGTCATCGACAGGGCGTCGCAGAACAGCGGATGGTCATCCACGATCAGCGCAAGCGACAGCGGACGAGGCTCGGCGGGGCGCGGGTCGGGGTCGGGCATGGCGTCACTCTGGTCTGGTCCGCGCAGGATACCATCCGCGCCGCCGCCGCGAAGCAAGCCTAAAGTCCTATGCGCTCAGTACCAGGCATCCGCGGCACCGGCCTTGCGCCGCGCCACGAAGTCGCGCAGCGCTTCGGCCGTGCCCTCATCCAAAGGCGGTGCCTCGTATTCGGCCAGCCGCCGCTTCCAGGCCCGGTTGGCCCGTGTCGCGGCATCCTCGGACCCCGCCGCCTCCCATTTCTCGAAGGGTTCGTTGTCGGCCAGCCCGCTGTCCCAGAACGCCGTCTGGTAATGTGCCATGGTGTGCGAGCAGCCGAAGAAATGGTTGCCGGGGCCGACTTCGGCGAAGGCGTCGACGGCCAGTTGGTCGTCATCGACCCGGACCCCGTCGAGGTAGGCGTGCAGCGCCCCGCACAGGTCATCGTCCAGCATGAACTTCTCGTAGGACATCGACAGCAGCCCGTCGAGAAATCCGGCCGAATGCAGGATGAAATTGGCGCCGCAGTGGATCGCCGCAAGCATCGACATGGTGCCTTCGGTCATCGCCTGCGCATCCGGCAGCTTGGAGGTGGTGAAGTTGCCCGAACAGCGAAGCGGCAGGTTCAGCCGGCGCGCAAGCTGGCCGATCACCATCGACCCGATGGCGGGTTCGGGCGTTCCGAAGGTGGGTGAGCCCGACCGCAGCGACATCGACGACAGGAAGTTGCCGAAGATCACCGGCGCACCGGGGCGTTCGAGCTGGGTCAGGGCACAACCCGCCATCGTTTCGGCCAGCGATTGCGCGATCGCCCCGGCCGAGGTGACCGGACCCATCGCACCGCCCAGGATGAACGGCACGATCACGGCCGCCTGGTTGGCGCGCGCATAGGCGCGCAGCGAGCGCGTCATCGTTCCGTCCCAGACCAGCGGAGAGTTGACGTTGACGTTTCCCAGGATCACGCAGTTCGCATCGACGAAGGCCTCGCCGAACAGGATTCGGCACATCTCGATCGAATCCTCCGACCGTTCCTCGGCCGTGACCGATCCCATGAAGGGCCGGTCGGACAGTTCGATATGCGCCATCACCATGTCCAGATGGCGCTTGTTCACCGCGACATCCGTCGGTTCGCAGATGGTGCCGCCGGAATGGTGCAGGTTCGGGCTGGACTGCGCCAACCGGATGAAGTTGCGGAAATCCTCCAGCGTGCCGAACCGCCGACCCCGGTCGAGGTCCATCACGAAGGGCGAGCCGTAGGCCGGGCTGAAGACAACGGATTTTCCCCCGATTTCAACGGACTTCGCGGGGTTTCTTGCGTGCTGCGTGAACTGCGCGGGGGCGGTTTTCAGGATCTCGCGGCACAGGCCGGGCGGAAACCGCACGCGCAGGTCATCGACCTGCGCACCCGCCCGGCGCCAGTGTTCGAGCGCCGCCGGATCGTCGCGGAAATCGATGCCCGTCTCCCAGAGGATGCGGTCGGCCGCCGCCTCGATGCGCGCCAGGCCCTCCTCGGACAGCACGTCGTAGGGCGGGATGCCGCGCAGGATGTAGGGGCGACCGATGGCCCCGCCCCGATGGGCGCGCGCCTCGGCCCGCGCCTGCCGCCCTGCCCGCCGCACCTCGCCCATCGCCCACTCCCCCAGCCGCCTGCGGCCAGTCAACAGCCTGCCGATGCCCACCGCTGCGGCAAGGGCGACCTGCCAGGGTCCGAACGCGTCGGAATGCGGCTGCCGGCGCTCAGGTCACCACGTCGGGCGCGGTCCGCCCGATATGTGCGGCGATCCCCGCAATGTCATGCGCAGCGCGGACGATGGGGGCCAGCGCCACCTGCGGATCCTCGTGCAGGCCGCCGGGCCCCGGGGCATAGCGTTCAAGATACAGGCGCAGCGTCGCGCCCTCGGTCCCCGTCCCCGACAGCCGCATCACAAAGCGCGACCCGCCATCGAACATCACCCGCACGCCCTGCGCCTTCGACACCGATCCGTCCACCGGATCGCTGTAGGCGAAATCATCGGCCGCCGCGACGGTCATTCCCTCGACCGCCGTCCCCGGCAGCGCGCCCAGACGCCCCCGAAGCGCCGCCATCATCGCATCGGCCCGGTCCACCGGGATCGCCTCGAAGTCGTGGCGGCTGTAGTAGTTGCGGCCGAACCGCGCCCAGTGCTCCGCCAGGATCTCGGCCACCGTCTGACCGCGCGCCGCCAGGATGTTCAGCCACAGCAGCACCGCCCAAAGCCCGTCCTTCTCGCGCACATGGTCGGACCCCGTGCCAAAGCTTTCCTCGCCGCAGATCGTGGCACGCCCCGCATCCAGCAGGTTTCCGAAGAATTTCCACCCGGTCGGCGTTTCGTAGCTGGCGATCCCCAGCGCTGCCGCGACACGGTCGGCAGCCGCCGAGGTGGGCATCGACCGCGCCACCCCCTTCAGCCCGGCCTTGTAGCCGGGCGCCAGATGCGCATTCGCGGCCAGCACCGCCAGCGAGTCCGATGGCGAGACATAGATTCCCCGCCCGACGACCATGTTGCGGTCGCCGTCACCATCGGATGCCGCCCCGAAGTCCGGCGCGTCCGCCCCGAACATCTCGTCCATAAGGGCCTTGGCCCAGGTCGGGTTGGGATCGGGATGCATGCCGCCGAAGTCGGGCAGCGGTGTGCCGTTGACCACCGTGCCCGGAGACGCGCCCAGACGGCGTTCCAGTATCTCCACCGCATAGGGGCCGGTCACGGCGCACATGCTGTCCATCCGCATCCGGAACCCGCCGGCGAACATCGCCGCAATGGCGGGGAAATCGAACAGCGTCTCCATGAGCGCCGCGTAGTCGGCCACGGGGTCCACCACCTCGACCACCATCCCGCCCAGGGCATGGGTGCCGATGCTGCCAAGGTCCACGTCCTGGCCTTCCCAGATGCGGTATTCCGACAGGCCTTGCGTCCGGGCGAACATCGCCTCTGTCACGCCCTCGGGCGCGGGGCCGCCGTTCGGCATGTTGAACTTGACCCCGAAATCCTCGTTGGGGCCGCCGGGGTTGTGGCTGGCCGACATGATGATCCCGCCATCCGTGCGGTTCAGCCGGATCAGGTGGCTGGCCGCCGGGGTGGACAGGATCGCCCCCTGCCCCACGATCACCTTCGACGCGCCGTTGGCCGCCGCCATCCGCAGGATCACCTGCGCCGCCCGGTCGTTGAAATAGCGCCCGTCGCCCCCGAGAACGAAGGTCTTGCCCGCCGCCCCCACGGTGTCAAAGATCGCCTGCACGAAGTTCTCCAGATAGTGCGGCCCCATGAACACCGGGGTCTTCTTGCGCAGGCCGCTGGTGCCGGGTTTCTGACCCGCGATGGCTTGGGTGGCGACGGTGCGGATGGTCATGGCAGTCTCCCTTCGGGCGCTGTGCCGGCAAAGACCAGCACGGATTGGGCGGGTGCGGTCATCGCCGCGCCCGGCGTCTCGGATTCGACATCGGGCCGGGTGGTGTCGAGAACCAGTTGCCATCGGGCAGTGTCCGGCAGGTTCAGCGGCACGGCAGGCCCGGCATTGAACACCGCCAGGATCGCGGCCTCGCCTGCGTCCCGCGCCTCTGCCGCCATGCGCAGCTCGACCGCAAGGCAGCGGAAACCGGCGTCGTGCCAGTCTTCCGGGCGCGGTGTCGCGCCATCGGCGCGGCGCCAGATGACATCGGGCATGCCCCCCTCGCCACGCGGTCGCGCGTGCAGGAACCGCCGCTGCCGCAGCACCGGATGCGCAGCGCGCAGCGCGGACAGCCGCGCGACAAAGGCCGCCAGCAGACCATCCGCCATGGCCCAGTCGACCCAGCCGGTCGCATTGTCCTGCGCATAGGCGTTGTTGTTGCCGCCCTGGGAATTGCCGATCTCGTCCCCCGCGAGGATCATCGGCGTGCCCTGCGCCAGGAACAGCGTGGCCAGCAGGTTGCGCTTGCGCAGGTCGCGCGCGGCGCGCACGCGCGCGTCATCCGTCGGTCCCTCGACACCCAGGTTGTCCGAATGGTTCTCATGGTGGCCATCCCGGTTGTCCTCACCGTTGGCGAGGTTGCGCTTGACGGTGAAGCTGACCAGATCTTCCAGCGTGAAGCCGTCATGCGCCGTCACGAAGTTGAGGCTGGACGTGGCCGCGCGCCCGCCATGGTCGAAACGCTCGGCACTGCCCAGCAGCCGCCGCGCAAGATCGGGCGCCATGCCCGGGTCGCCCCGCCAGAACCGGCGCACGCCATCGCGGAACCGGTCGTTCCATTCGGCGAAGGGATGCGGATAGGCGCCCAGCTGATAGCCCCCCGGTCCGATGTCCCAGGGTTCCGCGATCAGCTTCACCTGCGCCAGAACCGGGTCCTGCCGGATCGCATCGAAGAACCCGCCATGCGGATCGAAGCCACCCGCCTCACGCCCCAGCACGGTGGCAAGGTCAAAGCGGAACCCGTCCACATGCGCCACCTCGACCCAGTAACGCAGGCTGTCCATCACCATGCGCAGCACCATCGGCTGCGTCAGGTCCAGCGTGTTGCCGGTGCCCGTATCATTGACATAGTAGCGTCCACCGTCCCGCAGCCGGTAATAGCTGCGGTTGTCGAGTCCCCGGAAGCTCAGCGTCGGCCCGAACTCGTCGCCCTCGCCGGTGTGGTTGTAGACCACGTCGAGGATCACCTCGATCCCCGCCGCATGGAAGCGCCGCACCATCGCCCGGAATTCCCACAGCGCATCGCGGCTCATGTAGCGGCTGTCCGGGGCAAAGAAGGCGATTGTCTGGTAGCCCCAGTAATTGCGCAGTCCGCGGCTGACCAGGAACCGGTCGTCGATGAAGCTCTGGACCGGCAGCAGTTCCACCGCCGTCACGCCAAGCCGCAGCAGGTGCTCGATGACGGGGTCGGACGCAAGGCCCAGATAGCTGCCCCGCAGGCCCGGCGCCACGCCCGGATGCTGCGCCGTCATGCCCTTCACATGCGTCTCGCAGATCACCGTGCGGTCCCAGGGGCGGCGCGGCGGCGCGTCCTCGCCCCAGGTGAAGGCGGTATCGACCACGACCGATTTCGGCACGGCAAAGGCGCTGTCGCGGGTGTCAAAGGAAAGATCGCCCCGCGGGCTGCCGATGCGATAGCCCATCAGCGCGTCCGACCACCGCAGGCGCCCGTCCAGCCCGCGCGCGTAGGGGTCGATCAGCAGCTTGTTGGGGTTGAAGCGATGGCCCTCCTCGGGCGCATAGGGGCCGTGGGCGCGATAGCCGTAGCGCGCACCGGGCATCAGGCCGTCGACATGCACATGCCAGACATCGCCGTCCCGCGCCTCGAGCGGCACCCGCGCCAGCTCGCGGCGCCCGTCGTCGGAAAACAGGCACAGTTCGATCGCTTCGGCATGGGCCGAGGCGACGGCAAAATTCACCCCGTCACCCTGCGGCGTCGCCCCCAGCGGAAACGCCCGCCCGGGGCCGGGCACATGCCCCGGCAGATGCCCGGGCAGGCCGCGGGTTGCGGGGCTCATCCGGAGATGTCCGCATAGAGCCGGGCATAGGCGGCGGCGCTGGCGCCCCAGCCCACGTCCGACGCCATCGCATTGGCCTGCAGCCGCGCCCACAGGTCGGGGTCGGCATGCGCCGCCACGACCCGCCGCAGCGTCTGGCCAAAGGCCAGCGCGTCGGTCGGATGAAAGGTGAACCCCGTCGCAACGCCCGCCGACACGGCGGCCGGCGAGGCATTGATCACGGTGTCGGCCAGTCCGCCCGTCTCGGCCACCACCGGCAACGTGCCGAACCGCAGGCCATACATCTGGGTCAGCCCGCAGGGCTCGAACCGGCTGGGCACCAGCACCGCATCGCCACCCGCGAACATGCGGCGCGACAGTGCCTCGTCATAGCCGATGCGCAGGCCCACCCGCCCCGGATGCCGCCGTGCCAGGTCGCGCATCGCAGCCTCGAGCGCCGGATCGCCGGAACCGAGGATCACGATCCCGCCCCCGGCCTCGATGAAACCCGGCAGCACGGCAGGCAGCAGGTCGATCCCCTTCTGGTCGGTCAGGCGGCTGACCAGAATCGCCAGCGGGCCCGGCACCTCCAGCCCGAATTCGTCGCACAGCGCCACACGCGCCGCCGCCTTGCCCGCCGCGTCGGCATAGGGCGGGCTCCAGACCGCGGTATCCACGCCGTTCAGGATACCCCGAACCGCGCCCGCCCGCGCGGCGATCACGCCTTGCAGGCCCATCCCGAACTCGGGACGCATCAGCTCGTCCGCATAGGTCGGCGACACCGTGGTGATCGCATCCGCCGTCACCAGCCCCGCCTTCAGTGCCGAAAGACCACCGTAGTATTCCAGTGCGCCCGGGTGGAACTCATGCGCGGGCAGCCGCAGCGCGGACAGAAGCGCGGCAGGCGCCCAGCCCTGGAAGGCGATGTTGTGCACCGTGATCACGGTCGCCACGTCTCGCGGACCGCCAAAGGCCAGGTAGGCGGGCGCAAAGCCCGCCTGCCAGTCATGCGCATGCACAACCTCGGGGCGCCACCCCTCGGCCGTGCCGTTCCGCCCGATCTGCGCCGCCGCCCAGGACAGCGCGGCAAAACGCTGGGGATTGTCCGGCCAGTCGCCCCCGGGCGGGCCGTAGGGGCCGCCCTCGCGGTCGAACAGATGCGGCGCGTCCAGCATCAGCATCGAGACACCGTCCACGACGCCCGCCAGAACCCTGCCACGACCGCCGAACAGGTCGTCCTCGGCCCAGACCTCGGGCCAGGCGGCGCATCGCTGCCGCAACGGGCGATAGGCGGGCATCAGAACCCGCATGTCCCAGCCATGCGCGGCAAGCGCCCCGGGCAGCGCCCCCACGACATCGGCCAGCCCGCCGGTCTTCAGCAGCGGCACGCATTCCGACGCAACCGACAGTACCCGCCTGCCCATGCCGATCCCCGTTCTCCTTCACGTCCCGACGCGCCTGCGGGCCCGATGCGGGCCTCAGCCCAGCTTCGCCGCCCGCGCGTCCAGCATCTCCTGCGTGATCAGCACGATACCTGACTCGGTCCTGCGGAACCACTTGGCATCCTCTTCGGGATCGGCGCCCACCACCAGTCCCTCGGGGATGATCACGCCACGATCGATCACGCAGTTCTTCAGTTCGGCCTTTCGGTTCACGATCACCTGCGGCAGCGCCACGACATATTCGAGGCTCGACCACGAATGCGTGCGGCACCCGGTGAACAGCAGGCTGTTCGACACCGCGGAACCGGACACGATGCAATCCCCCGACACCAGCGACGATACCGCCGAGCCACGGCGACCGTCCTCGTCATGGATGAACTTCGCCGGGGGCACGATCTCGGCATAGGTCCAGATCGGCCAGGCATTGTCGTAGAGGTCGAGCTTCGGGACGAAATCGGTCAGGTCGATGTTCGCCTGCCAGAAGGCGTCGATGGTTCCGACGTCCCGCCAGTAGGGTTCCTCCTCCAGCCCCGAGGTCACGCAGCTGTCCGAGAACTTGTGCGCCACGGCCTTGCCGTTCTTCACGATATGCGGGATCAGATCGAAGCCGAAATCATGGGTCGAACTGTTGTCGGCCATGTCGCGCACCAGAAGGTCGCGCAGGAACGCCCAGTCGAACACATAGATGCCCATCGAGGCCAGCGCGTGATCGGGGTCGCCGGGAATCGGTGGCGGATCCTTGGGCTTTTCCAGGAAGGCGGTGATCCGCATGTCCTTGTCCACATGCATCACGCCGAAGGCGCGCGCTTCAAGGCGCGGAACCGTCAGGCAGCCGATGGTCACGTCGGCGCCGCTGTCGACGTGCTGGCGGATCATCACCTCATAGTCCATCTTGTAGATATGGTCGCCGGCCAGGACGACCACATACTTGATGTTGTAGCTGTCGATGATGTCGATGTTCTGTGCCACTGCATCCGCCGTGCCGCGGTACCAGTTCACCTCATCCATACGCTGGCTGGCGGGCAGGATGTCCAGGTATTCGTTCCGCTCGGCGCGAAAGAAGTTCCACCCGCGCTGGCAGTGCCGGATCAGGCTGTGCGCCTTGTACTGCGTGGCGATCGCCATCTTGCGGATGCCGGAGTTCACCGCGTTCGACAGCGCAAAGTCGATGATCCGCGTCTTGCCGCCGAAATAGACCGCCGGCTTGGCCCGCCGGTCGGTCAGTTCCTTCAGACGGCTGCCCCGCCCCCCGGCCAGCACGAAGGCCATGGCCTGACTGGACAGTCGCGCGTTCGGTCTCGGTTTCATGTCGTCCTCCCCTGCGGCGCCCGCGCGCCTATGACTGCCGGAAATACACGGTCGCAAGCGGCGGCAGCACGATGCCGGCCGAATGGTCCTGGCCGTGCCAGCCCTTCTTTTCTGCCTTCACGGTTCCAAGGTTCCCGCGGTTGCCGCCGCCATAGATCCCGGCGTCGGTGTTCAGGATTTCCTCCCACAGTCCCGCCGCAGGCAGCCCGAGCCGATAGTGCCGCTCGACCGGGGTCATGTTGACCACCGCGATAACCATCGGATCGCCCGGGCGGCCGCGGCGCACCCAGGCATAGACGGACGCCGCCGCGTCGTTCGATTCGATCCACTGGAACCCCTCAGGGCGCGCGTCGTTCACGTGCAGCGCAGGATTCTCGCGGTAGACACGGTTGAGATCGCGCACCAGCGCCTGCACGCCGGCATGGGCCGGGACGTCCAGCTGATGCCAGTCCAGGCTGCGATTGTGGTTCCATTCCGCGCCCTGCGCAAACTCGCAGCCCATGAACAGCAGCTTCTTGCCAGGATGCGCCCACATGAAGCCGTAATAGGCACGCAGGTTTGCGAACTTGTGTTCACCATCCCCCGGCATCTTGGCCAGCATCGAGCCCTTGCCATGCACCACCTCGTCATGGCTGATCGGCAGGATGTAGTTTTCCGACCAGGCATAGTGCAGGCCAAAGGTCATCTGGTGGTGATGGTACTGGCGGTACAGCGAGTCCTTCTGCATGTAGGACAGGGTGTCGTTCATCCAGCCCATGTTCCACTTGAAGCCGAATCCCAGGCCCCCGTGGTTCGCGGGCCGCGACACGCCCGGGAATGCGGTGGACTCCTCGGCGATGGTGACAATCCCGGGCACCTCGCCATAGGCGGTGATGTTCATCCGCTGAAGCATGGCAATGGCTTCATAGTTCTCGCGCCCGCCGTCGCGGTTCGGCACCCATTCGCCATCCTTGCGGCTGTAGTCGCGGTAGAGCATCGAGGCCACGGCATCGACGCGCAGCCCGTCGATGTGGAACTCCTCCAGCCAGTAGAGCGCGTTCGACACGAGGTAGTTCTGCACCTCGACCCGGCCGTAGTTGTAGATCAGGGTATTCCAGTCCTGATGGAACCCCTCGCGCGGGTCCTGGTGTTCGTACAGGGCCGTGCCGTCGAACCGGCCCAACCCATGCGCGTCCGTGGGAAAATGCCCCGGCACCCAGTCCAGCAGCACACCCAGGCCCCGGCGGTGCGCGGCATCGACGAAGGCGCGGAACTCCGTCGGCGTGCCATGCCGGATCGTCGGCGCGAACAGGCCCACGGGCTGATAGCCCCACGATCCGTCAAAGGGGTATTCCGATACGGGCAGCAGCTCGATATGCGTGAACCCCATGTCGGCAACATAGTCCACAAGCTGGTCGGCCAGTTCCAGATAGCTCAGCATCCGGTCGCCCGGCGCCCGCCGCCAGGACCCCAGATGCACCTCGTACACCGACACCGGCGCGTCGATGGTCTGGTGCGCCAGCCGCTTCGCCATCCAGTCGCCATCCGACCAGTCGCCGGCGATTTTCCTGACAACGCTTGCGTTTGCGGGCGGATGTTCAGATCCGAACCCGACCGGGTCTGCCTTCAGCGGCAGCAGCGCCCCGCCCGGCCCCCGAATCTCGTACTTGTAGGTCGCGCCTTCGGTCAGACCGGGGATGAAGGTCTCCCACACCCCCGTGGGCCCGCGCCGCCGCATCGGGTGGCGCCGCCCGTCCCAGATGTTGAAGTCACCCACGACCGACACACGCTCGGCATTCGGCGCCCAGACCGCGAAATGCACGCCCTCGACGCCCTGATGCGCGATCGCATGCGCACCCAGCACCGTCCACAGGCGCTTGTGGGTGCCCTCGCCCAGAAGATACTCGTCCATTTCGCCCAGCACGGGGCCGAAGCGGAAAGGGTCTTCCCATTCCCACTCCGCGCCGTGCCCGAACGCCCGCAGCCGATAGTCGGCCTTGCGGGGCAGCGCCGCCCACCAGACCTCGCCCGCCGCCGCGTGGCGCGACATCGCCACGGGCTTGCCCGACTTGCCGGTCAGCACCTCGACCCGGTCGGCCCCGGGGACCAGCGCGGTGACCACCCAGACGCCGTCGCGCCGGTGCAGCCCCAGCGCCGCGAACGGGTCGCCATGCCGCCCCTCGGCAAGGGCCCGTGCCGCATCGTCGTCGATCATCGGTCCGGTCATGCCTTCCTCCCCGAAAGCGGCCGAGCGGTGGTCAGAGCGCGGGTTCCACCCCCCAGATATCGGCCATGTATCCCCGGATCGTGCGATCCGACGAAAAGAAGCCCGAGCGCGCGGTGTTCATCGCCGCCATGGCCAGCCAGCGGTCGCGGTCGGCATAGGCCGCATCGACATCGCCCTGCGCCTGCAGATAGGCGTCGAAGTCCGACGCGACGAGAAAATAGTCATAGTGCCACATGCCGTGGACCAGCCCGTGATAGCGGTCGGGCTGGCCGGGGCTGAACCGGCCCTCGGCGATCATCTGCAGCACGTCCTGCATGGTCCGGCTGGCCTCGATGGCCTTGCGCGCGTGATCGGTGTCGCGCCGCCGCTCGACGACCTCGGCCGCCGTCAGACCGAACAGGAAGAAGTTCTCGGCCCCGACCTCCTGCAATATCTCGACATTCGCGCCGTCCAGCGTGCCGATGGTGGGGGCGCCGTTCATCATGAACTTCATGTTGCCGGTGCCGCTGGCTTCTTTCCCGGCGGTCGATATCTGCTCCGACAGGTCCGAGGCGGGGATCACCCGCTCGGCCAGGCTGACGTTGTAGTTGGGCGGATAGACCACCTTAAGCAGGTCGCCGACGTCGGGATCGGCATTAACAACGGCCGCCACATCGTTGACAAGATGTATGATTTCCTTGGCGACGGCATATCCCGGCGCGGCCTTGCCGCCAAAGATCTTGACGCGCGGCACCCATGGCCCCGCAGGGTTCTTCTTGATCGCGTCGTAATGCGCGATGGTCTGCAGGATGTTCAGCAGCTGCCGCTTGTATTCGTGGATCCGCTTGATCTGCACGTCGAAGATGGCATCGGGGTTCACCGACACGCCCATCTCGCGCCCGATCCAGTCCGACAGCGCGGCCTTGTTCGCCCGCTTCGCGCTGTCGAAGGCGTCGCGGAACCCCTTGTCGGCGACATGCGGCTCCAGTTCGCGCAGGCGGTCCAGATGATCTTCCCAGCCCGGCCCGATCGTGTCGGTGATCAGGCCCGCCAGCGGCCGGTTGCACATCCGCAGCCATCGGCGCGGCGTCACGCCGTTCGTCTGATTGATGATCCGCCCGGGGTGCAGCCTGTCGAGTTCGGGGAACAGGTTCGCCTTCACCAGGTCGGAATGCAGCGCCGACACGCCGTTCACCTTGTGGCTCATCACGAAGGCCAGTTCGCCCATGCGCACCTCGTGATGCTTGACGATCCCGACATAGTGCGGCCGCGAATGGTATTCGTCCTTGTGCCAGGCGTCGATGCGCTCGACGATCTGCATGTGGCGCGGCAGGACATTGCCGAAGGTAAAGGTCGCCCAGCGCTCCAGCGCCTCGGGCAGCAGCGTGTGGTTGGTATAGCCCAGACAGGCCCGCGCGATGTCCAGCGCCTCGCCGAACGGGATGCCGTGCTCATCCGACAGCAGCCGTATCAGTTCGGGCCCCGCAATCGCGGGGTGCGTGTCGTTCATCTGGATCGCGACATGGGCGGGCAGCGCCCGCAGGTCCAGCCCGGCCGCCAGATGCCGCCGCAGGATATCCTGCAACGCCGCCGAGGTCAGGAAGAACTCCTGCTTCAGCCGCAGTTCCTTGCCCTGATAGGTCGTGTCATCCGGATAGAGCACCCGCGACAGCGTGCGCGCCAGCGCCTCGGGTTCGGCGGCAGCGGCATAGTCGCCCCTGTTGAACCGCTCAAGGTCGAACATGGTCGTGGGCTTGGCGCCCCACAGGCGCAGCGTGTTGGCCCAGCGCCCCTGCCAGCCCACCACCGGCGTGTCATGCGCCGAGGCGATCACGGTCTCGCCGGGTTCCCAGACCTCGCGCCCGTCATGGTGGCGCACCTGCCCCTTGAACGGGATCACATAGGCCGCCTCGGGGCGCGGGAACTCCCAGGGATGCGCCTCCTTCAGCCAGTCCTCGGGCGTTTCCACCTGCCGCCCGCCCTCGAACCGCTGGCGGAACAGGCCGTGCTCGTAGCGGATGCCATAGCCATAGGCGGGACAGCCCAGGGTCGCCATGGACTCCATGAAACAGGCGGCAAGCCGGCCAAGCCCGCCATTGCCAAGCGCCGCGTCGGGCTCGTCCTCGATCACGGCGCGCAGGTCCTGCCCGAACCCCGCCATCACCTCGGCCGCGCTGTCGTAGAGGCCGAGGTTGATCGTCGCGTCCTCCAGGATGCGGCCGATCAGGAATTCCATCGACAGGTAGTAGACGCGCTTGCGCCCCTCGGCCCAGGTGCGGCGGGTCGAGGTGAACCAGGGCCCGACGATGCGGTCGCGAATCGCGAGACTGAGCGCGAAGCGCCAGTCGTACAGCGCCGCGTGGTCCGCATCCTTGCCCAGCGAATAGGTCAGATGGCGCAGCACATCGGCGCGCAGATCCCCGGCGCCGGCGGGGGGCACGGCCACGAGAGCGGAATCGGGGGGAAGCCCGGACTGGTTGATCGTCATCCTCTCATCCCTTTCCATGGGGCACGATCCGGCTTCCGCCGGTCGCGCATCCCTCCCCGTTGTGATTGGCCGCCGTGGCGGCGGGGCTGTCAAGCCCGCCGGTTGCCCCGGTCCGTCCAAAGCGGATCGGATGCCGGGATGCCGCTGTTAGCGCAATCACGAGGCCAAGTATTCCGCCGTTTTGCAATCTGGCGCAAGGGATGATTCAAAGCGGTTTGGATGGGATGCAAGATGACAACATGCGCCGCGCGGGGCCCGACCGTGCGGGGCGGCCCGATATCAGCGGCCCGTGCCCCGGATCAGGGCCTGCGCGGTGTAGGCAAGGATCGTCAGGCCCACCGCCCCCGCCGCCGCGATGGCGATCAGGATCACCACGTCGATCGGCCCGCCGATGTCGCGCAGCCCGGAATTGGTGATCCAGAACACGAAGACCACCCCCGCGACGGCCCCCAGCGGCGCGAACAGCTCGGCCCGCACCAGCCGCCGCGCGGCGATTCCCCGGTCGCGCCACAGCACCGCCAGGAACGCCACCGTGACCAGCACCGCCGCCGCGACCAGCGCCCAGAACAGGCCGCGCCCGAACATCTCCTCGAACACCGCGATCAGCGTGCCCAGCGTCAGATCCTTCATCGCATGTCTCCTTCAGGCCAGTCCGCGCAGCATCGCGTTGTAGGTGGCCTTCAGCGCCACCTCCTTCATCAGCCAGCTGACCCACAGTTCCTCCAGCGGCGCGATCACGCCCGGGAAGCTCGGCACCAGATTGTTCTTGTAGTCGAACTCGACCAGCATCGCCCGCCCGACCCGGGTGATCAGCGGGCACGAGGTATAGCCGTCATAGCTCTGGCTGCCCTTGCCGCCCGCGATCTCGGCCACCAGGTGATCCTCGACCACCGGCACCTGCCACTTGACCGAGGCCGCCGTCTTGCCCTTGGGCACGCCCGCCACGTCGCCCACCGCGAACACCTCGGGAAAGCGCAGGTGGCGCAGCGTCGCCTGATCCACCTCGACCCAGCCCTGGTCGGCCCATTTGTCCGCCCAGGACAGGCCCGATTGCCGCACCACATCGGGCGCCCGCATCGGCGGGATCACGTTGGTAAAGTCATACTCGACCTCGTGGTCCAGCCCGTCCTTGTCGGCGAAGGTGATGACCTTGCGGGCCGGGTCGATGGCCCGCGCGGTGTGCTGCATCAGCGTCGCGATGCCGCGCTGCTCGAACAGCATCCGCACCTTCTCGGCCACGATGGGCACGCCGAACAACGCCGCCTGCGGCGCCGCATAGGTGATCTGCACGCGGTCCCGCATGCCTGCCCGGGTGGCGTGATCCTCGGTCAGGAACGCGTATTTCAGCGGCGCGCCCGCGCATTTCATCTCGGTCTCGGGGCGGAAGAACACCGCCCGCCCGCCCTTGCGGGCAAAGCGGTCCATCTCGCGCCATGTCGCCTCGGCGGCCTCCGGGCCCGCATAGACCGCACCGACGCCGTCCTTGCCGATCATCTCCGGCGAGAACCCCTCGATCGCGCCCCAGTCGAGCACCAGGCCCGTTGCCACGATCAGGAAGTCATAGTCGATGCCCGCGCCGCCTGCCGTCGTCACGCGCCGCGCCACGGGGTCGATGCCTGCCGCCGCCTCTGGGACCAGATCCACCCCCTGCGGCAGCCAGTCGGTCGTGGCGCTGACCGAATAGGCGGCCGGCTTCAGCCCCGCCGCGATCAGCGTGAAGCCGGGCTGGTACAGATGCCGCGCCCTGCCGTCCACCACCGTGATCCGTGCGCCATCCAGCCGCGCCGCCAGCCGGTTCGCCATCGCCGTTCCGGCCGCACCCGCGCCCAGGATGACGATGCGCGCCGTCGTGGCAACCTTCGCCGCCGCGGCGGGCCGCGCGGCCGACGCCGCCATCGCCCCGCCCAGCAGAGCCAGAAATCCCCGGCGCGAGGCCGCCCCCGTCATGAAATCCGTCATCGCCACTCCTCCGTTGGCACGGGGACCTACAACATATTCACGATCCATCATCTGATCTGGATCAATCCGCGCCGCCCCCCGGCGCGAAACCTGCATTCGCCATGCGATTTTCATTCCGCCACCCCGCGCGATTGATCCGGATCAAGGCCGCGGGCGATTCCGCAGCCCACACAGGGCGCAAAGCCGGAGATCGCCGATGCGACTGACCATCCGCACCAACCTTGCGCTGCGCACGCTGATGTTCTGCGCGGTCAACAACGACCGCACCGTCCGCAAGCACGAGGTCGCGGTGGCCTGCCGGGGGTCCGAGAACCATCTGGCGCAGGTGATTCATGCGCTGGCCATCGCGGGTTTCCTGACCACGGTGCGCGGCCGCGCCGGCGGCCTGCGACTGGCGCGTCCGGCAACGGCGATCACCGTGGGCGATGTGGTGCGCAAGTTCGAGGGGCCGGTGCCCTTTGCCCCCTGCATGGACCCCGGCGACACCTCCTGCCCGCTGATCGGCTGCTGTCGGCTGACCTGCGTGCTGGCGGCGGCGCTCGAGGCGTTCCACGCGGCTCTGGACCGCGTGACCGTGGCCGATCTTGTCGATGGAAACGCGCCGCTGGCCGACATCCTGCGCGTCACCTGATCGCGCAGGCCGAAACCTGTTGTAACAGCCTGTGATGCCCTGCGCGGGCGTCCAGCCTTGCACCTCCGCAGCCGGCGGCCTAGCTGCCTTATGTCTGACACAAAAAGGTCACGCGCCCGCCCGGATGGCCGCGCAACCTGAAGGTTCGGACCCCTCGGCAACCCGGGCACAACGGGAACGCGGGACGCAGACGAGCAGCACGGCACAGAGTGAGTATGATGACCAAACCCGAAGGCACCACCCCGCAACAGGGTGGCACCAAAGCCCCTAAGCCCCAGCAGCAGGGGCAATCCGCCCCCCAGACACCGCAGCAGGGACAACCGATCTTCAAGGATTGGGCGTCGATCTGATCGACCCTCCCCGGGGCGATACCGTCGCCCCGCCTTGCGGCGCCCCCGCGGGACCGTTCCGGTTGCTCTGACCGCGTGGCAGGCGCATTGCCGCCACAGCAGACCTGGCAGCCCGCTTGGCTGCCTTGCCATGTGCAGCACGGGCCGCGATGCTGACCCGAGCGCCAGTCTGCCGGTCCGTCATGCCCGAACCCGTCTCCTCGATTCCCAACCTCGGCCCCGCGTCCGAGGCCGCCTTTGCCCGTGCCGGCATCCATTCCGCCGATGAAATCCGCGCGATGGGGGCCGACGCAGCCTATCTGCGGCTGATCGAATCGGGCAGTGCCCCGCATTTCATCGGCTACTACGTCCTTGTGATGGGCCTTCAGGGCCGCCCCTGGAACGACTGCAAGGGAGACGAGAAAACCGCGCTGCGCGCCCGGTTCGACGCGCTCAAGTCGCAGGCCCGTCGATCCGATGCAGGTCAGCGCTCGGCGCTCGAATCGGCGCTGGACGCACTTGGCGTGGTGCCGCGCCGCGCCTGACACCTTGCCCCGGCGCGCTTCGCATCCTAGTAGCTTCGCATTGTATACCATGGCGGACTGAACCGCCGACGCAAAGCTGGGGGAACCGCATGTCCGACCACATCGCCCGCGCCGGGCTCTCCGTTGACGCAGCCCTTGTCGCCTTTGTCGAGGATCACGCCCTTCCCGGAACCGGCGTGGATGGCGCTGCCTTCTGGGCCGGGCTGGCGCAGGCGGTCGAACGCCTCGGCCCGGAAACCCGCGCCCTGCTGGCCCGCCGGCAAGAGCTTCAGGCCCGCATCGACAGCTGGCACCTGTCCCGCCGCGGCCAGCCCCACGATCCCGCCGCCTACCGCGCCTTCCTCTCGGACATCGGCTATCTGGAGCCCGAACCCGAAGCCTTCGCCATCGACACCGCCAACACCGACCCCGAGATCGCCAGCGTGCCGGGGCCGCAGCTTGTGGTCCCGGTGATGAACGCGCGCTACGCGCTCAACGCGGCGAATGCCCGCTGGGGCTCGCTCTACGACGCGCTCTACGGCACCGACGCGCTGGGCGACACCGCGCCCGATGGCCCGTTCGACGCCGCACGCGGCCAGCGTGTCATCGCCTGGGGCCGCAGCTTCCTCGATGACGTGGCCCCGCTGGCCGCCGGGTCGCATGCCGATGTCGCGGCCTATTCGGTGCAGGGCGGCGCGCTGCACCCGGCCCTGCGCAACCCCGCCCAGTTCGCGGGCTGGCAGGGCGATGCGGCCCGCCCCTCGGCCGTCATCCTGCGCAACAACGGCCTGCACATCTGGCTGTCGATCGACCCTGCGCATTCCGTGGGGCGCATCGACCGGGCCGGGGTGGCCGACATCCGGCTGGAATCCGCGCTGTCCGCCATCATGGACTGCGAGGATTCGGTGGCCGCCGTCGACGCCGCCGACAAGGTCGTGGCCTATGGCAACTGGCTGGGCCTGATGCGCGGCGACCTGACCGAGGCCATCACCCGGAACGGCCGCATGGTGCTGCGCGAACTGGCGCCCGACCTCACGATCCGCACGCCCGGCGGCGATGCCACGCTGAAGGGCCGCGCGCTGATGCTGGTGCGCAATGTCGGCCACCTGATGACCACACCCGCGATCCTCGACGCGGACGGGCAACAGATCGGCGAAGGGCTGATGGACGCCTTCATGACCACGCTCTGCGCCATGCACGACCTGCAAAAGACCGGCGGCCTGCGCAATTCGGCCCATGGTTCGGTCTATGTCGTCAAGCCCAAGATGCACGGTCCGGCCGAGGTCGCGCATGCCGTGGCGATCTTCGATGCGGTCGAGGACACGCTGGGCCTGCCGCGCAATACGGTGAAGCTCGGCATCATGGACGAGGAGCGCCGCACCTCGGCCAACCTCGCCGCCTGCATCCGCGCCGCCCGCCAGCGGGTCGCCTTCATCAACACCGGCTTCCTCGACCGCACCGGAGACGAGATCCACACCGCGATGGAGGCCGGCGCCATGGTGCGCAAGGGCGACATGAAGGCCAGCCGCTGGATCACCGCCTATGAGGACCGCAACGTCGACATCGGCATCGCCTGCGGCCTGATGGGCCGGGCGCAGATCGGCAAGGGCATGTGGGCCGCCCCCGACCGCATGGCCGACATGCTGGCGCAGAAGATCGGCCATCCCCGCGCAGGCGCCAACTGCGCCTGGGTGCCCTCGCCCACCGCCGCCACGCTGCATGCCACGCATTATCACCGCGTGGACGTGATCGCGCGCCAGCATGAACTGGCCCGGCACCTGTCGGCCAAGGGCCCGCGCGCCGGGCTCGACGACCTGCTGACGCTGCCGCTGGCCGGTGGCGCCAACTGGTCGGCGGAAGAGCTTCAGGCCGAGATCGAGAACAACGCGCAGGGCATCCTGGGCTATGTGGTGCGCTGGGTCGACCAGGGGATCGGCTGTTCCAAGGTGCCCGACATCCACGATGTCGCCCTGATGGAGGATCGCGCCACCTGCCGCATCAGCGCCCAGGCCCTGGCCAACTGGCTGCATCACGGCGTGGTCAGCGCCGCGCAGGTCACCCAGGCCATGCAGAAGATGGCCGCCGTGGTCGATCGCCAGAACGCGGCGGATCCGGCCTATGTGCCGATGGCCCCCGGCTTCGACGGGCTGGCCTACCAGGCCGCCTGCGATCTTGTGTTCAAGGGCCGCGACCTGCCCTCGGGCTATACCGAACCGGTCCTGCACGCACGGCGCGCGCAGGTCAAGGCCGCCCGCCAACCGCTTGCAACCAGGGGATAATCCGAATGACGATCACGATCCGCAAGGCGCGCACCATCCTCAAGGCTACGCTGGCCAAGGGGCGCGAGATGAACCTGAAACCGCTGGCGGTCGCCGTGCTCGACGCCGGCGGCCACCCGATCGCCTTCGAGCGCGAGGACGGCAGCGCGCCGGGCCGGTTCGACCTGGCGCGCGGCAAGGCCTATGGCTGCCTGATGCTGGGCCTCGGCGGCAAGGCGATCAACGCCCGCGCCGAAAGCCAGCCCTATTTCGTGCAGGCGATGAACGGGCTGTACGAAGGCCGCTTCGTGCCGGTGATGGGCGGCGTCCTGGTGCGCGATGCCAAGGGCAATGTGGTGGGCGCCGTCGGTGTCACCGGCGACACGTCCGAGAATGACGCCGCCGCCGCCGCCGTCGGGATCGAGGCTGCGGGCCTCGTGGCCGAGGTCTGACGGGCCCGAACTTGCGGAGCGGGCCGGATGAGACTATATCTGGTCTCATCCGATCCCGCCGCCGCAGAGGCCCGCCATGACCGCCCTCGCCCACGCTGATCTCGCCGGAAACGGCGCGCTCGCCATGATCCGCCGGATCGAGGATGGGCTGCCCGCCGGGATGCTCGAATCCCTCGCGGCGGTGCTGGCGCCCGGTGATGCGGCCTTCAAGTACCGGATCGTTCCCAAGGCGACCTGGGCACGCCGCAAGGGCGGGCGGCTGACCCCGGCCGAAGGGGCGGTCGTTGCCCGCCTCGCCCGGCTCTGGGACGATGCGCTCGACCTCTGGCAGGACCCCGGCGATGCGCGCCACTTCCTGACGCGGCCCCACATGATGCTCGAGGATCAGCGCCCGCTCGATCTCGCCATCACCAGCGAATTCGGCGCCGACGCGGTGCGCGAGATTCTGGCACGCCTGCGCTACGCCATCCCTGCATGACGGCCCAGCGGCTGGACCGGACGCTCGCGGCCTGCCGGATCGGGGATGCGCAGGGCCGCTTTCCGATCTTCGATCCGGGGGGCGCCGCCCTTGTCGCCGGACGCTGGCACGATACCGACCACCCCGTGATCTATGCCAGCGAGCATTTCGCCACGGCCATGCTGGAAATCCTCGCGCATTCGGGCGGCGTCATGCCGCCGCGCCAGCACTGGATCGCGATCACCCTGCCCTATGGCCTGTCATACGAGGTGTTTCCCGAAGCCACCCATCCCGACTGGGCGGCACCCGATTGCGCCACCGCGCGCGCCTACGGCTGCACCTGGCGGGCCGAGGGGCGCAGCGCCATCCTGCTGGTGCCCAGCATCGTGGCACGGGTCGAACGCAACATCCTGATCAACCCCGACCACCCGGAATTCCGGCGCATCGAAACCGGCCTGCACCAGCCCGTCGCCTGGGATTCCCGCCTGTTCCGCGGCTGATTGGCCCGGGGGCACGCGCCCCGCAGGGCGCAACGGGCTGGGCGCCGGCCGGCGCCCAGCCCCGCAGCGTCAGCCGACCAGTTCGAGACCCGAGAAGAAATAGGCGATCTCGACCGCCGCAGTCTCCGGGGCGTCCGAGCCGTGCACCGAATTCTCGCCCACCGACAGGGCGAATTCCTTGCGGATCGTGCCGTCGGCGGCGTTGGCGGGGTTGGTGGCGCCCATCACTTCGCGGTTCTTGGCAATGGCGCCCTCACCTTCCAGCACCTGCACGACCACCGGTTCGGAGGCCATGAACTCGGTCAGTTCGCCGAAGAACGGACGGTCCTTGTGAACCTCATAGAACTTCTGCGCCTGGGCGAGGCTCAGGTGGATGCGCTTCTGCGCGACGATGCGCAGGCCCGCTTCCTCGAACTTGGCATTGATCTTGCCGGTCAGGTTGCGGCGGGTCGCGTCGGGCTTGATGATCGACAGGGTGCGCTCGATGGCCATGGTCGTCTCCGGTAAAGGGGGCGGATCGGGCCGCCCGCGATTGCCGGGGCCTGCTAGCACGGCTGTGTGACAGGTTAAAGCCGCCTCAGAACACCGCCTGCCGCGCCCGGCTCAGCGTGAATCCCCGGCCCTCGCGGTTCTGGCAGGTCATCCCGCTGCGTTCCGAAGTGCAGAGCACCCCGCCCAGGCTGACCGATTGCCCGTATCCCAGCACCGGCGAACCGGGCATCGCCACCGTGTCGCCCGCGCAGACCGGCGCTGCCCGCCCGCGCGACGGCACCTCGAAGGCATGCCCCCAGTCCAGGTCGCAATCGGCGGGCGCCTGGGGAAAGCTGCGCGTCGCCTCCAGGATGTCGCAGCGCGCGCCCCACCAGTCGCCGTCCCCCGCGAACATGTAGCAATGGATGTTGCCCGTGGGCGACTGGAACTGCACCGCGTCCTGCGCCGCCGCCGCCACCGGCGCAAGCGCCAGAACCCCCGCCAGAACCCGCCGCATCGCCTTCCTCCGCCCTGTTCCGGCCAGCCTAGCGCCCCGGCGCACCGCCGCGCAACAGCCGCGCCGCGCCTGAACGCCCACCGTTGACGCCGCCCGGCCCTTCGGGCAAGCCCCGCCCATGCTCAGGATCGAGAACATCACCTATTCCGTCGAGGGCCGCCCCCTGTTCGAGGGCGCCTCGGCCACCATTCCCTCCGGCCACAAGGTCGGCCTCGTGGGCCGCAACGGTGCGGGCAAGACCACGCTGTTCCGCCTGATCCGGGGCGAGCTTGCCCTGGAAGGCGGCGAGATCGCCCTTCCCGCCCGCGCCCGCATCGGCGGCGTCGCGCAGGAGGTGCCGTCCTCCGCCACCTCGCTGATCGACACCGTGCTGGCCGCCGACACCGAACGCGCCGCCCTGCTGGCCGAGGCCGACACCGCCACCGATCCCGCCCGCATCGGCGCCATCCAGACCCGGCTGGCCGACATCGACGCCTGGTCGGCCGAGGCGCGCGCCTCCGCCATCCTCAAGGGCCTGGGCTTCGATACCGACGCCCAGCGCCGCCCCTGTTCCGATTTCTCGGGCGGCTGGCGGATGCGGGTGGCGCTGGCCGGTGTCCTCTTTGCCCAGCCCGACTACCTGCTGCTGGACGAACCCACCAACTACCTCGATCTCGAGGGCGCGCTCTGGCTCGAATCCTATCTCGCGCGCTATCCCCATACCGTGCTCATCATCAGCCATGACCGGGGCCTGCTGAACCGCGCCGTCACCGGCATCCTGCATCTCGACGCGCGCCGCCTGACCTACTGGTCCGGCCCGTATGACCAGTTCGCCCGCCAGATGGCCGAACGCCGCGCCGTGCAGGCGGCCGAGGCCAAGAAATACGAACTGCGCCGCGCCCACCTGCAATCCTTCGTCGACCGGTTCAAGGCCAAGGCCTCCAAGGCCGTGCAGGCGCAGTCCCGCGTCAAGATGCTGGAGAAGATGACGCCGATCACCGCGCCCGAGGATGCGCGCAAGGTCGTCTTCACCTTCCCCGCGCCCGAGGAACTGGCCCCCCCGATCATCAACCTCGACAATGCCGCCGTCGGCTATGGCGGGCCGCCGGTCCTGAAACGCCTGTCGCTGCGCATCGACCAGGACGATCGCATCGCGCTCCTCGGCCGCAACGGCGAGGGCAAGTCGACCCTGTCCAAGCTGCTCGCCGGGAAACTCGCCCCGGCCGAGGGGCGGATGCACCGGTCGGGCAAGCTGCGCATCGGCTATTTCGCGCAGCACCAGGTCGATGAGCTTCACATCGACGAGACGCCGCTCCAGCACGTCATGCGGATGCGCCCGGCCGAGGGGCAGCCGCGCCTGCGCGCGCGCCTGGCGGGCTTCGGCCTGATGGCGGACCAGGCCGATACCGTGGTCGCGCGCCTGTCGGGCGGGCAGAAGGCGCGGCTCTCGCTGCTTCTCGCCACCATCGACGCGCCGCACCTCCTGATCCTCGACGAGCCGACCAACCACCTCGACATGGAAAGCCGCGAGGCGCTGGTCGAGGCGCTGACCGCCTATTCCGGCGCCGTCATCCTCGTGTCGCACGACATGCACCTCTTGGGGCTGGTGGCCGACCGGCTGTGGCTGGTCAAGGGCGGCGCCGTGACCCCCTATACCGAGGACCTGGACGCCTATCGCCGCCAGTTGCTGGCCGGCGACGACGAGGTGAAGATCGCCGCGAAACCCGTTGAGGTCAAAAGGAAAACCAGCAAGGAGGATGTGGCGGCCCTGCGCGCCGAGGTGCGCAAGTGCGAGGACCGGCTGACCAAGCTGAACGACATGCGCGACAAGCTGGCCAAGAAACTGGCCGACCCCGCGCTCTATGAGGATGGCCGGGTGGGCGAGCTGGAAACCTGGAACCGCAAGTATGCCGAGGTCATGGAGGCGCTGGACCGCGCCGAGGCGATGTGGCTGGACGCGCAGGGGAGGCTGGAGGCGGCGGGGTGACACTTGCGGCCCTGAGCGAACTTTCATGCCTGCCGCTATGAATGACGGGTCCTGGCCCGAAAGCGGACCGTGAAAACGTGGAGAAACCCCCTGAAGAGCGACCGCGCGTACATCACGCCTCGACAATCCTTAGTTGCCAACGACACGCAATATTTGGTATCTGCAAAGTAACCTCCCCCAGCATACGGCGGCATCGTTGCTTATTCGTCCTCGTCTTACAGATTATCATGGGATCCACGCCGCACAGGTCGATCTCGACTTCGCGATTCCGTTTCTGGACGAAGACATTCCTCTATACCTTGACCCCTTCATGCTGTGGCGGTCGCCCTCTCAGCAGGATCAGGCGCTACACACAGGCCTGATCAACGCCTTCAATCATCTTGGCGTTCTCGCCGCGAAGGGCAAAGAGGCGCAGGCGGTTGAAACGTTGAACATCGCCTCAGAGTGCGACGAAGTCGGCTTGGGCACGTCTCTTACCCGAAAGGGAAAGCGAATTGGTGCAGACAAGGCTCGCGAGATCATCGACTTATTCAAGGCGATTCCGCGCTATCAACAGAGCGGGTTCAGACATTTCGAGGAGATTCAGTTCTTCATCGAGGGAATATCAAAGGACCGCATTTCTGATATTGGCTGCAACTTCCTCAAGTCGTTCTTAATCGACTTCACGATTGAACAATGCCAAAAGCTCGGCGTTCCAACTCAGTACTGCACCGTCGAGCATGTTTATGACGCCCGCGCAGGCATGTTTAAACTGGAAGTAGGCGTACCATTGCCTGTGAACCCTGGAAATGGCTCACCGATTATCTTTGTGCCAAAGCGGTGGCTGCGGTTTGCGCCGTGGATTAGCTACGACGAGTACTTTGAAAAGCACTGCCCGCAGGATGAGATTTCACACAAGCCCGAGGAACTGACGCGGGTTAAGGTTCTCAGCTATAATCGCCAAAACTACGGCGTTATTGATCACTATATCCAGCAAAAGGAACGCACAGCAGACGATTGCGCGAACGATCCACTGTTCTCACAAATCCCCGTCACTTCGGCAAAGCGGGTATTTGCCGAGATAAAGAAGCTGCCGACAGGGAAAACCAACGGCGCAGATGCGAAGTATGAACGGTTGGTCGGACGGCTACTCCCGTCACTGTTCTATCCGCACCTTGACTTTGCTCAGGAGCAGGCGCGAACGGACGACGGAGTGTCCATCCGCGACTTGATCTTCTACAACACCCGCTCGACGCCACTTCTGCAAGAATTGATGGACGACTACGGGTCGCGACAGATCACCTTTGAGATGAAGAACGTGGCAGCGATTGAGCGAACGCATATCGACCAGATCAACCGCTACTTGACAGACGAGCTTGGCAAGTTCGGGGTCTTCGTGACACGAAATCCGCTTAAGAAGGCCGAAATGACGCGGACAGTCGGCCTTTGGGCTGGGCAGCGGAAGGTAGTTATCACTTTGACCGACGCCGACCTAGAACAGATGGTCGAGGTCTTCGACAGTAAACAACGTGCGCCGCTCGACATTCTGAACAAGAAATACGTCGAGTTTCGGCGCGCTTGCCCATAGGAGAGATCATGGACAGCAAGGAAGATGTGGAACGGCTTGAAAAACTCGTAGGACAACTGCAAGGGCTTTATGCAGAAATCGGGGCTCTTGCAAAAAAGAGCCCGAATGATGCGGTGAACCCTTTTAAGCTCAAGCTCATCAACCGTGTGCTTGCGATGGGCAACGAAGTACTTGGTGACAAGTATAAGCCGTTTGAGGAGTTTGATCAGTTCGATCCTGACGACGCGCCGTCAACGAGCGACGTGACCATGGTCATTTCTCAGTACATGGAGGAAGCAGAACGATTCCGTTCCGACAACGTGATCGTCAATTTTAGCAGTTGGTACTATGTGATTGACGGTCAGGCGAGCGATATCCGCTCTGGGCCGCCCACGAAGATTGGGAGAAAGTAATGGCATTTGAAGACTACTACTATTTTCCGAATATCACGACAGACGCTAAAGTCTCTGAGTATGAAGCGAGTCACGACGTATTCTCCTCCTTGCTCGACGAAGTGAAAGAGCTCTCAAAGAAAAAACCCGACGCATCTATGAGTGCGGGCAAAGTCAAAATCGTGAACCGCGTTCTCGAAAACCTGTTGATCGTGCTCGAAGGTCAGCCAGACGCAAAATATCTTGAGGCTCTAGACGACGATGACCTGCCGCAGGTCAGCGACGCCGTTCTTGTCATGGTGCAGTTCAAGTCTGCCCTCGCTTCATTCAAGGAAAGGCACTATCGGCACGTTTCGCGGATGGGCTATCAATGGATCACCGAGGAATTGATTGATCAACTCAAGGCCGAGTACGAAGAAGACCCAGATGCTGCTGAGGACGAGGCGTTATAGAACATCAGCGAAGGCTGCAGCGGCTTGTTCATTTTCGAGGTAAGCGGCGATACAACGACTTTGCTGCGTCTGCTTGCTTCGCTGAGCTGCCGTACACGCAAACCGCAACGAATGACCGCTTGCCGCCCATACCGCCCGCCAATCCCTAACAACCCCTTAACACCCCCACCCTAACCCCTTGAAATCACACACTCCAAAAAATGTCCCACCGTGGGACGCCCCCTCCGGACAGACCCGGGAGAGCCCTTGCGGCCCCCACCCAACACCCCCTTGCCCCCCCGCCCCCGCCCCGGCTAGCCTGCCCCATGGACAGCGCCTTCCTGATCACCGCCTTCGCCACCATGTTCGTGGTGATCGACCCCCCGGGTCTGGTGCCGCTGTTCATCGCCCTCACCCAGGGCATGACCCCCGACCAGCGCCGCGCCATGGCGCTGCGGGGCTGCCTGGTGGCGGCGGGCCTCTTGACCGTGTTCGGACTGGCGGGCGAGGCGGTGCTGGGCTTCATCGGCATCTCGATGCCCACCTTCCGGATCGCCGGGGGGATCCTCCTGTTCCTCACCGCCCTCGACATGCTGTTCGAACGCCGCACCCAGCGGCGCGAGGGGCAGAAGTCGGACCCCGACCACGACCCCTCGGTGTTCCCCCTTGCCATCCCGCTGATCGCGGGGCCGGGGGCCATCGCCTCGATCATCCTCCTGATCGGCCAGGGCGGGCCGGGCTGGGGCGGCACCTTCGCCGTGCTGGGCCTGACCTACGGGATGATCCTCGTGACCTTCCTGTTCCTGCTGGCCTCGCCGCCGCTGGAACGGATGCTGGGCCGCACCGGCACCATCGTGATCACCCGGCTTCTGGGGATGCTCCTGGCCGCCCTGTCGGTGCAGTTCGTGATCGACGGCGTGCGGCAGACCGGGCTGATCGGCTGACCGTTCCGGTTGCGCGCCGCGCTCCGCCCCCCTACATCGCCAGAAAGGAGACGCCATGGACGGCACCGAGATCGGACGGCTGGCCTATCTTGTCCTGCTGCTGGCGGCGGTGGGCGGCTGGGCGATGATGGAGTATCGCGGGCGTCTGGGCTTTGCCCTGCGCACGGCGATGGCCTGGGGGTTCATCTTCCTGGGCGTGATCGCGGGCTACGGCCTGTGGCAGGACATCCGGTCCACCGCCCTGTCGGTGCAGTCGGTCAGCGACAGCGGCCGCATCGAGGTGCCGCGCGGCGCCGACGGGCATTTCCACCTGACGCTGGACATCGCCGGAACGTCGGTGCGTTTCCTGGTCGACACCGGCGCGACCAACGTGGTCCTGGGCCGGGCGGATGCCGCGCGACTGGGCATCTACCGCAACGGCCTGGCCTTTACCGGCACCGCAAACACCGCCAACGGCACGGTGCGCACGGCGCGGGTGCAGCTGGCCGACGTGACGCTCGGCCCGTTCCGCGACGACCGGATCGCCGCCTATGTGACGGACGGCGAGATGGAGGGGTCGCTCTTGGGCATGGACTATCTGCGCCGCTACCGCATCGAGATCGCGGGCAACCGGATGGTGCTGACGCGCTAGGGCCGATCGCGCCGGGCCGGGCGTTCATGCGGCGATGGTGTCGAGGATCGGCATCATCGCCACCGCAAGGGTGAGGCGCCTGATGATCGGCTCGTTCCCTTTCATCCGCTCGACACGGTCGGCCAGCCCGTTGGTGCCGCCGTTCCACCGGCGGACATAGGCCTTGAAGTCGCCCGCGTCGGCCAGCGCGTTCAGGTCCTTCCAGGCGACAAAGGCGGCCAGGATGGCTGGTTGGTGCACCGGCAGCGTCGCGAGTTCAGGCGCCTCGACCAGGTCCAGGCCGGCCCGCCTGCCGACCTGCCGATAGCCGTCGCGCCCGGTGATCTGCGGCCCGCCCCGGCCGATGTAGCGCGAGCCGTCATCGGTGCCGGGACGGTTGCCCATGCGCCGACCGTAAATGTCATCGAAAGCCTTCTTCTGCCAGCCCTTCGCGGTTCCATACCTGGCCTGCACGGCGGCCGCATTGGCGAAGCGGTTCGGCCAGACCTCGGCCATCCGCTTGGCGGAATAGCCGATGTTCTCGGTCAGATCCTTGATCGCAAAGCCGCCGCATTCGTGCTCGACATTCGCCAGGGCATAGGCGAGGCGCGTGCGGCTGCCGGTGATGCCTGCCGCGTCGAGCGACCCTGCCCCGGCAACGAAGGCATCGATCACCGCAACCGGCGCCTTCGGAAACAGGTCGACCCAGTCCTTGCGTGACAGCACAAGCGCCATGGCAGTTCCCCCGGAATTCAACACTGGGAAACTGTGCCATGGCCGCCGAAGCCTTGCGCGTCAATCATCCGTCAAAGGCGCGGGTGCGGGGTCAAATCAGCCGGGGGCGCCCTGCGCGGCGGCCTTCTCGATCTTCATCGCCCAGCGGCCGGACTCCTCGGACCAGTACTGCGCCGCCAGCCCCAAGTCGGTCAGCCGCCGCCATTCGCCCCGCGCCGCCTCCACCGCGGCCGGGTCCTGCCCGTCGAACAAGAGCCACAGCCGCTCCGCCCCCCGCGCCTCGGCCTCGCTGACCGTCGCGCCATCGACCAGCAGGAAGGCCCGCGCACCGTTCGCCGCCGCACCTCGTCCGATCAGCACCGGTTGCCGCGCGTCATGCGGCCCGCCCTCAAGCCCGTGCGGCAGGAAACCCTCGTCGCTTTCCGTCCACAGCCAGTCGTCCAGCCGGGCAAGCCGCGCGGCATCCGTGCCGCGCAGCATCACCGGCCAGCCCTGCCCGACAGCCCGCGCCAGCAGGGACCGCGCCGTGGCCTCGGCGGTTGAGCGTGTCAGGTGGTAGAACATCGCAGCCACGGCCCCGCATCCCCCGGCCTAGCCCTTTTCAAGCCTCGTCCGGATCAGCCGGTCCAGCGTCATCACCCCCCAGCCGGTCGCCCCCTTGGGCGCCAGATCGGTATCCGCCTTGGCCAGCGTGACCCCCGCGATATCGAGGTGAACCCAGGGTGTGTCCGGCTTGACGAAGCGGGCCAGGAACTGCGCCGCGGTGATCGCGCCGCCCTCGCGCCCGCCGACGTTCATCATGTCGGCCAGCCGCGACTTGAGCTTCTTGTCATAGGCCTTGCCCATCGGCATGCGCCAGGCGCCCTCGCCCTCGGCGCGGGCGGCGGCCAGCAGGGCGTCGGCGAGGGCGTCGTCATTGGCGAACACCCCGGCATTCTCGGACCCCAGCGCGATGATGATCGCACCGGTCAGCGTGGCAAGGTCGACGATGCCGGTGGGCGTGAACCGTTCCTGCGCATACCACAGCACATCGGCCAGAACCAAACGCCCCTCGGCATCGGTATTGATCACCTCGATCGTGTCGCCCTTCATGGATTTCACGATGTCGCCCGGCCGCTGCGCGCGCCCGTCGGGCATGTTCTCGACCAGACCGACAAGGCCCACGACATTGGCCTTGGCCCGGCGCAGCGCCAGCGTGCGCATGACGCCCGCCACGACAGCCGCGCCGCCCATGTCCATCGTCATTTCTTCCATGCCGCCCGCAGGCTTGATCGAGATGCCGCCGGTGTCGAACACCACGCCCTTGCCCACGAGGGCGAAGGGTGCCGCGCCCTTCTCGCCGCCGTGCCACTGCATCACGACCACCTTGGACGGGCTTTCGGACCCCTGCCCCACGCCCAGAAGCGCACGCATGCCCAACCGTGTCAGATCCTCCTCGTCGAGGATCTCGACGTCCAGCCCGATTTCCTGCATCGCCGCCAGGCGCGCGGCGAAATCGTAGGTTGTCAGCACGTTGGCGGGTTCGTTCACCAGGTCACGGGTAAAGCACACACCCTCGGCCAGTGCGGCCAGCGGGGCGGCCTCGGCGGCCAGAGCCTCGGGCTTGGCCGCCATCACGGTGACAGGTCCCCTGGCCTCGGTTTCGCCCGTCTTGTGCGTGGCGAAATCATAGGCGCGCAGCACCAGGCCGAAAGACAGGTCAGCGGCCGCGCGGGTGGCACCCGGCAGCACGATCGCCCCGGCCTTTCCGATCCGGGCGCCGATGGCGCCGCCCGCCTTTCGGGCGAGGTCGGGCGCGGCGCGCGGATCGAGCTTGACCACCTGCAGCGCCTCGGCCGCAAGCCCGCCGGGCCAGGCAAGATCGGCCGACTCGCCCTGTGCCAGCCTGGCCCAGGCATCGGAACCCAGATAGCGCCCAAGCCCGCCGCGCATCGCGCGGTCGATGCCCCTGGCCACACCCGCGCTAGCCTTGGCGTCGGCAGGCAGGATCAGCGCGACACGACCCGGAAAGGCCAGCACGGCGGCGGGATCGACAGGATCGAAGCGGAGCGGGATCGGATGCGACATGGGCGAAAGGGTCCGTCTGTTGGGATGACGCGCAGGCTAGTGCGCCGCCCGGGGCTTGACCAGACCCGGCGCGCAGGCTTGCGCCAAACGTCGCCCGCCTGCCCCGAATGCCCGTTTTCGCGGCGGCCGGATTGGTCTAGGGTCGGTCGAAAGCAGCAGGGAACCCCGGCCCCGTGTCCAGATTCGACCGCTATCTGACAGCGCAGTATCTGACGCTTTTCGGTTTCTTTGCCCTGATCCTTGTGATGGTCTACTGGGTCAACCGCGCCGTCGGCCTGTTCGACCGGCTGATCGGCGATGGCCAGTCGGCCCGCGTTTTCCTGGAGTTCTCGTTGCTGACGCTGCCCAACGTGGTGCGGCTGGTGCTGCCGGTGGCCGCCTTCGCGGCGGCCGTGCATGTGACCAACCGGCTGAGCCAGGACGGCGAACTGGTGGTGATGCGCGCGACGGGCTTTTCGGCGTGGCGGCTGGCGCGCCCGGTCATGTGGTTCGGTGCGACGGTGGCGGTGATGATGCTGCTGCTCATGCATCTGGCAGTGCCGGCGAGCCGGGCGATGCTGGCGGAACGCTCGGCCGAGATCGAGGCCAACGCCACGGCACGCCTGCTTTCGGATGGCCGCTTCATGCACCCGTCCGACGGGCTGACCTTCTACATCCGCGAGATTGCCCCATCCGGCGAACTGCGTGACATCTTCCTGTCCGACGACCGCGCGCCCGGCAGCCGGATCACCTATACGGCCCGCCGCGCCCTGCTGGCGCGGGGCGAAAGCGGTGCGATGCTGATCATGTTCGAGGGCATGACGCAGGAGCTGGCCAATGCCAGCGGGCGCCTGTCGGTGACGCATTTCGCGGATCTGACCTATGATCTTTCGGGTCTGCTGACGCCGGGTACACGCGCCGCGCCGACGCTTGACGAGTTGACGACACCGGTGCTGATCGCTGCGACGCCGGAGATGCAGGCCCTGACGGGGCAGTCGGCGGCGCGGATGCGGGCCGAGGTTCATGCCCGGATCGCGCAGCCGTTCCTGGCCCCGGCCGCCGCGCTGATCGGATTTGCGGCGCTGATGCTGGGGGCGTTCAGCCGCTTTGGCCTGTGGCGGCAGATCCTGTTCGCCATCGTGCTGCTGATTGCGGTGCAGATGGTGAACAACGCGGCAAGCGGCGCCAGCCTGCGCAACCCCGACGCCTGGATGCTGGCCTATGCGGCGCCGGTCCTGGGCATCGGCATGGGCTGTGCGTTGCTGTGGCTGTCGGAACGGCCGCGCCGCGTGCGGCGGCCGCCCGCCGGTGCGGCGGAGGCAAGGGCATGACGCTGAGCCTCTATATCGCGCGGCGGTTCCTGAAGGTCCTTGCGATGGTGTTCCTGGTGTTCTTCGGCATCATGATGCTGATCGACATGGTGGACCAGTTGCGCAGGTTCGCGCCGCAGGGGCTGGGCATGACCGAGATCGCCACACTGTCGGCGCTGAACGTGCCGGCAACGATCTATCGCATCCTTCCGCTGATCTTCATCCTGTCGGCCATCGCGCTTTTCCTTGCGCTGGCGCGGTCGTCCGAACTGGTCGTGGTGCGGGCGGCTGGCCGGTCGGGGCTGCGGTTCCTGCTGGCCCCAGTGATCGCGGCGCTGATCGTCGGCAGCCTGGCCGTTGCGGTACTGAACCCGATCGTCGCCGCGCTGTCCAAGGAATACGAGGCGCTTTATGCCCGCCATGCGCGCGGGCAGGAAAGCGTCCTGTCGGTGTCGTCCTCGGGTCTCTGGCTGCGGCAGGGCGGCGCCGAGGGCCAGACGGTGATCCAGGCGCGGCGGGCCGATCTGGACGGCACGCGGCTTTACGCCGCCACGTTCCTGACCTTTGGCCCTGACGGCACCCCGCTTGCGCGGGTCGAGGCGAGCGAGGCGCTGCTGGTGCCGGGGGCCTGGAAACTGACCGGGGCCAAGACCTGGGATCTGACGGCGACCAACCCGGAGCGCGGCGCGCAGACCGTGACGGATGCGACCCTGCCCTCGGACCTGACGCGCGAGCGCATCCGTGACAGTTTCGGCAGTCCGGCGGGCATTCCGATCTGGCAGCTTCCCGAATACATCGAGCGGATCGAGGCGGCGGGCTTTACCGCGCGGGCGCATCGCGTCTGGTTCCAGATGGAACTGGCCCTGCCGCTGCTGCTATGCGGCATGGTCCTGCTGGCCGCCGGTTTCACCATGCGGCACGCCCGGTTCGGCCGGACCGGGCAGATGGTGATGCTGGCGATCCTGGGCGGGTTCGCGCTGTTCTTCCTGCGCAATTTCGCGCAGGTTCTGGGCGAGAACGGGCAGATTCCCGTGGCGCTGGCCGCTTGGTCGCCCCCCCTGGCGGCGGTGCTGTCGGCGCTCGGACTGCTTCTGCACCTCGAGGATGGGTGATGCGGCGCTTGCTGGCGATCCTGCTGCTGCTCCTGCCCCTGCCGCTTGCGGCGCAGGACATGGCGAGCCTTGTCGCGGACCGGCTGGCGATTGCCGGGCAGGATGTGCTGGTCGCTGAGGGCAACGTCGAGGTGTTCCACCAGGGCCGCCGCCTGCGCGCCACGCGCATCACCTACAACGGCTCGACCGACCGCCTGACGATCGAGGGACCGCTGGTGCTGACCGACGACAGCGGCACGTTCCTGCTGGCCGACTCGGCCGACCTGTCGGCCGATCTTGCCGAGGGGGTGCTGACATCCGCCCGCCTTGTCCTGAACAGGCAGTTGCAGCTTGCCGCGTCCGAGGTTCAGCGGATCGGCGGGCGCTATACCCGGCTGGGCCGCACCGTCGCATCGTCCTGCCGGGTCTGCGCCGGGGACGGCGCGCCGCTGTGGGAAATCCGCGCCCGCCGCGTGATCCATGACACGGTCGAACGGCAGATCTATTTCGACCGTGCGCAACTGCGCATCGCGGGGATGCCGGTGGCGCTGATCCCGCGCCTGCGGATGCCCGACCCGACGCTGAAACGGGCGACAGGTGTGCTGATCCCCGAACTCCGGTCATCGTCGGACCTCGGCACGGGGTTGCGGATTCCGTATTTCATCCGGCTGGGCGATCATCGGGACCTGACGCTCTTGCCCTACCTGTCCACCAACGCGGGCCGCACGCTGGGACTGCGCTATCGGCAGGCCTTCGCCAGCGGCTCGATCGAGTTCAGCGGTGCGCTCTCGCGCGACCGGATCCGGCCGGGCGAAACACGCGGCTATGTGTTCCTGGACGGCGGATTTGCATTGGCGAACGGGTTCAGGCTGACCCTGCGGGGCGAAGCGGTCACCGACCCCGGCTATTTCATCGACTACGGCATCACCGACCGCGACCGCCTGATCAGCCGGATCGATCTGACCCGGACCCGGCGAGACGAATATATCTCGGCGCGCCTGACGCATTTCCGGTCCATCCGCGAAGGCGACGTGAACTCGCGCCTGCCGTCGATCCTGGGCGATTTCACCTACACCCGGCGCTTCCGGCCCGCAGTGCTGGGCGGCACTGGCGCGCTGACATTCCAGACCCACAGCCACTATCGCAGCGCCGACCTGTCGAACGACAGCGACGGCGACGGGATCGGCGACGGGCGCGACATGGCGCGTGCCACGCTGCGCCTGAACTGGCGGCGCGAAATGACCTTCGGCCCCGGATTGCAATTCGCGGCGCTGGCCGAGGGGGCGGCGGATGTCTACGGCATCCGGCAGGATGATCTTGTGGCCGGCACGCAGACCCGGCTGTCGGGTGGCGCGGGTTTCGAACTGCGCTGGCCGCTGGTCCGCGCCGAAGCCGGTGGCGCCATGCAGGTGCTGGAGCCTGTCGTGCAGGTGATGTGGTCGCCCGACCGTCTCCGCGCCATCCCGAATGAGGATTCCGTGCTGGCCGAGTTCGACGAGGGCAACCTGTTCTCGACGCGGCGCTTTCCCGGCAACGATGGCGTCGAGCGCGGGCGCAGGGTGAACGCGGGCCTGACGTTCTCGCGCATCTCGGCTTCGGGTGCCACCGTGTCGCTGGCCTTCGGGCGCATCCTGAGGGACCATGACGAAGACGGCTTCAGTGCCGCGTCGGGCCTTGCCGGACAGCGGTCAGACTGGCTGGCGGCCGTGCGCTACAATCCGCGCCCGGGGTTGAGCCTGACGGGCCGCGCGGTGATCGACGATGACGCGGGCATGACCAAGGGCGAGTTGCGCATCGACCTTGACCGGCCCCGCTATGCGCTGTCGTCCAGCTATATCTGGATGCGCGCCGACGCCACCGAGGGGCGCAGCGTGCCGGTCAGCGAGTTGCTGGTCGATGCACGCTATGACGTGACCGAGGCATGGACCACCCGGCTGGCCACGCGTTATGACTTCGAGGCCAACCGCGCGGCCTCGGCGGGGATCGGCCTTGCCTGGCGCAACGAATGCCTGAAGGTCGATCTTTCCCTCTCGCGCCGGTTCACGTCCTCGACTAGTGTGACGCCGCGCACCGACTGGGGCCTGTCGGTCGAGCTTCTGGGTTTTGGCGGCGGCTCTGCCCCCGGACCCACCCGGCAATGCCGTGGATAGTGGCGCGATTCCGGCCCGGACGATCCGCGCCCGACACAGCATTGACGAGACTGCCGCATGATCCGCCTTCTTCTCGCCCTCGCCACCACCATCGCGGCCCTCGGCCTTCCGGGCACCGCCGCTGCGCAGGGCCTTTTCAGCCCGCGAATGATCGTGAACGAGCAGGCGATCACCGGGTTCGAAGTGGACCAGCGTGCGCGCATGCTGCAACTGTTCGGCGCCCCGGGGGATGTCGCGGAACAGGCGCTGAACGGGCTGATCGAGGATCGGCTTCGCCGGGGCGCTGCGCTGTCGCTGGGGCTGGCCGTCGGCGAGGATCAGATCCGCGCCGGCATGGAGGAATTCGCCGGTCGTGCGAACCTTACGGCGGAGGAATTCGTCACCATCCTCAACCGCGCGGGCGTCGCGACCGAGACATTCCGCGACTTCGTCCTGGCGGGCCTGCTGTGGCGCGAGGTGGTGCGCGCGCGCTTCCTTGCGCGTGCGCAGATCACCGAGGCCGAGATCGATCGCGCGATCGGCCAGACCAGCGGGGCAACAGCCGTCCGGGTGCTGCTGTCGGAAATCGTGCTGCCTGCCCCCCCGGGCGGCGAGGCACAGGCCCGCGCGCTGGCACGTCGGCTTCGGGGCGAGGCGCGGAGCGAGGCTGCCTTTGCCGCGGCGGCGCGGCGCTACTCGGCCGCCGGATCGGCCGCGAACGGCGGCGCGCTGGATTGGCGCCCGGTTTCGGCCCTGCCGCCGACGCTTGCGGCGGCGGTGCTGGGGCTGGCCCCCGGGCAGGTCTCGGAACCCATCGACGTCGATGGCGGCATCGCGCTGTTCCAGCTGCGCGGGCTTGAGCAGTCGCAGTCCGGTGCTCCGGTGTCGATGGTGGTGGAGTATGCGCAGTTCCTGATCCCCGAAGGCCCGAACGCCCCGGCCGAGGCCGCGAAGGTGCGGACGCGCGTGGACACCTGTGACGACCTCTATGGTGTGGCCAGGGGCCTGCCGCCCGAACGCCTGATCCGCGAAAGCCGGACAATGTCGGAAATACCGAACGATATCGGTCTGGAACTCGCGCGCCTCGATGCGGGCGAGGTTTCGACATCGCTGGTGCGGGCCGGGGTGCGTGTGGTGCTGATGCTCTGCGGGCGGACACCGCAGGTCGATGCAGCCCCCAGCCGCGAGGCGATACGCAACGAACTGCGCAACCAGCGGCTCGCGTCCTATGCCGACGGCTATCTGGAAGAACTGCGCGCCGACGCGATCATCCGCACGCCGTGACAGCCCCTGCCGCCGACTTGCCCCCGATCGCCGTCAGTTGCGGCGAACCGGCGGGGATCGGACCCGAACTGGCCGCAAAGGCCCGCGCGGTGCTGGGTGCTGCGCTGCCCTTTGTCTGGATCGGCGATCCGCGCCACCTGCCGGCCGGCACCCCGATCCGCGAGGTGGCCTGCGCCATGGACGCGCGGGCGGTTCCGGACAGCCACCTGCCCGTCCTGCCGATCGACATGGGCCCGGCCCCGCTTGCCGGCCAGCCTGCCCTCGCCAACGCGGCCGGTGTCATCGAAGCGATCGCCCGGGGCGTCGCCATGGTGACCGCGGGCGAGGCTTCGGCGCTGACCACCCTGCCGATCAGCAAGAAGGCGGTGCAGGACGGTGCGGGCTTTTCCTATCCGGGCCATACCGAGTTTCTGGCAGCCCTGGCCGGGGTGGACAGGGTGGTGATGATGCTGGCCTGTGATGCGCTGCGGGTCGTGCCTGCCACGATCCACATCCCGCTGTCCCGGGTGCCGCAGGCGCTGACCGCCGACCTGCTGGAGGCGACGATCCGCATCACCCGGGCGGCGCTGATCCGGGATTTCGGCATCGCCGTGCCACGCATGGCGGTGGCCGGGCTGAACCCGCATGCGGGCGAAGGCGGCACCATGGGAGACGACGAGGCGCGGCTGATCGTTCCGGTGCTTGACCGCCTGCGCGACGACGGGTTCGACCTGGCAGGCCCGCTGCCCGCCGACACGATGTTCCATCCGGCGGCGCGCGCAGGCTACGATGCCGCGGTCTGCATGTATCACGATCAGGCGCTGATCCCGATCAAGACCATCGACTTCGCGGGTGGCGTGAACGTGACGCTTGGCCTGCCCTTCGTGCGCACATCACCCGATCATGGCACCGCCTTCGACATCGCGGGTCGTGGCATCGCCGATCCGTCCAGCACGGTCGCGGCGCTGCGCATGGCGGCGCGCATCGCGGCGACCAGGGCGCGGGGGGACTGATCGGCATGGCCCAGATCGACGGTCTGCCGCCGCTGCGCGAGGTGATCGCCACCCATGGCCTTGCCGCCAGGAAGGCGTTGGGCCAGAATTTCCTGCTGGACCTGAACCTCACGGCACGGATTGCGCGGCTCGCGGGCGACCTGTCGGGATCGGATGTGCTGGAAATCGGTCCGGGACCGGGTGGACTGACCCGGGGTCTGCTGGCAGAGGGCGCCCGAAGGGTCGTGGCGGTCGAGAAGGACGCGCGCTGCCTGCCCGCCCTGGCCGAGATCGCGGCAGCCTGCCCCGGACGCCTTGACGTGATTGCGGGCGATGCCCTGGGCTTTGATTGGGCCGCACATCTTGTGCCCCCCATCAAGGTTGTGGCCAACCTGCCCTACAACATCGGCACGGAACTGCTGATCCGCTGGTTGACACCACCTGTGTGGCCACCGCCTTGGCAGAGCCTGACGCTGATGTTCCAGCGTGAGGTGGCCGAACGCATCGTCGCGCGGCCCGGGTCCGATGCCTATGGCAGACTGTCGATCCTCGCGCAGTGGCGCACCACCGCACATATCGCGCTGACACTGCCGCCCGAGGCGTTCACGCCACCGCCCAAGGTACATTCCTCGGTCGTCCAGATCACGGCCCTTCCGGAGCCGAGGTTCGCCGCAAGGGCCGAAACGCTGTTCCGCGTCACCGCCGCCGCCTTTGGCCAGCGGCGCAAGATGCTGCGGTCCAGCCTGCGCAGCCTAACCCCGGATATCGAGGGCCGGCTGGCAGAGGCAGGCGTGCTGCCGACCGCACGGGCGGAAGAGATTTCGGTGGAAGGATTCTGCGCCATCGCCCGCGCCCTGGAATAGGGCGCGGAAACATGCGTGCCTATTCGGCGGCTTCGCGCGGACCGTCGCCCTTTTCGGCATCGGTTTCGGCCGTGGCGGCATCGCGCGGCTTGCGCGGACCGCGCGGACGGCGCGGCGCACGCGGCTTGGTTTCGGCCGCTTCGGTGGCGGGCGCCGGTTCAGCGGCGGGCGCGGGTTCGACCGCTGCGGCCGAAGGCGCCGGCGCCTCGGCCGAGGGGGCCGCAGGGCGGTCGCGCCGGTCATCGCGCCGGTCGCGACGCGGCGTGCTCTCCGAAGGTTCGCGCCGGTCGGCGCGTGCCTCGGGCGTTTCCACAAGATGCCCGTCATCCTCGGCCGACAGGTCGATCACCTCGACCCCGCCGCGCGGCGCTTCCGACCGCCGGTCGTCGCGCGGCTCGGTCCGGTAGTCGGCCCGCTGCTCACCGCGCTGTTCAGGGCGATAGTCCGACCGGCCGTCGCGCCGGTCGCCCTGACCGTTGCCATTGCCGTTCCCATAGCTCTGCCGGTTGTCCCCGCCCTGTCCCTGCCAGCCGGGATCGCGATCGTCCCGGCGCTGACCCTGGCCGGGCTGACCCTGCTGCTGACGGGCCTCCTGTTCGGCGGCCATCTCGCGCTGCGCTTCACCCAGCATGCGGGTATAGTGCTCGGCGTGCTGCATGAAATTCTCGGCGGCAACACGGTCATTCGACAGCTGCGCATCGCGCGCGAGGATCAGGTATTTCTCGATGATCTGCTGCGGCGTGCCGCGCACCTTGCCCTCGGGCCCGGAGCTGTCGAAGACACGGTTGACAATATTGCCGAGGGTGCGCGGGCGGTTCGCCTTGGAACGCGAGCGTGACTTGGAAGAGCGCATGTTGTCCTTGTTATCCAGTTAGGACTGGCTTTGCCCGGACGCCCGCGCCGAACGGCGCAAAAGGAAAAGGCATCATGTGGCAGGCAGAGCAGACGGGAGAGCAAAGCTCAGCCCCGGCTGGCAACGATTAATCACAGGCCATCGGGGCTGACAAGTGGAATCTGCCCGGATCGCGGCATCGCGTGCCCTTGTGACCGTCATGTCGCGGCCATTGCCGCAACGACACGGTCGCGACCGTCCAGGTCGGTCAGAACCTCGACACCGGCAAGCCCAGCGTCCCGGAACAGGGTGGTGACGGCGGCGCCCTGGGCTGGCCCGATTTCGACGAACAGGCGACCGCCGGGCATCAGACGGGCCCCTGCCCCGGCCGCAATGGCGCGATAGGCGTCCAGCCCGTCGCCCCCCGGCGTCAGGGCCAGATGCGGCTCCCATTCACGCACCTCGGGGGCCAGACCGGGCATCTCGGAGGCCGCGATATAGGGCGGGTTCGAGACGATCAGGTCATAGCGTCCGGTCACCGCGTCGAACCAGTCCGACAGCACGAACGCTGCCCGGTCGCCGACCGCGTGATCCGCGGCGTTGCGCCGTGCCACACCGAGCGCTCCGGGCGAGACGTCAACCCCGAGTCCGGTGGCCGACGGCCGATCGGCCAGAAGCGAGATCAGGATACAGCCGGATCCGGTGCCAAGATCGAGGATGCGTGCGAAGGGCTGTGCGAGTGCGGCGGACACCAGCACCTCGGTCTCGGGGCGGGGATCGAGCACATCGCGCGTGACCCGGAATGACCGGCCCCAGAACAGCCGCTGCCCGGTGATCTGGGCCAGCGGCTGCCGCGCGCAACGGGCGGCGACCAGCGATTCCAGCCGGACGGCCGCGTCAGTCGGCACCTCGCCCTGCGGGTCGAGCGCAAGTCGGTCGGGGGCAACGGCCATGGCATGCGCCAGCAGCAACCGTGCATCGCGCGTCGGCTGGTCTATCCCTGCATCACGCAACCGGGCAGCAGCCGCACGCAGAATATCCGACACCCGCGCCGTCAAATCCCCGCCTCGGCCAGCCGCCGCGCCTGATCGTCCGCGACAAGCGCGTCGATCACCCCCCCCAGATCGCCCGCCATGATCTGCGGCAGGGCATAGAGCGTCAGGTTGATGCGGTGGTCGGTCATCCGTCCCTGGGGAAAGTTGTAGGTCCGGATGCGTTCGCTCCGGTCGCCCGTGCCGACCTGCGCGCGCCGGTCTGCGGCACGCTCGGCATCGCGCCTTGTCCGCTCGGCGTCATAAAGCCGCGCGCGCATCACGGCCATGGCGATGGCGCGGTTCTGGTGCTGGCTCTTTTCCGAACTGGTCACGACGATGCCGGTCGGCAGGTGGGTGATGCGCACCGCGCTGTCGGTCGTGTTCACATGCTGCCCGCCCGCCCCGGACGATCGCATCGTGTCGATGCGGATGTCGGTTGCCGGGATGTCGATGTCGACCTCCTGCGCTTCGGGCAGCACGGCGACGGTGGCGGCGCTGGTGTGGATGCGGCCGCCAGCCTCGGTTTCCGGGACACGCTGCACGCGGTGGACGCCGGATTCATACTTCAGCCGGGCATAGACGCCCTCGCCCTGCACATGGGCCGTGAACTCGCGCAGCCCCCCGAGATCGCTGTCCTGCCGGTCCAGCACCTCCCACCTCCAGCCCTGCGCCTCGGCATAGCGCTGATACATCCGGGCAAGATCGGCGGCGAACAGCGCGGCCTCCTCGCCGCCCGTGCCGGGTCGGATTTCCAGGATCGCGGGTCGGGCATCGGCGGCGTCCCGGGGCAGCAGCGCCAATCGCAGCGCCGCCTCCAGTTCCGGCAGGCGGGCCCGCAACCGCGACAGTTCATCCTCGGCCAGCGCCTTCATCTCGGGGTCCGACAGCCAGGCCTCCGCCTCGGCAATGTCGGACAGCGCCCGGCGATAGGCCGCGATATCGGCCACCAACGGCTTCAGATCGGTGTAGTCGCGCGACAGTGTCGCGATATCCTCGGGCGCCGCGCCCGCATTCAGCCGCGCCTCGATGAATTCAAAGCGTTCGGTGATCTGCGACAGGCGGTCGAGGGGGATCATTCAGGGTCCGGTGTGGATGGCGTGGCGTATGCCCGGGATATGTGCGTCCGCCGGAAAGGGCAAGCCGGGGTCAGCGGCCGATGCGGGCAAGCCAGTCGCCAAGCCGCGCGGCGTTCACGCCCAGATCGGCCGCGCCGAAGCGCAGGCGTGCATGCAGGTCAAGCCGCGTGCCCACGCCATCGGAACGGGCCGAGGCCGTGGTATAGTCCGGGAACCCCCAGATCAGGGACCGGGTTTCCCAGGTCATGTGCCCCTCGGCGGGCGAACCTGCAATGCGCTGCGTGCGCGGAGTTGCCAGGGCGATGGCATCGAGCCGCGCCAGCAGCGCCTCGGGTGTACCGCCCATCAGGCAGGCCGCGCGCGCCGATCCCGCATCGCGCCTGATCGCGCAATCGGGAATGGTGACGGTGTGGGCGCTGGTATGCCAGCGCGCCGGATCGGTCGGGGCAAGGCGCACCATGGCGGCCACCCCGACCAGAAGCGTGACGGCGGCGATCGCCGCAGATTGTCTCACCGCCGTGTCCGCGCCCAGTGATAGAGGCAGATCAGATCATGCGCGACATGCGCGCCGGCAATCGCGGTGGCGCCTGTCGTGTCATAGGGCGGCGACACCTCGACGACATCGCCGCCGACCAGATTGATCCCTGCCAGATCGCGCAGGATCGCGCTGGCCTGCCAGGATGCCAGCCCGCCCCAGACCGGCGTGCCGGTGCCGGGCGCATAGGCCGGATCGAGTGCGTCGATGTCGAAGCTCAGATAGCAGGGCCGGTCGCCGACGATCTGCCGGATGCGGGCGACGGTGGCGGCGACGCCGCCTTCATGCACTGTTCGCGCGTCGATCACCCCGACGCCGAGGTAATCCTCGGTCGTGGTGCGAATGCCAACCTGCACCGAGGCGGCTGGATCCACCAGACCCGTCTTCACCGCCTTGTAGGTCATGGTGCCATGGTCGATGCGCGTGAGGTCGTCATCCGGCCACAGGTCGGAATGCGCGTCGAACTGGATCAGCGCGACCGGACCGTATTTCTCGGCATAGGCGCGCAGGATGGGATAGGTGATGTAGTGATCCCCGCCCAGGGTGATGCTGCCCGCTCCGGCGGCCAGGATGGTGCGGATATGGGCGGTCAGCGCGTCCGGAAAGTCCGATACCTTCGCATAGTCGAAGGCCACATCGCCGTAGTCGATGACATTCATCTCCTCCAGCGGGTCGGTACCCCAGCCAAAGGGCGGGTCGTAGGGTTGCAGCGCCGACGCCTCGCGGATCGCGCGCGGGCCGAACCGCGTGCCGCTGCGATGCGACACCGCCTGGTCGAAGGGAACGCCCGTGATGGCAAGATCGACGCCGGCAAGGTCCTTGGTGTAGGTGCGGCGCAGGAAACTCGTGGCCCCCCCGAATGCATTCTCGAACGAAAGCCCCCTGCGGCTTTCACGGGTAAAGGCCGTATCGACCTGGGAACGGGCGTCTTGAAGCGCCATGTCCATCTCTCCGGATCAGGAACAGCGGGCGTCGTTGACGATGCCGGAGACGCCTCCCGATCCGGCGGCAGGAAGGGACACGATGGCCGTGCCCCTGTCAAGCCCCCGGATCATTCCAGCCGATAGCCTTCCCGCACCAGATCGTCCGCCACCTTGCGGATTGCCCTGCCCAGCGTTTCTGCCGTGAAGTCGATCTGGTCCGCCGTCACCACCAGGGGCGGCGACATCACGTTCAGATGGGCCATCGGGCGCACCAGAAGACCCATCGACTCGCAGCAGTCCGATATTCGTTTGGACTCGTTGGCCTCGTCCGGCAGGATCGTCTTTGCCCGCTTGTCGGCCACCGTCTCGATACAGGCCATCAGCCCGCGCCCCCGCACGTCACCCACCATCGGCAGATCGGCCAGCGGTGCCAGCGCGTCGAGGAACCGCCGCCCCATCGCCTGCGCCCGGGGCAGCAGGTCCTCGGCCTCGATGATGCGGATGGTTTCAAGACCCGCGGCGCAGGCAACCGGGTGGCCCGAATTGGTATAGCCGCTGGTGAACCACCGTTCCCCGCCCGCCGCCATCGCCTGCCAGAGGCGGTCGGAAAAGATCACGGCGCCCAGCGGCTGATAGCCGGCGGTGATGCCCTTTGCCACGCAGATCATGTCGGGCATCACCCCGAAATCGTCATGCGAGGCGAACCAGTGGCCAAGCCTGCCGAAGGCCGTGACAACCTCATCGGCGATGAACAGGATGTCATGGCTGCGGCAGACTGCGGCCATGCGGGCCAGATAGCCATTCGGCGGAACGATCACGCCACCCGATGCCTGCACCGGTTCGGCGATGAACCCGCCGATCCGGTCCGCGCCCACCCGGTCGATCAGCGCCTCGAATTCCGCAACCAGATGATCGCAGAACTCGGCCTCGGTCATGCCCTCGGGGCGGCGATAGGGGTCGGGGGCGGACAGGTGATGAATGCCGTCGGTCACATAGCGGAACTCGGGCACGCGGTCGCCTGGACGGTTGCCTACCGACTGCGACAGATGGGTGGACCCGTGATAGCTGCGGTGGCGTGCGACGATGTGGGTCTTTTCCGGGCGGCCCAGACAGGCCTGAACATACCAGACCATCCGCACCGCGGTATCGACGGCGGTTGATCCCCCCGTGGTGAAATGCACCCGGTTCAGATCACCCGGCGCGCGTGCAGCCAGTGCCGACGCGAGTTGGGCCGCAGGTTCGTTCGTCATGTCGACAAAGGTGTTGCAGAACGCCAGCCGCTCGGCCTGCGCAGCGATGGCCTGCGCCATGTCGCGGCGGCCAAGGCCCAGCGTCGTGTTCCAGAGCCCGCCCACGGCATCAAGATACCGCCGCCCCTGCGCGTCCCACAGCCAGCAGCCCTCGCCCCGCGCCACCACAAGCGCCCCGTCGCGCGCAAAGCTGCCGAACTGGGTCCAGGGGTGCAGGCTGTGGTCTCGGTCCATCTGCCAGAGGGTATCGGGGGCGGGCAGGTCAAGTGTCATGGTGTGGCATTCCGATATTGACTGAACAGTCAATAGCCGATGGGCACCGGCAACGCCAGCCCCCACGCGTCAGAGCACCGAAAGTACCGAGCGCGCAGCCCGGATGCCGGGTGGCTCGCCTCCCCTGCCGAGGCGATCCATGGTGATCGCCATGGCCCCGGTCTGCGCCGCCCGCGCCTCTGGATCGGTCAGTAACCGGGCAACGGCGGGCGCGATCCGTGCCGCCCGGCAATCGCGGCCCAGAAACTCGGGCACCGCCCGCGTGTCGCTGACCAGGTTGACCAGTGTCACCGTGTCCACCCGCGCCATGCGCCGCATCAGCCACATGGTCAGAGGATGCATGTCATAGGCCACGACCATTGGGCATCCCGCCGCCGCAAGCTCCAGCGAAACCGTACCCGAGGCGGCGATGGCCACATCGGCGGCGGCAAAGGCCCCCCGCCTCAGCCCAGCGTCCTCGACAATACGCGGGCGCACGGGCCAGCCCGCCGTCACCTCGGCGACCAGATCGCGGACCCCGGCGACGGTGGGCAGGACGACGCGAAGGTCGGGAAACCTGGGGCGCAGCAAGGCCAGCGTGGTGCCGATGACGGGCGCAATGCGCGCCACCTCGCCCCGTCGCGATCCGGGCAGCGCAAGGACCAGCGGCGCGGTGCCATCAAGGGCGCGGCGTTCGGCAGGGCTGGCGCCGGGTTCGGCCACCACCGGATGCCCCACGAAATCGCAGGTCATGCCGGCGGCTGTCATGTAGGGCGGCTCGAACGGCAGCAGTGCCAGCACATGGTCGATCACCCGCGCCATCCGCGCGGCCCGCCCCGGCCGCCAGGCCCAGACCGAGGGCGCGACATAGTGAATGGTCCGCAGGTCCGGCCGGGTCGCCCGGACGATCCTGGCGACGCGCAGACAGAAATCCGGGCTGTCGATGGTGATCAGCGCCGAGGCCCCGCTGGCCAGAACCGCCTCGGCCGTCTCGCGAATTCGCCGCTTGAGATGCAGGTACCTGGGCAGCACCTCGGCGATCCCCATCACCGACAGCTCCTGCATCGGGAACAGGCTGGTCAGCCCCTGCGCCTGCATGGCGGCGCCGCCGACCCCGGCAAAGGAAACCCCGGGCGACAGGTCCTGCAACCCTGCCATCAGCGCCCCGCCAAGCCGGTCACCCGAAGGCTCACCCGCGACGAGGAACAGCTTCATCGGGCGCGCGACCACAGGAACAGGCCCGCATCTTCAGCCGCGGCGATCGTGGCGCTCCGGTCCAGAACGATGACACTGCCAGCCTCCCATGCGATGCCGCCGAGCCCCGCCGCGGCTGCACCGGCCACCGTTCCCGGGCCGATGGCGGGCAGGTCGATGCGGCGGTCCTGCCCGGGCTTCGGCGCCTTGTACAGGACGCCGCGCCCGCGCGCGGGATCGGGGCGATGCGACAGATCCATGCCCGCAACCGACGCCAGCATGGCATCGGTTCCGGGCAGCGCCTCGACCGCGAGGCACAGGCCCTGCTGCACCACTGCGCCCTGTCCGACATCGACGGCACCCAGTGCCGCGACGATGGCGGCGGCGCGCTCGGCATCGGCGCGGTCGCGGGGCGTCACCTGCCCGGCCAGTTCGCCCTCGGCGGGCAGCAGGCCGGGGGCGATATCCTCGATCCCTGCCACGGGCAGGTCATGTTCCTCGAACAGCGCGATCACCGCGCGCAGCGTGGCATCGTCGCCCGCCTGCATGGCCGCCAGAAGGCGCGGCACGATCTGCGCCGTTGCCGGATCGAACATCGCCGGGTCCAGGACCGGGCGGGTCACGGCGCCGGCGAACACCACCCTGCCCACCCCCGCGTCCTGCAACCGGCGAAGAAACGGCACCAGGCGTTCGATGCGGAAGGTCACTTCGGGCACGATGCCTGCGGGCGCGAAGCCATCGACCGCCGCAACCAGCGGCGCCTCCGGCAATGCCGCCGCCAGCGCGGCGGGCAGTGCCCCGCGCCCCGCAATGATGGCGGTGCGCGCCGAGCCGGTCATTTCGGCGTCAGAAAGCTGCGGTCACTGGCCGAAAGGATGAAATCGGTGATCTCGCGCACATGGGGACTGGTCGTTTCCGCCGAAAGCCGCCGCGCGCGGTCGAGAAAGGACCCCTCGCCCTGCGCCAGCATCTGATAGGCAGCACGCAGCGCGGTGATCTCGGCACGCTCGACCCCGCGGCGCTTGAGCCCCACAAGGTTCAGCCCGTCCAGCTCGCCCCGCGGCGCCTGCACGAGGCCATAGGGGATCACGTCGTTCGTCACCATGGTGACCGCGCCGATGATCGCTCCCTTGCCGATCCGCACCCATTGATGCACGCCCGACAGCCCACCGACGATCACGTCGTCCTCGATATGCACATGGCCCGCCACGCCCACGCTGTTGACCAACGTCACCCGGTCGCCGATGTGGCAATCATGCCCGACATGGGCGTTGGCCAGAAACAGGCAGTCGTCGCCGATCGTGGTGACGCCGCCACCGCCATCTGTGCCCGTGTTGATGGTGACGCCTTCGCGGAACCGGCCGCGCTTGCCGATCACCAGCCGGGTGCGCTCGCCTGCAAACTTCTTGTCCTGGGGAATCTCGCCGATGCTCGCGAACTGCCAGATCGTGGTATCCTCTCCCACCTCGGTCCAGCCCGTGACGACCACATGCGATTTCAGTGTGACCCGCGCGTGCAGCACCACCTCTGGCCCGACAATGCAGAATGGGCCGATCGAGCATCCCTCACCGACGCGCGCGCCATCCTCGACAATGGCCGACGGGTGGATTCGGGCAGTCGGATCGATCATCACACGGCCTTGGGCAGGTCGAACATGGCGGTGAAGGTCGCCTCGGCGGCCAGTTCGCCCGACACGATCGCGCGGCCCTCGAACTTCCACACCCGCCCGCCGCCGCGCAGCGCCTTCACATGCAGTTCGAGCACGTCGCCGGGCACCACCTTGCGACGGAACTTGGCCCCCTCGACCCCCATGAAGAAGACATTCGCGCCCTTGTCGACAAGATCCATCGACAGGCCCACCAGCACCCCGGACGTCTGCGCCATCGCCTCGATGATCATCACGCCCGGCAGGATCGGCATTCCCGGAAAGTGGCCCTGGAACTGCGGTTCGTTGTAGGTGACATTCTTGATGCCCACGCAGGACACGTTGATGACCACGTCCACAACCCGGTCGACCAGCAAGAACGGATACCGATGCGGGATGATGCGCTGGATCAGCGACAGATCGGCGGTTCCCGTGGCGGGCTGGTCGGTCATGCGGTTCCTCCTGTCCTGAATCCGGCGGCCGATGGCGGCAACGCCCGTTTCCGTGACTAACAACTCGCCGGGCGACGGGCAAGGCGGGCTAGGGCGCGTCCTGTGAGGGCGAAGGGGCGGCGTCCGGCGTGCCGGGCGGTTGCGGGGCGGGATCTGGCAGCACCGGGTCGGCGAGGTCGCCCGCTCCGATCCGCGCATCGACCCGCGCCACAGCCTCGTCCGTGATGTCCACGCGATCGAAACTCAGCACAACGACCTGCTGGTCAAGGATCACCAGCCCACCGCGCTCCGACATGATCTCGGCCAGCACCGGCACCGCGGCCTGCAGGAAGCGCCCGCGATCCTCATCGCGCAGGCGGGCCACCGCCCGTGCCTTGGCATCCTGTGCCGTCCGGATCTGCTCGACCTTGTCGTTGAACGCCTCGGCCAGCGCGCGGAACTCGTCCGGCGGCAGGGTCGGCCGACGCGCCGTCAATGCCCGTTCTTCGGCCTCGAGCGCCGCCTCGATCTGGCGGTTCTCGGCGATCAGGGCGCGCGATGCGGACTCGCGACGGTCCAGCGAGGCCCGGCCAAAGGCAGACCGCTCGAAGAACTCTTCCTGCCGCAGCACAAGAACGGGGGCCTGCTCGCTGCCCGGCGACAGCGGAACGGCCGCCGGCGCATCGCCCGGTGCAGTCTGCGCCACCGCGCCAGGCGCCGCGGCGAGCAGAACCGCGACCGCCGCGCCCGCGACGCGCATCAGAACTGCGTCGAGATGGTCAGGTCGAAGGTCTGTTCCTTGTCATAGGGCTGCTTTTCAAGCGCCCGCGACAGGTTGAACCGCAGCGGACCGACCGGCGTATCCCAGAACAGCGACACCCCGATGGAAGACCGCAGATGCAGGCTGTCATCGACCTCGATCCCGTTCGTGCCGATGCGGTTGTTCAGCCCCCAGACCGATCCGACATCGAAGAACAGGCCGCCCTTGATGCCGTATTCCTCGGGCAGGCCCAGAGGGAACTCTGCTTCGAAACGCGCAACAAAGAAGAAGTTGCCGCCAAGCGCGTCCTGGTTCGGAGATTCCAGGTCGCGCGGCCCAAGCCCGAACCGTTCAAATCCGCGGATCTTGCCGATGCCGAAAAAGCGCTCGGTCACGCGGCTCTCGCCGTCGATCATGTTGATCGCGCCGCCCTCGAACACCGCACGAAGCGTCACCTCGTCGTTCAGGATGCGCCGCTCGCCAAGCGCGGTCACGCTGGTCTGCACGAACTTCGTATCCCCGCCGAGACCTGCGAAATCCTGGCCGAAGCGCAGCAGCACGCCGCCCGACGGGTTCAGCCCGGTGCGCCGGCTATCATAGGTATAGCTGTAGCCAAGGGACGAGGTGACAAGCGCACCCAGCGTTGCCTCTTTCTGAATGATCGCCGAGCTTCCATCCGGAACCCCGGTGATCCGGTCCTGGCTGATCCGGTAACGCAGGTCGAAGCGCGAGTTCTCGCCCACCGGGAAGCCAAGCGACGGGCGAAGACCGACGTTGCGCGTATTGTAGAGCGAGTCCTCGCTATCATTCTCGGTATAGTAGAGATCGAGACCAAACCGCAGGTCACGCCCCAGGAAGGCCGGTTCGCCAAAGCTCAGCGTCGCGCTCTTGCTTTCGCTGGCGGTGGTGACGCCGAGCGAAAGCGACTGTCCGCGGCCAAGGAAGTTGTTTTCGCTGAAGCTGATGTTGAAACCGATCCCGCTGTCCACACCGTAGCTTGCGCCGAGACCCAGCGAGCCGGTCGGCTGTTCCTCGACATCCACGTTCACGATGACCTGGTCCGAACCCGAGCCCTGCTCGGCCTCGACATTCGCATTCGAGAAGAAGCCCAGCGCCCGGATGCGCTCGGCAGCCTGACGGATTTCGCGGGGGTTGAAGGGATCGCCCTCGACGGTACGGAACTGCCGGCGGATCACCTGATCGAGCGTGGTGGTGTTCCCCTCGATGTCGATCCGCTCGACGAAGATGCGCGGGCCACGGGTGATCGCGAACTCGACATCCAGCGTAAGGTCGCGGTCGTTGCGGGTGATCCGGGGTTCGACACGGACGAAGTTCAGGCCCTTGCGCAGCGCGAGGTTCTCCATCCGGGTGATGTTTGTCTCGAGGACGGTGGGTGTGTAGGTCACGCCCGACCGCAGCCGCATCACGCTGCGGAATTCCTCGGCATCGGCCTCGTCGATCTCGGACACGACGCTGACCGAACCCACGCGAAAGCTCTGCCCCTCGCGGATCGTGAAGGTCACGAAGAAGGCGTCGCGTTCGCGGGTGATCTCGGCACTGGCGTCCAGCACCTCGAAATCGACATAACCGCGCGACGCATAGAAGTCGCGCAGAAGCTGCTTGTCGAATTCCAGACGGTCGGCAACGAACGTATCGCGCGAGATGATCTGGCGGAACAGACCCGCCTGCTTGGTTGCCAGAACCTGCCGCAGGCGGCGGTCGCTGATGTTGCGGTTGCCGACAAAGCCGATGCGCTCGATCTCGCTGACACGGCCCTCGCGAATCTCGAACACGAGATCGACACGGTTGCCGGACCGGCGGATGATGCGCGGATCGACCGTCGCGGCGACCCGGCCCGCATTCTCGTAGGCTTCGGTGATGGTGGTGGCGTCGGCTTCGGCCTGCGCGGGCGAATAGACACGGCGCGACTGCGACCGGATCAGTGCCTGCAGGTTCTCGTCCTTCAGGCGGCGGTTGCCCTCGAAGTTGATGACGTTGATCGTCGGATACTCGCGCACCCGGATCAGCAGCCTGTTGCCCTGCGGCACCATCTCGACGGTTTCGAACAGCCCGGAGTCCACGATCCGCTGGTAGGCGTCGTTCAGTTCGCCCCCGCTGACACGCTGGCCGCGCCCGATTCCGGCGAAGGACAGGATGGTGGCCGCGTCAACGCGCTCGTTCCCCTCGATGGCGACGTTCGAAAAGGAATAGGTCTGTGCAAGGGCCGGGCCGGACCCCAGCAGCAGCAACGTCGGAGAAGCCGTTGCGACCGCAAGAAAAACCGGAACAAGCGCCAGCCGGGCCGCAAAAGTTATCCACATCTTGCGTGCCAAAATGCGACCAAACGCAATATCCATCGTCCCGCCCCGTCCATTCCGTGCTTCCGGACTGGTTAGCGGGAATGCCCCGGGATGTCAAAAGCCACGGCGCGGCGATGGTTTGCAGGTTTCGAACGGATCGCCGCAGGCGGTGGTTGCGGCGGGCTGCCGGAATGCGAAAGGCCCCCGAAACGGGGGCCCCTGGAGGTGCCGAAACGGCCACGCCGTCACTGGATGGGCTGGACGATGGCCTGACCGAGGAACGCGCCAGCAAGCAGGCCCACGAGGATCGTGCCCAGCGTGAAGAGCCTGTCGAAGTTCAGGTACAGGATCAGCGAGATCCCGCGATAGCCATCCATAACCGTCTGCATGTCGTCCCCGCCACAGTCGTCTACCCGCGTTTGGTCTAGACCGCGACTGTGGCGTCATTGCGGCGCGCGATTGACGCAATTGTCGTCAGGGACAGAACAGATCGTTTCCAAGCGCGAAAAGCATCAGTGACAGCAGCAGGGTCAGGCCCGCACCCATCAGCACCCGCAGCGCGCGGTCCGAGGGCGGACGGCCGGTCACCGCTTCCCATGCGTGAAACACCAGATGTCCGCCGTCCAGGACCGGCACGGGGAACAGGTTCAGCAGCCCCACGGCGGTGGACAGCATGGCCACGAACAGGATGAACGACACCGTCCCCTGCGATGCGGCGGCGCCCGAGCTTTCGGCGATTCCCACAGGGCCCTGAAGGTTGCAGGTCGAGATCGCTCCCGTGATCATGTGCCACAGGCCCGAAAGCGAGGTCGTGGCGATCCGCCAGGTCTCGGATATCCCCAGGCCGATCCCCTCGAACACACCGGGCACGCGGGTCTGCGGTTCAAAGACCAGCCCCCCCGACAGCCCGATCAGCCAGCGGGTCTCGAATCCGCCCTCTGGCAGCGGCAGGTCCATGCGGCGCGGCGTCAGCGCAATCTCGACGGTCTCGCCCCCGCGCCACAGGGTCAGGCGCAGTTCGCGGCCAACGGAATTGCCGACGATGTCGCGCAGTTGCTGGAAGGTCTGGATCGGCTGGCCATCGACCGCCGTCACCAGATCCCCGCGCTGCATCCCGGCCGCCTGGGCCGCAGACTGCGGCCCCACCCCGTCGGCCAGTGGCGGGAACGGATGGGGGCCCGCGAAGGTCATCACCTGACCCGACCGGTCGACCCGGTATTCGGCCACATCCCCCGGCGCCATGGCGGTCGACGCCGCGACCAGAGCGGCCAGATCGGGCGTGTCCACGCCGTTCAGGGCAAGCACACGGTCGCCCGGACGAAGGCTTTCGCCTGCAAAGGGTGTCGCCTTCATCTGGCCGACCACGGGCGCCTCGGTGGCCACGCCGTTCAGCAGGAACCAGCCGGTGAAGATCAGGATCGACAGCACGAAGTTGAACACCGGTCCTGCAGCGACCGTCGCCGACCGCGCCCACAGCGGCGCGCCGTGCACCGTGCGGCGCCGTTCGGCCGGCGACAGGCGCGACATCAGCGCGCCGTCCTTGCCCGATGCCGCGTCGGCATCGCCGAGGAACTTCACGAACCCGCCGAACGGCAGCGCCGCAACCTGCCACTTGGTGCCGCGCCGATCCATGCGGCTCCAGACGACCGGGCCGAAGCCAAGGCTGAACACCTCGGCATGGATTCCCGACCAGCGGCCGACGATGTAGTGACCGTATTCATGGACCGCGACGATGACCGAAAGGGCCAGAACGAACACCGCCAGCGTGAACGCCAGGTTTCCGAATGAGGGGATCAGTCCGATCAAGTCCACGCGGTTCACCTGCCCTGTTGCCGCTCGACCGCCTCGGCCGCCGTCTGCCGTGCGAGATGGTCCATGAACAGCACGTCCTCAAGCCCGCTCGCGGCTTTTTCAAGGCGCGTATCGCGCGAAAGCCGGGACAGCGTCTCTTCCACCACCTCGGCCATCTGCAGGAAGCGCAGGCCGCCGCCGATGAAGTGGTCAAGTGCCACTTCCTTCGCCGCGTTGAAGGCGGCGCCCGACAGGCCGCGCGCCGCCATCACCTCGCGCGCCAGGCGAAGCGCGGGAAACCGCTGCGCATCCGGGGCCTCGAACGTCAGGCTGCCCAGCCGCGCAAGGTCAAGCCGCTCGACCGGCAGGGCGGCGCGGTCGGGCCAGTTCAAGGCATATCCGATGGCGTGGCGCATGTCGGCCGGACCGAGGTGCGCCATGATGCCGCCATCGCGGAACCCCACCATGGCGTGGATGATCGACTGCGGATGCACCACCGCCTCGATCTGCGCGGGATCAAAGCCGAAGAACTCGCGCGTCTCGATCAATTCGAGCGCCTTGTTGAACATCGAGGCCGAATCGATGGAAATCCGCTGGCCCATCGACCAGTTGGGGTGCGCGACCGCCTCGCACACGGTAGCCTGCGACAGCCGCTCCAACGGCCAGTCGCGGAACGGGCCGCCGGAGGCGGTGATGATCACCCGCTCCACCGCCTCGCGCGGTTCGCCCGTCAGCGCCTGGAACACGGCGGAATGTTCGCTGTCGACCGGCAGGATGCGGGCGCCATGCGCGGTGGCCGTGGCCAGAAGCAAGGGACCGGCGGTGACCAGGCTCTCCTTGTTGGCCAGCGCCAGCGTGCCGCCATGCCGCAGCGCGCGCAGGCCAGGCACCAGGCCCGCCGCGCCCACGATCGCGCTCATCACCCAGTCGGCCGGGCGGTCCGCCGCCTCGGCCACCGCCTCGGGCCCGGCCGCAGCCTCGGTCCCCGACCCGGCAAGCGCCGTCCGCAAATCCCCCAGCCGCGCCGGATCGGCAGTCACTGCCACCTCGGCGCGCAGCGCCTTTGCCATCTGCGCCAGCCGGTCCACGTTCTGCGCCCCCGTCAGCGCGACCGTGCGGAAGGTCTGCGGCCCGCCTGCCCGCATGACCAGGTCAAAGGTGCTTTCACCGACGGAACCGGTCGCACCAAAGATCGACAGGCTGCGCATCGCTACGGTCCCCCGAACGGCAAGCCGAACGGATGCGGGGCGGGCAGCGGCAGGTTGGCCACGAGGCCCAGCAGCATCACGGCCACCACCGCGCCCGTCAGCGCATCGAACCTGTCCATCAGCCCGCCATGGCCCGGGATCAGGTTGGAACTGTCCTTCACCCCCGCACGGCGCTTGATCCAGCTTTCGCCGATGTCGGCCATCTGCCCGGCCACCGCGACCAGCGGCGACACCGGCACCAGCAGCCAGCCGGCCGGTCCGGCCAGCCCCGCCGCCACGAACCCCGCGCCGACGCCCGCCGCGCCGATCCAGCCCGCCACGGTCCCCGACCAGGTCTTCTTGGGGCTGATCGCGGGCCAGAACTTCGGCCCTCCCATCATCCGCCCCACGAAATAGCCCAGCACATCCGACGCGACGACGACGAGGATCAGCCACAACAGCGCCGCCGTCCCCGATCCCTCGCGGATCGAGACCAGGCCATAGCCCGCCACCATCGCCGCAGCGGCCCAGGCCGCCGACAGCCTGCGGTCGCGTCGGCGCGTCAGGGCAAAGGCAAAGGCCGGTACCAGCAGGATGATCGCTGCGAAGGACGCATCGTTCAGGAAGGTCATGACAAGCGCCGCGCCGCCTCCGGCGCCCATCAGGATCGCATCCTGCGGGCGCGAGGGTGCGGTCAGCCGCGCCAGTTCCCACAACATGCCGCCGGTGATCAGCACCACGAGCACCGCAAAGGCCGCGCCGCCCAGCCACACCTCGACCGCGCCCACCGCCACCATGACCACCGCCGAGGCGACACGCTTTCGCAGGTCGCTCCAGCGCGGCGGGCGTGGGGGGACGTGATCCTCGGCCGTCATCCGCGCAGCACCCCGCCGAACCGGCGTTCGCGGTTCGAGAACCGCCGCAGGATCGCCGCCAGTTCGTCCGGCGTGAAGTCGGGCCACAGCGTTTCGGTGAACTCCCATTCGGCATAGGCGGTCTGCCAGGGCAGGAAGTTGGAACTGCGGAACTCGCCGCTTGTGCGGATCACCAGATCGGGGTCGGGCAGGCCCCCGGTATCCAGCCGTGCCGACACTGCCGCCTCGGTGATGTCTGCGGGGTCGAGCCGACCCATCGCCGCATCCTGCGCCAGACCGCGCGCGGCGCGCGCGATTTCGTCGCGCCCGCCATAGTTGATCGCGACAGTCAGGTTCAGCCGCGTGAACCCCGCCGTCCGCGCCTCGATCCCGCCCATCAGCTTCTGCAGCCGCGGGTCAAGGCGCGACCGTTCCCCGATGAACCGCATCCGCACGCCCTCGGCGGCCAGCCGGTCGGCCTCACGCTGGATGTAGCGGCCGAAGATCGCCATCAGGCCCAGCACCTCCTCGGTCGACCGTTTCCAGTTCTCGGTCGAGAAGGCATAGATGGTCAGCCAGCGGATGCCGAGATCGGGCGCGACACGCACGATCTCCTTCACCCGCTCGGCGCCGCGACGGTGGCCGACCAGCCGCGGCCAGCCGCGCGACGTGGCCCAGCGCCCGTTGCCATCCATGATGATGGCCACATGGTCGGCATGTCGTGCGGCGGGTTCGGGAGAGCGGGTCAAACGGTCCTCGCCGTGATGGGATCGGAAATCGGCGTCTCGCGCGGGCGGCGGAACGCCTCAGACCTGCATGATCTCCGCCTGCTTGGTTTCCAGCGCCTTGTCGACGGCAGCGATCGCCTTGTCGGTCAGCGCCTGAACCTCGTCTGCATACATCTTCTGGTCATCCTCGGCCATTCCGGCGGCCTTGGCCTTCTTGATCTGGTCCATGCCGTCGCGCCGCACGTTGCGGATCGCCACCTTTGCGCTTTCGGCATATTGCGCCGCGACCTTGGTCAGTTCACGCCGCCGCTGTTCGTTCAGTTCCGGGATCGGCAGCCGGATCAGCGGCCCGTCGGTCACCGGATTGATGCCGAGGCCGCTCTCGCGGATCGCCTTTTCAACCTTGCCGATCATGCCCTTGTCCCAGACGTTGATAACCACCATCCGCGGTTCCGGCACGTTCACCGTGCCCAGCTGGTTGATCGGCGTCATCTGGCCGTAGGCGTCGACCTGGATCGGCTCCAGCATCGAGGCCGAGGCGCGGCCCGTCCGAAGGCTCGCGAATTCGGTGCGCAGCGCCGTCATCGCGCCGTCCATCCGGCGCTCCAGCGCGTCAAGGTCGATATCGAGGTCGTCTTGCGACATGGGATGGTCCTTCCTGTCGTCCGTCGCGCGGTTCTAGCAGCCTGCGCACGGCGTGGGTAGGGCGCGCGTCAACCCGACACGCGCGTGTAGGTGCCCTGCCCCGCCAGGATGCCCCGGAACCCGCCGGGTTCGTCGAGGCTGAACACGATGATGGGCAGGTTGTTGTCGCGGGCCAGCGCGATGGCGGTGGCATCCATCACGCCCAGATGCTTCTCCAGGCATTCGTCATAGCTGACGGTCGTGTATCGCCTTGCATCCGCGTGCTTGCGCGGATCCTTGTCATAGACGCCATCCACCTTGGTTCCCTTGAAGATGGCCTGGCAGGCCATCTCGTTGGCGCGCAGCGTGGCGGCCGTGTCGGTGGTGAAATAGGGGTTGCCGGTCCCGGCGGCAAAGATGCAGACGCGCTTCTTCTCCAGGTGGCGCACGGCGCGGCGGCGGATGTAGGGTTCGCAGACCTGGTCCATCGGGATGGCGCTGATCACCCGGGTGAATACCCCGATCGATTCGAGCGCCGACTGCATGGCAAGCGCGTTCATCACCGTGGCCAGCATCCCCATGTAGTCGGCCGTGGTGCGCTCCATGCCCTGCGCCGACCCCTGCAGCCCGCGAAAGATGTTGCCGCCGCCGATCACCATGCAGATCTCGACGCCCATGTCGCGGACCGACTTCACCTCCTGCGCGATGCGCGTCACGGTGGGCGGATGCAGGCCATAGCCCTGGTCGCCCATCAGCGCCTCGCCGGATATCTTCAGCATGACGCGGGAATAGGCGACCTTCGGTTCCGTGTCGGTCGTCATGTTCCCCTGCCCCTTGTCCCTGCCGACGGTCGGCGCGCAAGATAAGGGGAAAGGGCGGCGGGGTTCAACCCGCGCCGGGGGAATGCGAAGGGGTATCGCGTGGACGGCTGGATGCGAACGATCTCGCGCGAGGCGCCGGTGCTGATCGCGGGACCCACCGCCAGCGGCAAGTCCGCGCTGGCGCTGGAAATCGCCGCCCGCGACGGCCGTGTCGTCGTCAACGCCGACGCGCTGCAGGTCTATGGCTGCTGGCGTGTCCTGACCGCCCGCCCCGGTCCTGCCGACGAGGCTGCGGCGCCCCACGCGCTCTACGGCCATGTCGCGCGGGATGACACCTGGTCGGCGGGCCACTGGCTGCGGCAGGTGGCGCGCCTTCTGGAAGGTGATCGCCCGCTGGTGATCGTGGGCGGCACCATGCTGTATTTCCGCGCCCTGACGCGGGGGCTGGCCGAAGTGCCGCCGGTCCCGCCCGAGGTGCGCGCCGAGGGCGACGCGCTGCGCGCTGCGGGCGGGGTGGCGGCGCTGCTGGCGGGCATCGATGCCGCGACGGCGGAGCGGATCGACCGGGCCAATCCGGCGCGGGTCCAGCGTGCCTGGGAGGTCCTGCGCGCCACCGGCCGCGGTCTGGCCGACTGGCAGGACGCGCCGACTCCCCCGACCCTGCCGCTCGACCACCCGGCGGCGGCGATAGTCCTTCAACCGCAGCGCGACTGGCTGCACGCCCGCATCGAACGCCGTTTCGCCGCGATGCTGGATGCGGGCGCGCTGGACGAGGTGCGCGCCATCCTGCCGCACTGGGCACCCGCACGCCCCTGGGCGCGGGCCATCGGGGCGCCCGAACTGGTCGCGCATCTGAAGGGACAGATGACCCTGTCCGAGGCGCGCGATGCCGCGACGCTGGCGACCCGGCAATACGCCAAGCGCCAGGGCACCGCCTTTCGCGGGCTGGGACAGGGATGGCGCCCGATTACCCGGGGTTGAGCGGACCGCCGCGCGGTCTGCTGCCGACGGACGATCTTTTCGCTTGGGAAGCAGGCGCCGGGGTGGTTATCACTGTCAGGCAGAGCCCCGCAGGACCGCCGATGACCGCGATTGCCGAATCCTTTCCCTCGCTGCCCGCCGGACCGAAGGCAGGCGCGCCGCGCATCATGCCGATCCCGAAGCTTGCCGTGGGCGGCCGTTGGCGGGTCGAGGCGATGCGCTCGCTGTCCGAACCCCTTTTCCTCTGGTTCACCAAGGGCCAGGGACGGATCACGATCGCGGGAAGCACCCGGGGCTATACCGCGAACAACGCCATCCTGATACCCGCGGGGGTCATGCACGGGTTCGAGGTCGGGCCACAGGTCTTTGGCACCGCCGTGTTCTTCGGCCGCGGCTCCGGCATTCCGCTTTCCGCCGCGCCACTGCACCTGCGCATCCGCGAGACCCATGTGGCGCAGGATCTGAATGTCCTGCTCGACGCCATCGGGCGGGAAATGGCCAGCCAGAGCCCGGGTTCGGCACGGGCGGCGGGGCATTATCTGGGGCTTCTGGGCGTCTGGATCGAGCGCCAGGCCGACAAGATCGCCGCCGATACGCCAAAGCCTGATGCCGCGCGCCGTCTCGTGGCGCGCTACGCGGCGCTTCTGGAACGCGACTTCCGCTCGGGGCTCGGCGTGGGCGACTTCGCCGAGGCCCTGGGCGTGACCGCGACGCACCTGACGCGGTGCTGCCGACAGGCCTGCGGACGCCCCGCGTCGGACCTGTTGCACGACCGGCTGATATTCGAGGCGCGGCGGATGCTGGCCGAGACGGATCTGCCGGTCAAGGACATCGCGCAGATGCTGGGATTCACCTCTCCCGCCTATTTCACGCGGGCCTTCCACCACCGCACCGGGAAGGCCCCGACAGTGTTCCGGCGCAGCGCCTGACTGGTGCTGAGTCAAGCCGTGCATGTCGTATTTCTGCGGCCCGATGACGAATCCAGCCGTTGACGTCGGGGGACAAACAGTGCCGAATAGGCGCGGGCCGGGGTTCGCCGCCGCCCAGCGCCGCGTGTCGGTGCGGGGCATATCACGGTTTCCGCCTGGCCGCTTCGACACCAAAGAAGGCCGCCCGCCATGCACGGGGCCGCCACCACAGGGAGACGACGATGACCGCACAGATTCGCAGCCGGGACATGATTCACCCGGCCGCCACTGCCTATGCCGACGAAGTAAAGGCGGGCACGATGAGCCGCCGCGAATTCCTCGCCCGCGTCACCGCACTCGGGGTGGCCGCCCCCGCAGCCTACGGGCTTCTCGGCCTTGTCGCCCCCAGTCCGGCACTCGCACAGGGCAAGCCCGGCGGCACCCTGCGCATGTCGATGGAGACCAAGGGCGTCAAGGACCCGCGCACCGCCGACTGGAGCCAGATTGCAAACTTCACCCGCGGCTGGCTGGAGTATCTGGTCGAGTACAACAACGACGGCTCGATCCGTGGCATGCTGCTGGAAAGCTGGGAGGCGAACGCCGACGCCACCGAATACACCCTGAAGGTGCGTGCCGGTGTGAAGTGGAACAACGGCGACGATTTCACCGCCGATGACGTCGTTCACAACATCGTCCGCTGGTGCGACGGTTCGGTCGAGGGCAACTCGATGGCGGGCCGCGTCTCGGCGCTCGTCAACCCGGACACCAAGGCCATGCGCGACGGCGCGGCCGTGGTGGTCGATCCGCTGACCGTGAAGCTCACGCTGGCCTCGCCCGACATCACCATCATCGCCGGCATGGCCGACTATCCGGCTGCCGTGGTGCACCGGTCCTATGACAACGGCGACCCGGCCGCGAACCCGATCGGCACCGGCCCCTACCTGCCCGAGGTCAATGAGGTCGGTGTGCGCCAGGTTCTCGCGCTGAACACCAACCACACCTGGTGGGGCACGGCCGTCTATGGCGGCCCGTACCTCGAGCGGATCGAGTATATCGACCTTGGCACCGATCCCGCCGCCGAAGTGGCGGCCGCCGGTTCGGGCGAGATCGACGCCACCTACCAGTCCACGGGCGAATACATCCAGGTTCTGGACGGCCTGGGCTGGACCCGGTCCGAGGCGGTGACGGCGGCGACGATCGCGGTGCGGTTCAACCAGCTCGCCGAGGAATACCAGGACGTGAACGTCCGCCGTGCCTTGACCATGGCGGTGGACAACAAGGTGGTTCTGGAACTCGGATACTCCGGCCTCGGCACGGTGGCGGAAAACCACCATGTCTGCCCGATCCACCCCGAATACGCCCAACTGGCCCCGGTCGAGGTGAACCCCGCCAAGGCCAAGGAGATGATCGCGGCGGCCGGCAAGGCCGATTTCGAGTTCGAACTGATCTCGCTCGACGACGCCTGGCAGGCCGCAACCTGCAACACGGTGGCGGCGCAGGTCCGCGACGCGGGCATCAACGTCAAGCGCACGGTTCTGCCGGGATCGACCTTCTGGAACGACTGGACCAAGTATCCCTGGTCGGCGACCGAATGGAACATGCGCCCTCTGGGCGTGCAGATCCTCGCGCTCGCCTACCGCACCGGCGAGGCCTGGAACGAGGCTGCCTTCTCCAACGCCGAATTCGATGCGGAACTGGCCAAGGCCCTGTCGATCGCCGATGCGGATGCGCGGCGCGAGGTCATGGTGCGGCTGGAGACGATCATGCAGGAGGAGGGCGTGATGATCCAGCCCTACTGGCGCTCGATCTACCGCCACTTCGATCCCAAGGTGAAGGGCGCCGACATGCACGCGACGTTCGAGCATCACCACTACAAGTGGTGGATCGACGCCTGACCGGCACCGCCGACCGGTCCCGCGCGGCGACAGGCCGCGCGGGACCTGCTTCCGGGGCCGCCGTCCCGGCCCCCGCCTGAGCCCGCAGGGCCACCACCGCGACCGGTGGCCCCGCCCCCTTCCGCCGCGTCCGCGCGAAAGGAATTGCCATGGCCACCTTCATCCTTCGCCGCCTTGCAGTGATGGTGTTGACGGCGATCTGCCTGACATTCGTCGTGTTCTACATGACGAACCTGCCGCCAAACCTGGAAAAGCTCGCGAAATCCGAAGCTTCGGTGCGGATGACCGACGACGCCGTGGAAACCTGGCTGAACCGCAACGGCTATGCCCGGCCCACGGTGGTGCGCTATGGCGAATGGCTGGGCGTGGTGCCCGGCTGGCGCTCGACCGACCCAGGCACCGGCGCCGTCACCGGTCGCTGCCTTCGCGGGCATACCGTTGAAACCGCACCGCGCTTCTGCGGCATCCTGCAGGGCGACTGGGGCTATACGACCGTGTTCAAGACCGACGTGGGCGCGATCCTTGCGCGTTCGCTGGGCCTGACCGGCTGGCTGATGTTCTGGGTCATGGTCGTGATGGTGCCCGTGTCGCTGCTCATGGGGGTCCTGGCGGGGATGCGCGAGGGTTCGCGCATGGACCGCACGCTGTCCACCATGGCCATCGCCTCGACGGCCACCCCCGAATATGTCTCGGGGGTGATCCTGATCGCGCTCCTCGCCTCGGCGACGACCGGCCTGTCACCGGTTCTGGCCGAGGCCGGGCTGCTGTCCGGGCGCACCCTGTTCCAGGGCACCGCAACGGCGGCAATGGACAAGCTGACATTCTGGAACTTCGGCCTGCCGGTGATGACCATCGCGCTCTACGGCATCGGCTACATCGCCCGGATGACCCGCGCCTCGATGACCGAGGTGATGACGCAGCAATACATCCGCACCGCCCGGCTCAAGGGCGTCGGCTTCCGCGAGGTGGTCATGCGGCACGCGCTGCGCAATGCGCTGATCGCGCCGTTCACCGTGATCATGCTGCAGTTCCCCTGGCTGCTGAACGGCGTGGTGATCGTGGAAACCCTGTTCAACTACAAGGGCTTCGGCTGGACGCTGGTGCAGGCCGCCGGCAACAACGACATCGAGCTGCTGCTCGGCTGTTCGGTCGTCGCGGTCTTCGTCGTGCTGGTGACGCAGCTGATTTCGGACATCGGCTATGTCTTCCTGAACCCCCGCATCCGACTGGCCTGAGGAGAGACGCATGGACCCGATCACCTGGACCGGCGCCTTCGGCCCCATCCTGAACCCCCTGGCGGCGGCGCTGGTCGTCGCGCTCGCCGTCGCGGTCGTCGCGCAGATCATCCTGTCGTTCTTTTCCGGCCCCGGCACCGTGACACAGGCCGACGGCACGCTTGTCGTCACCCGCAGCCCCGCAGACATGGCCGCGACTGCGGCACGGTTCACGGTGCTGGGTCTTGCCGGCATCGCCGTGCTCTATGCGCTTCAGGGCTATCTCTCGTCCGACCCCGCCCGCCAGGGCATCCTGGGGGCGATGGCCGCGCGGTTCTGGCCTGTCTGGCTGGCGCTGATCGTGACCTTCGCCGTCTCGATCCGGTGGAAACGGCGACTTGGCCTCTATGGCAAGCTGTTCGACAGCACGGTCGGCATGGCGGGCTTCGCCATCGTGATGTTCTGGGTCTACACCGCCTTCTTCGCCGACCTGATCATCACCTTCGACCCCCTGGCGCAGATCTCGGGCATGAAGAACCTGTCGCCCGGCAGCCCCGTTGCAGGGCAGGAAAATGCCATCTACCTGCTCGGCGGCGACAACCTGGCGCGCGACGTGTTCAGCCGCATGGTCATGGGCGCACGCCGGGTGCTGGCCATCGCCCCGGCCGCCACCGCCTTCGCCTTCATGGTCGGCATCACGCTGGGCCTGCCCGCCGGCTATTTCGGCGGGCGGCTGGACACGATCCTGTCGTTCTTCGCCAACCTGGTGCTCGCCTTCCCGGTGATCCTGCTGTTCTACCTGCTGGTCACCCCGGAAATCCGCGTCACCGGCATTCCCATCGTGCTGGCGGCCGTGCTGTTCCTGTTCCCGGTCATCTTCCTCTGCGTGCTGTGGAACAGCCGGTTCTTCACCGATCCGAAAAAGCGCAACATCTATGTCGCGATCACGCTGGTCATCGGCCTCTGGGCCTATTCGGGCCTTGCGTTCAACGCCGACCCGCTCGGCATCTGGTCGATGGAGCCGAACCTTCTGAACGTCTTCGTCTCGGTCGTCTTCGTGAACGCCCCCACCGTGTTCCGCATCGTGCGCGGCATCGTGATGGACCTGAAGGCGCGCGACTATGTGTCGGCGGCCCAGACCCGGGGCGAAGGCCCGTGGTACATCATGCTGTGGGAAATCCTGCCCAATGCGCGCGGCCCGCTGATCGTCGATTTCTGCCTGCGCATCGGCTACACCACCATCCTGCTGGGAACGCTGGGCTTCTTCGGCCTCGGCGTCTCGCCCGAGTCGCCCGACTGGGGATCGACCATCAACGACGGGCGGCGCCTGCTGGCGCTCTATGTCCATCCGGCGGTGGTGCCGGCGCTGTCGCTGATGTCGCTGGTGCTGGGCCTCAACCTGCTCGCCGACGGTCTGCGCGAGGAATCGCTTCGTGACTGACCGCCGTTCCGCTTCTTCGTAGAAATGCCCCCCGGGGGGTCCGGCACCCGTCCGGACCCCTCCAGCCCGCGCGAGGCCCGCCATGTCAGACTGGGACCCCAGCCAACCCATCCTCGAAATCGACCACCTGTCGATCTCGTTCTTCACCCGCCTGCGCGAGATCCCGGCGGTGATGGATTTCTCCTGCAAGGTCATGGCCGGCGAGGCGATGGGGCTGGTGGGGGAATCCGGCTGCGGCAAGTCGACCGTGGCGCTCGCGGTGATGCGCGACCTCGGCAAGACCGGCCGCATCGTCGGCGGCAGCATCAAGTTCAAGGGCCGCGACCTGACGCGCATGTCGGATGAGGAACTGCGCCAGATCCGCGGCTCCGAGATCGCGATGATCTACCAGGAACCGATGGCCTCGCTGAACCCGGCGATGAAGATCGGCGCGCAGCTTGCCGAGGTGCCGATGATCCATCAGGGCATGGGCAAGGACGAGGCCTGGGCGCTGGCCCGCCAGATCGTCGCCGATGTGAAGCTGCCCGATCCCGACCGCATCCTGCGCGCCTATCCGCACCAGTTGTCGGGTGGCCAGCAGCAGCGCATCGTCATCGCCATGGCCCTGATGGCCAAGCCCGCGCTCCTGATCCTCGACGAACCGACCACCGCGCTCGACGTGACGGTCGAGGCGGGCATCGTCGATCTGGTGCGCGAACTGGGCGAGAAATACGGCACGTCGATGCTGTTCATCAGCCACAACCTCGGCCTCGTGCTCGAGGTCTGCGACCGGCTTTGCGTGATGTATTCGGGCGAGGCCGTCGAGACCGGCGCCGTGGCCGAGGTGTTCAACCGCATGCGCCATCCCTACACGCAGGCCCTGTTCCGCGCGATTCCCCTGCCCGGCGCCGACAAGACGACACGTCCGCTGGTCGCCATTCCCGGCAACTTCCCCCTGCCCCACGAACGCCCGAAGGGCTGCAACTTCGGCCCGCGCTGTTCCTACTTCGACAAGGGCCTCTGCGACGCGGGCGATGTGCCGATGTTCGACGCCGGCGGCGACCGCCACGGCACCCGCTGCGTCAAGTGGGAGCAGATCGATTGGGCCGCGCCGCCCATGGCGGGCCGCGTGGTCGAGAAGATGCCCGTCGGCGATGTCGTCCTGCGGATGGAGGACCTGCGCAAGTATTACGAGGTCACCAAGGGCGCCTTCGGCGGCGGCGACGTCCGCGTGGTCAAGGCGAACGAAACCCTCAGCTTCGAGGCGCGCGAGGGCGAGACACTGGCGATCGTCGGCGAATCGGGCTGCGGAAAATCCACCTTCGCCAAGGTCCTGATGGGGCTGGAAACCGCCACCAGCGGCAAGATCGTGCTCTACAATCAGGACATTCAGGACACGCCCATCGAAAAGCGCGGCACCGACACCGTGTCCTCGGTGCAGATGGTGTTCCAGAACCCGTTCGATACGCTGAACCCCTCGATGTCCGTGGGTCGCCAGATCATCCGGGCGCTGGAAATCTTCGGCGAGGGCGACAGCGATGCCGCGCGCGAGGCGCGGATGCTCGAACTCCTCGATCTCGTGAAACTGCCGCGCGAATTCGCCATCCGGATGCCCCGGCAACTGTCGGGCGGCCAGAAGCAGCGCGTGGGCATCGCCCGGGCCTTCGCGGGTGGCGCCAAGGTCGTGGTGGCCGACGAGCCGGTCAGCGCGCTCGACGTCTCGGTTCAGGCCGCCGTCACCGACCTTCTGATGGACATCCAGCGCACCAAGCGCACGACGCTTCTGTTCATCAGCCACGACCTCAGCATCGTGCGCTATCTCAGCGACCGGGTCATGGTGATGTATCTGGGACATGTGGTGGAACTCGGCACCACCGACCAGGTGTTCAGCCCCCCCTATCACCCCTATACCGAGGCGCTGCTGTCCGCCGTGCCCATCGCCGATACCCGGGTGACCAAGCAGCGCATCGTGCTGGAAGGCGACATCCCCTCGGCGATGAACCCGCCCCCCGGCTGCCCGTTCCAGACCCGCTGCCGGTGGAAGTCGCAGGTGCCCGGCGGCCTGTGCGACCGCGAGATGCCGCCCAACCGCACATTGGCGGCGGGCCATCAGATCAAGTGCCACCTTTCGACCGATGTGCTGAACGGGATGCAGCCGGTCATCAGCATCGCCGCCGAATGACAGCGGGGAACTGAAGCCGGGCGGCGTGCCCGCCCGCCATCCGATATCCGCCATCTCGCCTCTGGCAATCGCGCCCGCGCGGGCATACATGGCGCCCAAGGCGGTGCCCGCCCCCTTCGCTTGAACATCGCATCCGCCGTCGATAGGGTGCGCCACCGCAAATCCGGGGGGCACGCGCCCGCCCTGACCTGACCAGAGGACGCCTCATGTTCGCAACTCCCGCCTATGCCCAGGCCGCCGGCGGCGCCGGCAGCGCATTCGCCTCCTTCGTCCCGCTGATCCTGATCTTTGCGATCATGTATTTCCTGCTGATCCGTCCGCAGCAGAAAAAGCTCAAGGAACACAAGGCAATGGTCGAGGCGCTGCGGCGCGGGGACCAGGTGCTGACGCAGGGCGGCATCGTCGGCAAGGTCACCAAGGTCGGTGAGGACAACATCGTCGAGGTGGAAATCGCCGACGGCGTGAAGGTCCGCGTGCTCAAGCACACGATCGCCCAGGTCATGGCCAAGACCGAACCCGCAGCCTGACACCGCACCAACCGCAGAGGCGCGCCCGATGCTGGATATCCCTGCCTGGAAACGCGTGCTGATCTGGGCCGTCTGTGCGGCCGGAATCGCGTTCTCGGCCCCGAACCTGATGTATTCCCGGGTCGAGGCGCACAATGACGCCAAGGCCGCGGTCGCCGCGGGCGCCGCGCCCACGCCCGCGCTGGAAACGGCGATCGGCGCCTGGCCGTCCTTCCTGCCCGCGACGCTGGTCAACCTCGGGCTCGACCTGCGCGGCGGCGCGCATCTGCTGGCCGAGGTCAGGGTGGCCGATGTCTATGCGGCACGCATCGACGGGCTATGGCCCGAGGTGCGCGACGCGCTGCGCGACAAGCGCGATCAGGTTGGCACGGTCCGCCGCCAGCCCAGCCCGGATGGCGTGCTGCGCGTCGCCATCTCGAACCCCGCCGGCCTCCAGTCAGCGGTCGAGACGGTCCGGGCGCTGGCCCAGCCGGTCGTCACGCTGACCGGCATCGGCGCCGAGGACATCGAGGTGTCGGTCGACCAGGGCGAGATCGTGGTGCAGCTTTCCGCCGCCGAACGCGAGGCCACCGACAACCGCACCATGCAGCAGTCGCTGGAAATCATCCGCCGCCGCGTGGACGAGGTGGGAACCCGCGAACCGACGATCCAGCGCCAGGGCGAGGACCGCATCCTGATCCAGGTGCCCGGCATCGGATCGGCCAGCGAACTCAAGGCTCTGATCGGCACCACGGCACAGCTGACCTTCCATCCGGTCGTCCGCCAGACCAGCGACGCGGGCGCCGACCCCGGTGCGCGCAACCGGCTTCTTCCCGCCTCCGACGAACCCGGCGTCTATTACGTGGTCGAGGGGACGCCGGTCGTGACCGGCGAGGAACTGGTCGATGCCCAGCCCGCCTTCGACCAGAACAACCGCCCGGCGGTCAACTTCCGCTTCAACCCGTCCGGGGCGCGCAAGTTCGGCGACTACACGGCAGCCAACATCGGCACGCCCTTTGCCATCGTGCTGGACGACGAGGTGATTTCGGCCCCGGTGATCCAGAGCCATATCCCCGGCGGTTCGGGCATCATCACCGGCCGCTTCACGGTCGAGGAATCGACAAACCTCGCGGTGCTGCTGCGCGCGGGCGCCCTGCCCGCCGAAATGACCTTTCTGGAAGAACGCACCATCGGCCCCGAACTCGGGCAGGATTCGATCGAGGCCGGGCGCTTCGCCTCGTTGATCGCCATGTGCGCCGTCGTGGTGTTCATGGTCGCCAGCTACGGCCTTTTCGGCGTGCTGGCGGTCCTGGCGCTTGGCCTGAACGTCGCGCTGATCTTCGGCGCGCTCAGCGTGATCGGTGCCACCCTGACCCTGCCGGGCATCGCGGGCATCGTGCTGACCATCGGCATGGCCGTGGATGCGAACGTCCTGGTCTTCGAACGCATCCGCGAAGAGATGCGAACGGCGCGGGGCCCGGCCCGGGCCATCGAGCTTGGCTATCAGAAGGCGCTGTCGGCGATCATCGACGCCAACATCACCACCTTCATCACCGCGGCCATCCTGTTCATGGTGGGCGCAGGCCCGGTGCGCGGCTTTGCCGTGACGCTGGGCATCGGGATCATCACCTCGGTCTTCACCGCCGTCTTCGTCACCCGTCTTCTGGTGGTGACCTGGTTCGAGCGGGCGCGGCCCAAGACCCTGCACGTGTGAGGACAAGATGCGCCACCTGAGGCTGGTCCCCGACAAGACCAACATCAACTTCTTCGCCGCCGCCAGGGTCACCTTCGGTGCCTCCATCGTCATGATGGTGCTGTCCGTCGTGTTCGTCGCGATGTTCGGGCTGAACTTCGGCATCGACTTCCGCGGCGGCACGACAATCCGCACCGAAAGCACCCAGGCCGTCGACATCGCGGGCAAGCGCGCGGCGCTGGCGACGCTGGAGCTTGGCGACATCTCGATCACCGAGGTGTTCGACCCCACCTTCGGACCCGACCAGAATGTCGCGATGATCCGCATCCAGGCGCAGGACGGGCAAGAGGCGGTCACCCCCGAGATGATCGCCGCGGTCGAGAACACGCTCAAGGAACTCGATCCCGCGATCCGCTTCGCCTCGGTGGAATCGGTCGGCCCCAAGGTGTCGGGCGAACTGATCTGGTCGGCGATCCTGTCGGTGGTCGGCGCCACCACCGCCATCCTCATCTACATCTGGCTGCGCTTCGAATGGCAGTTCGCGGTCGGCGCCGTGCTGGCGCTGGTGCATGACGTGCTGGTCACCGTGGGCGTCTTCGCGCTGTTCCAGATCCGTTTCGACCTGGCGGTGATCGCGGCGCTGCTGACCATCCTTGGCTATTCGATCAACGACACCGTCGTGGTGTTCGACCGGCTGCGCGAGAACCTCATCAAGTTCAAGACGATGCCGCTGGTCGAGGTGATGAACCTCAGCGTCAACGAAACCCTGTCGCGCACCCTGATGACCACCGGCACCACGCTGATCGCGCTGATCGCGCTTCTGGTGCTGGGCGGCGACGTGATCCGGGGCTTCGTCTTTGCCATCACCTTCGGTATCGTCATCGGCACCTATTCCTCGGTCTACATGGCCAAGAACGTGGTGCTGTGGCTGGGGGTGCGGCGCGACTGGTCGAAGAAGGATGACGAGGGCGGACCGGCGGGCACCCAGTTCGCCAAGCCGGAAGCCTGAGCGCCGCCATGCGGCTGACCGAGATCACCTACGACTCCGCGATGCCGGTCGAGGGCTACGGGCCGGGCTTCTTCCGCATCGGCGGGCGCGTGCTGCGCGGCCGGTGCCTGATCACGCCCTGGGATGCCGGCGCCTGGGGCGGCTATGACGATACCGCCGCGCCCCTGACGCTGGCCGGGCGGATCGACGTGCTGTTCGTCGGCACGGGGGCCGAGATCGCCCATCCGCCCAAGACCTTCCGCAGCGTGATCGAGGATGCCGGGATCGGCGTCGAGCCGATGTCCTCGCCCGCCGCATGCCGCACCTACAACGTGCTTCTGTCCGAAGGGCGGCGCGTCGCGCTGGCGCTGTTTCCGGTCTAGTCAGGCCCGCCCGCCGTCCAGCGTGGCCAGCGCCCCGTAGAGTTCGGGGCGTCGGTCGCGGAACAGCCCCCAGGAGGCCCGCAGCGCCGCCGTCTCGTCCAGATCGACCGTCGCCACCTCGACCGCAGCACCCTCGCGCGGGGCGCGCGCCAGCAGCGTGCCGGTCGGCCCGGCGACAAGGCTCGACCCGTAGAACGTCACCTCCACCCCCTCGGGCGCGGTCTCGGTGCCGACGCGGTTCGACGCCGCCACCGGCAGGATGTTCGCGGCCGCATGGCCGCGCATCACGGTTTCCCAATGCGGCTGGCTGTCATAGCCGGGCGCGGGCGGCTCCGACCCGATCGCGGTGGGATAGAGGATCGCCTCGGCACCCAACAGCGCCATGGCCCGCGCCGCCTCGGGGAACCACTGGTCCCAGCAGATTCCCACGCCGATCCGCCCCATGGCGGTATCCCACACCCGGAACCCCGTGTCCCCGGGCGAGAAATAGTACTTCTCCTCATAGCCCGGGCCCTGCGGGATATGGCTCTTGCGGTAATGGCCCAGAACCCGGCCATCGGCATCCACCATCGCCACGGTGTTGAAATGCGCCTGCCCCGCCCGCTCGAAGAAACTGACCGGCAGCACCACGCCCAGTTCCCGCGCCAGGCCGGCAAAGCGCGCCACCACCGGATGCCCGGCGGCGGGCAGCGCCAGGCCCAGGTATTCCGCCCGCTCGGTCTTGCAGAAATAGGGCGCGGCGAACAGCTCGGGCAGCAGGATCACCCCCGCCCCCCGCTCGGCGGCGGCACGCACCGCGGTCTCGGCGGCATCGAGGTTCGCGGGCAGGTCCCAGGTCATCGCGAACTGGGTGACGGCAAGGGTCAGGGGGCGCATGGGTCTCTCCGGCTTCGGGCCCCACCCTGCCCCGCCGCGCCGCCGCGGAAAAGCCCCTTCACAGCGCGCCCGCGGCTTGCCACAACGGACCCATGCCGCAGGACACCCCCATGCCCGATCCGATCTATGCCGAAACCCTGGCGGATATCCCGCCGCGCGACCTGCTTCTGTCGATGTCGGGCCGCGATTTCATGGAGGGGATGCTGGCGGGCCGCCTGCCGCATCCGGCGATCTCGCGCCTTCTGAACTATCGCCTGGTCGAGGTCGGCGACGGCCGCGCGGTGTTCCGCGGCGCGGCGGGCATTGCCCAGACCAATCCGGTAGGGGGCGTCCACGGCGGCTGGTATGGTACGGTGCTCGACAGTGCCATGGGCTGCGCGGTGATGACCCGCGTGCCGCAGGGCAAATGGTACACCACGCTGGAATACAAGATCAGCCTGATCCGTGCCCTGCCGCTGGGGGTCGATGTGCTGGCCGAGGGTCTGGTCGACCATGCGGGCCGGTCCACCGCCGTCGCGCGGGCCGAGATCCGGGGGGCCGCCGACGGCCGCCTTTACGCCACGGGCACGACGACCTGCATTCTGCTCGACTGATCCGGCCGCCGGTCGCGTCAGAACGGGCCGGGCACCGTGGCCGCGGCAGGCGGCCCCTCGGGGGGCGGGGCAGGCATCGCGGTGGGGTGGATGCGTTCCGACCGGTCGCGCCCCACCACACGGCGGCGGCGCAGCAGGAACACCGCACCCCAGCCCCGCCAGGTGCCGGCCATCGGCGCCTGCGCATCGCAGGGAAACCGCGCGCGCCAGTCCTCGGGCAAGGCCAGGCCGCAGCTTTCCGCCCGGTCCAGCATCCAGACCAGCGGAATGTTCGACAGCGGGCGCGCCGCCACGAAATGGCCGATCTGCCCGCCCACGTCGCCATGCGCCCCCCGGAACCACATCTGTTCCACGTTGCCCTGCCATTCCGGCGGGCATTGCCACAGCACCGGCGCGAACACCGCCCGAGTCTCGTGCAGCGCCAGCGCATGGAACCCGTGCCGGATCGCCGGGCCCAGCTGATGGTTGTGGAACGAATTGCGCCCCTCGGTCAGCATCCACAGCAGCGGCAGCCGCAGGCCCAGCGCCTTCACCGTGTCCCAGACGCCGACCATCTCGATCGGCGCGTCCCGGTGGCAGTTGCGCCGCACGAAGGCGCGCGCCGTGGCGCGTTCCGGTCCATGGCGATAGTGGCGGAAGGCGATCTTCACGTTCCGCTCGATGGCGCAGTCCTGCCGCAGCAGGCCGATACGGTCGATCACCCCGGCCAGCGACCGCACCGCATAGGCCCCGCGCGAATAGCCCAGCAGCCAGATCCGGTCGCCCGGCCGGTAATGGCTGCACAGCCATCCATAGGCCCGGCGGATCTGCCGGTTCAGGCCCTTGCCCTGAACGACATCCTGGAAATGCCGCCAGCTTTCCCATTGCAGGCCGGGTTCGTAATACACCGTCCGATGTGCGCGCGGCCCACCCTCGGACAGCAGCTTGTAGGTGATGCCCGCATTCGTCTCCATCCCCTCGGCCAGCGACGACATCGTGCCATCCAGGATGATCACGTGATCCACCTGTCCGCGCAGCCGCCCCGGCGGAGCGGCCGCAATCCCCTCGGACCGCAGAACCGGCACCGGTTCGCGGCGCAGGAACCTGCGCAGAAGGTCAGACAGGGCCAGATTGCGCCTCCCTCAGATGCGCCCAGACACGGCCGGGCGAGAACGGCATCTGCATCGCGGGCGCCCCGGCCTGGGCCAGCGCATCCGCCACCGCGTTCGAGAGCGCGCCCAGCGCCCCCACCGTCCCCGCCTCGCCGCAGCCCTTCATGCCCAGCGGGTTGGTCGCGGTGGGCACCGGCTCGGTGGTGAAGCGCGGGCGCGGCATGTCGGCGGCGCGCGGCATCGCGTAGTCCATGAAACTCCCGGTCAGCAACTGGCCCTGGCCGTCAAAGACCACCCGTTCCGTCATTGTCTGGCCAAAGCCCTGCGCGATGCCGCCATGCACCTGCCCCTCGACCAGTTCCGGGGCCAGCATCGTGCCGAAATCGTCGGTGACCGTATAGCGGTCCAGCGTGACAAGCCCGGTCTCGGGGTCGATCTCGACCTCGGCGGCGTGGGCGCCATTGGGAAAGCTGCGCGCCGCAAGCGTGATCGCGCGCTCGTGCGACAGCAGGTCCGCGCGCCCCGCCGCGCGCGCCCGCTCCGCCGCCTCGATCAGCGTCGGCCGCAGGTTCGTCCCCGGCGCGTGAAAGCTGCGCCCGTCGAAGGCCACGCCATCGCCCATGTCATCGGCGAGATAGGCCGCGAAGGCCGCGACCATGGCCGCCACCGTCTCGACCGTGGCCGAGCCCTGCACCGTCACTGACCGCGATCCCCCGGTGCCCCCGCCCGCCGGGATCGCGTCGCTGTCGCCCTGCACGATGCGGATCAGATGCGGCGCGATGCCCGTCCGCTCCGACAGCAGGCGGGTATAGACCGTCTCGTGCCCCTGCCCGTTCGACTGCGTGCCGACGAACAGCGTCACCGTCCCGTCGGGGTCGAAGGCGATCCGCGCGGTTTCGGCCGGATCGCCCAGCACCGCCTCGATATAGCTGGCCAGCCCGAAGCCGCGCAGCCGCCCCCGGGCCGCGCTCTCGGCCCGCCGGGCGGCGAACCCCGCGTGGTCGCACTCCGCCTCCAGCCGGTCCAGGATGCGCAGGAAATCGCCGTCGCGGATCGTCTCGCCGTTCATCATGCTGTGCGGAAAGGCCCGGATCGCATTGCGCCGCCGCAGCTCGAAGGGCGACACGCCCAGCACCCGCGCCGCCGCATCCATCGCCCGCTCGATCGTCAGGATCGCCTCGGGCCGCCCGGCACCCCGGTAGGCATCGACCGGCGTCGTGCTGGTGTAGTAGCCGCGCGCCGTCAGGCAGGCCATCGGCAGGTCGTAGATCCCGGTGAACACCTTGCCGAACAGGACCGACTGGATGTTCTGCCCGAACTGCGAATTGTAGGCCCCCATGTTCGACCGCACCGCGCAGGCATATCCCGTCAGCCGCAGGTCGGCGTCGAACCCCAGGTCGGCCACCGCCGTCAGGTCGCGCGCGCCATTGTCCGCCAGCATCGCCTCGCCCCGGTCCGATGTCCATTTCACCGGCCGCCCCAGCATCCGCGCCGCCTGCGCCAGCGGCACATATTCGGGATAGGTCATCACCTTCATGCCGAACCCGCCGCCGACATCCGGGTTGGTCACCCGCACCCGGTCGCGCGGCAGGCCCAGCATCCGCGCCAGCTCGGCCTTCTGGGTCCAGACCCCCTGCGCGCAGGTGCAGAAATGCAGCCGCTCGCCATCCCATTCGGCAAAGGCGCCGCGCGGCTCCATGCTGGCGGCAAAGACCCGGGGCTGCGCCACCTCAACCTGCAGGCGGTGGTGCGCGGCGGCCAGCGCCGCCGCCACCGCCGCCTCGTCCCCCAGCACATAGTCATAGGCCAGGTTCCCCGGCGCCACGGCGTGGATCGCGGGGCCCTCGCCCCCCAGCCCCAGGGCGGGCGCAAGCTCCGCGTGGTCCAGCACGATGGCCTCGACGGCGTCGCGCGCCACGGCGGCACTGTCGGCCACCACCATCGCCACCGGCTCGCCCAGATGCCGCAGCACCGACTGCGCCAGCACCGGCCGCTCCGGTCCCGCGCCACGGGCGCCGCCGCGCCCCGAAATCCGCATGCCCTGCATGGCCAGCGCCACGCCCTCGGCCGCCAGCGCCGCGGCATCCAGCACCAGATGCACCCCGGGCATCGCCTGCGCCGCGCTCAGGTCCAGCGACAGGATGCGCCCATGCGCCACCGGCGACCGCAGGAACATCGCCACCAGCGCGCCCTCGGGCGCGATGTCATCCACAAAGCGGCCCTGCCCGGTCAGGAACCGGTGATCCTCGATCCGCCCTGCGGGCTGCGCCTTGCCGAACTGCTGCATCCGTTGCTCCCGGGCCATCCTGCCCGGGAAACACTAACGACCTGCCGAGGATTGTCCAACCGGCGACCGGACGCGGCGGCGGCACCCCGCAGGGTGCCGCCCGCGCCATGTCACAGCTTCTGCGACAGCACCGTTGCCATGCCCAGTTCGCCAAAGCCGTTGAACCGGGTGTTGGTGACCGTCGAATAGGCGCCCATGCCATGCACCACGACAAAGTCGCCTTCCTCGATGTCGGCGGCCAGCGGAACCTCGCCCGGCAGCCGGTCGACCGAATCGCAGGTCGGGCCAAAGATGATGCGCGGCGCCGTCGGACCGCCCTTGATCTCGCCCGAGGGCGCCATGACCGTCAGCCTGTCGATCACCCCGATCAGCGGCAGTTCGGTCAGCGCGCCATAGACCCCGTCGTTCAGGAACACATGCGTGCCATCGCGCACCGCCTTGACCCGCGCCGCCAGCGTGAAGGCATCGCCGCACATCGACCGGCCGGGCTCGCAGACCAGCATCGGGCGATCCGCGCCAAAGGCTTCCGCCGTGGCCCGGTCGATCAGCGCAAAGGTCTCGTCCAGCATCGGCACCACGGCATCCAGCCGGTGCGACGGGAACCCGCCGCCCACGTTCAGCCGGGCGATCGTCACACCCGCCTCGGCCGCGATCCAGGCCGCCTTGCGGATATAGGCATCCCAGGCCGCCGGGTCGGTGCATTGCGTGCCCGGATGGAAGGTGATCGACGGGATGAACCCGGCCTCGGCCACCCGCTGCAGCAGCGTCACGGCCAGTTCGGCCGTCGCCCCGAACTTGGCGCCAAAGTTGTAGGCCGCCCCCGACACGGGCAGCTTGAAGCGCACGGTGATCTCGGTGCCTTCGGCCGGCACCATCTCGATCAGCTTCTCAAGCTCCGACGCGCTGTCGACGGAATAGGATTTCACGCCCAGTTCCACCGCCACGGCAATCTCGTGACGGGCCCGCACCGGGTTGTTGTAGTGCATCGCCGCATCCGGCGCGAGCCGCCGGATCAGGTGCATCTCGAAGGGCGAGGCCACGTCGAACCCGCGCAGGCCCGCCGCCACCAGATTCTCGATCACCGCCTCTTCGGGGTTCGATTTCACCGCATAGGTGACCATGCCCGGAAACCCGTCGATGAAGCGCCGCGCCTGCCGCTGCAGCGCCTGCGGGCTGAAGAACAGCACGGGGTTCTGCGGCGATACGGTCCGCAGGTATTCGGTCGGATTCGTCCAGATCGTCTTCGAGAGTCCCATCGGCGCTGCCCTTTCTTGTGGCCAACAGAACGCATTGCCCGCCCGGGTTCGTTGCCGGGGGCGCACCTGCGCGGTTTCATGAACCAGGCAAGGTGCGTATGAGCCGCCCTTTTTCCTGAAAACGAGGATGCCGCATATGGGGCACAATTTCACCGTGCGAAACGACAGAAATGTGATATTCGTTCGTCAAAATGACGAAACGGCAAGGCAATCTGTATGGACGACCTCGATCGCAGCATTCTGGCCCTGCTGGGGGCTGACGCCCGCATCTCGGTGGCCGTCCTGGCGCGGCGGCTGAAGGTCGCGCGCTCCACCATCCAGGCCCGGCTGGAACGGCTGGAAACCACCGGCGTGATCGCGGGCTACACCGTGCGGCTGGGCGAGGCCGCCCGCCAGGGCCGGCTGCGCGCCACCGTGCTGGTGATGATCGAACCGCGCGCGCAGGCCGCGATCCTGACGCGGCTCAAGTCGATTGCCGAGGTCGAGCGCTGCCACACCACCTCGGGCCGCTTCGACCTGCTGCTCCAGATCGCCGCGCCGAACACGCAGGTTCTGGATCAGGTGCTCGACCAGATCGGCGCCCTGACCGGGGTGAAATCCTCGGAAAGCCTGATCCACCTGTCCAGCAAGATCGACCGCGCGGTCTGACGCGGCCGAATCGCCCGTTGCAGGTCAGCGGGGTGCTGCGAACGCGCTGTCGGGACGGATGCCATACGCCCGCCATACGCGAACCAGACGGAAAACGGCCGCCGCCGGCTCCGCCCCATCCCCGATTAATCCAGCGTCCTCAGCCGGTTGCCCGGCAAAGCTCAGCGCTTGCGGAACAGCGTGCCCAGCACCCCCCGCATCACCGCCTGCCCCGACCGGCTGCCCAGCGACCGTGCGAAACTTTTCGCAAAGGCTTCGCCCACGCTGTCGGACGACCGGCTGCGGCTGCTGGTCTTGGTGGCGCGGGGCATCTTGGGATCATAGCGCCGGGCATTGCGGAACTCGCGCTCGGCCTCCTTGTCCGCCGCCTCGCGCGCCTCGGCTTCGGCCGCCTCGCGCGCTGCCGCCTCGGCCCGCGCCCGCAGCCGTTCCCAGGCCGAATCGCGGTCCAGCACCGTGTCGTACTTGCCCCGCAACGGGCTTGCGGCAATCACCTGCCCGCGCGCTGCCGGATCAATCGGCCCCAGTTGCGACATCGGCGGCCGCACCAGCGTGCGCTCGACCATGCCGGGTATCCCCTTGCGTTCCAGGAAGGATGTCACCGCCTCGCCCGTGCCCACCTCGCGGATCGCCGCCTCGGTGGAAAAGCGCGGGTTCGCCCGATAGGTCTGCGCCGCCTTGCGCAGGTCGGTCTGGTCGCGCGCGGTAAAGGCCCGCAGCGCGTGCTGAACCCGATTGCCCAGTTGCGCCAGGATCGTCTCGGGCACGTCGGCGGGCCGCTGCGTCACGAAATACACGCCCACGCCCTTCGACCGGATCAGCCGGGCCACCTGTTCGACCCGGTCCACCAGCCCCTTCGGCGCACCATCGAACAGCAGATGCGCCTCGTCGAAAAAGAACACCAGCCGCGGCTTCTCGGGGTCTCCAACTTCCGGCAATTCCTCGAAAAGTTCCGAAAGCAGCCACAGCAGGAACGTGGCGTAGAGGCGCGGCGACCCCATCAGCCTGTCGGCCGCCAGCACCGACACATAGCCCCGCCCGTCCGGCGCCATCCGCATCATGTCGGCCAGATCCAGGGCCGGCTCGCCGAACATCCCGGCACCGCCCTGGTTCTCCAGCACCAGAAGCCGCCGCTGGATCGCGCCCACCGAGGTGGTGGACACCAGGCCATAGCGCGCCGAGATCTCGCGCGCATTCTCGGCGATGAAGGTCAGCATCGCCTGCAGGTCCTTCATGTCCAGAAGCGGCAGCTCCTCGTCATCCGCCAGGCGGAAGGCCACGTTCAGCACGCCCTCCTGCGGCTCGGTCAGTTCCAGCAGCCGCGACAGCAGCAGCGGCCCCATCTCGGCCACGGTGGTCCGGACCGGATGGCCCTGTTCGCCGAACAGGTCCCAGAAGATCACCGGAAATGCCTGCGACCGCAGTTCCCAGCCGATGGTATTCGACCGCGCGCGGAATGCATCCAGCAGCTTGCCCTGCGGATTTCCGGCGACCGCGATGCCCGACAGGTCGCCCTTGATGTCGGAACAGAAGACCGGCACCCCCGCGGCAGAAAACCCCTCGGCCAGCACCTGCAGGGTCACGGTCTTGCCGGTGCCGGTGGCCCCGGCCACCAGACCGTGGCGGTTGCCATAGCCCAGCAGCAGGGTCTGCGGCACCGCATGGCCCTCGCCCCCGCCGCCCACGAAGATGCCTGCTTCCTCGCCCATTCCGCCCGCCCCATCCTGTCGCCGTCTGCGTTGCGCCCTGACAATACATCGTTAACCCCGTTCTGCCAGAGTGGGCATGTCCAGCCGCGAAGGTGCCGCGCGCCGGATGTGACTTCCTCCCTGTTCGACTGGCCGCGCCCCTGAAAAGGCGCGGCTTTTTTCCTGCCTGCAAAGTGATCCGGGCGCGTCGGATTCCCTGTTGACGGCGAAGTGCCGCCCGCATACCTTCCCGCCATGAAGTCGGCCAGTCCGACAGGGAGCAAAAACAATTCAGTGCAAGGGCCGGTTTGCCGGCCCTTGTTCATTTTGCGGCCCACCCCTGCGCGGACCCTTGCCCGGCCCCGTTCAAGCCTGCGGCACGCCGCTGTTTTCGCCCTGACTTCCCCGAAAGACCGTGCTAAGCCGCCACCCGACACGACCTGATTGCCGGATGATCACATGACCCGCACGACCCCGATCCTTGCCGTCCTGCTTGGCCTGGCGCTGGCGGTGCCCGCTGTGGCGCAGGAAACGCCCGCTGCCCCGGCCCCCGCGGCCGACCCCGTTCCGAACCCCGACGACCTGTCGCTGGGGCGCGAGGAAAATGCCGACGGCATCGGATCGAACTATACCGCCGCCACGCATGGCGACTGGGAAATCCGCTGCCTGCGCGCCGAGGACGGATCGGACCCGTGCCAGCTTTACCAGCTGCTGAAGGATGCCGAAGGCAACCCGATCTCGGAGTTCACCATGGTGAACCTGCCCGCCGGCCAGCAGGCCGCCGCGGGCGCCACCGCGATCGTGCCTCTGGAAACCCTGCTGACGCAGGAGCTTTCGCTGCAGGTCGATGGCGGCGCGGTCAAGAAATACCCCTTCGCCTGGTGCAGCCCGATCGGCTGCATCGCGCGGATCGGCTTCACCCAGCCCGAAATCGACGCGATGAAGCGCGGCAACCGGGTGAACGTGACCATCGTTCCGGTGGTTGCCCCCGAACAGAAGGTGACGGTGGCCATGTCGCTGCGCGGCTTCACCGCCGGCTATGACGCGCTGGTCTCGGGCAACATCCCGAAACAGCCGGCCGTGACGGCAGAACCCGCACCGGCCGCCGCGCCCGGCGGAAACTGACCCGGCCGCCGATGAACCGCCGCCGATGAACCGACGGGCCCGCGCATCGCGCGGGCCCGTTCGCGTTCCGGCAGTCCGGAACCGTCAGACCCGGCGCAGCGCGATCACCGCATTCAGCCCGCCAAAGGCAAAGGCGTTCGACAGCACCACATCGACCTTCGCCTCGCGCGCCACGTTGGGCACGACGTCAAGCGCGCATTCCGGATCGGGTTCCTCGTAGCCGATGGTCGGTGCGATCACCCCTTCGCGCAGCGCCATCAGGCAGGCCAGCAGCTCGACCGCACCGGTCCCGCCGATCAGGTGCCCATGCATCGACTTGGTGGACGACATCATCAGCCGGTCCGCATGGTGCCCGAAGGCATGGGCCACGGCCGCGCATTCCGTCTTGTCATTGGCGGCGGTGCCGGTGCCATGGGCGTTGATGTATCCCACATCCTCGGGGTTCAGCCGGGCATCCCGCAGCGCGCCGGTGATCGCGCGCTCGGCCCCCTGTGCCGAGGGCATCACGATGTCGGCGGCATCCGACGACATGGCGAAACCCAGCACCTCGGCCAGGATGTCGGCCCCGCGCGCCCGGGCGTGGTCATAGTCCTCGAACACGAAGACGCCCGCTCCCTCGCCCTGCACCATCCCGTTGCGGTTCGCGCTGAACGGGCGGCAGGCGTCCTTGGACATGACGCGCAAGCCTTCCCAGGCCTTGATCCCGCCAAAGCACAGCATCGCCTCGGACCCGCCGGTCAGCATGGCGCGCGCCGCGCCCGACCGCACCATCTGGAACGCAAGGCCCATCGCGTGATTCGAACTGGCGCAGGCCGTCGCGACGGTGAAGGTCGGCCCGCGCAGCCCGTATTCCATCGACAGGTGGCTGGCCGCCGCATTGTTCATCAGCTTGGGCACGACAAAGGGATGAACCCGGTTCCTCCCCTCCTCGTAGACCGCCCGGTAATTCTCGTCCCAGGTGTTCACGCCGCCGCCGGCCGTGCCCAGCACCGCCCCGGCCTCAAGCCCCAGCGACCCCTCGAACTCGATCCCCGACTGTTCCACCGCCTGCCGCGCGGCCAGCAGCGTGAACTGGGTGAACTTGTCGTAAAGGACGATCTGCTGGCGGTTGAAATGCGCCTCGGGGTTCCAGTTGTGGACCTGGCCGCCGATCTGGATCGACAGACGCTCGCGGTCGCGGATTTCCAGCGGTGTGATGCCGCAACGCCCGTCGCGGAACGCGGCAAAGGTGCCCGGAACGTCATGCGCAAGTGCGTTGATGGTCCCGGCCCCCGTGATGACCACCCGCCGCATCGGAATCAGGCGCCCTTCTGTTCGGCGACCAGCCGTTCGACCGCCGCGACGATGGCCGCGACCGACGAGATGTCGAACTCGCTCTGCGCCGGATCGTTGGCGTTGAACGGCACCGAGATGTCAAAGGCTTCCTCGATGGCGAAGATCGATTCGACCAGCCCCAGGCTGTCGATCCCCAGGCTTTCCAGCGTCGCGTCCATCTTCACGTCCGCCACGTCCAGCACTGCCTGTTCGGCGACGATCGCCACCACCCTGTCCCGCACGCTGTCGGTCATCCGCCCGCCCCTTCTTCCGGTCGGCCCCGGGTCTAATCGTTCCCGTCGGCGATGGGAACGGCTTTCTTCAGCGCGGCAACCGCGGCGGCCAGGCGCGGCAGGCGGCGCAGCGCCTTCTGCATCTCGACATGCGTCTCCATCTTCACCGCCGGATAGCCCAGCAGCACGCGGCCGGCGGGCGCATTGGTGAAGATCTTGGTCGCCCCGCCCGCGATCACGTCGTCGCCGACAAAGATGTTGTCGTTCACGCCGCACTGGCCGCCCAGCACCACCCGGTCGCCGATGCGCGCCGACCCGGCGATGCCCACCTGTCCGCACAGCAGGCAATCGCGCCCCACCGTGACATTGTGCCCGACATGCACGAGGTTATCGAGCTTGGTTCCCGAGCCGATCGCGGTATCCCGGATCGTGCCGCGGTCGATGCAGGCGTTCGCCCCCACTTCGACATCGTCGCCGATGGTCACCGCACCCAGGCTGTGAATGCGCGTCCAGCTTTGTTCGCGGATTTCGTCGCGTTGTCCGAGGCTTGCGCGAACATCTTCAACCCCCGACCGCTCGGGCGTGACAAAGGAGAATCCGTCCGCCCCGATCACCGCCCCGGGCTGGCAGATGAACCGGTCACCGATCGTCACCCGCGCACCGATCCGCGCGCCCGGCAGGATCAGGGCATCCTCGCCGATCCGCGCGCCCTCGCCCACCGAGACATGGGCGGCAATGCGCGCGCGCGGCCCGATCACGGCACCCGCGCCGATGGTGACGAAGGGGCCGATGGCCGCACCGTCGCCGATCCGGGCCGAGGGCGCGATCACCGTCATCGGATGCAGGCCCGGCGCGATGTCGGGCCCGGCGTCCATCAGCCGCGTCAGCCCCGACAGCGCCAGCCGCGACCGCGGCGCAAAGATTGCCGCCCGCAACCCCATGCCCCGCCAGTCGGCCCCGGGCCACAGCAGCGCGGCAACCGCGCGCCCCTGCGCGATGCCGCCGCCATAGCGCGGGTCCATGGCCAGGGCCAGGTCTTCGGGCCCCGCGGCGGCCGGCTCCGCCGCCCGCGCGATGCGGATCGACAGGTCGCCCTCCGCCTCGGCCCCGATGGCGGCGGCGATCTCGGCAATGGTGTGGGACATGGCCTCCTCCGGGTGATCGCTCACCCGCAGGATTAGCTGTCGGCGGCGGCGGTGACCACCCCGGCCTGCACGAGCGCCCGGAAGATCGCCGCGTCCCGCCCGTACATGTCGCGCCGGTACTGCATCTGCCCGCGCGGGTTGCTGAAGGCGGTGCGGTACTCCAGATGGATCGGCACCGGCTCCTTCAGGAAGATGCGCTCCTGGCGCCGTGTGTCCAGCACCTTGTGGAACGCCGTGCGGGGGTCGGCCTCCTGCCGCGACAGCAGTTCGTAGGCAAATTCGAACGGATCGTTCAGCCGCACGCAGCCCGAGGAGTATGTGCGCACCTCACGGCCGAAAAGATGCTTCTCCGGCGTGTCATGCAGATAGATCGCGTGCGGATTCGGGAACATGAACTTGACCCGGCCAAGCGCATTGCCGTCCCCCGGCGCCTGCCGCAGGTTGAAGGGAAAGTTCGACGCCGAATAGGCGGCGAAGTCCACCGATCCGCGCGGCACCACCCGGCCCCGCCGGTCGATCAGCTGCAGATGCCCCAGGGCGTTCGGGTTGGCCTTGAGCTTGGGCAGGTAGTCGCGCTTGATGATGCCCCCGGGCACCGTCCAGTCGGGGTTCAGCTCCATGTAGGTCATCTTGTGGCTGAACTCGGGGGTGTTCTTGTCGATCTTCTGCGCCCCCACCACCGCGCGGGTCTGGAAGGTCACGCGCCCGTCATCGACGATCTGGGCCGAGAAATCGGCCAGGTTGACCCAGATGTGGCGCTTACCCCGCTCGATGTTCAGCCAGCGTTCCCGCTCCATCGCGACGATGACGGCCGCAAGCCGCCGTTCCGGCCCGACGTTGATCTCGGCCAGCGTCGTGGCACCGGCCACGCCGTTCACTTCGATCCCGTGGTCCGCCTGAAAGGCGCTGACGGCCTTGCGGATCGTGTCGTCATAGCTGGCCGCGGCGGCATTGCCGGGAAGGTAGCCCATCGCCGCCAGACGGTCGCGCAGCGCGATCAGCGCCTCGCCCGTGGCGCCGGGTTCCAGCGACTTGGCGCTGACCGGTGCGCCCCATGATCCTTCGGCCGCCGCGCGTTCCAGCATGAAACGCGCCTTCATCAGCCGGACATATTCCTGCGACCGGGGCGGCAGCGACGTCAGGAAGGCCAGCGGATCGGCGGCGCGGGCAAAGCCGTCCAGATTGCCCCGGCGGTCGCGCACCGGGACCTCGCGCACGATGCCCGGTGCCACCTTGGACGGCACCAGTGCGCCGGTCTGAACGTCGCGCGCATAATCCAGCAGCGCCAGCGTCATGCGCACCTCAAGCCGGCCCCGGTCGCCCTCGGTGCGGGCGGCGCGGAATGCCGCGATCAGGTCGGCAGGGTCGTAGCGGCCGACCGGCAGCCCGTGCATTCCCGCCCCGGCCAGCGCCTGCAACAGCGCGGCGCGGCGCGGCGCGTCCTCGGGCCCGGTCCAGAACGGCGCATAGGCGCGGTCGCGGTAGAAACCGGCCACCGCCTCATCCGCCACCGCCGCCTCGGCCAGGGCATTGCGGAACGCCGACTGCGCCGCCGCCGAAACCTGGACCTGCGATGTCAGCGCGGGAACGGATTGCGCAACGGCCCCCTGCGTCCAGACGGCACCGGCAATGGCCAGCGCGGAAACCCCTGCCGCGAAACGCGCGGCGCCGCGTGATGCAATCGTCATTCCGACCTCGATCAGCATTCTCAATGTCCCGCCCAGAATCGCCGCCCCGGCGCAGGTGTCCATTCACATTCCGCGCGAGCCGCCCCTGCGTGCCGGAAACCCCGCGGACTGTCGCAATCCGATCACATTTCTTCCGGTTCCCTGCCCGTCGTCACGTCCTGCCACGTTCAGCGAATTTTTGCCGATTCCCCTTGTAATGCCGCGGTGCGGCCTTTCTGCGCTTCATATCCGATTCCCGGCGTGCCATAACGTTCGGGCACTGGGGATGGTGCGATGGCAGAGACAAGCCGCCGGCACAGGCGGCTATGATAGAAGAATGCGGGACAGGCCTAGCAGAATGACGGAAAACAGCTCATCGGCGATCACGCGGCGTGGATTGCTGGGTGTGTTTGCGGCGACGATGGTCGCGGCCGCACCGACCTACTCCAACGCCTTCGGGCTTCTGCGCGGGTCGGGCGATATCCGGCGGGTGCGGATGTATTCGGGCCGCACCGGCGAGGCGATCGACACGATATACTGGATCGACGGCAAGTACATTCCCGAAGTCATCAAGGAAATCAACCACTTCATGCGCGACTGGCGGTCCGGGGCAACCACCCAGATCGACACGCGGACGGTCGACATCATGGCGGCTGCGCATCGCCTGATGGATGTGTCGGAACCCTACATGATGCTGTCGGGTTATCGCAGCCCGCAGACCAACGCGATGCTGCGGTCGAAATCGCGCGGTGTCGCCCGCGACAGCCTTCACATGCGCGGCCAGGCCGCCGACCTGCGCCTGAAGTCGCGGTCCGTCAGCCAGATCGCCCGCGCGGCCGAGGCCTGCGCCTCGGGCGGCGTGGGCCGCTATTCCCGGTCGAACTTCGTCCATATGGACTGCGGCCCGGTCCGCCACTGGGGCGGCTGATCGCCGGCATAGCCCGACCGGGGATCACCCGGTCATCGGCGTCACGCGGCCCCGTCGTCGTCGATCTCGGCGGGCCGCCCGCGAAATCCCTGCGCCACCACGAACTTCTCGGAACTGTCCGCGCGGCTGGCCGGTGGCTTGACGTTGGCGACCTTGCGGAACGCGCGCTTCAGACGGGATTGCAGCTCGTTCTCGGCGCCGCCCGCCAGCACCTTGGCGACAAAGGTTCCGCCCTCTTCCAGCACGTCAAAGGCGAACTCCGCCGCGGCCTCGCACAGGGCGATGATCCGCAGGTGATCGGTCGCCTTGTGGCCGCTCGACGCGGCGGCCATGTCGCTCATCACCACATCGGCGCGGCCGCCCAGCCAGGCCTTCACCTTGTCGTCCGCGCCATCCGACAGAAAGTCGAGCTGGTGGATCTGCGCCCCCGGAATCGGGTCCACCGGCTGAAGATCGACGCCCAGCACCGTCCCCACCGGCTTGCCCCCGCGCTGGCCGAGGGCGTTCACCCGCTCGACCGCCACCTGACACCAGCCCCCCGGCGCGCAACCCAGGTCGACCACCCGCGCCCCCGGGGTCAGGAACCCGTACTTGTCGTCCAGTTCAAGGATCTTGAACGCCGCGCGGCCGCGATAGCCCTCGCGCTTGGCGCGGATCACGTAGGGGTCGTTCAACTGCCGCTCCAGCCACAGCGTCGACGACAGCTTGCGCCCCTTGGCGGTCTTGACCCGCACCCGCAGATCGCGCGAGCCCCGGCCCGAAGTGTTCTCGGTCATTCGAGCGGTCCATCCTCTAGCATGCCGTCGGCGCTCATCTGGGCGTAGAGCAGCCCCTCGCGCAGCCCCCGGTCAGCCACCGACAACCGGTCGGTGGGCCATATCCGCATCAGCGCCTGAAGGATAGCCGCACCCGACATGATCAGCGCATGGCGATCCCGCCCGATGCGCGGATCGGTGCGCCGCCCCTCGGGACCAAGCGACAGGTAGTCGCGGATCACGGTGTCGATCTGCGCCGATGTCATGCGCAGCCCGTCCACCTTGGCCCGGTCATAGCGCTTCAGGCCCAGGAAGGACGCGGCAACCGTGGTGATCGTTCCGCTGGTGCCGACGATCTGGAACCCCTCGCGCGGGTTCTCGGCGTTGTAGGGCGAGAAGTTCGCCAGATTCTCCTCGAAGAACCAGGACATCAGCGCAAAGCGTGCCGAATCGTCCTCGACGTCGCCGAACTGGTCCTTCAGCGTCGCCACGCCCAGGGGCACCGAGATCCAGTCGACAACCCGGGCCAGCCCGTCGCCGGCCTCGCGGCTCAGGCCCTGCCGAAGCCGCATGATCGACCGCGGCCGGTCGGGTGGCGCAACGCGGCTCAGGTCGATCCACACCAGTTCGGTCGACCCGCCGCCGATATCCACCACCAGCAGCTGCTCGGTGCGCTTGGACACCAGCGGCGCGCAGGAAATCACCGCCAGACGCGCCTCTTCCTCGGGCTGGATGATCTCCATCGGCAGGCCGGTCTCGCGCCGGACCTGGCGGATGAAGTCCCGCGCGTTGCGCGCCCGCCGGCAGGCCTCGGTCGCGACCAGCCGCATCCGCGTCACGCCGTGCTTCTCGATCTTCTTCTGGCAGATGTGCAGCGCCGCCACCGTGCGCGCCATCGAGGCACGCGACAGCCGCCCCGAGGCCTCCAGCCCGTGCCCAAGCTGCACGGTCTTGGAAAAGCTGTCGACGACATGAAAATGCGCGCCCCGCGGGCGGGCAATCAGCATCCGGCAACTGTTCGTGCCGAGATCGAGCGCAGCATAGAGCGCGCCCGGCCCGGCCGGGTGGGAGGTTGACGGCTCGACCGGGGGGACGGCCTTGGCTGCAAGGGTCGCGCCGGATGCGTCCGGCGCGGGTTGCGCCCCCGGGATCGCGTCCTCCTCCCGGGGACGCTCGGGCGTCATGACCGCCCTCCATTCGTGGTTGATCCCGATGGTAACGGCGACGGCCGTGTCGTGCAAGCGGCGATCCCCGGCCCCGCCCAGACCCCGTCCCGGCCAGATGCGGCGCGGCTCAGGATGAACATGAGAATTTCGGGGCCTGGCCCCCATCGCCGCAGCGCCGCGAAGGCGCTAGATTGCGCCGTCGCAAGGCGCGCGGGACAGGTCGAAATCCGACCTCGCATGTCGCGGACTTGCGCCTACACAGGGCCCAGACGCAACGGGGGAATCAGCCTTGCCAGACGTGACGGTGGTGTACTGGCGCGACATTCCTGCCCAGGTGATCGTGGGCAAGGGACGGCGCGGATCGAAGGTGCAACTGCCCGAACGCTTTGAACAGGCGATCGACCGGGCGGCCATGAAGGCGGGCGCGCGCGATACCGACAGCTATCTGGCGGAATGGCGCAAGGCCCCCCCCTACACGGTCGAAGGCGACCCCGACGAGATCGCGAAGGCCGAGGCCGCGCGGATCGAGGCGGAATACGACACGGCGCGGCTCAAGGCGCTGATCGACAACAACGGCTGGGCCTGAATGGTCCGCTCGCTCTGGAGAAGCGCAATGGCACTGTTCAGTTTCCGCCGCGAGGCACCGACACCCGCCCCCGCCCCGCTCGCGGAGTTCCTGGCGGGCTACTCGATGGAGGTGATGCCCCGCACCGCCGAGAAGATCGCGGATTTCCGCGACCTTCTGCCTGCGGGCACGCGCGTCTACATCGCCCATATCGACGGAACGCCGATTGACGAGATGGTGGCCACCGCCGCCCGCCTGCGCGCCGAAGGCTACGAGCCGATGCCGCACATTCCCGCACGCATCATCCCCGACCGCGCCACGCTGGCCGACTGGATCGCGCGCTACCGGGCCGAGGCCGGGGTGCGCCAGGCGCTTCTGCTGGGTGGCGGCCTGTCGGCACCGCGCGGCACCTTCGAGTCGTCGATGCAGCTGATCGAGACGGGCCTGTTCGACGGCTTCGACCGCCTGCATGTGGCGGGCCACCCGGAGGGCAACCGCGACATTGACCCCGACGGGTCCGACCGCATGGTGATGGAGGCGCTGCGCTGGAAACAGGCCTTCGCCGACCGCAGCGACGCGGCAATGGCCATCGTCACCCAGTTCAGCTTCGAGGCGGCCCCGATCATCGCATGGGCCGACCGGCTGGCGGCCGAGGGCATCCGCCTGCCCGTCCACATCGGCATCGCCGGCCCCGCCAAGCTTCAGACGCTGATCAAGTTCGCCATCGCCTGCGGTGTCGGCCCCAGCCTGCGCGTGCTGCAGAAGCGGGCGATGGATGTGACCAAGCTCCTGCTGCCCTACGAGCCCTTCGAGGTGCTCGAGGCACTGGCCCGCCACAAGGCGGCGCATCCGGAATTCGGGATCGAACAGGTGCATTTCTTCCCGTTGGGTGGCATCAAGGCCAATGCCGACTGGGCCATCGCCCAGGGCGGCGACGCCACCGCGCCCGCATCGCAGAAAGGTTGAGGAATGACCCGCACCGTACTGGAATCCAAGACGAAAACCGTCGTCATCGGGTTCGATGAGCCATTCTGCGTGATCGGAGAGCGCATCAACCCCACGGGCCGCAAGAAACTGGCGGCCGAGTTGGAGGTCGACAATTTCGAGACGGTGATCAAGGACGCGCTGGAACAGGTCGCCTGCGGGGCGACCGTGCTCGACGTCAACTCGGGCGCCGTGTTCACCAACCGCATGGCCGCCGACCCGCGCTATGCCGACAACAACTTCGTCGAACCGCCGCTGATGAAGGCGCTGATCGAGATCATCCAGCAGACGGTCGACGTGCCGCTGTGCATCGACAGTTCGGTCCCCGGCGCGCTCGAGGCCGGCCTGATGGCCTGCGAAGGCCGCCCCCTTCTGAACTCGGTCACCGGCGAGGAGGAACGGCTGGAGCGCGTGCTGCCGCTCGTCAAGAAATACAACGTGCCGGTGGTGGCGATCTCGAACGACGACACCGGCATCTCGCCCGATCCCGACGTGCGCTTTGCCGTGGCGAAGAAGATCGTCGAACGGGCGGCGGATTTCGGCATCCCGGCGCATGACATCGTGGTCGATCCCCTGGTGATGCCCGTCGGCGCGATGTCGACGGCTGGCCGCCAGGTCTTTACCCTGGTCCGCCGCCTGCGCGACGAACTGGGCGTGAACACCACCTGCGGCGCGTCGAACATCAGTTTCGGCCTTCCGCACCGCCACGGCATCAACGCGGCCTTCCTGCCCATGGCGATCGGCGCGGGGATGACGAGCGCGATCATGAACCCGGTCCGCCAGGTCGAGATGGAGGCGATCCGCGCCGCCAACTTCCTGATGGACCATGACGCGAACGGCGGCGAGTGGATCCGGTTCGCCCGGGTGATCGAGGCGGTCGAGGGCGGCCTGTCCTTTGCCGAGGCCTCGGCTGCCGCCAGCCAGGCCACCAGCGGCCGCCGCGGCGGCCGCCGCGCCCGGGGCTGATGCGGCGCGGGGGGATACCCCCCGCACACCCCGAAGCCGCCCGCGGACAGACACCACGAGCGCGGGTCAGCATCGTGCCCGGCGCCGCCCGCTTGCCCGTGGGTCTTGCCGTCCGCTACCGGTCGGGCGGCAGCAGGCCAAGTCCGCGCAGATAGATGCCGATGGCCGCCTCCAGCAGATCCTCGGGCGCATAGGGCGACCGGGCGCCGGGCCTGCCACGCGCGAACAGCTCGACAATCCCGTGGCTCAGCGCCCAGACATGCGCCGAGAACATCGTGGCGGGCGGCCGCTTGCCCGGCGGCAGATGGTCTGACAGGCGCGCGGCGGCCTTTTCCAGCACCGCCCGCGCCCGTGCCGCCGCAGGCAGCAGTTGCGGATGGTCCTGCTCGGACAGCCCGCTTTCGAACATCGCCTGGTAATGCCCGGGATACTTGCGCGCAAAGGCCAGATAGGCGCGCCCCGTCGCCTCGAAGGCGGCCAGGGCCGAGGGCTTGCCGTCGTTGTAGGCATATTCCATCAGCGCGGCGAAGATCTCGTAGCCCTGCCGCGCGCCCTCCGCGATCAGTTCGTCGCGGCCGGTGAAATGGCGATAGACGGCGGCGGGTGTCACATCCGCCGCCTTGGCCGCCTCGGACAGCGTGAAGCCCTGCGGTCCCTTTTCCTCGATCAGCGTCAGCGCCGCCTCGACCAGGGCCTGCCGCAGGTTCCCATGGTGATAGCCGCGTTTGCCCTCAGTCATTCTCGTCGGCGGTCCAGATGTCCGGTCCGCCGCAGATCAGCGGATCGGGCGTGCCGATCGCCGCATCGTCGCGCCCGGCAAAATCGCACAGCCGCAGCACGGTCTGGATCGCCGCGATCCGCGCGCGCAGCTTGTCGTCCGACCGGACGACCGTCCAGGGCGCAAAGGGAAAATGGCTGCGATCCAGCGTTTCGCGGATCGCGCGCGAATAGGCGTCCCACTTCGGCAGCCCGTCCACATCAATCGGCGACAGCTTCCATTGCTTCAGCGGGTCCTGCTCACGGTCGAGGAACCGGCGCAGCTGTTCCGCACGGCCGACGTTCAGCCAGATCTTGGCGAAATGGATGCCGTCATCGGCCACCATGCGCTCGAAGTCGGGCAACTGGCGGAAGAAATGCTCCCGCTGCGTCGGCGTGCAGAAGCCGAAGACATGTTCCACCACCCCGCGGTTGTACCAGGACCGGTCGAAGATCGCCATTTCCCCGGCGGCGGGCAGCCAGTCGACATAGCGCTGGAAATACCATTGCGCCGCCTCGCGGTCCGAGGGCTTGGACAGCGCCACGACATTGCAGACGCGCGGGTTCAGGTTCTCGCGCAGGCGGCTGATCGTGCCGCCCTTGCCGGCGGCATCGCGCCCCTCGAAGACCACGACCACGCGCTTGCCGCTGGCCTTGATGTCGGCCTGCAACCGCACCAGCTGGCGCTGCAGCGCGTCCATCCGCGCCTCGTAGTCCTTCTTCTTCATCTCCTCGCGATAGGGATAGCCGGGCGACAGCATGTCGTCCTTGCCCGCCTTCTCGATGGTCTTGCGCAGCCCGGCGGGGGCGCCCTCGCGGAAATAGCGGCTGATCGCGCCGTCAAAGGGAAGCGTCATGGTCGGTCCTCCGTCGCCCGACATTAGGCGGCGGCGGGGCGAAGCGAAAGGGGATCAGACGGCAAGGCGGCGCAGCGCGGCCACCACCGTCTCGGGGTGGGAATGGTGGGGCATGTGCCCCGCCCCCTCGATCAGCGTCAGCCGCGCCGCGGGCAGCAGCGCGGCCAGCGGCTCGGCATGGGTGCGGTGCGGCACGATGGTATCGGCCGTGCCATGCACGATCTCCACCGGCACGGTCAGCCGCGCGTAGTTGCCGGACATCGCCTGAAGATAGGGCTTCAAGGCATTGACCTGCCTTGCATTCGCCCGAAGCGTGTCGCGCCGCAGGGTCAACCCCGCCCCGACATGCGCCACATAGCCCGGCGGCACCGGCGCGGGCGCGAAGATGCCCGCCACCGCCCCCTCCGCGCGTTCCAGCGAGGCGTAGGCCGAAATCAGCGGCACCACCGTCGCCCCGCCGATGGCCGACGAGGTGATCGCATACCACGGCCCCAGCCCGCCGGGCCATGGCATCGTCGCCCCCGACAGCGCCACCACGCCCCGCACCGACGGGTCGCGCAGCGCCCAGGCCATCGCCACGGCGCCGCCATAGCTGTGCCCCAGGACCACCGGGCGCCGGAGGCCCAGCACCGCCGCCGCCGCGCGCAGGTGATCGGCCTGCGCAACAGGCGACAGCCCCGCCTCGCCCAGGTCATCCGACCAGCCAAGCCCCGGACGGTCGAACGCGGTCACCCGGTAGCGGCCGGTCAGGCGGCGCATGAAGGAAAAGGTAAAGTCGCGCAGGTTGCCGCTGGCGCCGTGAATCAGCACCACGTCCGGGCCCTGCCCCTCGGTCTGGGCATGCACCTTGCGCCCCGCCACGTCGATCAGGCGCCCGGTCGGCGGATAGGCGGTCTCGGCCTCGCGTTCCCGCTCGGCCGCACGCCGCTGCACCGCAGGGCCGCAGCCCAGAAGCAGCAGTCCCGCCGCGACGCTAAGTGCCGATCGCCTGGATATCATAGGGGGTGGACTGGTAAATCTCGTTGATCCAGTTGCCATATAGAAGGTGTGCGTGACTTCTCCACCGATTCAGCGGCGGTCTCGCGGGATCGTCATCGGGATAATAGTTCGCCGGCACGTTGATCGGCGTGCCATTGGCCACGTCGCGGTCGTATTCCTGTTTCAGCGTGTCGCTGTCATATTCGAAGTGGTTGAAGATATACAGCGCCCGGTGCCCGGGGTCGGCGATCAGGCAGGGGCCCACCTCTTCCGACCCCAGCAGCGTCACCAGTGCCGGTCGGGCCTCGACCTCGGGCTGCCGCACCTCGGTCCAGCGGCTGACCGGGATGATGCAGTCATCCGAAAAGCCCCGCAGGTAGGGGCTCGCGGGCGCGAGGTTCCGCTGCCGGAAACAGCCAAAGGCCTTGGCAGGCAGCATGTGCTTGGGCAGTCCGTGGAAATGCCAGGCCATCGCCATGCCACCCCAGCAGACCCCGAAGGTCGACTGCACGTTGGTCTGCGTCCAGTCCATCACCTCGCGCAGCTCGTCCCAGTAGGTGACGGCCTCGAAGGGCAGGTGCTCGATCGGCGCGCCGGTGATGATCAGCCCGTCGAACTTCTCGGCCTTCACCGCCTGGAACGGGCGATAGAAGGTCTCCATGTGCTCGGCTGCCGTGTTCCGGGTCTGGTGCTCGGACATGCGGATCAGGTGCAGGTCGATCTGCAGGGGCGTCGCACCGATCAGCCGCGCGAACTGGTTCTCGGTCTGGATCTTCTTCGGCATCAGGTTCAGCAACCCGATGCGCAGCGGCCGGATATCCTGCCGCGCCGCCCGTTCGGGCGACATCACCATCACGCCCTCGCGCCGCAGCACGTCATAGGCGGGAAGGGTTTCGGGCAGGGTGATGGGCATCGGCGTTGGTCTCCGGGCAGGGTCGCGACCTAGGCGGACGCGGCGCGACGATCAAGGGCAAGCGCCACGAGGTCGTCGAAATCCCGCGCGTCGCGCACCATCCTGACCTCGTCCGCCGTCACCCGGATGCCCCAGTCGGCCATCGCGGCATAGCGCGGCTGGCGATGCGCCAGGGCACGCGCATAGGTCCAGCGGACGAAGGCATCGGGATCGCAGCTTTCTTCGGTCACGGAATGGGTTGCGCGGTATTCCTGCCATGCAGCATGAAGAAACGCGGGTTGGTAGTACATGGGTTTCGGCGCCCGGTCGAACCGCGCGACCAGATCGGCGGTATGGGCCTCGGACCCCTCGATCCAGATCATCAGCATATGCGACGACAGGACCTTCAGCACCGGATCGTCGCGGTCCCGGGGGTCGACCACCTCGCAGATCGAGCCGCCGCTGTCGCAGACGAAATGGGCATAGCCATAGATGTCCTCGGCCCGGGTGATGAAGCGCGGCGTATCCAGCAGCGCCGCGATCTCGGCCTCGCGGTGCTGGTCCTGGCGGCGCATGTACTCGGCAAAGGGCAGTCCGCCCTTCGCGGGATCGCCGGGCTTGCCAAGGTAGGTCGACAGCGGTGCAAGATTGTCGAAGGTGATGTTCGACGCGATGTAGACGCTGTCGGTCATCAGCAGTTCGCGCAGCAGCGGCACCTTCATCGCCTCGCGCTTGAAGTTGTCGGCGATCAGCTCGCCCATGTAGCGCGTGCCGATGCGGTAATCGACGCTGTAGTGGAACCAGCCGCCCGCCGCCCGCAGCAGGTTCGCCAGATGGGTCTTGCCAAGACCCGACATGCCGAACAGCAGCACCCGCCTGCGCGCGCCGCCCCGCCACTCTGCCACCGATGGGATCATGCCCGCCCCCTGCCCGCACCGACCGCCTGTTACCCCGACCGCCGGTCACGGAAAAGCCCCGCCGTTTCCGGCGGGGCCGATCGTCCTGCCCTGAGGGCCGCTCTCAGAACCGGTAGCCGACCGAAAGGCCGAAGCCGACCGCATCATTTCCGGCAAAGCGCGTGCTCGACCCGTCGATCGCATCGCCAAGCTTGATGTATTCCACCCCGGCGGTGATCTTCATGTTGTCCTTGGTATAGGTGCCGCCGATGCCGATGCTGCGCGAACCGTCGGTCGGCGACAGGCGCGACGCCACGCCGCCGTTGGCCTTTTCATAGCTGGCGCGGGCGAACACCGACCAGTTTTCGTTCAGCCGCCGTCCGACACCCAGCTGGTAGGTGATCACGTCGTTGTCGAAGCTGGTGATGTCGGTGTTGAAGATGCCGTCGTAGCCTGCCGGGCGCACTTCCCAGACCGACCATTCCGACCAGCGGATCGCACCGAACACCAGCGTGTCCTTGGCGACACCCGACTGGAAGTCCAGCGTGATCGACTTCGGCATCTCCACGGTCGTGACCGAGGAAAAGCCGGTGAACAGCGCGGGCAGGTTCTCGACCGTGTCGAACTTGTGGTCGAAGCCGCTTTCATAGGTCAGGCCGACGCGCAGCGCGATCTCGGGCTTCTCATAGGCCGCCCCGATCACGAAACCCACGCGCCCGTCGGTATCGCCGTTCGCGTCATAGGCCAGCGTGCCCGCGGGGGCATTGGCCGCGATCGCGGCCGCCTGCGCGTTGCCCTGCGCCCCGGCCGCCGCAAGGCCGCCCCGGATCAGCGCGTCGGGAATGTTGATCGCCGCCGAAGACCGCACATAGCGCAGCCCGCCGTAGACCGAAACCGAGGGCGTCACCTCATACTTCAGCAGAGCCGCGACCTGGCGGCTTTTCCACTTGGCGTTCAGCCCGTTGTAAAGGCCCGCCGCATAGAACGCGTCGGCGCCGTAGGGCGTGTTGATGTAGAACCCCAGGGCCAGCCGATCCGTCAGGTCACGCTTGTAGCTGAAGCTCAGCGTGGTGAAGTCGTTCGCCATGTCACCCGTGGTGGTGCCGAACATCGGGCTGGCATAGTCGCCCGACACCTTGGGCGCCACATGCGTGAACCCGAACTCCATGTAGTTGCCCTGCTCGAACAGCAGGCCATAGCTCAGCCGTGTCCGCTCGATCCCGCCCGCCGAAGCGGCCCCGGCCGTGACAGCCAGCAGGGCAGCACCCGCCACCAGATTCTTCATGCCGTCTCCTCCCCGAAACTGCGCGCGGCGCATCGACCGCCGTCGTGATGTGACAGCGTTAGGCATGGCCTCCGAAGCGGTCAATCACTGACGCGGCGTCACAGTTTCGTGACGCGGAACTTGTTGCGCTGATGCCGCCCGGGTCGCCCGCAGGTTGACAAGGATCGCAGCGCAGATCAGCGCCGCCCCGAGCCAGACATTCAGGCCCACGCGCTCGTCATAGATCAGCCAGCCGACCCCGGCGATCACCGGCAGCCGGGCGAAATCCACCGGCACGACGATGCTGGCGGGCGCCAGCGACAAGGCGGTGGTCAGGCAGAAATGCGCCACCAGCCCGCAGACCCCGATCAGCGCCAGCCAGGGCAGGGTCGCCGCCGTGGGCAGCGCCAGATCGCCGTCCCAGCCCGCCGCGACCAGGCCAAGGCCCAGTTGCATCAGCGTCAGCCAGAACAGGATCGACACGATGCTTTCGCCCCGCGTCAGCGCCTTGGTCAGGATCGCGGTGGCGGCAAAGCACACCGCGCTGGCCGCCGCCGCCACGACGCCGGCATCCAGCGCCGCGAAATCCGGCTGCGCCACCACCAGGATGCCCGCAAAGCCCAGGGCGGCAGCCAGCGCCTTGGCGGCGGTCAGCCGCTCGCCCAGAAACACCGCAGCCAGCAGGATCACCCAGACCGGCGAGGTGAATTCCAGGGCAAAGACCTGCGCCAGCGGAATCATCGTCAGCGCCCAGAACCACAGGTTCTGTCCCGCGAAATGGAAGGTGTTGCGCAGCAGGTGGCTGGCCAGCCGGTCGCGCCGCACCTCGGTCAGGCGCCCCAGGGCAAGCGCCACCGACACCACCACCAGGAAACCGATCACCGATCGCCAGGTCATGATCTCGAACGTGTCATGCACGCCCGCAACCGACCGCCCGGCCACCGCCATGGCCGAAAACGACGCGATCGACCCGGTCATCCACAGCGCAGCCGCCAGCGGCCGGTGAACCGTCTGCCCCTGCATGATCCGACCTTCCTGCAACCCCGGCATCCGCGCCCGGCGCCACCTTAGCCGCCAGATCGGCAGAGTCGAGCCGGGGGCGACCCGCGCCCGGGCAGCGTCAGCGGAACAGCACCAGCGCGCCCGGCGACCAGGCGACGCGCGCCCGCGTGCCGATGTCCAGCACCGGGCGGCCGAACACGTTCCGCATCGAGATGCGCAGCGCCTTTTCGGTGCCGTCCAGCCGCACGTCGTAATAGGTCATGTCGCCGTAATAGACGACCTCCTCGACCGTCGCCCAGCTTTCGCGGTCGGTCGCGGTCTGGCCGTCGAACAGGATGGTCAGCGTCTCGGGGCGGAAACCGATGGCGGTCTCGCCGGTGGCACCCTGCCCCATGCACTGATCGGCATCCAGCTCCAGCCGCCCGAATCCCTGCACCTCGGCCTCGACCTTGCCGCCCGACTCGGACAGGATCTGTGCGGGCAGAAAGTTCATCGTGCCGATGAAATCGGCCACCTTGCGGCTGTTGGGGCGGCGATACAGCGTCTCGGGATCGGCAAGCTGCGCGATCTCGCCCTCGAACATCACGGCGATGCGGTCCGACATCACCAGCGCCTCTTCCTGGTCATGCGTCACCAGGATGAAGGTGATCCCGACCTGCCGCTGCAGGCGGATCAGCTCCATCTGCATCTGCTCGCGCATCTTCTTGTCCAGCGCCGACAGCGGCTCGTCCAGCAGCAGCACCTTGGGCTTCAGGATCAGCGCGCGGGCCAGCGCCACGCGCTGCCGCTGGCCGCCCGACAGGGCATGCGCCGCGCGCTTGCCGAAGCCCTTCAGGCCCACCATCTCCAGCGCCTCGTCCACCGCGCGGGCCTTCTCGGCCTTCGACATCGGATCGCGGCGCAGGCCGAACCCCACGTTTTCCTCGACGCTCAGATGCGGAAAGATGGCGTAGGACTGGAACACCATGTTCGTCGGCCGCACGTTGGCGGGCACCCCGGCCATGTTCTTGCCGTCGATCATCACCATGCCGGAACTGATGTCCTCGAACCCCGCGATGGTGCGCAAGAGCGTGGTCTTGCCGCAGCCCGACGGACCCAGCAGCGAAAAGAACTCGCCGGCCTTGATCGTGGCGGTGATCCCCCGCAGCGCGTGGTAGTCGCCATAGTATTTCTGCACGTCCTGGAACGCGATCATCACGGGTTTGTCGTTCACAGGAAGCCTCCGGTATCCTTGGCGCCCGACCGGGCGATGCCGCGGCGGCGGAAATATTCGGCAATGGCCAGCAGCGTGATGGACAGCAGGACAAGGATCGTCCCCAGCGCCATCACCTTCGGCACGTTCGCGGGGAACCGGAACTGCCCGTAGATATAGGACGACAGCATCGGCTCGGTGCCCGCCAGGAAGTAGGCGACGATGAATTCGTCCAGGCTGACCGTGAAGCAGATCAGGAAGGACGAGATGATGCCCGGCATCACCAGCGGCAGGATGATCAGCCGGAAGGTCGATGCAGGGGTCTCGCCCAGGTCATAGGCCGCCTCCTCCAGCGACTTGTCCAGCGACGAGAAGGCCGAGGACAGGATCGCCACGGCAAAGGGCGTGCAGATCAGCACATGGCCCACGATCACCGTCAGGATCGACAGGTTGACCCCGATCGCCAGCAGCGCCACCAGCAGCGACATCGCCAGGATCATCTCGGGCAGCACCAGCGGCAGCATGATCAGCCCCATGATCCCGCCCTTGCCGGGAAAGGCAAACCGGGTCGAGGCGCGGGCCGCGAACAGGCCCAGGATGGTGGCGATGGTCGCGGTCGACAGCGACACGGTCAGCGAGTTGCGCAGCGCGTTGAACATCTGCACGTCGTTCCACATCTGCCCGAACCACCTCGTCGTGGTGCCCGACAGCGGGAAGGCGATCACCACGCTGTCGTTGAAGGCAAACAGCGGCAGCAGGATGATCGGCGCATAGAGAAAGACCAGATAGAGGATCGCATAGCTCAGCAGGGGTGTCGCGCGCATCACCGTCCCCCCCCGCGCAGGAACCGCCGGTTCAGGATCAGGAACAGGATCGTCACCGCCGCCACGATCAGCATCGCGCTGACCGCCAGCGCCGACCCCAGCGCCCGGTTGTTGAGCTTGAGCATCTGCGTCTCGATGGTGTTGGCGATCATCGGCAGCCGCCCGCCGCCGATCAGGTCGGGCGTCACATAGTCACCGACCGTCGGGATGAACACGATCATCACCGCCGCGATCACCCCCGCCATCGACAGCGGCAGCGTCACCCGCAGGAAGGTCACGAACTTCGACTCGCCCAGGTCCTGCCCCGCCTCCAGCAGGCTGCGGTCGATCTTTTCCAGCGCGACGAAGATCGGCAGGATGGCGAAGGGCGCATAGGCATGGGCCAGCGTCACCACCAGCGCCTGCACGTTGTAGTTGATGACGGTCAGCGGCTCGTCGATGATCCCGATCGACATCAGGCCCGAATTGATCACCCCGTTGTAGCCCAGGATCACCTTCCACAGGAACACCCGGATCAGATAGCTCGTCCAGAACGGGATGGTGATCAGGAACAGCCACAGCGACTTCTTCGACTGCGGCACGTGGAAGCTGACGTAATAGGCGATGGGATAGGCCAGCAGCACGGTGATCAGCGTCACCGACATCGACACGGTCAGCGACCGCAGCATCAGCGCGCGATAGATCTCGCTCGACCAGACGTCGATGTAGTTCTGCAACGTCAGGACCGGCAGCGCGGTGCGCAGGCCGGTCTCGGTCCGCCCGTCGGTGAAGAAACTGACCAGCAGCACCGTGCCCAGCGGAATGGCCAGCAGCAGGATCACATAGAACCCCGGCAGGCCGATCATCGCCAGCCCGCTGGCCGCCTCGGAACGCCGGAACCGCGCCCAACCCGACGTCTCTGCCATACGCACCCCGTCCCCTGACCGGCGACTTACGCGCCCCTTGCAGGTTTTCTGGCACATCCCCAGGCATGTGGGAAGCCCCCGGTCCGGTGCCCCGCCACCGAAATCACCTCCGCCCCGCCCGCCGCACGGGCATTCGCCCGCGAAACAGGCAGCCGGTCAGCCGCCGATGCGTTCCACGGGAATCGCGCGCTTCTTCAGTTCGGCCATCAGCGCGGGCACCACCCGCAGCGCGCCCACCGCCTCCGACAGGGCGTCGGCCAGCCGGTCCTCGTCGACGCGATGCGCCTCGTCGACGCGCCAGACCATCCGGCGGCTCACGCCGTCGTCGAACACCACTTCCAGCACCCCCGCCCGGGTGCGGCGATAGCCAAGGAAATTCGCGCCGCCGTTCGGCGCGTGAAAGCCTGTCTGGTATCCCATTTTCGGGTCTCGTTTTTTGCTCGATACCGGCCACGATGTGCGGTGCCTGCCGATGCGTCAAGCGGCCCGGACCGGATGCGCGGCGGGCTGAGTCCGCGATGCAACAGCCGTCAGACCGAAAGCTCGGCCGGCGGCGACAGCAGCAGCCGCGCCAGCGTGGCGCAGGCGGCCTCGGTCGCGTCCCGGGTCAGCTGCCCGTTCAGCGCCAGCCGCACCGCATGCGGCGCCCGCCCCCCGATCAGCGCGAACTCGTCCGCCGACCGCAGCAACACCCCCTCCGCCTCGGCCATCCGCGTGAAGGTCGAGGCCCGCCACCCCGAGGGCAGCGTCAGCCAGACGAAGGGCAGGCCCTGTTGCCACTGCAGGTCATGGTTGCCCAGCCGCGTGACCACCGCCTCCAGCTGGTCGGCAAAGACCGCCCCCACCTCGGCCCGCAGCCGCGCCGCCTCGCCGCTGGTGAACAGCGACAGGCACAGGTCCGACACCGGGCGGGCCAGCGCAAAGAAAGAATGCTGCGCCGTCAGCCGCGCGGCATGGCCCATGCCCTGCGGGCAGGCCACCCAGCCAAAGCGCAGCGCCGCCGACACGGTCTTCGACAGGCTGCCCACATGCCAGGTGCGTTCCGGGGCCAGCGCCCGGATCGCGGGCAGGTCGGCCTGCGCCGGTGTGTAGCAGTCATCCTCGATGATCTGCAGGTCATGCGCCCGCGCCACGGCCACGATCTCGTCGCGCCGCGCGGCGGGCATCTGCACGCCGGTCGGGTTCTGCGCCTCGGGCGTCAGGCACAGCACCTGCGCCGGGTGGCGGCGGCAGGCCGCGTCCAGCGCGTCGGGGCGCAGCCCGTGCTGGTCAAGGTCGATGCCCACCACCTCGGCCCGGGCCGCCCGCGCGGCATGGCGGAACCCCGGATAGGCCAGATCCTCGATCAGGACATGCGGCCGGTCCCCGCGCAGCACGCAGGCCAGCACGATGACGATGGCATTCTGCCCGCCCATTGCCAGCGCCACATCCTCGCCCGTCACCGGGCCCAGCTGCCGGTCTGCCAGCCACTGCGCCACCGCCTCGCGCAGCGGCGCCTCGCCGCGCTGGAACGGATAGTCCAGCCAGTCGCCGCGCATCGTCGCGGCAAGCCCGGCAAAGGCGGCGGCGATCGCCTCGCCCTGCCCCACGTCCGGCAGGCGCGGCGACCGCAGGTCGGCCTTTCCGGCCACGCGCGCCGGGTCGCGGTCGACCGCCAGCGATGCGGTCGGCCCAAAGCGCGGCGCCGCCGCCGCGACAAAGGTGCCCCGTCCCACGGTCGCGGCCAGCAGCCCCTCCTGCGTCGCGATCTGGTAGGCGCGGCTGACCGTGCCGGGCGTGACCTTCAGCTCCCAGGCCAGATCGCGCACCGTGGGCAGTTGCGCCCCCGGCACCAGCCGCCCGTCGCGGATCGCCTCGCGCAGCGCCCGCGCCAGCGCCAGATACTTCGGCCCGTCGTATTGTTGCAGATTGTTCGCCCAGTTTGTATCGGCCACAATGTTCCTCTGGCGTTCTTCCCGGGATATTGTATTGTTCATCCATAGGCCAATCGGTCTATTGTATCAATACAAATCTGGCCAGAAAGAAGCACGCCATGATCCTCGCATCCCGTCACCCCGCCCAGTCCCGCCCGATGCCGCCGCTGGCCGCCGTGCTGTTCCGTGTGGCACAGGTGGTCGCCGGATGGGAGGAGCGCCGCGCCACGCGCCGCGCCCTGTCGCAGCTCGACCCGCACATGCTGCGCGACATCGGCCTGACGCCCGAGGCCCGCACCGCCGAGGCCGACAAGCCGTTCTGGCAGCCCTGACGCGTCCGCCATCCGCTCCCCTGACCTGGGGCCGGGTTTTCCCGGCCCCTTTTCTTTGGCAGGGGGCGGACTCCGTGGCGGCGGGAACCATCCGCCACTGCCGCCGCAACGGCGCCGGGGGTTAAGAAAGGGTGAACACGGGCAGGTCAACCCATTGATTTTGCTGATCCCGCTTCGCGTCCCATCGTGGGACGCCCCGAAACGCAAAAGGCCCGCCCCTTCCGGGGCGGGCCTTTCCATGTTCCGTCCGGGCGCGTTCCCGCACCCGCCGCCGGGATCAGCGCTTCGAGAACTGGAACGACCGGCGGGCCTTGGCCTTGCCGTATTTCTTCCGCTCGACCACGCGGCTGTCGCGCGTCAGGAATCCGGCGGCCTTCAGCGCCGGACGCAGGGCCGGCTCATAAAGCTGCAGCGCCTTCGAGATGCCGTGCTTCACGGCCCCCGCCTGCCCCGACAGCCCGCCGCCGGCAACCGTCGCCATCACGTCGAACTGGCCTTCCACGCCCGCGATCGAGAACGGCTGGCGCAGGATCATCTGCAGCACCGGGCGCGCGAAGTACTTCGAGTAGTCGATGAACTCGCCCTTGTTGTTGCGGATCACGAACTTGCCGGAACCCGGCTTGATCCAGACGCGGGCCACCGCGTCCTTCCGCTTGCCGGTCGCATAGCTGCGGCCCAGCGCGTCGCGCTTGGGGGTGCGGGGCGCCGCCACCGGAGCCTCGGCCACCGCCGCCGCCGTCCCGGCCACCGCCGATTTCAGATCGTCGAGGGATTTGATGTCAGCCATGATCAGGCGCTCCGGGTGTTCTTCGGGTTCAGGGGCCGCAGGTCCATCACGACCGGCTGCTGCGCTTCATGCGGATGCTCGGCCCCGGCATAGACGCGCAGGTTGGTCATCTGCTGGCGTCCCAGGCGGTTGCGGGTGATCATGCGTTCGACCGCCTTGACCACCACACGCTCGGGGTGGTTGCCTTCCAGCACCTGCCGCGCGGTGCGGAACTTGATCCCGCCCGGATAGCCGGTGTGCCAGTAGTAGCGCTTGTCCTCGCGCTTGTTGCCGGTCATCTGCACCTTGTCGGCATTGATGACGATCACGTTGTCGCCCATGTCCATGTGCGGCGTGAAGGTCGGCTTGTTCTTGCCGCGCAGGATATTGGCCACGATGGTGGCGAGGCGGCCCAGAACGATGCCCTCGGCATCAATCAGGATCCACTTCTTGTCGATATCCGCCGGCGTCGCGGTGAAGGTTTTCATCGTCTGTCCCATGACATCTGGCGGGGGAGGACCCCCGGGAATCTCGGATGGCGGTGTATCTGCGATGCGGCATGCGGCGTCAAGCGGCAGTCATGTGATTTTATCATTCAAAATCATGGGTATGAAAAATAGGTAATCAGATACCCCATGTTCGTCGCCCTATCGCAGGCGCGGCGGCCCCTGTGTTCCGGGTGGTGGCGGCGGTGCTGCGACGGCAGGCGCGGGCGGTGCGGGCAGGTCGATGCGCAGCCCCGCCCGCGCGATCGCGGCCAGCGCCGGGTCGCCGGGCGGCGGAAAGGCCACGTCGATCTCGCCCGCCTCGAGGCCCGAGAACACCAGAGCCTCGGCCACCGCGCGGGCCAGCGCGGCCTCGGCACCGGGGCTGACCCCGGCGAAGGCCAGAAGATGCCCGCGGCGCCCGTCGTGATAGGTCACCCCCGCCAGATGCGCGGCGCGGGCCAGCGCCCCCGCGCGCGCCAGCCGTTCGTCCAGCGCCCCCAGAAGGACCGGCGGCAGCGCGCCGGGCGGGTGGAACGACACCGGCCGCCCCTGCAGCTCCTGCGGCGCATGGTCGAGCGTCACGGCCAGCCAGCGCAACGCATCCGGCGGGATCAGGTAGGCGGGCGCCCCGGCGCCGAGGTTGATGCCCAGCGCCACCCCATGCCCCGCGTCATCGGCAAGGCCCGCCAGCGCGCGCACCGCAACACGGCCGGGAAGCGCGGCATAGGGCACGGCCTGCCCGGCAGCCTCGGCCAGCCGCTCCTCGCGGTCGAAGGCCAGCACGACCGGCCCGTCGCCGGTCTGGAACACGCGCGGCGCCAGCGTGTCGCCAGCCGCCTCGTCGGCAAGCCACAGCCACAGCAGACTGTCGGCCAGCCGCGCGTAATAGCGCAGCCGGGCCGCGTCATCCTCGGGCGCGGCCTCCATCGCGGCATGCGCCAGGTCAAGCGGCGATGGCTCTGCCCCTGTCTCGCCCCCGGCCATCCGTCACCCCTTTCGCCGCTGCGTCCAGCCTCCAGCTAGCCCCGCTGTCCGGCACGGGCAAGCCCGCAGCGTCCGATGCGCCCCCGACACAGCCGCGCCGCGCCGCGCCCCTGCACCGTTGCGGCAGCGCGCGCGCGGCACTACCACCAGAAAACACCCAGCCGAAGGACCGCGCCCCGCCGTGACCCCCGTATCGCCACATCTGACGCGCGCCGCCTGGGCCTTTCTGGCCGGTTCCGCGGTGGCGACGCTGGCCGCGACGCTGGTGCCGGGCAGCTATTACGACGCGGTCGAGTGGCGCCTGTTCGACCTGCCCGCATGGCTGATCCCGGGACGCGACAGCATTCCGCGCACCTTCACGCCGATGCAGGTGGTCGAGGAAATCGTGATGGCCGCCGTCCTGTTCCTGTTCGCCAAGGAAGGGTGGGAGGCGGTGCGCTGTGAAAACGGCGCCTTTGCCGGGCGGCAGGCGCGGGGGCCGCTGCTGGCGGCGGCGGCGGGCATGGCGGTGGCGGCGGCGATCTGGGCGGCTGCGGCATGGCTGACCGAAACCGCGCCCGAGGCCGAGGGCACGCCCGGCTGGGCGGTGCCGATCGGGGGCGAGGTCCTGCTGGCCTGGCTGGTGGCGCGCACGTTCCTGGGCGCGCGGTCGGCTGCGGTTCAGCTGGTGCTGTTCATGGGAATCGCGGGGCTGGTGATAGGCACCGTCGTCGGCGGCCTGGCCGCGCCCGGTGGCGCAGGGTTGCGTCCGCTGTGGCTGGGCCTGCCCGCGGCCGCGGCCCTTGCGGGATACCTGGCGCTGACCCGTCCCCTGGCCCACCCCGACCTGGCCGAGCGGATGCGCGCGAGGCTTGATGCCGTGTGGCCCTGGGCGGGCCTGGCCGCGCTGTCCTGGCTGGGCGTGGCGCTGGCGGGACTGCCGCCCGCGCTGGGCTTCCTGCCCATCCTGCCCGCGATGCCCCATGCGCGGCAATCCTTCGGCCTGTTCGCCGCCGCCGAAACCTTCCTGTCCGATCCGCTGAACCGGGTGTCGCAGGTGGCGCTGCCGCTGCTGCCGCCCGCGATGCTGGCCTTCGGGCTGACACATGGCGGTGTCGACGCCGGTGCGACGGCGGCCGCGACCGGCGCCGCACTGGCGGCACTCGTGCTGGCCAAGCCCGCCGGGATCGCGGCGGGCCTGGCCGTGGTGCGGCGGCTGGACCCTGCCGCGCTGCCGCAGGTGGCGCAGCCGCGGGACCTGCTGGCGGTGGCCCTGGCCGGCGGGATCTCGGTGACCGGGGCAACCCTGCTGCTGGAACCCGCGCTTCCCGGCGGTGCGGTGCGCGAGGCGGCGCGCGCCGGTCTGTGGATCTCGGCCGCCGTGCTTGCCCTGGCCATCGTCGCCCTGCGTGCCGCGCGGCGCGGCGACTAGGCGGCAGACTCGCGCGTGGCGCGGGCCAGCAGGGCCACCGCCGCCAGCCCGACCAGCATCACGATCAGCGCGGCGGGCGCCGCATCGCCCAGCCGCTCCAGGCTCGCCTGTTCATAGACCCGGGTGGACAGCGTGTTCCAGTTGAACGGCCGCAGCAGCAGCGTCGCCGGCAGTTCCTTGACGCAGTCGACAAAGACGATCAGCAGCGCCACCCCGACCGAGCCCCGCATCAGCGGCAGGTAGACCGCAGCCAGCGCCCCGCCCGGCCCGCGCCCCAGCGACCGCGCGGCCAGCGGAAGCGTCGGCTTGACCCGGCCGAAGGCCGCATCGACCGCGCCCTGCGCGATGGCAAAGAACCGGACCGCATAGGCCAGCACCAGCGCCGCCGCCGTGCCCGTCAGCATCAGCCCGGGGTCGTATCCGGTGACCGCCAGAACCAGATCGGCCAGCCGGTGATCAAGCGCCGCCAGCGGCACCAGGATACCCACCGCCAGCACCGCCCCCGGCGCGGCATAGCCAAGGGTGGTCAGCGGGGCCAGCCGGCGCGGCAGGGCGCGGCCCGACAGGCGCACGCCATAGGTCATCACCAGTGCCGCCCCCACCGTCAGGGCGGCCGCCGTCATGCCCACCGCGACGGTGTTCCAGGCCGCCCCGGCCAGCCCGGGCGCCACCCAGGCGGCGGGGTGGCGCAGCCCGTGCCCCAGCATCACCCCCACCGGCAGCAGAAAACCCACCGCGACCGGCAGCGCACAGGCGGCAAAGGCGGCCCAGCCACGCCAGCCCGCCAGCGGCTGCGCCACGATGGGCCGCGACGACCGGCTGAGCCGGTGGAACCGCGCCCGCCGCCGCCCGGCGCGTTCCACCGCGATCAGCGCCGCCACCACGGCCAGCAGCACCAGTGCGATCTGTGCCGCCCCGCCGGCATTGCCCCCCGTCAGCCAGACCGAGAAGATCCCGCTGGTCAGCGTCGGCACCCCGAAATGCGCCACCGTCCCGTAATCCGCCACCACCTCCATCAGCGCCAGCGCGACGCCGGTGGCCACTGCCGGGCGCGCCATGGGCAGGCCCACCCGCCAGAACAGCCCCCAGGGCCCCGCGCCCAGGGCACGCGCCACCTCGTAGGTGCAGCCCGAGGCTTCGCGGAATGCGGCGCGGGCCAGCAGGTAGACATAGGGGTACAGCGCCGCCGACAGCACGACGATCGCCATCCCCTCGCTGCGGACCGCCGGGAACCAGTAGTCGCGCGAACTCTGCCAGCCCGCGACCTGCCGCAGTGTGGATTGCACCCAGCCCGAATAGTCCAGGAAATCGACCACCGCATAGGCCCCGACATAGGCCGGGATCGCCAGCGGGAACAGCAGGGCATGGGTCAGCCAGCCGCGCCCCGGAAAGCGGTACATCGCCACCAGCCAGGCCGTGCCGGTGCCCGCCACTGCTGTCATCACGCCCACCCCGGCCATCAGCAGCGCGGTGTTCGCCCCCTGCCGCGGCAGGACATGAGCCACCAGATGCGGCCAGATGTTCTCGGTCGGTGCGAAGGCCAGCACCACGACGGCAACCACAGGCGCCAGCACCACGAGCGCCACGACCAGCGCCGCCACCGACCAGGGGTCGGGGCGCGGCGGGCGCAGGGTGATGCGCGGGGGCGATGCCTGAGCGTTTTGGTCGGTCACGGTCCGGGGGCGTAACCGAAAGCGGTTTCGCTGTCCAGAAATCCCTCTATGATCCGCCGCGTAACGGGACATGGGGCATCATGCGCATCGTCTATCACCTGGGCGTCCACTGCACCGACGACGAACGTCTGCTGCGCTGCCTGCTGAAGAACCGCGCCGCGTTGTCGGCCGAGGGGATCGTGGTTCCGGGGCCCGCGCGATACCGAACGCTGCTGCGCGATACCGCGATGCAGTTGCGCGGCCAGCCCGCAAGCCGCGACACCCAGGCGCTGCTGCTCGACCAGATCATGGACGAGGATCGCGCCGAACGGCTGGTCCTGTCCTGGGACAACTTCATGGGCTATGCGCAAAGTGCTGTGCGCGAACGGTTCTATCCCGCCGCCGCGGAACGCATGTTCGCCTTTGCCCAGGTGTTTCCGGAAATCGAGTGCGAATTCCACCTGGCCGTCCGCAACCCCGCGACCTTCCTGCCCGCCGTCGCCGCCAAGCAGCAGGCCATGACAGTCGAGGATTTCCTGGCCGCCACCGACCCCGCGCAGCTGCGCTGGTCCGACCTTGTGGCGGCGCTGCGGCAGTCCTGCCCGGATGCGCCCGTCACGCTGTGGTGCGACGAGGATACGCCCCTGCTGTGGCCCGAGGTTCTGGCCGCCGTGTCGGGCCACGGACCGGCCACCGTGCTCGAGGATGCCGACGACCTGCTGGCCGCGATCATGCATCCCGACGGATTGTCGCGAATGCAGGCCTGGCTGGCCGCGCATCCCCCCGCCGATGCCGCCGAACGCCGCAAGGTGGTGTCGGCCTTCCTCGACAAATATGCGCTGCCCGAGGCGGTCGAGGTCGACGTGGAACTGCCCGGCTGGACGGATGCCACGATCGCCGACCTGACGGCCGCCTATGACCGCGACATGAGCCGCCTGATGGGCATGAGCGGGGTGACCGTGCTGATGCCCTGATGGCACCGGGCAGGCACCCTGCCCGGCCCCGCCTCAGGCCATGCCAAGCGCGGCCTTGTAGACCTCGAGGATCTCCTCTTCCTCCGCCACCTCGTCGGGCTTGCGCTTGCGCAGGGCGATCACCTTGCGCATCACCTTCGTGTCGTATCCCCGGCCCTTGGCCTCGGCGAACAGTTCCTTTTCCTGTTCGGCGATGTCGCGCTTCTCGGCCGCAAGCTGTTCGGCGCGTTCGATGAACTGGCGCAGCTCGTCGGCGGTGACGTTGTAGGCATCGGGCGATGCGGACATGGGGCAAACCTCTCGCGGGGGAAACAGGCCCCGCGTCCTACCCCGGCGCGCCGGGCGCTTCAACCCGGGCGATCAGGCCATCCGCGCGATGCGGTCGAACCCCAGCCGCGGCAGACGGGGGCGATTCGCCGCCGGATCGGCAAAGCCGATGTTCATCAGGAAATCCACCTGCCACTCGGCCCGGTCGGGCCCATCCAGAAACGCCGCCGTCACCGCAGCCGCATCGAAACCCGACATCGGCCCCGCCCCCAGCCCCAGCGCGCGCGCCGCCAGGACCAGGTATCCGGCCTGAAGCGTGGCGTTGCGCGTCGCACTGGCCAGCGCCGCCTCGGGCCTGCCGTCATAGAAGCCCCGCACATCCTGCGCCGGCCACAGGTCCGGCAGGTTGCGCCAGAATCCCAGGTCGCGGCACAGGATCGCCGTCACCGGGGCCGCCATCGTCTTGTCGCGGTTGCCGCGCGACATGGCGGGTGCCAGCCGCGCCTTGCCCTCGGCCGAGGTCACCAGGATCACCCGCAACGGCTGCTGGTTGAAGGCGGTGGGGCCCATCCCGGCCAGGTCGACCATCCGCCGCAGCAGGCTTTCCGGCACCGGCCGGTCCTGCCAGCCATGCGCGGTATGCGCGGCAAAGATCGTCTCCAGCGCCGCCTCGTCCACCGCCATGCCGATCCCCCGCCGCTTGCCTGCGCCCGCCCCCCGGGTTAGGGCCGGAGCGACCGGGGCGCAAGCGGGGTGCGGCGATGGAATGGCTGGTGTGGATCGGCGCGGCAGTGGCGCTGGCGGGTGTGGCGGGGCTGGTCTGGTGCGTGGTCACCGTGACCCGCGCGCGCCGCGCGGGCCTGCCCGACGATGCCCTGCGCGCGGTGCTGCAACGGGTCGTCGTGCTGAACATGGCCGCTCTGGGCGTGTCGGCGCTGGGGCTGATGTGCGTGGTCGCAGGCATCCTGCTGGGCTGAGGCGCCTCAGTCGTTCAGCGCGGCCATGCGGATGTCGTTCTGGACCAGTTGCTGCACCATCGGGGCGGGCGCCCATATGTCGGGCGCCTCCTGCCCCCATCGCGCCAGATCGGCCCGCAGCACGATCAGCCCGCGCTCCTCGGCCCAGAGCATGGGCGGCGCCACATGGCGCGGCCAGCCCAGCCCGGCCACCATCGCCACGTCGATGTCGGACGGGCGCTGCGCTGCGCCCTCGCCCAGCAGGCGGAACCCGGCATTGGCCATCGCCGCGATCAGGCGGTCGGCCAGCCCGGCGGGGGGCGGCGCATCGCCCGCGATCCCTGCCACGCCAAGGTTCCATCCCTGCAGCACCCGCGCCACGGCCCCCGCGCCCGCCCGCGCCGCCATGTGCCGTGCCGCCGCCGACAGCGCCCCGGTCAGCGGCCCGATGATGCCGCGCCCGCCAGCCTGAACCGGCAGCCGGTCGATCCGCTTCAGCACCGCCAGAACCGTGGCCACTGTCTCGGGCGCCGTGGCCGCGCCGACCAGCAGTTCGGCCAGCCGCCGCCCCGGCGGCAGCACCAGCCCGACGCCCTGCGCGCCGCTGCGCCCGTAACGGCCCAGCGTCACCACCGGCGCCCCGTCGGCGCGCGTCCGGCCGATCGGCGGCATCTCGACGCCGGGGGCGGCAAATCCGTCGGCCAGCACCACCATGTCGGGCGGCGGCGCATCGGGATCGGGCGGACCATCCGCCAGCGCCGGGGCCAGGCGCGCCCAGTCCGCCTCGCGCGCGTCCGGGGCCAGACGGCCCGCCGCCACGGCGGCCTCCTGCGTGGCCGCGATCCGCTCCAGCCCCGCCACCAGCGCGGGCCTGTCGGCATCGGCCAGCGTCACCCGCAACCCTGCGGCCAGCAGGGCGCGCGCCACATCGGCGCCCGCCTCGCCCGCCCCGATCACCAGCACCGCCCGCACCGGCCGTGCCCGCGCCTCGGCACCGGGCATCCGGGCGGCGCGGCGTTCGGCGAAGAAGGCCGCGCGCAGCGCCCGCGCCTCGGGCGAATCGACCAGGTCGACAAAGGCCGCACGCTCGAACGCCATGCCCTGCTCGAACGGCAGCAACAGCGCCGCCTCGACGCAATCGACGATGCGCGGCGGCGCGGGCAGGGCCTGGGCCCCGGCCTGCGCGCGGGCGGCGGCCACGGCGGCCACATAGGCCCGGCCGTCGCGCATCCCGTCGCGTCGCTCGCGCGTGGGGCGCGGCGCCTCCAGCGCCGCCGCCATCTCGACCGCCGCGGCCGCCGGATCGCCCTCGACCACCCGGTCCAGCATCCCGAGGGCCAGCGCCTCGGCCGCCGGCACGGGACGGCCGCTCAGCATCAGCCGCAGCGCCTGTTCGGCCCCGATCAGGCGCGGCAGGCGCTGCGTGCCGCCCGCCCCCGGCAGGATGCCCAGACTGACCTCGGGCAGGCCCAGCCGCGCGCTGTCCGCCGCCACCCGGGCATGCGCAGCCAGGGCCAGTTCCAGACCGCCCCCCAGCGCCTGCCCGTGGATCGCCGCGACCACGGGTTTCGCGCAGCCTTCAATCAGATCCAGCACCTCGGGCAGCAGGGGCGGAACCGGGGTCTTGCCGAACTCGGCAATGTCGGCCCCGGCGGGAAAGGTGCGGCCCTCGGCCCGGATCACGATCGCGCGGACGGCGGCATCGCCTGCCGCAGCCCCGACCTCCTGCCAGAGCCCCGCGCGCACCGCATGGCCCAGCGCATTGACCGGCGGGGCGTCGATGGTGATGACCATCACCGCACCGGCGCGGTCGCTGCGCACCGCCGGGCGTTTGCCGCCCTCGCCCCCGTCATCCATCCCCTTGCCCCTGCGCGGGTTTTTGTCCGGCGCCATTAAGGCCCGGGACCCGCCCCTTGGCAATCCCGGGATGGCATCATACCGGCATGTTGTCGAAATCGCTCTCATCGGCCTCGGGGGCCACGGTCACGTTCGGCATCCCCGGCACCAGCCGGAACAGCGCCCGCATCTCGGCCAGCAGCGGCGCCAGCCCGTGATCGGGCGGAACGGGCGGCGGCTCGCGCAGCCGCGCGTCCAGTGCGCCCCCGTCATCGGCCAGTATCACCAGTCCGTCGCGTGCCACCTTCATGCCTGCCTCCCGCCTGCGCAGTCCCGGCACAGCGCCACCCAGGGCAGAATCTCCAGCCGTCGCGCCTCGATCGCCTCGCCGCAGCGGGCACACAGGCCATAGTCACCGGCCTCGATGCGCGCCAGCGCGGCGCGGATCGCCCGCATCTCGGCCTGCCCCGACACGCCCAGCCCCTCCAGCACCTCGTCCCCCTCGCGCTGCGTCGCCAGATCTTCCCAGTCGGGGTCATGATGGCTGTCAAGCTCGGTCTCGATGTCCTGCAGCCGCGACGAAAGCTCGGCCAGGCGAGCCTCCATCGTCGCCTTGTGAACGGTCATCTCGGCCATGCGCTCCTCCCGTCTTGCCCTTTGGCAGGGTGGCGCCCAGACTGGGCCCCTGCATTGACTCAGGTCAACCGCGCGGATCCGACGCAGGCGCGGGACGCACACATTCAATTCTTGAAATATGATAGCCTCTGCCCATATGATGCCCGCAACCGGAATCCCACGAGGCCGCCATGACACCCACCGTCCACGCCTTCTTCGACGAAGCCACCAACACCCTCACCTATCTCATCCGCGAACCGCAGGGGCGTGCCTGCGCCGTGGTCGATTCGGTGCTCGACTTCGACTACGCCTCGGGCCGCACCGATACCCGGTCGGCCGACGCGGTGATCGACTTCATCCGCACCGAGGGGCTGGATCTGCAGTGGATCCTCGAAACCCATGTCCATGCCGACCACCTCTCGGCCGCGCCCTACATCCAGGAACGGCTGGGCGGCAAGATCGGCATCGGCGACCGCATCACCGTGGTGCAGGACACCTTCGGCAAGATCTTCAACGAAGGCACCCGGTTCCAGCGTGACGGATCGCAGTTCGACCGGCTGTTCAAGGAAGGCGACAGCGTCATGATCGGCCAGATGCGCGCCGACGTGCTGCACACCCCCGGCCACACGCCCGCCTGCCTGACCTATGTGATCGGCGATGCGGCCTTCGTGGGCGACACGCTGTTCATGCCCGATTTTGGCACCGCGCGCTGCGACTTTCCCGGCGGCTCGGCCGAGGCGATGTGGGACTCGATCCAGAAGATCCTGTCCCTGCCCGAGCAGACACGCATCTTCGTCGGCCATGACTACAAGGCCGAGGGCCGCGACGACTATGCCTGGGAAACCACGGTGGGCGACCAGAAGCGCCAGAACAAGCATGTCGGCGCGGGCCGGTCCAAGGATGACTTCGTGGCGATGCGGCGGGCCCGCGACGCGACGCTGGCGATGCCCCGGCTGATCATCCCCTCGCTGCAGGTCAACATGCGCGCAGGCCAGATGCCGGAGCCCGAGGACAATGGCGTCAGCTATCTGAAGGTGCCGGTGAACGGCATCTGATGCACCCTGTCCGAGGAGTCACGACATGTTCGACCTGATCCGGCCCGAATGGGCCTGGGGGCTCGCCGGGGGCCTGATCATCGGCCTCGCGGCGGCCGTCTTCCTGCTGTTCAACGGCCGCATCATGGGGGCCTCGGGGCTGGTGGGCGGCCTCGTCGACGGCACCGGGCGCGGCAGCGCCGCGGAACGGCTGGCGTTCCTCGGTGCGCTCGTGGCGGTGCCGGGCCTGGCGGTGCTGGCCGCTGGCGGCGCCGACACCCACGTCACCCCGAACCTCGCGGTGCTGGTGGTGGCGGGGCTGGCGGTCGGCGTCGGCACGCGGATTGCGAACGGCTGCACCTCGGGACACGGGGTCTGCGGCATCTCGCGCCTGTCGCTGCGCGGGATCGTGGCGACCGTCTTCTACCTGCTCGGCGGTGGCATCGCCGTTCTGGTGGCGCGGCATCTGCTGGGGGTGATCTGACATGGCACGGATGCTGTTCGCGGCCCTGTCCGGCGGCCTTTTCGGCCTCGGCCTGCTGATCTCGGGCATGACCGACACGCGGCGCGTGCAGGGCTGGCTCGACGTCTTCGGCAACTGGGATCCGACCCTCGCCTTCGTGCTGGGCGGCGCCATCGTCCCGATGTTCGTGGCCTGGCGCATCGCCGCCCGGCGCAGCGCATCGGTGCTGGGCAGTGCCCTGCCCGCGCCCCCCGACCCGCGGCTGGGCCACAACCTCGTCCTCGGTTCGACGCTGTTCGGCCTGGGCTGGGGCCTGGCGGGGCTGTGTCCCGGCCCGGCGATGGCCTCGATCACCTGGGGCGGAACCGGCGGGCTGGTCTTCCTTGCGGCGATGCTGGCCGGTATGGTGGCCGCGCCTGCGGTGCGGCTGCGCGTCGACCGGCTGGCCGCAACGCCCACCTGAGAGAGCCCGATGGACATCCGCCAGATCACGCCCGACTATGCCGTCTCGCCCCAGATCGCCCCCGAAGACCTTCCCGCGATTGCCGCGCAGGGCTTCACCACGGTCATCGACAACCGCCCCGACGGCGAGATCCCGCCCGACTGGCACACCGCCGCGATGCGCGCGGCGGCCGAGGCGGCGGGGCTGACCTTCGTGGCCAATCCGGTGATCGGTGGCGCGCTGACCATGGCCAATGTCACCGCCCAGGCCGCGGCCATCGCCGCCGCGTCCGGCCCGGTGCTGGCCTATTGCGCCAGCGGCAACCGGTCGTCCATCGTCTGGGCGCTGGCCCATGCGGGCAAGCTGCCGACCGACGACCTGATCGGCCTGCCCGCCCGCCACGGCTACCAGTTGGAAGGGCTGCGCGCCCAGATCGACGCGCTGGCCGCCGGGGCCTGAACGGCCCCGTCGGACCTAGCCCGTCCCGGTGCGCCGCACCGCCTCCTCCGCCGTCGCGATGCCCGGTGCCAGCGAGCCCTGGCCCCGCGCCGCGGCCGGGCTCTCGGGCTGGATGCGCAGCGCGCGCATGCCCCGGGTCTGGCCCATCCGCCCGCCCGCGACGCGCAGCCCGTCGGGCCCCTCCAGGTCGATCCGGTCGATTGCGGCGGCGCCAAGGCGCAGCACCTCGCCCGGCGCCAGCGCCATCACCTGAGACAGGGGCAGCGTCACGCGGGCGATCACCGCCTCCAGCGTGGCACCCGCGCCCATCACCTGTTCGGCCAGCGCGGCGCGGAACACCATCGCCGCCGCCGCATCCCCGGCCGCGCTGCGCGGCGGCGGCGCGCTGCCCCGTCCCGCCGCCGGCAGCGCCAGAACCACGGCGCCGGACTTGGCGCCGCCGCCGAGGCTCGCCTCGACCCGCAGCAGACGGAAGGACGCATCCTCCAGCAGCAGGCCCAGCGGCCGCGCATCCTCCAGATGCACGGAACTGCGGAAGCCCGCCGCCCATACCCGATCACCGTCCTCCTCCAGCGCCGCGTCCAGCGCGGCGAGCGCGCCATCGACCAGACCGGCGGCAATCGCCGCATCGGTGCGCGTCGGCCGGCGCGGCGCGACCGCACGCGCCGTCACGCGGCCCAGCGTCTGCCGTTCGACCAGCGCCGCCAGAACGGCGGGGTCCAGCGCCATGATGCCGGTTGCCCCGCCCGGCCCCTGCAGCACCATGATCAGCCCCCGCTCGGGCAGCAGATCCAGCACCTCGGCCAGGCTGGCAACGCCACCGCGCGGATCGCCCGCCACAAGGTCGAGCCCGCCCGCCCCCTGCGCCGCCCGCGCCAGCGCCAGCGGCCACTGCGCCTCGGCCCCGCGGCCCGCGGCGGCCGGGGGGGCCGATGCCCCGATCTTGCGCCTGATCCCGTTCACGCCGCCCTCCGTGCCTGCCCGCAGGCTAGACACGCCGGGCTTGCCAAAGCGTTAAGCGCCGCAGGTCACGCAGCCTTCTCCAGCCGCAGCGGCAGCGTCACCCGGAACGCGGCCCCCCCCTGCCCCGGAAGATAGCCGATGGTGCCGCCCAGATTCGCCATCACCTCGCGGCAGATCGCCAGTCCCAGACCCGCCCCCCCGGCGCGGGTCTGGTCGGTCAGCCGCGCGAACTTCTCGAAGATCAGGCCCTGCTTGTCGGCCGGAATCCCCGATCCGTTGTCGATCACGTCCACCGTCACCCGGCCCGCGCGCTGCCGCACGTTGATGCGCAGCTCCGGCGCCGCCGCGTCGCAGTATTTCCGCGCGTTCGAGATCAGGTTGATGAACACCTGCGTCAGCCGGTCGCCATCGGTGCGCACGTGGATATCCTCGGCCCCCGGGTCGCGGTGGATCACGAAATGCCGTTCGGGCCGGGTATGGGCGGCGGCCGTCACGGCGCGGTCGATCATGCTGCGCAGGCTGACCAGCCCGAGGTTCAGCTGCACCGTCCCGTTCTCCAGCACGCTCAGATCCAGCAGGTCGTCCAGCAGGCGGGTCAGACGCTTTGCCTCGTCATGGATGATGCCCGCATATTTCGCCGACAGTTCAGGCGGCGTGTCGCCCTCCATCATGATCTCGGAAAACGCCCGGATCGAGGTCATCGGGGTGCGCAGCTCGTGGCTGATCTGGCTCAGGAAGGCATCCTTCTGCACGCTCAGCTGCGTCAGCTTCTCGTTCGCCTCGCGCAGGGCCCGGGCGGTGCGCGTCAGCTCCACCTCGCGCGCCTCCAGCCGGGCGGAATACTCCATGATCTGCGCGGCCTCGTTGGCCACCGCCATCAGATCCTCGACCGACACGGCCGCCCGCCCCGCGATCTGGCTGATCATCGCATGGGCGGTCGCGGCGCCCACGGAACCCGCCAGCCGCCGCTCCAGCCCCGCGATGAAGGCCGGCGTCGGGTCCGGCAGCATGCCTGCCTTGCCCTGCGCCCGCGCCTCGCCCTCGAACAGCGCCTGTGCCGCCTCGTCGCCGAGGATCCGCTGGGCCATCACCAGCAGCGCCTCGGGCTCCGCGCCGCCCCGGCTCCATTCCTCGGGGCCGCCGCGCTCGTCGAACACGTTGACGAAGGCCGCGCCCTGCACCCGTTCGACCGGGCCGGGGAATGTGGCGATCGACACTGTCAGGAAGGCCGCCGCGTTCAGGATCAGCGACCAGAACAGCGCATGGATCAGCGGGTCCATGCCCGTCACCCCGAACAGCGCGCGCGGCCGCAGCCAGCCAAGGCCCCACGGGCCCTCGGCAAAGACCCGGGCCGGGATCACCGCATCGGGGCCGAAGGACGGCAGGAACAGCGTGTACATCCAGACGACAAAGCCGATCGACAGCCCCGCCGCCGCCCCCGCGCGCGTGGCCCCGCGCCAGAAGATGCCCCCCACCATCGCGGGCAGGATCTGCGCCACGCCGACAAAGGCGATCAGCCCGATGGCGGCCAGCGCCGCCGACCCGCCCGACAGCCGGTAATAGGCATAGCCCAGCGCCAGAACCGCCGCGATCGACAGCCGCCGCGCCGTCAGCACCAGCCGCCGCAGGTCGCCCGCCACCGCCGCACCCGGCTGGAACCGCAGCCACAGCGGCATCACCACATGGTTCGACACCATCGTGGCCAGCGCGATCGCCTCGACGATCACCATCGAGGTGGCGCTGGAAAACCCGCCGAGGAAGGCCAGCATGGCAAGCCCGCCCTGCCCCTCGGACAGGGGCAGTGTCAGCACGAACATGTCGGGGTTGGCGCCCTCGGGCATCCGCTCCAGCCCGACCACGGCGATCGGCACCACGAACAGGCTCATCAGGAACAGGTACAGCGGAAAGGCCCAGCTTGCGGTGGCCAGGTGCCGCTCGTCGGCATTCTCGACCACCAGCACCTGGAACATGCGCGGCAGGCAGATCACCGCCGCCCCCGCGCAGAACAGCAGCCCCGCCCAGCGCGACGGGTCCAGATCCCAGTCGCCGATGCGGCTGGCGTCGATCCGCGCGATCACGTCGGCGGGCCCCCCGGCCAACCCCCAGACGACGAACACCCCCACCGCCAGCAGCGCCACAAGCTTGACCACCGCCTCGACCGCGATGGCCGTCACCACCCCGGTATGCTGTTCGTTGGCATCGAGGTTGCGGGTGCCGAACAGGATGGTGAACAGCGCCAGCCCCCCCGCGACCCAGATCGCCGTTGTCCCCGCCTCGCCCCCGAACCCCTCGGGCGCGTCCTGCACGAACACCCCGAAGGACAGCGTGACCGACTGCAACTGCAGCGCGATGTAGGGCGTCGCCGCCACCACGCAGAGCAGCGTCACGATCACGCCCAGCAGGTTCGACTTGCCGTAGCGGCTGGAGATCAGGTCGGCGATCGAGGTGACGCGCTCGCGCCGCCCGATCCGCACCAGCTTGCGCAGAATCCACCACCAGCCGACGAACACGATGGTCGGCCCCAGATAGATCGTCAGGAACTCCAGCCCCGACCGCGCCGCATAGCCGACGGCGCCATAGAACGTCCAGGCTGTGCAATAGACCGACAGCGACAGCGTATAGACCAGCGGGCTGCGCAGCCAGCCCACCCGCCCCTCGGCGGCCCGCCGCTCGACCAGAAAGGCCACGAGGAACAGGAACACCACATAGGCCAGCGAGGCGAGGACAAGCAGGTTGAAGGGCATGGCCTAGTCCTCGCCCTCCCGCCCGCGCGCTTCGTCCGCAGCCAGCCGCCGCGACAGCAGCACCGCCGCCAGAACCAGCGCCGCCCAGACCGCGAACAGGTAGATCCCGTCGGGCGCGGTGTCGCGTGTCTCGGTCTGGCCCGGCGCCCAGAGGATCGGCAGCAGGCACAGGAAGATCCCGATCACCGGCAGCAGCCGCGCCGCATCGTGCAGGCGGCGGCGGCGATAGTGCCCGGCATTCAGGAACAGCGGCCGCTTGCCCGTCATTCCCGCGTCACCCGCGCAAGGCCCCGCACCGCCTCCAGGAAGGCGGCATTGGCAAAGGGCTTGGCCATGAACAGGTCGGCCCCCGCCGCCTCGGCCTCGGCCCGGTCGCGGCCCTGGCTGCGCGCCGTCAGCATCAGCACCGGCAGCGTGGCGGTCGCCGGATCGGCCCGCAGCGCCGCCAGCACCTCGACACCGCTGATCCCGGGCAGCATCACGTCCAGCACCAGCAGGTCGGGCGACAGCTGGCGCACCATCCCGGCCGTTTCCCTGCCCCCGGCATCCACCGTCACCCGCCAGCCCTCGCGCTGCAGCAGATAGCGCATCGCCTCGGCAATGTTCGGCTCGTCCTCGATGACCAGCACATGCCCGGGCGCGTCGCACCCGCCGCCGGAAGACGCGGCCGCCGGATGCCCGATGCCAGGTTCACCCATCGCTCCCTCCACCCGCCGCCTCCCCGCGCCGGTCGTCCGGTCCGACTATCGACCGAAACCCCTGCCCCTGCCAAGCCCCGCGTCATCCCAGCCCGGCCCGCGCCGCCGCGCTGGCCGCCGCCGCCGTCGACAGGATCGACGGTTCGCGCCGCGCGGCGCAGCCGTCGCGCGGGCAGACGCGGCAGGCCCCGCCCAGCCGCAGCACCCCGCCCTCGCCCCCCTCGGGCGAGATCAGCATCGCCGCCCGGCGCAACTCCGCGCCGCCGAACCCGTCCGGATGCCAGGCCTCGCAATAGGCGCGCAGCCGGAACCGGCGGGGGATCAGGCCCGGCACCTCGCCCAGCGCCTCGACCGGCTGCATCGGCCGCCCCAGCGCGGCATAAAGCGGCCAGAGCGGGCAGGCCCCGCCGCCCCGGGGCATCGGAAAACCTGCCATCCCCTTGCGGATCAGGATCGCGCCCGAGGCATCGCAGATCACCAGGCCCTCGGCCGCCCCCGGCAGCATGGCCACCCGGCGCATCGCCGCCACGCCACCGGCACCGAACCGCGCCCCGGCGCGCAGCGGATCGCCCCCGGCCTCTGCCAGCGCCGCGCGATAGGCCGCCGCGGGCATCCGCGCCGCATCGCGCGCCGCCTCGTTCACCCAGTCCGCCGCCAGCCGCCGCGCCGCCCCGCTGGCCATCCGCGCGATGCCGTCGGCCAGCGCCGCGGGCCCCGGTCCGCCCGGCTCCAGTTCCGGCAGGTGCCAGCCGCGCGCCGCCAGCCAGTCCTCCAGTTCCTCCAGCGGAGCCGCCGCCACGCCCGCCGCCGCCGCCTCGCCCGCATCCAGATAGGCCACCAGCGCCTCGGCCCCGGCCACCAGCCGCTCGCTGTCCTCGTGCAGGTTCGCGTGGAACCGGCGACGCCACTCCGGCGCGATGTCCTCGCCCTCGGCCAGGATCGCGGCGGTCGACCGCACGCTCGCCGCCGCGCTCAGCACCTCGTGCAGCGCCTGGCTCAGGTGGGTGTCCTGCCCGATCCGGTCGGCCAGCGCCTCGACCAGCCGGTCAAGCTGCCCGATCCGCCGCGCCTGCGCCTGCACCAGCGCGGCCCAGCCCGGATAGCGCCCCGCCAGATCCTCGGCACGGTCGGCCTCGGCCCCCGCCTGCGGCATCGCCGCCGCCGCCAGCCGCATGTCCTCGACCCGGGCCGACACCCCGGCCTCGGCCAGGCTCTCGGGCTCCACCCCCAGGACCGCCCCGATCCGCGCCAGCAGATCGGCCCCGATCCGCCGCCGGTCATGCTCGATCAGGTTCAGATAGGCGGCCGAGATCCCGGCACGCCGCGCCAGTTCGGCCTGCCGCAGCCCCAGCCGCTCGCGCGCCGCGCGCACCCGCGCCCCCGCCTGTGCCGCTACCGCCATGGCCACCCCCGCCGCGCGCCCCCGCAGCGCCAGCCTGCCCCGGCCGGGGCGCGTTTACAACAGGCTGTAAATTCCGGCCCCCCGCCGGCCGCGAAACCGCGTACCGCCCGGCCCGTCCGGAATCACAGGGGGCGCGCCGGTTCCCCGGCGCGCCCCCTGCCCCTGTCACCGGCTCACTTCAGCGCGGCGTCGGTGATCTCCAGCGTATAGGCCATGCCCTCGGGCGCCTTGGTGATCGCCGGGTTCTCCGCCGACACCGCCGACAGCAGCGAGGCCACCGTCTGCTCGAAATCCGCCGGGTCGAGCGCGCCCGACGACCCCGCCGTCAGCTTGGCGACCTCGCCCATCATGTAGGTCTGGTGCTCCAGCGTCTGCAGGCCGGTCTGGTCCGCGTCTACGACGATCTGCGCCGCCTCGGCCGGGTTGGCCTCGGCATATTTCCAGCCCTTCATGCTGGCCCGCACGAAGCGCACCATCTGGTCCTTGAACGCCGGGTCGGCCAGACGGTCCTCCATCACGTAAAGCCCGTCCTCCAGCACCACGACGCCCTGGTCACGATAGCTGAAGAACGCCAGGTCGTCGGGCTTGTAGCCCGCATCCAGCACCTGACCGTATTCGTTGTAGGTCATCACGCTGATGCACTGCGCCTCACCCTTCAGCAGCGCCTCGACGTCGAAGGCCTGCTTCAGCACCGTGACGCCGGCCGCGCTGCCGTCGGTGGCCAGGCCCAGCTTGGCCATCCAGGCATAGAACGGGTATTCGTTGCCGAAGAACCAGACCCCCAGCGTCTTGCCCGGGAACTCGGCGACCGAGGTCACGCCCAGGTCCTTGCGGCAGACGAACGACAGCCCGCCGTTCTTGAACGGCTGCGCGATGTTGACCAGCGGCACGCCGCGTTCCCGCGCCGCCAGGCCCGCCGGCATCCAGGTGGTGATCACGTCGGCGCCGCCGCCCGCGATCACCTGCTCCGGCGCGATGTCGGGCCCGCCCGGCAGGATGTCCACGTCGAGGTTCTCCTCGGCATAGAAGCCCTTCGCCTCGGCGACGTAATAGCCCGCGAACTGCGCCTGCGTCACCCATTTGAGCTGCAGCCGCACCTTGTCCTGTGCAAATGCGCCGGTGGCCGCAAAGGCCATCACCAGCGCTGCCGTCAGTGTCCGTTTGATCATCCCGACCTCCATGTTGTCATCCCCGCCCTCGCTGCGACGGGTGCCAGAACGTGACCCGGGCCTCGGCCCAGGCCACGAGCCCGTAGAACGCGGTGCCCGCAAGGGCCGCCACGCATATCTGTGCCCAGACCATCGGCAAGGCCAGCGATCCGACCGCGGTCGAGATGCGGAACCCCATGCCGCGGGTGGGAGAGCCGAAAAATTCGGCAACGATGGCCCCGATCACCGCCAGGGTGGTGGCGATCTTCAGGCCGTTGAAGACAAAGGGCATGGCTGCGGGCAGCCGCAGCTTCCACAGCGTCGGCCAGTAGCCCGCGCCATAGGTGCGCATCAGGTCGCGCTGCATCCGCTCGGCGGCGGCCAGGCCCGCCACCGCATTCACCAGGACCGGAAAGAACACCATGGCGAACACCACCGCTGCCTTCGACTGCCATCCGAAACCGAACCACATCACCATGATCGGCGCCACCCCCACGACGGGCAGGGCCGCCACGAAATTGCCCACCGGCAACAGCCCCCGCGTCAGGAACGGCGACCGGTCGATCAGCACCGCCACCGCCACGGCCGCGCCGCAGCCCATGGCATAGCCCGTCATCGCCCCCTTGACGATGGTCTGCACGAAATCCGACCACAGGATCGGCAGGTTCCCGGCGAATGCGGCCGCGATCACCGTGGGCGCCGGCAGGATCACCTCGGGCACCGCGAAGGCCCGCACCGTGCCCTCCCACAGCGCCAGGACCGCCAGCCCGAACAGCGCCGGAACGGCGATCCGCGCCGACCCCCGCAGCCGCGCCGCCAGCCAGATGTTCAGCCCCCAGGCCGCCAGCCAGAACGCCACCGCCGGCACCAGCGCGCTCATGGCCTGACCCCCATGCGCCGGTCGGTCAGCCGCTGCAGCGTGCCCACCGCCACGATCAGCACACCCGCCACGATGGCGGCCGCGAACAGCGAGGCCCACATCAGCAACGGCTGGCCGAACTGGCTGGCCACCAGCATCCGCGCGCCCAGGCCCTCGACCGCGCCCGTCGGCAGCTCGCCCACGATCGCGCCCACCAGCGCCGCCGCGATGGCGATCTTCAGCGAGGCAAAGAAATAGGGCATCGACGCCGGCAGGCGCAGCTTGACGAAGCCCTGCACCGGGCTGGCGTTCCAGGTGTTCAGCAGGTCCACCTGCATCGCATCCGGGCTGCGCAGCCCCTTGACCATTCCGACCAGCACCGGAAAGAACGACAGGTAGGCCGCGATGATCGTCTTCGACACCAGCCGGTTCTCCACCCCCAGCCGCTCGCCCAGGCCCAGCGAATTCGACAGCACCACGATCATCGGCGCCAGCGCCACGATCGGGATGGTCTGGCTGATCACCGCCCAGGGCATGACCGAGGCTTCCATAACCCGCGACCAGACGATCGCGATCGCCAGGCCCACCCCCACGACGATGCCCAGCCCGAACCCCGTCAGCGTCGCCTGAAGCGTGATCCAGCCGTGATAGACCAGGCTGCGCTTCGATGTCACCGGCTGGCCGGTCACACCCTTCCACAGCTCCGCCGCCACCTGATGCGGCGCCGCCAGCAGCGGCCGCGCCTCGGACATCGTCGCGGCAACCACCTGCCCGGTGGTCAGCTCGACGCCCGCCCGCGCCGCCGCCTGCCGCACCTGCGGCGCGTTCATCCACACCGTCGCGGCATACCACACCGCCAGGATGATCCCCAGAACGGCCAGGACGGGCAGCGCCTTGCTCATGCCAGACCCCTGTGGCGGCAGACTGACGGCCAGACGCGGGCCAGACGCGGGCCAGACGGATGCCAGACCGTTAACCCTCCGTTCATCATCGGCCGGTCACAACGCATCGCCATGCCCCGCCCGCAGCCCTTCGCGCACCCGGTGCGCGATCTCGATGAATGCGCGGCTGTCGCGGATATCCAGCGGCCGGTCGCGCGGCAGGGGGCTGTCGATCACGTCGGTGATGCGCCCCGGGCGCGGCGACATCACCACGATGCGGGTCGACAGGAAGACCGCCTCGGGGATGGAATGTGTAACGAATCCAATGGTTTTTCCCGTCCGTGCCCAGAGCTTCAGCAACTCCTCGTTCAGCCGGTCGCGGACAATCTCGTCCAGCGCGCCAAAGGGTTCGTCCATCAGCAGGATGTCCGCGTCATAGGCCAGCGCCCGGGCGATGCTGGCACGCTGCTGCATCCCGCCCGACAGCTGCCAGGGAAACTTCCCGCCAAATCCATCAAGTTCAACCAGTTGCAGCGCGTTCTTCACACGCCGTTCCTGTTCGTCCCGGTCATAGCCCATGATCTCCAGCGGCAGCCGGATGTTGCCCGCGATGGTCCGCCACGGATACAACCCCGCCGCCTGGAACACATAGCCATAGGCCCTTGATTTCCGGGCTTCTTCCGGGCTCATGCCGTTCACCGTCAGCACCCCCTCGGTCGGCGTCTCCAGCGCCGCGACACAGCGCAGGAAGGTCGTCTTGCCGCACCCCGAAGGGCCGATGAACGACACGAAATCGCCCTTTCCGATCAGCAGGTTGACATCCTTCAACGCATGCACCGGTCCGTCGGCGGTGGCAAAGGTCAGCCCGACCCCGCGCGCCTCGATCACCGGATGCACCGGCACGTCGCGCGGCATCAGACCGACCTCATCAGGCCGCCGTCCACGCGCAGGCTCTGCCCCGTGATGTATCCCGCACCCGCAGACAGCAGGAACGCCACCGTTGCCGCGATTTCCTCTTCCTTTCCATAGCGTTGCATCGGAACGGCCGCGCGCCGCTCCGCCGTCTCGGGCAGGCTGTCGATCCAGCCCGGCAGCACGTTGTTGATGCGGATGTTCTGCCCCGCATGGCTGTCGGCGTAGAGCTTGGCAAAGGCACCAAGCCCCGCCCGGAACACCGCCGATGTCGGAAACATCGCCGAGGGTTCGTCCACCCAGGCGGTCGAGATGTTGACGATCGCGCCGCCGCCCTGCGCCTGCATGATCGGGGTGACCAGGCGCAAGGGCCTGACGACGTTCAGGAAATACACTTCCATCCCGGTCGCCCAATCGGCATCGGACAGATCCAGCAGCGGTGCGCGCGGCCCGTGGCCGGCCGAATTCACCAGCGCGTCGATCCTGCCCCAGCGGTCCATCGCGGCATCGACCAGGCGGCGCAGGTCCGCCTCGGACCGGTTCGAACCGGTCACACCCACCCCGCCCAACGCCGCCGCAAGCGCCTCACCCTTGCCGGAAGACGACAGGATTCCAACCTCATAGCCGTCATCCTTCAACCGGCGCGCACAGGCGGCCCCCATGCCGCTGCCGCCCGCGGTGATCAGCGCAACCTTCACTCAGACCCCCGTGGCGGGCACGCCCGTCCGTTCCACGGGGCGCGGCGCGGTCAGCGCCTTCCACTGGCTCAGCGCGCGGTTCACGGCGGGCCGCGCGGCACGGCCGACGAACTGCCCGTGCCCCTCTTCGGTCCGCACCGCGCCGTCCTGCACCGCAACCTTGCCCCGGGTCAGGGTGAACCGCGGCAGGCCCTTCACCGCAACCCCCTCGAACACGTTGTAATCAATGGCGGATTGCTGCGCCCCTGCGGTGATCGTCTTTGCCTTCTCGGGGTCCCAGACCACCAGATCGGCATCCGCCCCCACCAGAACCGCACCCTTCCTCGGATACAGGTTCAGGATTTTCGCGATGTTCGTGCTCGTGACCGCAACAAATTCATTCGGCGTCAACCTTCCGGTGTTAACGCCATGGGTCCAGAGCACCGGCATCCTGTCCTCCAGCCCCCCCGTCCCGTTGGGGATCTTCGAGAAATCACCCATCCCGAACCGCTTCTGCGCCGTCGTGAACGCACAATGATCCGTCGCCACCACCGACAGCGACCCCGACTGCAGCCCGGCCCACAGGCTCGCCTGATGCGCCTTCGACCGGAACGGCGGGCTCATCACCCGCCGCGCGGCATGGTCCCAGTCGGGGTGGAAATACTCGCCCTCGTCCAGCACCAGATGCTGGATCAGGGGTTCGCCCCAGACGCGCTTGCCCTGGGCACGCGCCCGGCGGATCGCCTCATGCGCCTCCTCGCAGGAGGTATGCACAACATATAGTGGCACGCCCGCCATATCCGCCAACATGATGGCCCGGTTGGTGGCCTCGCCCTCCACCTGCGGCGGGCGGCTGTAGGCATGCGCCTCCGGCCCCCGGTTCCCCTCGGCCAGCAGCCGCGCGGTCAGTTCCGCCACCACGTCGCCGTTCTCGGCATGCACCATGGCCAGACCGCCAAGGTCTCCAACCCGCTGGAACGACTGGAACATCTCGTCGTCGTTCACCATCAGGGCGCCCTTGTAGGCCATGAAGTGCTTGAAGCTGGTGACGCCCGCCTTCACCGCGTCCGCCATCCCCTCCCACACCTTCTCGCCCCACCAGGTCACCGCCATGTGGTAGCTGTAGTCGCAGTTCGCCCGCCCCGCCTTGTTGTGCCACATCTGCATGGCGTCCATCGGCGCCTGCCCCTGCCCGGGCAGCACGAAATCCACCACCATCGTGGTCCCGCCCGACAGCGCGGCGCGCGTGCCGCTCTCGAAATCATCGGCCGAATAGGTGCCCATGAAGGGCATCTCCAGATGCGTATGCGGGTCGATCCCGCCGGGCATCACATAGCAGCCGGTGGCGTCAAGCACCTGATCTCCCTTCAGGTTTTCCCCGATGGCCGCGATCCGCCCGCCCTCGACCAGCACATCCGCCGCATAGGACAGATCCGCCGTCACCACCGTCCCGCCCCTGATCGCAACCGAACCCATGGCCCGCTCCCCGTTCTCTTCTTTGCCCAAATACCCTGGGGGTCCGGGGGTGAAACCCCCGGGCGGCCGCCTCAGGATACCACCTCCGCCACCTCAAGCACCGCATGCAGCAGCACATCCGTCCCCGCCGCCGCCCAGTCCGGGCTGATCTCCTCGGCCTCGTTGTGGCTGAGGCCATCCACGCAGGGGCACATGATCATCACCGTCGGCGCCACGCGGTTGATCCAGCAGGCGTCGTGGCCCGCGCCGCTGACGATGTCCATGTGGGAATACCCCAGATTTTCAGCAGATTGCCGGACGATCTTCACCAGGCCGGGGTCGAAGGTGACGGGGTCGAAGTGGCCCACGTCCTCGATCTCGCAGCCCAGCCCCAGCTCCCTCGCCACCGCATGCGCCGCCCGCATCACCTCGGCCTTCATCGCATCGAGCTTCGCCTGCTCGGGGCTGCGGATATCGACCGTGAACACCACGCGGCCCGGGATCACGTTGCGCGAGTTGGGGTAGACGTTGCACTGGCCCACCGCACCCACCGCGTTCGGCTGGTGGCTCATGGCGATCTGATGCACCCGTTCGGTGATCCGTGCCATCCCGAGGCCCGCATTCACCCGCATGTGCATCGGGGTCGAGCCGGTGTGGGCATCGCGGCCGGTCAGCGTGACCTGCAGCCACCAGAGCCCCTGCCCGTGGGTCACCACGCCGATGTCCTTGCCCTCGGCCTCCAGAATCGGCCCCTGCTCGATGTGCAGTTCCAGCATGGCGTGCATCCGGCGGGCGCCGACCGTCTCATCCCCGACCCAGCCGATCCGCTTCAGCTCATCGCCGAACGTCTTCCCCTCGGCATCGACGCGGCCATAGGCGTAGTCCTGCGTGTGCATGCCCGCAAAGACGCCAGAGGCCAGCATGGCGGGGGCAAAGCGGGTGCCCTCCTCGTTGGTCCAGTTGGTCACGACGATCGGGCGGCGGGTTCTGACCCCCATGTCGTTCATCGTCCGCACCACCTCGAGCGCGCCCAGAACCCCCAGAACTCCATCATATTTTCCGCCCGTGGGCTGGGTATCCAGATGGCTGCCCATATAGACGGGCAGCGCCTCGGGGTCGGTGCCCGCGCGCGTTGCGAACATCGTGCCCATGGTGTCCACCCCCATGGTCATGCCTGCATCCGCACACCAGCCCGCGAACAGGTGCCGCCCCTCGCTGTCGGCATCGGTCAGGGTCTGGCGGTTGTTGCCGCCCGCGATGCCGGGGCCGATCTGCGCCATCTCCATCAGGCTGTCCCACAGCCGCGCGCCGTTTATGCGCAGGTTCTCGCCGGGTGCTGGCATCCGCTTGCTCTCCCTGTCCGCCGGGGCTGTGGTCGCCCCGTTCGTGGCCACGGGACCGATTCCGATCCTGACCGATTGGTAAAAAGGAGCGCACCATGCCCCGCAAGGCCGGTCAAGAAAAATCCCGCCCCTTTCGGGGGCGGGATGCCGCATCGGCAGGCAGGTGCCTGAAAACGGATCAGGCGGCAGCCGGGCGCAGGCCGCCCGTCGCGGCCCTGCGGCGCGCCGCCGGAAGATAGCGCGCATAGCCAAGGTCGGCATGCTCGATCTCGGGCCGCCGCCCCGACACCACGTCGGCCAGCACCCGGGCGGAACCGGCCGCCATGGTCCACCCCAGCGTGCCATGCCCGGTGTTCAGCCAGAGGTTCGGCATCGTCGAGGCCCCGACGATCGGCGTTCCGTCGGGCGTCATCGGGCGCAGCCCGCACCAGAAGGAGGCACCCTTCAGGTCGCCGCCGCCGGTGAAAAGTTCGCCCACCGATTTCTCCAGCGTGGCCCGGCGGCGCGGGTTCAGCGACAGGTCAAACCCGGCGATCTCGGCCAGACCGCCCACGCGAATGCGGCTGCCCAGTCGCGTGATGGCGACCTTGTAGGTCTCGTCCATGACCGTCGAGACCGGCGCGCGGCCCTCGTCGATGATGTCGGCGGTGATCGAGTAGCCCTTCACCGGATAGACCGGCAGGCGCATCCCCAAGGGCGCCGCCAATGCCGGCGAATGCGACCCGAGCGCCAGCACGAAGCCATCCGCCGTCAGGAATCCGTCCGTGGTCATCACGCCGGTGATGCGACCGGCGCGCTCCACCAGATGCGCGATCCCCACCCCCCAGCGGAAGGTCACGCCCAGGTCCCGGGCCTTGTCGGCGAGGGCGGTGGTGAACTTGAAGCAATCGCCGGTCTCGTCCCCCGGCAGGCGCAGCCCGCCCGCGATCAGATGGGCCGAACCCGCAAGCCCCGGCTCGGCGGTCACGCAGGCGGCGCGGTCCAGCACCTCGAAGGGAACCCCGTCGGCCCGCAGGACGGCGATGTCCTTTTCCGCCGCCGCGACCTGCTTTTCGGTGCGGAACAGTTGCAGGGTGCCTTGCGTGCGCTCGTCATACCGCACGCCGGTTTCCGCGCGCAGGCCGATCAGGCAGTCGCGCGAATATTCGGCAAGCCGCACCATGCGCGACTTGTTGCGCTTGTAGGCCGGGGTCGTGCAGTTCGACAGCATCCGCGCCATCCATTCGACGCGCTGCATGTCCAGCCTGGGCTGGAGGACCAGCGGCGCATGGGCCTGGAACATCCACTTCAGCGCCTTCATCGGGATGCCCGGGGCGGCCCAGGGGGCCGAGTAGCCGGGGCTGACCTCGCCTGCATTGGCGAAGGAGGTTTCCATCGCCGGGCCGGACTGGCGGTCGATCACCGTCACCTCATGGCCCTGCCGCGCCAGTTCGAAGGCCGATGTGACCCCGATGACGCCCGCACCCAGAACGATGATCCGCATGTCCGCCTCCTGCACCCCGGCGGACCGCTGCCCGCTGCGGCAGGAGATGCCAGCATCAGCGGCGAATATCTTCGCGTTTCCTTGCGGTGCGGTGGAGGTTCATCGAAGATTCGTCGGCACTATCATTCTTTTGCGCAACATCGCGCCCGGCATCGGCGAATCACGCGACGAATCCGCTTCGGAAAGGTCATGCCGCGCGGGTTTCTGCGGCCGGGCGCCCCTGCGGCATGCCCGCGCGATCAGACGCCTGCGCCGGGCAGGCCCGCGGCGGCCAGCCCGTCGCGGATGCGCGCCTCGTCCGCCGGGGACAGCGGCAGGCGGGCGAGATGGGCGTCAAGCGAATACTCCGGGTTCAGGTCGGCCAGTTCCGCCCAGGTCCGCCGCGCGGCGGCCACCTCGCCCAGATGGCCCAGGGCCGAGGCCAGCATGGCGCGCGACAGGTCGGTCTGCGGCGCGACCCGGATGCGTTCGCGGAACGTGTCGGCGGCGGTGCGGTACTGCCCGCCCACCAGATAGGCCAGCCCCATGAAATGCAGGAACTGCTGCGCGAACACCGGATCAAGCCGGATCGCCCGTTCCAGATGCGGCACCGCCGACAACGGGTTGCCGCGATACACCAGGATGTGCCCCAGGGTGCCATAGCCATTGGCAAAGTTCGGGTTCAGCCGGATCGTGCGCTCGGCCGCCGCCTGGGCGCCATCCAGGTCCTTGCGGTGCAGTGCCACGATGGCCATGGCGTTGTGCGCCAGCGGCTCCTCGGGGTTCTTCGCCAGGGCCAGCGCGGCATAGCGGGCCGCATCGCCCAGCGGGTCGGGCGCGTCGGTCAGCCGGTTGGTCAGGTCGACCGTGTGCAGGATGCTGAGAAACGCATAGGCCCGCGCGTAGTTCGGATCGAGGTCGATCACCTCGTGCATCATCCCCAGAACCTTGAGGAACATGTCGCGCCCGCCGCTCGGCTGGTGCAGCATCTTTTCCCAGTGCTCGCGCGCCCGCAGCAGCAGGTCATGCGCCGCCATGTTGGTGGTGCCCCGGTCGGCCAGAAGGGCGCGCTCGACCGGGCGCAGCCGCACCTTCAGGGCGCCCACGATCTCCATCGTCACCTCGTCCTGCACGGCGAAGATGTCGGTCATGTCCCGGTCATAGCGATCGGCCCACAGGTGATGGCCGGTGCGCGCGTCGATCAGCTGCGCGGTGATCCGCACGCGGTTGCCGGCCTTGCGGATCGAGCCTTCCAGCACCGACGTCACGCCAAGGTCGCGCCCGACCTCGCGGATGTCGACGGTCCGGCCCTTGTAGACGAAGGACGAATTCCGCGCGACGACGATCAGCCCGCCGACCTTCGACAGGTCGGTGATGATGTCCTCGGCCATCCCGTCCGAGAAATACTCCTGCTCGGGATCGCCCGACATGTTGGTGAAGGGCAGCACCGCGATCGACGGAATCTCGGGTTCGGCGGCGGCCACGCCAGAGGCGCCGGCCAGCCCGCCCCATGCCCAGGCGCGCACCGGCGCCGCGATGTTCTTCAGCACAAGCTCCCCCGCGTCGGAGAAATCCAGCGGCACCTTGCCGCGCACCTGCGCATGCACCGCGTCCGACACAAGAAGCCCGCCCTTGGGCGCCAGCGGCTCCAGCCTGGCGGCCACGTTCACGCCGTCGCCGAAGATGTCGCTGCCCTCGATCACGATGTCGCCCAGGTTGATGCCGATGCGGAACAGGATCGGCGTCTGGCCGTCACGCGCGGCGTTGAAGGCGGTCATCGCACGCTGCACCGCCACCGCCCCCTCGACGGCATCGACCGCGCTGCCGAACTCGACCAGGGCGCCGTCGCCCATCGTCTTGACGACACGCCCCTCGCGCGCTGCCACGGCCGGGTTGAACACCTTGGCCCAGACGTCGCGCAATGCCGACAGCGTGCCCGCCTCGTCGGTCCCCATCATCCGCGAATAGCCCGCGACATCCGCCGCCAGAACCACCGCCAGCCGTCGCTGCACGCGCGCCTCGGTCATCCGTATCCATCCTTCCGCCCGGCCGCCCCGGTCGGTGCGGAGTGCCTTGCGCCCCATGTCGTCATTCCGGGCGCAAGGTTCAATGCACCACGCCGCCCTGCACAACCGTTGCGCGCCGTTGTGCCGAACGGCCCCGCCTCAGTGCAGCCGTTTCAGCACATCGGCCAGCGTGCCGATCAGCGTGTCGATGTGATGCGTCTCGATCATCAGCGGGGGCGACATGGCGATGATGTCGCCGGTCGTGCGGATCAGGATGTTGCGGTCATAGGCATCGAGGAAGGCGCTGAAGGCACGCTTGGTGGGCTCGCCCGCGATGGGGTCGAGTTCCACCGCACCGATCAGCCCCATGTTGCGGATGTCGATGACATGCGGCAGGCCGCGCAGGCTGTGCAGCGCCTCTTCCCAATAGGGGGCGATGGCGGCAGCACGCTCGAACAGGCCCTCCTCGCGATAGACCTCCAGGGTCGCGATCCCGGCCGCGCTGGCGATCGGGTTGCCCGAATAGGTGTAGCCGTGGAACAGTTCGATCATGTGCTCGGGGCCCTGCATGAAGGCATCATGCACCGCGGCCGTGGTCAGCACCGCGCCCATCGGGATCACCCCGTTGGTCAGGCCCTTGGCAGTGGTCATCATGTCGGGCAGCACATCGAAATACTGCGCGGCAAACGGCGCACCCAGGCGGCCGAACCCGGTGATCACCTCGTCGAAGATCAGCAGGATGCCGTGCTTCCGCGTGATCGCGCGCAGCTTTTCCAGGTATCCCCTGGGCGGAAGGATCACGCCCGTCGACCCGGCCACGGGTTCGACGATCACGGCAGCGATGGTCTCGGCCCCGTGCAGCGCCACGATCCGCTCCAGATCGTCGGCCAGATGCGCGCCGTGCTCGGGCTGGCCGCGCGTCCAGCGGTTCTGGTCGGGCACATGGGTATGCGGCAGGTGGTCGACGCCGCCCAGCAGCGTGCCGAACACCTTGCGGTTGTTGACGATCCCGCCCACCGAGATGCCGCCGAAGTTCACCCCGTGATAGCCGCGTTCGCGCCCGATCAGCCGGGTGCGGGCGCCCTCGCCCCGGGCGCGGTGATAGGCAATCGCCAGTTTCAGTGCGGTTTCAACACTTTCCGAGCCGGAGTTCGTGTAGAACACATGCTCGATGCCCTTGGGCGCAATGTCGATGATCCGGTTCGCCAGTTCAAAGGCCACCGGATGCCCCATCTGGAAGGCCGGCGCGTAATCCAGCTCGGCCGCCTGCCGCTGGATCGCCTCGGTGATCTTGGGGCGGCAATGCCCGGCGTTGCAGCACCACAGGCCCGCCGTGCCGTCCAGCACCTGACGGCCGTCGCTGGTGGTGTAGTGCATGTCCCTGGCGCCCACGAACATGCGCGGCGCCTTCTTGAACTGCCGGTTCGCGGTGAACGGCATCCAGAAGGCATTCAGGTCGTTGGGCGTGGGCTTGCGGTCGAGCGCCATGGCAGGGTCCTGTCGGGTAAATGGGGGGCGCCCGGCGAAGCGTTTGACCGGACGGTCAAGGCCACGTTAGCATCCCGCCCCGTGCCGTCAAGGCCGGGCCCGAATCCCCAAAGGCTGCCGACATGCCCCTACCCCGCCCGCGCACACGCATCCAGCAGAAGAACCGGGAAACGATCCTCGATGCGGCACTCGAGGTGTTCTCGGCGCTCGGGTTCCGCGGCGCCACGCTGGACCAGATCGCCGAGGTGGCGGGCCTGTCCAAGCCGAACCTGCTGTACTACTTCCCCTCGAAGGAAGCGATCCACCAGGCCTTGCTGACCGAGCTTCTGGATACCTGGCTCGACCCGCTGCGCGCGATGAACCCGTCGGGCGACCCGGTGGACGAGGTGCTGGCCTATGCGCGCCGCAAGCTCGATCTCGCGCGGGACTATCCGCGCGAAAGCCGCCTGTTCGCCAACGAGATCCTGCAGGGCGCGCCCCGCATGCGCGCCGCGATCGAGGGCGATCTGAAAACGCTGGTCGATGACAAGGCCGCGCTGCTGTCGCGCTGGATGGACGAGGGGCGGCTGGCCCGCGTGGCGCCGCATCACCTGATCTTCTCGATCTGGGCGCTGACCCAGCACTATGCGGATTTCGACGTGCAGGTGCGCGCGGTCCTGGGCCCCGGGCACGATCCCTTTGCCGAGGCGGGCGATTTCCTGAACACGCTGCTGCACCGGGTGCTCGAACCCCGGCCCTGACAGCGTCAGACGGCGGCGCGATCGCCCGACCCGCGCCGTGCCCGGTCGCGCGCCTCAAGCTGCGCCAGCACCGACAGCAGCGTCTCCGACCGGCTGGCCCGGGCCGCGGGCAACGCGGCGGCCCGCACCAGGAACGCCACCTCGGGTTCCGGCGCCGCATGCAGGACGGCCGCGCGCGGCATCACCGCGACCGCCGCCGCCGACAGGACCGAGGCCCCGACCAGCCGCAGCTTGGTGCCCCGCCCCGTGCGGGCGCGGCGGGTGATGCTGTCATGCCCGGCACGCGCGACTTCGGTTCCGATCGCGCCATAGATGCGCCGTGCCGCCTCGATTCCCGGGCGGCAGGACAGCGGCAGCGCCGCCACCCCGGCCCCGGCGCGGATGTACAGCCTGTCCGCCTCGGCCAGCAGCCGCGCCACCATGGCGCGCACCGCCGGCGTGGGCTCGGGCCGGCGCAGAAAGGCGGCCTCGGACATGCCGGCCGCCGCCAGCCAGTCGCGCGGCAGATACAGGCGCCCCGCCCGCGCATCCTCGCCGACGTCCCGGGCGATGTTCGTCAGCTGCATGGCCAGCCCCAGGTCGCAGGCCCGCGCCAGCGTGTCGGGCGCGCGGGCACGCATCAGGACGCACATCATCGCGCCCACCGCCGCCGCGACGCGCGCGGAATAGTCCAGAACCCCCGACAGCGTGTCATAGCGCCGCCCCACCGCATCCCAGGCCAGCCCCTCGAGCAGCGCGTCCGGCAGCGCGCGGGGCATCGCGAACCCGTCCACCACGGCGGCGAAGGCGCGGTCGGCGGGTGCATTGCGGGGGCGCCCGGCATAGACCAGGTCCAGCCGGTCGCGCAGCGCCAGGACGGCACGGGTCTTGTCTGCGCCCTCGGCTTCGGCGCCCTCGTCCACCGCGTCGTCGGCCAGCCGGCAGAAGGCATACAGCGCCAGGGCCGGGTCGCGCACCGATGGCGGCAGCAGGCGCGAGGCGGCATGGAACGACAGCGACCCGGTGCGGATTGCCGCGCGACAGGCCGCCAGATCGGCCGCGGGGATCGCCACCGCCCTCACTCGGCGGCCATCCGTGCGCCCGGCACGCCGCCGCGCGGTGCCCGACGGGCGCGCGGGGCGGCATCGGGCACGATCTGCGCCAGCACCTCGGCCGAGGCGACGACCCCCGGCAGCCCTGCCCCCGGATGCGTGCCTGCCCCCACCAGATACAGGCCCGGCAGTTCCTCGGACACGTTGTGCGGACGGAACCACGCCGACTGCAGGATGCGCGGCTCGATCGAAAATCCCGAACCCAGCGGCGACAGATAGCGGTCGCGGAACGTCTCGGGCGTGAAGACCAGGCTCTCGGTGACACGGCCACCCAGCCCGGGCAGCACCCGTTCCTCCAGCATCGCCTGCACGCGCTGGCGGTAGGGTTCGGCCTCGGCCGCCCAGTCCACCCCGTTGTCATGGCCCAGGTGCGGCACGGGCGACAGGGCATAGAACGTGTCGTCGCCCTCGGGTGCGGCGGAAGGGTCGGTGACGGTAGGCCGGTGCAGGTACAGCGACATGTCCGGCGCCAGGCGCCCGCGGATGAAGATGTCGCGGATATGCTCGCGATAGCGCGGCCCGACCAGGATCGTGTGATGCCCGGCCCCGGGCCACAGGCCACGCGTGCCCTGCGTTCCGAAATACCACACGAACAGCCCCATCGACCACCGCGACCGCGCCAGCCGGGCGGACGTCCAGCGGCGCCGGGGCCGGTTGCGCAAGAGCCGGTCATAGGTGTGGCCCGCGTCGGCATTCGACACCACGACATCCGCCGGGATCACCCGGCCGTCGACCAGCCGCAGCCCGCGCGCCCGGCCCCCCGCCACCAGCACCTCGTCAACCTCGGCGTCCAGGATCACCCGGCCGCCCTGGTCGGTGACGGCATGGGCCATGGCGGCGGCAATCGCCTGCACGCCACCCATGGCGTAGTGGACGCCGAACGCCTTTTCCAGATGGTTCACAAGGATATACATCGAGGTGACGTTGAACGGGTCACCGCCGATGAACAGCGGATGGAACGACAGGGCAAAGCGCAGGCGCTCGTCGGTCACGCGCCGCGCGGCGTGGTCATAGACCGACCGGTCCGCGCGGTGCCAGCCGAAGCGGGGCAGCGCCTTCAGAAGGTCGCGGAAGGCATGCATGGGCCGCCGCCCCAGATCCTCGTAGCCGAACCAGTATCGCGCCTCGCTGTCCCTGAGGAACCGGTCATACCCGGCCAGATCGCCGGGCGACAGGCGCGACACCTCGGCCCGCATCGCGGCCGTGTCCTGCCGGGCGGTGAAATGCGACCCGTCCGGCCACAGGATGCGGTAGAACGGGTTCATCGGGCGCAGGTCGACATCGGCGTCGAAGTCCCGCCCCACGGCGGCCCAGAGATCGCGCAGGCCCTGCGGCACGGTCACGATGGTCGGGCCAAGGTCAAAGCGGTGCCCGCCCCGGGTGATCGACGATCCGCGCCCGCCCACGCGGTCCAGCCGGTCCACCACGGTGACGGCATAGCCCTTTGCGGTCAGCCGCATGGCTGCGGCCAGCCCTCCCATCCCGGCCCCGATGACAGCGGCGCGGGGCTGCGGGGAATCGGTGGGATCCTGCGGCGTATCGTTCAGCATGGGGAAATGATAAAGTGTCCAGTCAGATTTACAAGTTCGGCGTTGGCGCAGATCGCCGTGCAGTATTCATATCGTTTTTTCCCTGACTGGACTTTCCTTGAACGGGAATTACTGTCAATCTGGCCTGACAGGTGGGAACGCGGTCCTTCGTTCCGCCGGGCAGGCCAGAGGGGCCCTTGCAATGCAGACCGTCACGCTCAGCCTGTTCCGCTTCGGTCGCCTCGGCGACCGGCTGTGGGTGCTGGGTCAGATGGGCGCGGCGCGGCTCGATTTCGCGCGGATGCGCGACGCGACCTTCTGGAAGCTCTGCGGTTCGGGCACTGGCGAGGGGTTCACCCCCCGCCCCAACACCGCCGTCTGGGCAATCCTCGCGGTCTGGCCCGACCTTGCCACCGCGCAGGCCCGGGTGACCGGCGCGCCGGTCTATGCCCGCTGGCACGACCGCGCGGCCGAGGCCTGGACGATCTATCTGACGCCGCGCACGGCGCGCGGCGCCTGGGCCGGCGTCTCGCCCTTCGATGCCGTCCCCGCCACCGAGGATCCGCCCGGCCCGCTGGCCGCGCTGACCCGCGCCACGCTGCGCCCGTCCCGCATGCTGCGGTTCTGGGACCGCGTGCCCGACATTTCCGCAGCCATCGGCGCCGACCCGAACGTGATGTTCAAGATCGGCATCGGCGAGGTGCCCTGGCTGCATCAGGTGACCTTCTCGATCTGGCCGGATACCGCCGCCATGGCCGCCTTCGCGCGCGGCGATGGCCCGCATGGCCGCGCGATCCGCGCCGTGCGCGAGGGTGGCTGGTTCCGTGAAGAACTCTATGCCCGTTTCCGCATCCTCGGCACGGCGGGCACCTGGGGCGGCGGCGATCCGCTGGCCCGCCTGCCCCTGCCCGCCCTTCCCCAACCGGACCTTGCCGCATGACCAGCCAGACCGCGATCGTCGCCCGCACCGCCCCGGCCCCCTTCCCCTTCACCGCCATCGTCGGGCAGGAGGACATGAAACGTGCCATGGTGCTGACCGCCATCGACCCCGCCATCGGCGGCGTCCTGGTGTTCGGCGACCGGGGCACCGGCAAGTCCACCGCGGTCCGCGCGCTTGCGGCGCTGCTGCCGCCGATCCGCGCGGTCGAGGGCTGTCCGGTCAACTCCGCCGATCCCGCGCAGGTGCCCGACTGGGCCACCACGGCGACGCGACGCATCGTCACGCGCCCCACGCCGGTCATCGACCTGCCGCTCGGCGTGACCGAGGACCGGGTGGTCGGCGCGCTGGACATCGAGCGCGCCCTGACGCGCGGGGAAAAGGCGTTCGAGCCGGGGCTTCTGGCGCGGGCGAACCGCGGCTACCTCTATATCGACGAGGTGAACCTGCTTGAGGATCACATCGTCGACCTGCTGCTGGATGTCGCGCAGTCGGGCGAGAACGTGGTCGAGCGCGAGGGCCTGTCGATCCGCCACCCGGCGCGTTTCGTGCTTGTCGGCTCGGGAAACCCCGAGGAGGGCGAGCTGCGCCCGCAGTTGCTGGACCGGTTCGGCCTGTCGGTCGAGGTGCGCAGCCCCCGCGACGTGGCGACGCGGGTCGAGGTGATCCGCCGCCGCGACGCCTATGAGCGCGACCGCGAGTCCTTCCTGAAGGCCTGGAAGGGCAAGGAGGGCGCGCTGCGCCGACGCATCGTGGCGGCGCGGGATGCCCTGCCTGCCGTTGCGACCCCCGATTCTGCGCTCGAGGATTGCGCGACCCTGTGCATCGCGTTGGGGTCGGACGGGCTGCGCGGGGAGTTGACACTGCTGCGCGCGGGCCGGGCGCTGGCCGCGTTCGAGGGGGCCGATCGCATCGGCCGAGCGCATCTGCGCGCCGTGGCACCCATGGCGCTGTGCCACCGCCTGCGCCGCGACCCGCTGGACGAGGCGGGCAGCGGCGCCCGCGTGGCGCGCATCCTGGACGAAACGCTGCCCGCAACGCCGGACCGGTGACGATGGGCCGCGTCCGCCTCCCCGCTGCCGCGCCGCTCTCGCCGCGATCCGGCGAAAGCCCGGCGCCGGGCTCGCGCGGACAACCGACGTGACGCGCGGCACCTTCCTGCCCTGGGCCCGGATCGAGGCCGCGGTGACCCTGCTGGCCGTCGATCCTGTCGGGCTGGGCGGCCTGTGGCTGCGTGGCCGGGCTGGCCCGCTGCGCGACCGGGTGGTGGCGGGCCTGGCCGCCCTGCCGCGCCCGCTGGCCCGGCTCCACCCCGGCGCCGGGGACGAGGTGCTGACCGGCGGGATCGACCTTGCCGCCACGCTGGCCGCGGGCCGGGCCGTCCGGTCGCAGGGGCTGCTGGCGGGCGACCCCGCGCTGATCCTTGCCATGGCCGAGCGTTGCCCCCCGGGGCTTGCGGCCCGGCTTGGCCAGTGGATCGACGCGGGCGGCGGGCCGGTGATCGCGCTTGACGAGGGCGTGGAACCCGATGAGGCGCCACCCCCGGCCCTGACCGAACGGCTGGGCCTGTTCATCGATCTCGACGGTCTCGGCTGGGGCGAAAGCCGCGAGATGCGCATCGACCCCGCGCGCCTTGCCGCCGCCCGTGCCCGCCTGCCCGACATCGGCCTGCCGTCGGACCCGCTGTCCGCCATGGTCCGGGCGGCGGCGGACCTGGGCATCGCCTCGCTGCGCGCACCGCATCTTGCGCTGGCCGCCGCCCGCGCCTCGGCCGCCTTCCGCAATGCGGGCGAAATCCGAGAGACCGATCTGGCATTGGCGGCCGGGCTGGTCCTGGCGCATCGCGCCGCCGTCCTGCCCGAGGCGGAACCCGCCGAGCCGCCGCCCCCGCCACCCGAATCCGGTGACGAGGACGAGAACAACCGCACCCCGCCGCCCGAGCCGTCCGGCATTCCGGCGGATTTGCTGCTTGACGCGGTTCGCGCGGCGCTTCCGGCCGATGTTCTGGCCCGCCTCGCCGCAGGCCGTGCCGCGCGGGGCGCCAAGGGCGCCAGCGGCAGCGGCGACCGGCACCGGGGCAATCGCCGGGGCCGCCCCCTGCCGCCGCGCCCGGGCATGCCCGATGGCGCCGCCCGCATCGACCCCGTGGCAACGCTGCGCGCCGCCGCCCCCTGGCAGCCGCTGCGCCGCCGCCTGACACCCGACCGCCCCGGCGTCCTGATCCGGCGCGAGGATTTCCGCCTGCGCCGGTTCCACGAGGCATCCGACCGCCTGCTGATCTTTGCGGTGGACGCTTCCGGCTCGGCGGCGCTGGCGCGGCTGGCCGAGGCGAAAGGCGCGGTCGAGGTGCTGCTGTCGCAGGCCTATGCCCGACGCGACCATGTGGCGCTGGTCGCCTTTCGCGGCACCGGGGCCGAGGTTCTGCTGCCGCCGACGCGCTCGCTGGTGCAGACCAAGCGCAGGCTGGCCGCCCTGCCGGGCGGCGGCGGCACCCCGCTGGCCGCCGGGCTTTCGGCGGCCATGGACCTTGCCCGGCAGTCGCGCGGACGGGGGATGACGCCAACGATCGCGCTGCTGACCGACGGGCGCGCCAACGTGTCGCGCGCGGGCAAGGGCGACCGCGCCCTTGCCATGTCCGAGGCCACCGCAACCGCACGCGGCATCGCGGCCCTCGGCCTGCCCGCGCTGGTCATCGACACGGCCAACCGGCCGCAGCCCGACTTGCGCGCGCTGGCCCTGGCAATGGCGGCCACCTACCTGCCCCTGCCGCGCGCCGATGCGCGCGTGATGGGCCGGGCGCTGGCGGCCGCGCTGGGAACCTAGCGGTGGCGCGGGCCGCCCCCGCCGCGGGCACGGGTGCCCCGCCGCCCGACCTGCCGCCCGACTGGCCGCACCGGTCGCTGTCGCATCAGGTGGGCGCCACGCTGCACCGCTGGCATGTCCAGATCGCAGGCGATGGCCCGGTCTTGCTGCTGCTGCACGGGGCGGGCGGCGCGGCGATGTCGTGGCGCGGGCTGCTGCCGATCCTTGCCGGCCGGTTCCGCGTCATCGCGCCCGATCTTCCCGGCCAGGGGTTCAGCCGTTCGGGCCGCAGCGACCGCTACGGCATGGATGCCATGGCGCAGGATCTCGCCGCGCTCTGCGACCGGCTGGGCAGCCCGCCCGCCGCGATCGTCGGTCATTCGGCAGGCGCCGCCCTGGCCCTGCGCATGGCCGAGGCGCGGCCCTGCCCGGTCGTCGGGATCAATGCCGCGCTCGGCACCTTCCAGGGCCTTGCCGGGGTGATGTTCCCGGCCCTCGCCCGGGCCTTCAGCGCCGCGCCCTTCCTGCCGCAGGTGGTCTCCTCGCTCGCGGCGACCCCCGCGCGCATCGCCGCCCTGCTGGCCGCCACCGGGTCGAGGATCGACGACGACGGGGCCGACCTTTACCGCAGGCTGGTGGCGCGGCCCGCGCATGTCGAGGGGACGCTGGCGATGATGGCCGCATGGCGGCTGGAACCGCTGCTGGCGCGGTTGCACGCACTGCGCTTTCCCGTGCTTCTGGTGGCGGGCGGCAATGACCGCACCGTCCCCGCCGAGATCTCGGCCCGCGCCGCCCGCGGCATTCCCGGTGCGGCGCACGCCCTGCTGCCCGGCCTCGGCCACCTGGCGCAGGAAGAGGCGCCAGAGGCCGTGGCGGCGGCGATCATGCCGTTTCTCGCGCAGGCGGCGGCGCCGCAGGACAGACCGCATCCGCGGCACGCCTGACCGCCCTGCGCTGCGGCGACGGGGTCAGCGGCGGGCGGGCGGCGCCTGCACCACCTTTTCCGCCAGGTCACGGGCGATCGCATAGGCGCCCTTGATGCGCTCGGCCTCGGTCCTGAAGCTGGCGGTCTGCACCACCTTGTTGCCCTGAACCCGCGCCGCCCCGGCCTGCGCCTTCAGCCAGTCCACCAGCCCCGCCGGATTGGCGAAACGGTCCTGGTGGAACTGCACCGTCGCGCCCTTGGGCCCCGCGTCCAGCCGGGCGATTCCGGCACGCTTGCACATCGCCTTGATGCGGACGACCAGCATCAGCGTGTTCACCTCGCGCGGCAGCGGCCCGAACCGGTCGATCAGCTCGGCGGCAAAGCCCTCAAGCTCCACCTTGCTCTGCAGGCCGGACAGGCGGCGGTAGAGGCCAAGGCGCACGTCCAGATCCGGCACATAGTCCTCGGGGATCAGCACCGGCACGCCCAGGTTGATCTGCGGCGCCCACTGGTCATCGGCCTCGGTCAGCCCGCCGATCTCTCCCGACCGCAGCTTGCGGATCGTGTCCTCCAGCATCTGCTGGTAGAGTTCATAGCCCACTTCGCGGATGTGGCCCGACTGTTCCTCGCCCAGCAGGTTCCCGGCGCCGCGCAGGTCAAGGTCGTGGCTGGCCAGCGTGAAGCCCGCCCCCAGACTGTCCAGCGACCCCAGAAGCCGCAACCTCTTGGTCGCCTGCGGGGTCAGCGGCGCGCGGGGTTTGGTGGTCAGATAGCAGTAGGCCCGGGTCTTGGCCCGCCCCACCCGGCCCCGGATCTGGTAAAGCTGCCCCAGACCGAACATGTCGGCCCGCCAGATCACCATGGTGTTCGCCGTGGGGATGTCGAGCCCCGACTCCACGATCGTGGTCGCCAGCAGCACATCATGTTTGCCGTCGTAGAACTGGTTCATCCGGTCATCCAGATCCCCGGCGGCAAGCTGCCCGTGGGCGATGACATAGCTCGCCTCGGGCACGTGGCTGCGCAGGAAATCCTCGATCTCGGGCAGGTCGGCGATGCGGGGCACGACAAAGAACGTCTGCCCGCCGCGATAGCGTTCGCGCAGGATCGCCTCGCGGATCGTCACGGTATCGAATTCGGACACATAGGTCCGGATGGCAAGACGGTCGACCGGCGGCGTCGCGATGATCGACAGGTCGCGCACCCCGGTCAGCGACAGTTGCAGCGTGCGCGGAATCGGCGTGGCCGTCAGCGTCAGCACATGCACCTCGGACCGCATTTCCTTCAGCCGTTCCTTGTGGGCCACGCCGAAATGCTGTTCCTCGTCGATCACCAGAAGGCCCAGATGCTTGAACCGGATGGCCTTGGCCAGCAGGGCATGGGTGCCGACGACAATGTCCACCGACCCGTCCGCCAGCCCCTCGCGCGTGGCCGCCGCATCCTTTGCCGACACGAAACGCGACAGGGGCCGGACGCGGACCGGAAACCCCCGGAACCGCTCGGCAAAGCTGCGGTAGTGCTGGCGGGCCAGCAGGGTGGTGGGGCAGACCACCGCCACCTGCATTCCCGCCATGGCCGCCACGAAGGCCGCGCGCATCGCCACCTCGGTCTTGCCGAACCCGACATCGCCGACGATCAGCCGGTCCATCGGCGATCCCTTGTCGAGGTCGGCCATGACATCGCCGATGGCGGAAAGCTGGTCGTCGGTCTCGGTATAGGGGAAACGGGCCGCAAAGGCCTCCCACATCCCGTGCGGCGCCTCCAGCACGGGGGCCTTGCGCAATGCCCGTTCGGCGGCAATCCGCATCAGCCGGTCGGCGATCTCGCGGATGCGATTCTTGAGCTTGGCCTTCTTGGCCTGCCAGGCGCCGCCGCCCAGCTTGTCCAGCAACCCCTCCTCATGGCCATAGCGCGACAGCAGCTCGACGTTCTCGACCGGCAGGTACAGCTTGGCCGCCTCGGCATATTCGATCGCCAGGCATTCATGCGGCGCCCCAAGCGCGGTGATGGTCTCCAGCCCCAGATAGCGGCCCACACCGTGTTCGACATGCACCACCAGGTCGCCGGGCGACAGGGCGTCGGCGTCGCGCAGGAAATTCTCGGCCTTGCGGCGACGCTTCGGCTTGCCGACCAGCCGGTCGCCCAGGATGTCCTGTTCCGACACCACGGCAAGGCCGGGCGCGGTGAACCCCGCCTCCAGCGCCCAGACCACCAGGAACAGCCCCCGCTCGGGCAGCGCCCGCAGGTCGGCAACCGGCATCGCGTCGCGGATGCCCTGATCCGTCAGCAGCCCCGCCAGACGCTCGCGCGCGCCCTCGGACCAAGACGCGACAACCACCGGCCCGGCTTCGCGCAACACCCGAAGATGATCGGCCAATGCCCCGAAAAGGTTCAGGTTCTCGCTCTGCCGCTCTGGCGCGAAATTGCGTCCGGCGCGGCCCCCGGCATCCAGCACCCCCGGCCCAGGCGACTGTGGCAGCGGCGACAGCCGGATCACCCGGCGGGGCGCAAGCTCGGCCTCCCAGGCCGCCTCGTCCAGATACAGCAGGTCCGGCGGGCAGGGCTTGTAGACCGTGTCGATCCGGCCCTTCGCCCCCATCGCCTCGCGTCGCGCGTCGTACTGGTCGGCAATGCCGTCCCACCGCGCGATCCGCATCGCCGGCACCGCATCGTCCAGCATCACCGCCGCATCCGGCACATAGGCAAAGATCGTGTCCAGCCGGTCGTGGAACCACGGCAGCCAGTGTTCCATGCCCTGATGCTTGCGCCCGGCGCTGACCGCTTCGTACAGCGGATCGCCCGACCCGCCCGCACCGAATTCGGCCCGGTAGGTCTGGCGGAACCGCGTGATCGCGGCCTCGTCCAGCACCACCTCGCTGACCGGCGCGAGGTCGATGCGCGACAGCTTTTCCGTCGTGCGCTGCGTCTCGGGGTCGAACCGCCGCAGCCCGTCCAGCTGGTCGCCGAAGAAATCCAGCCGCACCGGCCCCGACGGCCCCGGCGGAAAGATGTCGACGATCCCGCCGCGCAGCGCGAAATCGCCCGGCTCGGCTACGGTCGAGGCCGGCGAGAACCCCATGCGCGCCAGGAACGTCCGCAGCGCGCCCTGGTCCATGCGGTCGCCCACCCGGGCTGCAAGGCTGGATGCGGCGACGGTGTCGCGCGCGGGCACGCGCTGCGTTGCCGCGTTCAGCGTGGTCAGCAGCACGAAGGGGCCCGCCACCCCCTGCGCCAGGGCGGCCAGGGCCGCCATCCGCCGGGACGAGATGTCGGGGTTGGGCGATACCCGGTCATAGGGCAGGCAGTCCCAGGCCGGAAACTCGATCACCGGCAGATCGGGCGCCATCACCGCCAGCGCATCGCGCATCGCCGCCATGCGCTTGTCGTCGCGCGCGACATGCACGACCGGCGCGCCGCGCCCGGCCTCGCGGGCCAGAAGACGGGCGTCGAAACCCTCGGGCGCACCACCGAGCAGGATTCGGGCAGGGTCGGACATGCGCGGTCAGGTATCAGGCCGGGCGCCGGGGGCAAGGGGCTGCACACCCGCTGCGGGCGTCAGGCGCCGATCAGTAGGCCCCGATGTTCAGGTTCTGGTACATGCCCCACAGCGCGGTGGCAAAGATCGCCACCACGCCCACACCCTGCACCGCCATCCGGTGCAGGGTCAGGCGGCGCCACAGCGCCGGGCCGCTGGCCGCCTCGGCCTCGATCCGCAGCGCGGTGCGGAACGACAGCAGGCCCACCACCGTCATCGGCCCGGCCAGCAGCAGCACCGCCTGCGCGAATTCCTGCCGGTACCAGAACCCCATGATCATCAGCGCCGTCAGCATGAACGCGATGATTGCCGTCAGCCACAGCCCCGACACCCGCACGATGTAGAGGATCCGGCGCGCGTTGATCCGCACCAGCGTATCCAGATCCTCGGCCGCCGTCCCGCCATGGCGCCGCGCCCGGGCCACCATGTCGAACGGCACCCCCAGCACCCAGTGGCTTGCCGAGGACCACAGCACGGCAACCGCGATCCAGAACCACAGGTTCGAGAAGGATCGCATGTCGATGACTTCGAAGACGGTCTTGGTCCAGTCCACGCTTGCGCCGATCCCTTCCAGAGGCCCGCCCGCCGGGCCCCGCCACTTTGGCTTGAGCCGCGCGCCTTTCCATGGCAGGCAACACCCTGGGGCGCAACCCCCCCGCCCCGTCGGGCAGCACCCGACCGCCACATGGGACACGACCCGATGCAGCCAGTCCACGCCCCCTTCCCCGGCACCCGGTTCCGCCGCCTGCGCCGCACCGATGCCCTGCGCCGCCTGGCGCAGGAAAACGTGCTGACCACGGCCGATCTGATCTGGCCGATCTTCCTCTGCGACGGGACCGACATCGCCGATCCGGTGGCCTCGATGCCCGGCGTGGCGCGGCTGTCGCTGGACCGCGCGGTGGCGGCGGCCGAGGAAGCCGCCGAGCTCGGCATTCCGGCGCTCTGCCTGTTTCCCTACACCGATCCCGCCCTGCGCACCGAAACCTGCGAAGAGGCCTGGAACCCCGGGAACCTGGCAAACCGCGCGATCCGTGCCATCAAGGCCGCGGTGCCGCAGATCGCGGTGATGACCGATGTCGCGCTCGACCCCTACAACGCCAACGGGCACGACGGGCTTGTGGTCGATGGCGTGATCCTCAACGACGAGACGGTCGAGGCCCTGGTCCGCATGAGCCTGGCACAGGCCGACGCCGGGGCCGACATTCTCGGCCCCTCCGACATGATGGACGGCCGCATCGGCGCGATGCGCGACGCGCTGGAACAGGCCGGGCACGGGGATGTGGCGATCCTGTCCTACGCGGCGAAATATGCCAGCGCCTTCTACGGCCCGTTCCGCGACGCGGTGGGCGCGGGATCGCGGCTGGTGGGCGACAAGAAGACCTATCAGATGAACCCCGGCAATTCGGACGAGGCGCTGCGCCTGGTGGCGCGCGACCTGGCCGAGGGCGCCGACATGGTGATGGTCAAGCCGGGGATGCCCTATCTCGACATCTGCCGCCGGGTGAAGGACGCCTTCGGCGCCCCGACCTATGCCTATCAGGTGTCCGGCGAATACGCGATGATCCGCGGCGCGGCCGCGAACGGCTGGATCGACGGCGAGAAGGCCATGGTCGAAAGCCTGCTGGGCTTCAAGCGCGCCGGGTGCGACGGCATCCTGACCTATTTCGCGCCGGCGGTGGCGCGCCTGCTGCGCGGCTGACCGCGCGCAGAGCCCCCGGCGCCGCGCAGCCCGATCGGCGCCCCCCCGCCGCCCCGCCGCGCAGGGCAGGTGACAGGCCGCACCCCTTGCGCTATATCTTGCGTGCAGGGACCGCAGAGTCCCAAGGATAACCGGGCAGCGAGGCGGCAATGGGCAAGATACTGGGACGTCGGACAATTCTGCTGGGCGGTGGCGCGGCGCTGCTGTCGGCCTGTGCCAACGGTGTCGGCACCGACAACGCACAGCGGCTGGACGCGCGGGTTGATGCCACCCGCGACTTCCTGTTCTCGCGCTATCCCGGCACCCGCGACCTCGCGGGCAAATCCTTCGGCGTGCTCTACATGCCCCTGATCACCGAGGCCGGGTTCGGCATCGGCGGCGGCTATGGCAGGGGCGCGCTGCGCATCAACGACATCACGGTCGACTACTATTCCGCCACCCGCGCCACCTTCGGTTTCCAGATCGGCGCCCAGCAATATGCCCACGCCCTGTTCTTCCTGACCGACGCGGCGCTGTCCGAGTTCCGCCGCTCGCCCGGCTGGGCGGTCGGCGCCGACGTGCGCTACGCCACCCCCGAACAGGGCGCGTCGCTCGGCAAGGAAACGACCGAGATCAACCCGGTCATCGCGCTCGTGTTCGGGCAGTCTGGCCTGATCGCGGGCGCGACGCTTGCGGGCGTGAAATACAGCCGCATCATTCCCTGAGCCGGGCCCCGAACCGCGCCCCCAACCGGGTCAGACCGCCGGAAGGCTCAGGCGCCGCCGCACCGGCCGGGCAAACGGCCGCCCCGTGCTTTCGACAAGGCTGACCGCGGGCGCGTGGACACCGCCAAGCGCCAGCGTCGCATCGCGCAGCGCCGCGATCCCCTCGTCGGCCCGCGCGGGCAGGTCGGCGGCGGCGATGGGCGTGCCGACGGTCACCCGGAACGGCTGGGTGTCCTTGTTCAGCACCTCGTGGAACAGGGTGATGTCGCGCAGCGTCGGGTGGATCAGGTCGAACAGGTAGAACAGCGCCGAGTTCCGTGCCCGCAGATGGACCGGCACGACCGGCACGTCGAACTTGCGGGCGATAGTGGCGGCCGAGGCCATCCAGGGACGCTCGTGCAGCCGCAACCCCACCCGTTTCGCCAGCCGCCCCGAGGGGAATATCACGCCCAGCCGCCCGGCCTGCATCGCGGCGCGGGTGAACTCCATCGTCTCGCGGGTCTTCTGGTGGCTCCGCTTCTCGGCCCGCCACTCGACCGGCGCGATCACCCCGGCCATCTGCGGAAACACCCGCAGGATATCGCGGTTGGCATAGTAGAACAGGTCGGGCCGCAGCGGCGACAGAACCCGGTGCAGGATCACCCCGTCGGCGATCCCCGTGGGGTGGTTCGCAACGATCAGCGCGCCGCCGTCGCGCGGCAGATGATCAAGGCCCGACACCTCCACATCGCGCGCCACGAGGTCGGCCACCAGGTCGAAGCAGGCCGCGGCGGGCAGGTCGCGCATCATCTCGGCCAGGGCGATGGTGCGCCCATAGCCCAGCATCCGCATGAGAACACGGAAGGCCAGCCGGTCCCGCGCACGCCCCGAGAACAGCCAGGGTGCGCGTTCGGCGATCAGGGGGTCGATTCGGTCCCGCATGCCGCCAGAAACCACGCCCCGGTGACGTCGGCATGACGCTGCATCGGCACCGCCTGCACCCGGTCCGCCGGTTCACGGGGCTCGGGACGACGAAGATCGCCGTCCTGATCGTCGCGCAGGCGCTTGTCCTGCCGAAGGCGGCGGCGCATGGCGGCAGGTGCCGCACAGGCCAGCCCCCGGGAACTGCTGCCACATGGACAACCGCGACGGCCGCGTCCACGGCCGCTGACCGGCCGTCGCGCCGCGCGGTCTCAGCGCCCGCCGGTGACCTCGATCGTGGTCCCGGTCACATAGGTCGCATCCTCGACCAGCCAGCGGATCGCCTCGGCCACCTCGTCCACCCTGCCCGGCCGCCGCATCGGGATCGCGGATGCCAGCCGCGCCGCACGGTCGGGGTTGCCGCCCTTGGCATGGATTTCGGTGTCGATCACGCCCGGGCGCAACGACACGACGCGCACGCCCTCCGGCGCCATCTCGTCCGACATGCCCTTGGCCAGCGTGTCGAGCGCGGCCTTCGACGCCGCATAGTCGGCATATTGCCCGCCGCTCCCCAGCCGGACCGCGACCGAGGACACAAGCACAATCGCCCCGCCCGGCCCGCCCGCCGCCGTCGACAGGCGCCGCCCCGCCTGCCCCGCGCACAGGATCGCCGACACCGTGTTCACCGTGAACATCCGCACCAGGCGCGCCGCCGACATCTCGGTCACCCGGGCGGGAACGTCCACGATCCCCGCGTTCACCACCATGGCGTCAAGCCGGGGAAAGGCCGCGTCGAAGCCCGAGAACAGGGTCTCGACCGCGGCCGGATCGCCCAGGTCTGCGGGCAGCAGCACCGTGCGGGCGCCCACCGCGCCGCAATCGGCGGCCACGGCCTCGGCCCCGGCGCGGTTGCCGCCGTAATGCAGCGCGACATCCCAGCCGCGCCCGGCCAGCAGCCGCGCCGCCCCCGCGCCGATGCCCGACGACGCGCCCGTGATCAGGACGACCCGTCTCATCCCAGCATCCGCCCCGCCATTTCCGCCAGATCGCGGCTGACCCCGGGACTGGCCAGCATCCGCTGCAATTCGCCCCGGATCAGCGCCTGGCGGTCCGCGTCATAGCGCGCCCAGGTCTCGAACGCCGTCGACATCCGCGCCGCCGTCTGCGGGTTCACCGGGTCCAGACGGATCAGCCAGTCGGCCACCGCCCGATAGGCCGCCCCGCCCGCCTCGTGGAATCCCGCATGGTTGCCGGTCACCGCGCCGATCACCGACCGGAACCGGTTGGGGTTCTTCCAGTCGAAATCGGGCCGCGCCGTCAGCCGCGCGATTGTCGCGGCCGTGTCGCCCGGTCCCGCGTGGATCACCTGCAGGGCAAACCACTTGTCCATCACCAGCCGGTCGCCCCGCCACCGCGCCTCGAACAGGCCCAGTTCCTCCTGCCCCCGGCCGATCTCCAGCAGGATCGACAGCGTGCCCTGCTGTTCGGTCATGTTGTTCGCCGCGCGGAAGGCCGCCGCCGCAGCCGCACCGCCGTCCAGCCGCGCCTGGAACCCCAGGGCCGCCAGCCGCAGCGCCCGCCGACCCGCCCCGGCCGCGCCGGGGGTAAAGGGCCCGGGCTCGCGCAGCCCCTCGATCAGGCCGGGCAGCCCCGCCGCCAGCCGCCCCGCCACGGCCTGCGCCGCCCGCAGCCGCACGGCGCGGATCGCCGCCGGGTCCGGCACATGCCCCGCGTCATGCAGCGTCTGCGCCATGTCGTCGTCGCCGGGCAACCGCAGCGCCAGGGCGCGGAACGCGGGGTCCAGCCCCTCGTCAAAGGCCACGGCGGCCAGCGCATCCAGCCAGCCCGGCCCCGGCGCCGCACCTTCGGTCACCATGCGCGCCAGCACCTCCTTGGCCAGCGCGCGCCCCGCCTCCCACTTGTTGAACGGGTCGGTGTCATGTGCCAGCAGGAAGGCGCGCTCCTCGGCGCCGACCTCCCGGTCCAGGATCACCGGCGCCGAGAACCCCCGCAGGATCGACGGGATCGGCCGCGCCGCCAGCCCGTCGAACACGAACGACTGTTCGGCCTCGGTCACCTCGCACAGCGTGGTCGGCAAGACCTCGTCGCCGTTCGGGTTCAGCAGGCCCACCGCCACCGGGATCACCTTCGGGTCCTTGCGCGGCTGGCCGGGGGTCGGCGGGTTCTCCTGCCGGAAGGTCAGCACATAGCGGCCGCCCGATCCGGCAGGCTGCCAGTCCTCGGTTACATGCAGCCGCGGCGTGCCTGCCTGCGTGTACCACAGCCCGAACTGCGTCAGGTCGCGCCCGGTGGCATCCTCGAACACGCGCAGCCAGTCCTCGATGGTGCAGGCCTGCCCGTCATGCCGGTCGAAGTACAGGTCAAGCGCCCGGCGATACCCGTCCTCGCCCACCAGCCGCTTCAGCATGCCGATCACCTCGGCGCCCTTCTCATACACTGTCGCGGTGTAGAAGTTGTTGATCTCGATATAGGAATCGGGCCGGACCGGATGCGCCAGCGGCCCCCCGTCCTCACGGAACTGCCGCGCGCGGAGCGTCAGCACATCCTCGATCCGCTTCACCGCGGCAGACCGCATGTCGCCGGTGAACTGCTGGTCGCGGAACACCGTCAGCCCCTCCTTCAGGCACAGCTGGAACCAGTCGCGGCAGGTGATCCGGTTGCCCGTCCAGTTGTGGAAATACTCATGCGCCACGATCGCCTCGATCCGCGCGAAATCCTCGTCGGTCGCGGTCTCGGGCAGGGCCAGCACATACTTGGAGTTGAAGATGTTCAGCCCCTTGTTCTCCATCGCCCCCATGTTGAAGTCGTCCACCGCGACGATGTTGAACACGTCCAGATCGTATTCGCGGCCATAGGCCGTCTCGTCCCAGCGCATCGACCGGATCAGGCTGTCCATCGCATAGGCGCAGCGCCCCTCATCCCCCGGGCGCACCCAGATGTTCAGGTCCACCTGCCGCCCCGAGGCGGTGGTGAACGCCCCCCGATGCGCCAGCAGGTCGCCCGCCACCAGCGCGAACAGATAGGCGGGCTTGGGCCAGGGGTCGTGCCATTCGGCCCAGCCCGGACCGGACGCCACCGGATTGCCGTTCGACAGCAGCACCGGCAGGTCGGCGTCGATGCGCACGCGGAACGGCGCCATCACGTCGGGCCGGTCGGGGTAATAGGTGATGCGGCGGAACCCCTCGGCCTCGCATTGCGTGCAGTACATGCCGTTCGACATGTAAAGCCCTTCCAGCGCGGTGTTGTCCACGGGGTCGATCTCGACCTCGGTCTCGATCACGAAGGGCCCCCCGGGCAGCATCGCCGCCGGAAGGGTCAGGCCCGTCGCATCGGGCGTGATCGCCACCTCCCGCCCGTCCAGCCGCAGCGACAGAAGCCGCGGCCCCTCGCCGTCCAGCCGCAGGTCGCCCTGCCCCGCACCGAACCCGATCCGCGCGCCCACCCGCGTGCCCCGGGGTGCAAGCCGGAAGGCCAGGTCGACCCCGGTGACCGGATAGGGAAACGGCCGGTAGTCGGACAGGTGAACGGGGTCGCGGTCGTGGAACGTGTCGGGCATGGGAACCTCTCGGGGCGTCGTCTCGTCGCCCACAGATAGCCGCCCCCGGACCCGAGGCCAACGGTCCTCGGCACCCGATGGCTGCGGTGGGCGGGCACCCGGCACCGCCGCTTTCGCTTCGGGTTCGGGTTCGTTCGCGATGATCCCTGCGAATTCACCGCGCGCCCGCAATGCCGAAGCATCGACCAGGTGTTCCGGCACCGCGCCGATACCGCCTGCCGGGGACCAGCAGGCCGACAGCAGGCACAGGGTCAACCGCGAACGGCCATCGGCTCGGCATGGCCGCCGCAAGGACCGGGAATTCTTGACAAAGGGTTAAGGCGCCCACCCCAACCCATTGAAATCACTGGGTCCGAAAAATGTCCCACCGTGGGACGCTATCCGCACAGCCGCCCGTGTTCCTGCAGGGCAAACCGGTCCGTCATCCCCGACACATAGTCCGCCACGATCCGGGCCAGCGCCGTCTCGCCATCGACCGCCGCGATATCGGCCCGCCATTCGGGGGGCAGCAGCCCGGGGTCCGCCATGAACAGCGGGAACAGGTCGTTGATCACCGCCGTCACCCGCGCCCGTTCCCGCATCACCGGCTCGGCGCGATACATCCGGTGGAACAGGAACGACCGGACCGCCTTGAGTTCCTGATAGAGCGGCTTTGAAAACCGGATCACCGTCCCCTCCATCGCCCGGATCTCCTCGACCGACTGCGGCTGCGCCGCGTCCAGCCGGACCCGCGCCACGGCGATCACATCCTCGACCATCCGCCCGAACACCCGCCGCAGCGCCTCATGCCGCCGCCGCATCCGGTCAAGCCCCGGATAGATCCGGTCCACCTCCTCGAAGGCCGGGCCGGTCACCGGCAGGTCCATCAGGTCGGCCTCGTCGAACAGGCCCGACCGCAACCCGTCGTGCAGGTCGTGGTGGGAATAGGCCACGTCATCCGCGATCGCCGCCACCTGTGCCTCGGCACTGGCAAAGCTGTGCAGTTCCAGGTCCCAGTCGGCATTCACCTCGGCCAGCGCGTAGGGCAGCGGGCCCGCGTGCCTCGCATCGGCAAACGGCCCCGTCACCGGCCCGTTGTGCTTGGCGATACCCTCCAGCGCCTCCCACGTCAGGTTCAGGCCGTCGAAATCGGCATAGTGCCGTTCCAGCCGCGTGACGATGCGCAGCGCCTGCGCGTTGTGGTCGAACCCGCCATAGGGCGCCATCAGCGCGCCCAGCGCATCCTCGCCGGTGTGGCCGAAGGGGGTATGGCCAAGGTCATGGGCCAGCGCCACGGCCTCGGCCAGATCGGTGTTCAGCCCCAGCACCCCGGCGATGGTGCGCGCCACCTGCGCCACCTCGATCGAATGGGTCAGGCGCGTGCGATAATAATCGCCCTCATGTTCCACAAAGACCTGCGTCTTGTGCTTGAGCCGCCGGAAGGCAGAGGAATGGATCACCCGGTCGCGGTCGCGCTGGAACGGCGAGCGGAAGGTGGACATCTTCTCGGGCCAGCGGCGCCCGCGCGAGGCGTCGGGAGGACAGGCATAGGGGGCGGACATGGCGGCTTCTTGTTGCGGGGTCTCGCAGGTCCTATATTCGCCGCGTGACGGAATTCCTACAGGAATGGCGCTGATGGACCTGACCCTTCCCCCCCGTGTCACCGACCGCGCCTTTGCCCGCCTGGCCGAGATCGCCGACATGACCGGCGAGGACCGCGCACTGCGCGTCGCGGTCGAGGGTGGCGGCTGCTCGGGCTTTCAGTATGACATCCGGCTGGACGACCCGGCCGAGGACGACCTGATCCTGGAAAAGGACGGCCGCCGCGTGCTGGTCGATGCGGTGTCCCTGCCCTTCCTTCAGAACGCGGTGATCGACTTCACCGAGGAACTGATCGGCGCGCGCTTCGTGGTGCAGAACCCCAACGCAAGCGCATCCTGCGGCTGTGGCACCTCGTTCTCGATCTGAGGTCTAGTCACCCGCGGGCGCGGGATCATCAACCGCGGTGTAGGCAAGCCGCCGGACCAGTGCCCGGCGTTCCCAGGCGCAGGCCTCGCGCGCTGTCGCGCGGTCCAGCAGCGGTTGCCAGGGCGACGGGACACCCGGCTGCGGACAGCCGGCGCGGCGGCGCTGGCTGCAGGCTTCCTGCATCACGCGGATCACGCGGACCGTGGGGCAGACCACCGCCCTGTCGAAGTCGGCCTTGGCGAAGGCTGTCGTTCCCGTCCGGTCGACCGCGTCGATGTTGCGCCGGTCGAGCACGTCCCAGACATGGCGGTTGTAGCCTTCGAGCGAGCGCAGGGCATCGAAGCCGTGGTTGGTCAGGACGACGCCGTTGACGAAGTGGTTCCGGATGCGCTCGATCTCGTCCAGCGTGACGGTTCCGAAGTCCAGCGTGCGCTGCATCATGTGGCCGTAGCGCGACCAGGTTTGCCCGTCGTAGGGCGCGAGGTCGAACAGGGTGGAAAAGATCGCGTCGATCTCGCGCGGGTCGGCGACGGTGCCGTTCGCCTCGGCCGCGGCGAACAATGCGTCGGCAAGCTGGACAACCAGCGTCACGCTGCCCGGGTGGAAATCCACCGCCTCGCGCAGGCGCGGAAGCTCGGTCGACAGGGACAGGCGCGTCACCGGTCCGGGTGACGGGTCTCCGGGCTGCCAGCGCAACTGGTCGAGCATCGCCGCCGACTCGAGGTCAAGCGGCCCGCGTTCCGCCAGGGTCTCCAACACGGCAATCGCGGCCTGCGGGTCATGGAACGCGTACTCCTGCGCATGGGCGCGCCGCGCGTGGTCGAGCACGGGGTGGGCCAGGCCTTGCAGGGACTGCGCGGCAGCATCGCGCAGGGGCCCGTGATACCCGGCCCCGAACACGAGATCGACAACGCAGACCTCGGGCGAATAGTCGGGAACATCGGCGATGCGAGCCGCGTGGGCGGTGCAGGCGGTGACCGGCCAGTCTTCCGGCCCGCCGGACCACGCCGGCGACATGGCCCGGGCCGCGTGCATCAGGCTGCGGCGCGTCGGGTGAAGGTCCATGATCCGCGCGAATTCGCGCAGGCTTTCGCGGTGCTGCCCCGTGGTCAGCGCCGAGGCCATGAGAAGGTCGGAGGCCGGCAGCAGGCCGGGGGCAGCCGCGACGGCGCTGCGGGCCAGTTCAAGCGCCTCGCCATGCCGCAGGGCAAGCTGGCGCCCTGCCTCGGGATGGATCGTTTCGGCCACGTCGAGACCGCGCATCGCCCAGCCGGTGGCATGCAGGTACCAGCCCCGCGCGACCTGGGCGGCGGGATCGTCGGGCGTCTCGGCCAGCAGCGCGGCGCTGATCCGGCCGGCCGCGGGGTGGGCAGTGTCGAAGGCCGCGAAGGCGCGGCGCGAGTCCGCGGCGCCCTCCACCGCCAGCGCGGCGCGGACGGCCGGCAGGTCGCCCGCCCGGATCAGGGCTGTCACCTCATCCCGCAGGTCAGCCGTGGCGGGGCCGGGCATGGCAAGAAGGGCGGCGATCACCGGGGCGACGACACGGCGCATGACAGGTCTCCGGGCTGGAACAGGCGCGGCAAGGATGGCCGGGCAATGCGGCAGGAAGTTGGCAGCGGCCCGCACTGGCATTCCGCGCGGCGCGCGGCTAGGCTCGGCGTCATGAAGATCGCGACGTTCAACATCAACGGCATCAAGGCCAGGATCGAGGCGCTGCCGCGCTGGCTGGCGAACGAGGGCGCCGATGTCGATGCCGTCTGCCTGCAGGAGATCAAGTCGCAGGACAAGGATTTCCCGCGCGAAGTGTTCGAGAGGCTGGGCTACCGGGTCGAGACGCATGGGCAGAAGGCCTTCAACGGCGTGGCGATCCTGTCGCGCCTGCCGCTTGAGGATGTGACGCGCGGCCTGCCGGGCGACGGGGACGACGAACAGGCGCGGTGGATCGAGGCGACGGTGATCGGTGACCGGGCCGTCCGCCTCTGCGGGCTCTACCTGCCCAACGGCAACCCGGCCCCGGGGCCGAAATATGACTACAAGCTGGCGTGGATGGCGCGGATGCAGGCCCGGGCGCGTGACCTGCTGGCGACCGAGGAACCGCTGGTTCTGGCGGGCGACTACAACGTGATTCCCCAGCCCGAGGATGCCGCAAGGCCCGACGCCTGGACGAACGATGCGCTGTTCCTGCCCGAAAGCCGGGCGGCATTGCGCCGCCTGCAGCATCTTGGCCTGACCGACGCGATACGGACGCGGGATGAATCGGCCGGGCTGTTCACCTTCTGGGACTACCAGGCCGGTGCCTGGGAACGGAACAACGGCATCCGCATCGACCATCTGCTGCTGTCGCCGCAGGCGGCCGACCTGATGACCGATGCCGGGATCGACCGGGGGGTGCGCGCGGGCGACAAGCCGTCGGATCACGTGCCGGTCTGGGTGCGGCTCGACGCCTGAGGGTCAGGCGCGCCCCGCGTCACGTCATGGCCATAGAGCCAGTCGAACCGCCCCAGCACCGCGCCCGGCGCCATCGCCCCGGCCGCCCGCAGCCCCAGATGCGCGATCCCGCGCCAGGGCGCGCGCAGGTGATAGTTGCGGGCATTGGCGTCGGCGGCGGCAACCGTCCGCGCCACCCGCGCCGCCCGCGCGGCCTGATAGGCCGCCAGCCCGCTGGCGCGGTCGTCATGCCGGTCAAGACAATCGGCCAGCACCCAGGCATCCTCGAGCGCCATGTTCGCCCCCTGCGCCAGGAAGGGCAGCGTGGGATGCGCGGCATCGCCCAGGATCGCGACGCGCCCGCCGTCGTGCCAGGCCTTCGCCACCGGATGCCGGAACAGGCCCCAGAGCCAGACATCCTGAACCGCGTCCAGCCAGCCGCGCACCCGTGGCGCAAAGCCTTCGAAGGCCAGCCGCAGTTCCATTGGATCGTCGCGCAGCGACCAGCCCTCCTCGACCCAGCGGCGGCGTTCCTCGACGGCGACGATGTTGCGCAGGGTGCCGCCGCGCAGCGGGTAGCTGACCAGATGGCGCCCCGGCCCCATGTGAACCTCGGCCTCGGCCGGATCGGCAGGATCGCCGGGGATCGTGGCGCGCCAGGCAATCTGGAAGGTGAAGAACGGGGCCACGCCGCCGTTCAGCGCCGCCCGCACCCGCGAATGCAGGCCATCCGCCCCGATCAGAAGGTCAGGCCGCATCTGCGCCCCCTGCGCCATCGCCAGCAGGGGCCGGTCACCCGAAAGCTCCACGCGGTCCACCCGTTGCAGCAGGCGCAGCTCGACACCCGCCGCGCGCGCGCCATCCAGCAGCAGGGCGATCAGGTCCGCCCGGTGGATCAGGTGATAGCCCGGACCGGCGGGATCGCGGGCGATGTCCAGGCGCAGCACCTGCGACCCCGACAGGCCGTCAATCAGCCGCACCGCCTGCGCCCGCAGGCCTGCGGTCTCAAGCGCCGGGCCAAGGCCAAGCGCCCGAAGCACCGCCGCGCCGTTGGGGCTGACCTGAAGGCCCGCGCCGACCTCGCGGATGGCGTCCGCCTGCTCCAGCACGGTCACGCGCGCGCCCCGCAGGGCCATGGCGCGGGCCGCCGCCAGCCCCGCGATGCCCGCGCCCAGCACCGTGACCTCGGCCCCGCTCAGCCCCATCGCATCCTCCGCAACGAAAACGCCGGACCGCACGGGCCCGGCGCATGTGTCTTCGCCCGCATCCCGCGCGCTCAGTCGTCGCGGTGCACCCGTTCGCGCCGCTCGTGCTTTTCCTGCGCTTCCAGAGTCATCGTGGCGATCGGGCGCGCATCCAGACGCTTCAGGCTGATCGGCTCGCCGGTCGCCTCGCAATAGCCATACTCGCCGTTCTCGATGCGCCGCAGGGCCGCGTCGATCTTGGCGACCAGCTTGCGCTGCCGGTCGCGGGTCCGCAGTTCGAGGGCACGATCGGTTTCCTCGGAGGCGCGGTCGGTGATGTCGGGGACATTGCGCGCGCTGTCTTGCAGGTTGTCGATGGTCTCGGCCGACTGGCTCAGAAGTTCCTGCTTCCAGATCATCAGCTTGCGGCGGAAGTATTCCAGTTGCCGTTCGTTCATGAAAGGTTCGTTCTCGGCGGGGCGGTAATCGTCGGGAAGGAAAACTTCGGCCTTCATCGCTATCTCCTGATCGCCGGGCCGTGCCGACAGGGGGCTTGCTGTCATGACACGCTCCTGTTGGGCGCGTCTCTAGCGGATGGCGGTTGGCTTGTCACTAGCGGTTGCGACGAATTGCGGCGCTTGCTAGACCGGCCGGGTCACAACCATGAAGAGCATTGAGACTCCGATGAAATTCGCCTCGACCGCCGCCTATGTCGCGCCGCCCGACCTGACGGTGGCGGTGAATGCGGCCGTGGCGCTGGAGCGGCCGCTGCTGGTCAAGGGCGAGCCGGGCACCGGCAAGACCGAACTGGCGCGGCAGGTCGCTGCCGCGCTGGGTCTGCCGATGCTGGAGTGGCATGTGAAGTCGACCACCAAGGCGCAGCAGGGGCTTTATGAATATGATGCCGTCAGCCGCCTGCGCGACAGCCAGCTGGGCGAGGCGCGGGTGCATGACGTGGCCAACTACATCCGCAAGGGCAAGCTCTGGCAGGCCTTCGAGGCGCCCGGCCGGGTCGTCCTGCTGATCGACGAGATCGACAAGGCCGACATCGAGTTTCCCAACGACCTGCTGCAGGAACTCGACCGCATGGAGTTCTTCGTCTACGAGACCGGCGAGACGATCCGCGCGCGCCACCGCCCGGTTGTCATCATCACCTCGAACAACGAAAAGGAACTGCCCGACGCCTTCCTGCGGCGCTGCTTCTTCCACTACATCCGCTTCCCCGACATGGAGACGCTGCGCGCCATCGTCGCGGTGCATTTCCCGGGGATCAAGGATGCGCTTCTGTCCGCCGCGCTGACCCAGTTCTTCGAGATCCGCGAGACGCCGGGGCTCAAGAAGAAACCCTCGACCTCCGAGGTGCTGGACTGGCTGAAGCTGCTGCTCGCCGAGGATCTGGCCCCCGAAGACCTGAAGCGCGACGCGAAATCGGCACTGCCGAAACTGCATGGGGCGCTGCTGAAGAACGAACAGGACGTCCACCTGTTCGAGCGGCTTGCCTTCATGGCCCGCGCGGGGCGCTGACGGCGGATCGCCGGCGCGGGCCGCTTCCGATGGCACGACCGGCCCGACCCTACCGCCGGTTGTAGCGGATGAACGGCGTCCTGATGCCGACCTGATCGTAGAGCATCCTGCCGCGATAGTTGAATTCCTGCGTCAGCCAGTAGACGGCGGGTGCCCCCTCGGCATCGGCGGCGGCATAGACCGCCTCGATCAGCGCCCGGGCCACGCCCAGCCCCCGAACCTCGGGGTCGGTGAACAGGTCCTGCAGATAGCAGACGTTCTCGATCTTCCAGCAATGGCGGTGGAACAGGAAATGCACCAGACCCACGGCCCGGCCTTCGGAAAGTGCCAGAAGACCCCGGAACTCGCCCGCGCCCCCGGACAGCAGGCGCGCGAAGGTGCTGTCATAGACCTCGGGTGTCACGCGGGTCTCGTAATAGTCCAGGTATCCGGTCCAGAGCCGTGCCCAGTCGTCGCGGTCCGCGGCAGCGATGGGGCGTAGCGTCAGCGGAACGGCGGAGCGAGACATGGCATACCTTCGGCGGGTGGCTGGAGCGGCTGCCGGATGCTGGCGCGGATTGTACGATCCGTGCAAGACCGGGTTTCGCGATCGCCTCAGCGGGATGTGAAGAACGCCCCGCAAGCAGCACGCAATATTGAGAGAATCGGGCAAGAGGTTCCACGCCCCCGCCACCGGATTGCCTTGATCTCGACACAATTCGATCACGCGATTCGGATTCGTGAAATATTCTGACATACTTCGTGATGACGTGCTGCCACATCTGGCGATGCACCCCCGCCACCGCCCCCAAGGCTAGACCGGGCCCGGCCCGGCCGATTCCGCAAGATTGACACCGGAACGCCCCTATCCCGACACTTGCCCGATGTTGTCTGACACCGCTGCCAGATGCTGCCCCGAAGCTGCCCACGGACCTGACAATGACCCTGAATTCCCGCGCCCGGCCCGCATGCCGGAAGGCCGCATGACATGCGCCTGACTGCCGTCCTGTCGCTCTGCGTCCTGACCGCGTGCGTGCCGACGCCGGGCGCCGAGGTTTCCATGAACCAGTCGCGGCTGGCGCTGTCGGCCTCGGCCCAGATGCCCGCCGCGGTGCGGAACTTCGGCACCAGGCCCGGCGCGGCCCCGGCACGGGCGAACGCCGATATCGCGCGGGACTTCCTCGACCTTGCCTTCCGCATGGAAAGCGGACGCACGATCACCCGGTTCAGCCGCTTCGAGGGCCCGATCCGGCTGCGCACGGCCGGGCCGGTCCCGGCGTCGGCCGCCACCGACCTCGGCCGCCTGATCGTCCGGCTGCGCAGCGAGGCGGGGATCGACATCTCGGAAGTTGCCGGGGGCGAGGCCGAGATCACCATCGAGTTCGTGCCGCGCGGCCGCATCCAGGCAACCTATGCCAATGTCGCCTGTTTCGTGATCCCGCGCGTTTCGGGCTGGTCCGAGTTCCAGCAGGCCCGCAACACCCCCGCGACCGACTGGACCACGCTTGCCCGGCGCGAACGGGTGTCCATCTTCATCCCTTCGGACGGATCGGCGCAAGAGGCGCGCGACTGCCTGCACGAGGAACTGGCACAGGCGCTCGGCCCGCTGAACGACCTCTACCGGCTGTCCGACAGCGTCTTCAACGACGACAATTTCCACAGCGCGCTGACCGGCTTCGACATGCTGATCCTGCGGGCCTACTACGACCGCGACCTGCGGTCGGGCATGTCCGAGGACGAGGTGGCACGCCGCCTGCCCGCCATCCTGGACCGGCTGAACCCCGCAGGCCGGGGCCACGCGCCGCAGGGCGCGGGGCCGACGCCGCGCGTCTGGATCAACCAGATCGAAAGCGCGCTCAGCACCCGGGCGCCGATCCCGGCACGCGAGGCGGCGGCGCGGCAGGCGCTGGCCATCGCCCGCGCCCAGGGCTGGACCGACTCGCGCCTTGCGCTCAGCCATTTCGCGCTGGGGCGGCTGACCCTCGGGCGCGATCCCGACACGGCGGTTGCCGCCTTTGCCGAGGCCGGGCGCATCTGGGACGGCCTGCCGGGCGGCGAGGTGCACCGCGCGCATGTCTCGATGCAGCTTGCAGCCCATGCCCTGACGCGCGGCAACCATGCGGGCGCCGCGCAACTGATCGACAGCGCGATCCCCGTGGTCGCGCGGGCCGAGAATGCGGCGCTGATGGCGACGCTCCTGATGATGAAGGCCGAGGCGATGGACCACATGGACCGCCGCATCGAGGCCGACGCGCTGCGCCTCGACAGTTCGGGGTGGGCACGCTATGGCTTCGGCTCGGATGATCAGGTGCGCGCGCGCGCACGGGAAATCGCGGCACTGGCGCGGCGGTCCTGACGCGCGTCCCGACCGCCTGTCGTCATGGGCAGGGCGGAAGGACGTGCGATGATCGTGTTGGCAGGACTGGCGGGTGGCGCCCTTTACGGCGCGATGCTGGCCCGGCGCCGTGGCGGAAGGCGGCTGGACCAGCTGCAATACGCCGCGGGTTTCGCCATCGCCTTCGCGCTGGCCGGGGTTTTCCTCACGATCCTGATCGAGCGGATGGTCTGAGACGGGCCGGGGGCGCCATGGCGGACTATGGCGACATCCTGACACGGCACGCCCCGGACGATCCGGCCCTGTTCCGCCAGGTCGTCGACGCGCCCGCCGGCGACGCGGCGCATGACCAGACCACCCTGCCCGGCAAGATCGCGCAACTGGCGCGGGCATTCGACGGCCGGCCGCTGGTCTGGCTGTATCACGCCGCGCTGATCGTCTGCCTGCGCCGCGGCATCGACAGCGGAACCGCGGCCGCTCGCTTTCAGGCGCTGTGGAACCATCACGGCGACCGCATGATCCGCGACCTGGACAGCCGCTGGCTGGTGTCGGCCTGCGACACGCTGGCCGACCATCACCCCGACCCGATGACACGCAGCGCCGCGCTGGCGGTATCCTCCGTGATGACAACCCTTCGGCTGGGCGAGACCGAACGCCTTGCGCGGGGTGCCTTTCACCAGCCGCTCGGTCGTCCGCGGGGCGATCTCAACCTCCACGACGGATTGCGCTGGTTCGAGATCGGGGCGGGCGACACGATGGCCAACCTGTCCGCGCGCCTTCGCCGGATCGAGGCCGACGGCACCCTGCCCGGCCGCATCCTCGCCGAACTTTTGCGGCGGGCGCAGGCGGCCGACACGGTGTTCCGCCGCTTCGCCGATGCCCACGACCTGCCCGCCACGGCCTGGGCACCGAAATCCCCGCCGCGGATCCGGGTCACGCTGTTCAACGACACCGGCGCGGTGGGTCATTACGGCTGCACCGCCGTCAGCAAGGCCATCGACAGCCTGTTCGGCGACGCGGGCATCGCCATCGGCTGGCGCCACCACGTGACCAGCGATGCCCTGACCGACCCCGGCACCCGCCCCGCCATCGACGCCGCCGACGCCGTCGTGGTGAACGGCGAGGGCTCGATCCACAGCAGCAGCCGTCGCGCCCGGTCGCTGGCCGCGCTCGGCCCTCTGGCACATGCGGCGGGCAAGCCTGCCTGGCTGATCAATGCCACGCTGCAGGGCAACGACGATGCGCTTGTCACGGACTTGCGCGCCTTCCGCCACATCTGGGTGCGCGAGGGCGCGTCGGCGGCCTGGGCGCGGGAGCGGGGGCTTCCGGTGACCCTCGCCCCCGATCTTTCGCTGTGCCAGCACTTCGAATACCTGCCCCGGCGCGGCGGGGCGCAGGGGACGGTCGTGCTCGATTCCGTCCTGCAGGCGGACAATCCGGCCCTGCACCGCATCGCGCGGGCAACGGGCGGCCCGCTGTGGTCGATGAAGCATGACGCCGAAGGCCGCATGCAGGTGCTGCGCGGCATCCCGTCAGGCGCGGGCGCCCGCCCCGGGTTCGAAGCCGTCCCGCGCGGCCCGGTGCGCGACCTGGCGGCCTTCATGGCCTTTCTCGCGCGCCATGAACGCATGGTCACCGGCCGCTTCCACGCCGTGACGCTGGCCTGCCTGCTGCGCCTGCCGTTCCATGCCTTCGCCTCGAACACCTGGAAGATCGAGGCGTTCCTGGCAGACGCCGGGCTGAACCCCGCGCGCCTTCTGCCGCCGGGTTCCGGCCCGCCCGGGCCGCTGCCCTTCACGCCCGACGAACGGGCCGGGATCGACCGCATCATCCGCCGCGCGCGGATCGAGGCGGGCGAAATGGTCTTGCGCATCCTGTCGGGGCAGTGACACTCGGCCCCGGCCCAGTGCGGAGACACCGATGTTCCTGCCCTTCTTCGACACGCTGCGCCGCACCGGCGTGCCGGTGTCGCTGCGCGAATTCCTGTCCTTCCTGGAAGGCGTCGCGGCCGGGCTGACCACCTTCGATGTCGAGGGGTTCTATCACCTCGCCCGCACCGCGATGGTCAAGGACGAACGCCATCTCGACCGGTTCGATCGTGCCTTTGCCGAGGCGTTCCGCGGTCTGGACGCGATCACCGAGCAACAGGTGCTGGAGGCGCTGGACCTGCCCTCCGACTGGCTGGAGAAGCTGGCCGAACGGCACCTGACGGCCGAGGAACGCGCCGCCGTGCAGGCCCTGGGCGGATTCGACAGGCTGATGGAAACGCTGCGGCAGCGCCTGGCCGAGCAGAAGGGCCGCCATCAGGGCGGGAACAAGTGGATCGGCACGGCCGGCACCTCGCCCTTCGGCGCCCACGGCTTCAACCCGGAAGGCGTGCGCATCGGCCAGGACGAGGGGCGCCACGGCCGCGCCGTCAAGGTCTGGGACAAGCGCGAGTTCCGCAACCTCGACGACCAGGTCGAGCTTGGCACCCGCAACATCAAGGTGGCGCTGCGCCGCCTGCGCCGCTGGGCCCGCGACGGCGCGGCGGAAGAGCTGGATCTCGATGCCACCATCCGCGCCACTGCCGACCACGGCTGGCTGGACGTGCAGACCCGCCCCGAGCGCAGGAACGCCGTCAAGGTTCTGCTGTTCCTCGACATCGGCGGCAGCATGGACCCGCATGTGAAGGTGGTCGAGGAACTGTTCAGCGCCGCCCGGTCCGAGTTCCGCCATCTCGAACACTTCTACTTCCACAACTGCCTGTACGAAGGCGTCTGGCGCGACAACCGCCGCCGCTGGGATGCGCAGACGCCGACATGGGACCTGCTGCGCACCTACGGGCCCGACTGGAAATGCATCTTCGTCGGCGACGCCACCATGAGCCCCTACGAGGTGCTGCACCCCGGCGGCGCCAACGAACACTGGAACGCCGAGGCCGGACAGGTCTGGCTGGCGCGCGCGGCGGCGCAATGGCCCGCGCATCTGTGGATCAACCCGGTGCCCGAACGGTTCTGGGACCATACGCATTCGATCCGGCTGATCCGCCAGATCTTTCCCGAACGCATGGTGCCGATGACGCTGGACGGCATCGCCCGGGGAACCCGCGCCATCGGCCGCTGACCGGGCGACGCGCCGTCACGCCGCCGTTACAGGCGGCGGGCAGGCTTGGCCGATGGCACCGCCCCTGACCGAACTGATTGCCACCGCCGACCCGGCCCTGATCCTTGCGCTTGTCGCGGGGATGGCCTGCATCACCGGCCTTGGCGTGCCGGGGCCCGCGTCGCTGGTTCTGGCGCTGGGCGGGGCGGCCGCCGCGGCCGGACTGGTCTGGCTGCCCGCCGTGATCGCCGCCGGCACGGCCGGGGCGCTGGCGGGCGATCTGGGCGGCCTCCGGCTGGGAGCGTCCTGCGGCGGCGCGATCCGCGCGCGCGCGGCGTCGCGGCCACGCCTGTCCGCCTGCCTCGGCCGGGCCGAGGTCATGCTGTCGCGCCACGGCCTTGCCGCCGTGTTCGTCACGCGCTGGCTGATCCCGCCGCTCGGCCCCGCGACCAGCCTTGTCGCCGGTGCCGCGGGCCTGCAGGTCCTGCCCTTCGCAGGCGTGGCGCTGGCGGGACGCGTGCTGTGGGCGGCGCTTTATGCCGGCCTCGGATGGATCTTTGCCGATACGGCGCAGCAAGCCGCCGGCGGCGCCGCGACGACGGGGGCCATCCTTGCGGTCGCGGCGGTCGCGCTGGGTCTTGCGGCGCGTCGCTGGCGGCCCCGCATGCGGGCTTGACGCGGGCCGCGCCCGCGCCGACGCTGCGGGCCTGCGCGAGGATTGCGTCATGCCCGCCGCCCCGGTCTTTGCCATCGACCCCGCCGCCTTCGCGGCCGATCCCTACCCGACGCTGGCCCGGATGCGGGCAACGGCACCGGCATGCCTTGTCCCGCAGCTCGGCGCCTTGCTGGTCACCCGGCGCGACGACATCTTCCGCGAGGAAAAGCGCACGGATGTCCTGTCATCGAACCAGCCCGAGGGCCTGATGACCCGCCTGATGGGCGAGAACATGATGCGCAAGGACGGCGCCGCGCATCAGGCAGAGCGGCGCATCCTGTTTCCCGCGCTCAGCCCGCGCACCGTGCGCGACACCTGGGTTGCGGGTTTCCGCGCGGCGGCGGCGCGCCTGCTGGACGATCTTGCCCCGCGCGGCGGCTGCGATCTGGTGGCGGACTATGCGATGCCGCTGTCGGGCGCCGCGCTGGTGGCGATCACCGGGCTTGCCGGCATGCCGCCGCAGGAAATGGACCGCGTCAGCCAGGCGATGATCGACGGCTGCGCCAACTACGCCGGGGATGCGGCGGTCGAGGCGCGCTGCCACGCCGCCACCGCCGCGATCGACGCCCATATCGACCGCCGGATGCCGGAACTGGCGGCAGCGCCGGACCTCTCGGTCCTGTCGGTGCAGATGCAGGCGGGGCTGCCGATGGACAGCATCCGCGCCAATGTGAAGCTGGTGATCTCGGGCGGGCAGAACGAGCCCCGCGACGCCATCGCCGGGGCCGCCTGGGCGGTTCTGGCGCATCCCGGGCAGCGGGCGCTGCTGCGCGACGGCGGGGCCGACTGGGCGCAGGTCCTTGCCGAATACGGCCGCTGGATCGCCCCCATCGGCATGTCGCCGCGCCGCGTCGCGCGGGACGATGTCGTCGCGGGCGCCACGGTGCGCACCGGCGACCGGGTGTTCCTGATGTTCGGGTCGGGCAACCGCGACGCCGCGCATTTCACCGACCCTGACCGGTTCGACCTGACGCGCGACTGCAGCGCCGCCCTGACCTTCGGCGCGGGCCCGCATTTCTGCGCCGGTGCGGCCGCATCCCGCGCGCTGATCGCCGATGTGGCGCTGCCGATGCTGTTCGAACGCCTGCCGGGCCTGCGGCTGGACGGGCCGGTCCGGTTCCACGGCTGGGCCTTCCGCGGCCCGGTGGCCGTGCCGGTCGCCTGGTAGCGCGCCGCTACAGCCCCAGGGCGCGGAACACGCCCGGCAGCATCTCGGGCAGGTCCTCGGCGATCAGGCCGGGGCCGAAGGCACGGGCGCATTCCACATGCAGCCAGGCCGCCATCGTGCCCGCCTCGAAGGGCACCAGCCCCCGCGCCATCAGCCCCGCCACGAACCCCGCCAGCACATCGCCGGACCCCGCCGTGGCCAGCCAGGGTGCCGCGCGGTCGCCCGTCGCCGCGTTCACCGCCACGTCGCCCGCGGGCGTCGCCACCACCGTCTCGGCCCCCTTGAACAGCACGACGGCCCCGGCGCGCCGCGCCGCCTCGCGCGTGGCCTCAACCTTGGCCTCGGGATAGGTCGGTGCCTGCAACCGGGCGGCAAGGTCGGGGAACAGGCGCCGGAACTCGCCGCCATGCGGGGTCAGGATCGCGTCGGGATGCAGCATGGCGAACAGGGCCTGCGGTGCCTCGGCATAGGCCGACAGCGCGTCGGCATCGATCACCACCCGCCGTCCCGACCGCAGCGCCTGAGGCAGCAGCGCGCGCGCCCGGTCATAGCCCATCCCCGGCCCCAGGCAGAGCGCATTGTACCGCGCATCCTCCAACAGCCGCGCCAGCGCCGCACCGTCATGCAGCGGACGCAGCATGATCGTGTCCAGCCGCGCCGAGTTTTCCGACAGCGCCGACATCGGGCAGGCCACCGTCACCAGCCCCGCCCCGATGCGCAGCGCGCCCCGCGCCGACAGCCGCGCCGCCCCGCCCTCGCCCGGGCCGCCCGCCAGGATCAGCGCATGGCCATAGGCGTACTTGTGCGCCTCGGCCCGCTTGGCCAGGCGGTCGCGCAGCATTTCGCGGTCGGGTTGGATCGGTTCCATCTGCATCGTCAGGAAGAAGCGCGCGGCAACCCGATGTCAACGACCACGACACGCGCGCCCGCGGCACGCATCGCCCGGTGCGCCGGCTTCGGCGCGTGGAAGGTCACGGTCAGGCAGGGCGTGGCGGGGTCCAGACCGTCCCGCAGCGTGGCCCCGTCGGGCAGGTCGTCCGACAGGCCCGAGGGCACGTCGACCGCGACCAGATGCAGCCTGCCCACCGGCAACAGGGTCGCGGCGGTGTCGATGAACGCCTGCCAGGGCCGCATCACGGCATCGCCCAGGGGCCGCGACAGGCCGATCCCGAACAGCGCATCCACCACGACCAGCGGCCGGTCCGCGGCATGGGTCGCGGCGGCACGCGCCAGGTTTTCGGCGGTGTAGTCCTGCGTCGGCGCGATCACGGTCCAGGCCGCATGCGCGGCGCGGGCATCGGGCGGCAGGCGCGCGGGGTCGCCCAGCAGGAAGGCCGACACCCGCCACCCCCGCGCCGCCAGCAGTCGCGCCACCACGAACCCGTCGCCGCCGTTGTTGCCCGGTCCGCAGAGCACGAGCGCAGACTGCGGCCCCTGCGCCAGGGCGGGCCATTCGGCCAGCATCGCCGCAACCACGCCCTGCCCGGCCCGGTCCATCAGCGCGGCGCCCGTCACCGTTCCCGTGGCAATCGCCGCCGCCTCGATGGCGCGCATTTGGGCAGATGTGACGACATCATCCATGACACGCCCCGATCCGTTCTCAAACTGCCCGTTTCATAGGCGTATTGCACACTTACGCGGCAACTTCCACAGAATCGCCCCGCACCCGCAACACCCCCGCCCCTGCCCGATTGTCCCCGCCGGGCAGAAATGGTCACTCGGACAGCAGACCGAGGTGCGGGGGAGAGTCGGCGCATGAAGAAGATTGAGGCGATCATCAAGCCCTTCAAGCTCGACGAGGTGAAGGAAGCCTTGCAAGAGGCCGGAATCCAGGGCCTCAGCGTGACCGAGGTCAAGGGCTTCGGCCGACAGAAGGGCCATACGGAACTGTATCGCGGTGCCGAATATGTGGTCGATTTCCTGCCCAAGGTGAAGATCGAGGTGATCCTGCCCGACGATCTGGTGGAACCCGCCGTCGCCGCGATCATCGCCGCCGCCCGCACCGACAAGATCGGTGACGGCAAGATCTTCGTCTATCCCGTCGAACAGGCCATCCGCATCCGCACGGGCGAAACCGGCGACGACGCGATCTGATCCATTCCGGGGGGACCGACGCCCCCTGCACGATCCATCCAGAGGAGACTTATACCGATGAGCAAGGTCAAGGACGCTCTCAAACTCATCAAGGAGGAGGAGGTCGAATACGTCGACATCCGTTTCACCGATCCGCGCGGCAAGCTGCAGCACGTCACGCTGATCGCCGATCTGGTGGACGAGGACTTCTTCGAGGAAGGCTTCATGTTCGACGGATCGTCCATCGCCGGCTGGAAGTCGATCGACCAGTCCGACATGAAGCTGATCCCGGATGCGGGTTCGGTCTACATCGACCCGTTCTACGCCGAAAAGACCATGTGCGTGCATTGCAACGTGGTCGAGCCCGACACCGGCGAGCCCTACAGCCGCGACCCGCGCGGCACCGCCGTGAAGGCCGAGGCCTACCTCAAGTCCACCGGCATCGGCGACAACGCCTACTTCGGCCCCGAGGCCGAATTCTTCATCTTCGATGACGTGCGCTATTCGGTGACGCCCGCCAAGGTGGCCTACCAGATCGACGCGGAAGCGGCGGCATGGAACACCGACGCCGAGATGGAAGGCGGCAACCTCGCCCATCGCGCGGGCCACAAGGGCGGCTACTTCCCGGTGAACCCCATTGACGAGGCGCAGGACCTGCGGTCGGAAATGCTGTCCACGATGAAGCGGATGGGCATGAAGGTGGACAAGCACCACCACGAGGTCGCCACCTGCCAGCACGAGCTTGGCCTGGTCTTCGGCGGCCTGACCGAACAGGCCGACAACATCCTGAAATACAAGTACGTCATCCAGAACGTGGCGCATGCCTATGGCAAGACCGTCACCTTCATGCCCAAGCCCATGAAGGGCGACAACGGCTCGGGGATGCACGTCAACATGTCGATCTGGAAGGACGGCAAGCCGCTCTTCGCGGGCGACAAGTATGCCGACCTCTCGCAGGAAGCCCTGTACTTCATCGGTGGCATCCTCAAGCACGCCAAGGCGCTGAACGCGCTGACGAACCCGGGCACCAACAGCTACAAGCGCCTGATCCCCGGTTTCGAGGCCCCGGTGCTGCGCGCCTATTCGGCCCGCAACCGTTCGGGCTGCGTCCGCATTCCGTGGACGGAATCGCCCAAGGCCAAGCGTGTCGAGGCCCGCTTCCCCGATCCGTCGGCCAACCCCTACCTGGCCTTCGCGGCGCTGCTGATGGCCGGCCTCGACGGGATCCAGAACAAGATCGACCCCGGCCCCGCCTCGGACAAGGACCTGTACGACCTGCCGCCCGAGGAACTCGCCGCCATCCCCACCGTCTGCGGCTCGCTCCGCGAGGCGCTGGAGGAACTGGAGAAGGACCACGACTTCCTGCTCAAGGGCGACGTGTTCACCAAGGACCAGCTGGAAGGCTACATGGCGCTGAAGTGGGAAGAGGTCTACGCCTACGAACACACGCCGCACCCGGTGGAATACCAGATGTACTATTCCTGCTGAGCGGGTCCTCCCCCGCCGGGCAGAGAGGGGCCGCGCCACATGGCGCGGCCCTTTCGCTTGCGCCGGTCACAGCAGCATGTCGGTCGCGTCCAGCTGGGCAAGGGTCAGACCCGCCGTGATCAGGATGTCGCCGCCGCCCACCGACGACAGGTCGATGAACAACCCGTCCGCCCGCGTTTCCGCCAGGGCGATGACGGCAGCCGCATCGGCGAAGGCGAACACTCGCAGGTCCAGCCTGTCGGTGTTGTTCTGGAAATCGGTCACCACATCGCTGCCGCCCGCGCGTTCGAACACGAAGCGGTCCGAGTTCGCGCCACCCGTCAGCGTGTCGTTCCCCCGTCCGCCCGTCAGCGTGTCGTTGCCCGCGCCGCCCGACAGCCAGTCATCGCCATCGCCCCCGCTCAGGCCATCGCGGCCATCCCCGCCTTCCAGCGTATCGTTGCCCGCGTCGCCCGCGATGGTGTCGTCGCCTGCGCCGCCACGCAGCATGTCGCTACCCGCGTCGCCACCCAGCACGTCATTGCCGTCGTCCCCCTCGATGACATCGTCGCCGCGCCCGCCAAGGATCGTATCGTCCCCGGTTCCTCCGTACAGCAGATCCTCGCCGTCGCCACCAAGGATCCTGTCGTTGTCGGCACCGCCATACAGGATGTCGTCCCCGGTGCCGCCAAAGAGCGAGTCGTTCCCGCCGTCGCCGTGAAGCTCGTCGTTGCCGTCAACGCCGCGCAGGTTGTCGTTGCCGTCGCCGCCAGAGATGAAGTCGTTGCCGCGCCCGCCTGCGATATCGTCGTTGCCCGCCCCGCCCTCGACATAGTCGTCGCCGTCGGCGCCGCGGATGTTGTCGTCGCCGTCGCCGCCGTAGATCTCGTCATCGCCGCCGTAACCGCGGAGCCGGTCGTTGCCGCCGCCGCCGGAAAGGCGGTCGAAGTTCTCGCTGCCCAGCAGCGTGTCGTTGCCGCCGCCGCCGTCGATATTCGCGCTGGACTGGTTGCCGCTGCGGCCGTCGAAACGGTCGTTGCCGCCGCCCATGTTGACGGCGCCGACGATGGTGCCGGTGCTGGTGATGTTCATCTGCCCGCTGCCACCATTGGTGATCGCATTCTCGCCGGTGATCGTGCCGGTGTTCAGGATGCGGATCGGGCCGGTGCCCCCCGTATGGTGGATCCCCCCCTGGATGGTGCCGGTATTCTCGACCCGGAACGCGCCGTTGCCCCCGCCCAGGATTCCGTTGTCGCCGGCGATGACACCGCTGTTGAGGATATTGATCTGGGCCGAACTGTTGACGGATGCGCCGATGATCGCCCCGCTGACATGCCCGTCGTTGATGACGCGGACCGCCCCGCTGGATGCGATGCTCACGCCCGTGCCCACCGTGCCGGTGATCATGCCGGTATTGAATACGCTGACATTGCCGCCATCGGCCACGAACACGGCGTCGAATCGGCCTTCGATCAGGCCCGCATTGGCGACCGTCGTGCTGGCACCGGGGCCGCCGACCTGAAGGACCTGCCCGATGATCGAACCAGAGGCCGCATTCGTGACCCGCATGTTTCCGACGCCGATGACCGCGGCCCCGTCCTCGGCAAGGATCAGCCCGCTGACGAACAGCGTGGCATCGTTCACGACCACGGCGTTGTTGCCGCTGAAGATGATCGCGCCGTTCGGCAGCACCGCGCCGATCTCGCCCGGACCCAGGTTTTCCGGCGTCGTCGAGCCGGAGCCGATGATGAAATTGGCCATTCAGTCACACTCCCCACACACCTGCCCACCTCGGGCCGGATACCTGGCCCGCGTCCCGACCGGGCGGCGGGTCTTTCCCCACCGCAACCGGGGGACGCGCGGCGAACCCACGCACGAAACGGTATAGGAGCGGTGGCCTGCCGTCTATCGGGCCATGCGTCCGACGCCCCTGCGGCACCCGCTGTGACGCGGATTTCGCGGGGCAAGGCACCGCAACGCGCGGTTCCCGGCAATTCACCGTTTCCGCCCCGGGGCTCCTTTGCCACAATTCCGCCATGAAAAAACCGGCGGCACGCCACGCCCGGGCGGCATCACAGGCGTTGGTTGCCGCTGCCCCGGATCCCGCACGATGACATCCTATTTCTCCGATCCCCGGTTGCCCGGGGACAAGCCCAAGGCGCGACCGCCGATCTGGTCGGGGGGACGCTCCGCGCGCCCGCGCATCGACCTGCGCGGCTTCGGCCGTGCCGCACTGGCCGAAACCCGTCTCTGGGGTGCGCCGGTGGTGGCCGGGGCGGCCCGGCATCTCGACAGGCTGGGCGACCGGGTCGCGCTGGGCGAATTCCGCATCCCCGAGGCGCGGCTGGGCCGGTCGGGGCGCTACCTGCCCACCGTCGGACAGGTCGGCGCGGCGATGAAGGGCAGCGCCCGATTCATCGGGGCCGCGGGCGAAACCGTCGCCCCGCCGCCGCCGCTGGAAGGGCTGGCCATCCGGCCCTGGGCCGGCGCACCGGGGGCCCGGGCCGCCGCCGCTCCGCCCGCCCCCGAGGCGGTCGCCCCGCCCGCCGCCGCTCCGGTCGCCCCGCCCGCCGCCGAGGCAGTCACCCCGGTCGCCGCCGCTCCGGTCACGCTGCCGCCCGATGCCGCCGCCGATCACCCGCGCCACCCTGCGGCGCGCCCCGCGCCCGCCGCGCGCAGCGCCAAGCCCGCGGATGCGGGCGCGCCCGTCGCCGATGCCGAGCGTGATACGCTGGAATCCATCCGCCTTCTGATGAAGGCCGAGGCGCGGCCCGTCCGGCCCATGCGCGCGGCGACGCCGGAAACCGCGCCGGAACCCGCCGCCGCGCCCGATCGCGGGCCGCGCGGCGCCTCGGCCCTGCCGCCGCTGGAACCCGCGCTGCCCACGCCGCCCGGCCTGATCTGGCGCGGCGCCAGCCATGTCACCGGTCTGGCGCTGATCGGCCTGTTCCTGCCGGTGGGCGCCGCCCGCGCGGCCCTTGCCCGCCTGCGCGGCGAAACCTTCCCCGACGCGGAGTGACCGCGCCGCGTCAGGCCGACCGGTGGATCGGATGCGCGGCCAGGGCCTCGGCCTGTTCCGCCGTCAGGTTCTCGGCCCGCACCACATAGGTGTGGATCGAGAACACCACCGCCCGGCTTTCCGGCAGCCGCAGCAGGCATTGCCGTTCCGACCGGATATAGGGCATCCCCCCCTCGGCCATGTCCTTGGGGTCGGCCTCCGACAGCGGATTGAACAGCGGCGCGCGCGACCGGTGGCCGTTCGCCCGCCACAGCGGCGCGCCCGGCCGCACCGCATCCATCAGCCGCTGCACCCGCCGCCCCACATCCTCGGTGTATTTCGCAACCGGCAGGTGGATGCGCATCATCGGGCGGCCCAGCTTTTCGGCCAGCCGCCAGCCTGCCGGAAAGCACAGGATCGCCGCCGACAGCAGGTGTTCGCCTGCGCCGTCCTCCTGCATCAGGCAGAAATCGTTCTGGCACAGCCGCCCCAGCGTGACCAGGGGCCGCGCCGGGTCCAGCGGCACCGTCACGCCGTCGGGCCGCAGCGCGCCGCCCCCCGCGATCCGGAACCCGAGGCCCGGCAGCAGCGGCAGCACCGTCGCGTACAACTCGTCCGCCGCCGCCGCCGCCATCGGCAGGCAGCCATGCACCGCGTCCAGGTGCCCGGCGATCAGCCGGTCGCGCAGGGCCATCTGGCCCGCATAGGCCTCGTCCACCCGCAGCCAGTCCGCCATGTCCAGCGGCAGCGTCCCCGGCAGGCGGCGGGTGCGCGGGTCGGCCCAGGGGGCGAAGGGCAGCCTGTCATGCAGCACGATGGTCATGCCGCCTGACTACCCCGCCGCCCGCGCGGTGAAAAGCCGCCTCGCCCGACGCCTGCCTGCGACATGCCCCGTCGCCCCCGGACAAGCGCGGCCCGCCCCCGCGCAGGACCGTCCCCTGAACCCCGGAGGTGCCCTGATGTCCGTTCCCTACGCCGCCCGCCGCAAGATCGACCCGACGCGCGGCGACCGCCTTGCCGACGGCAGCCTGAATGACAACGACCGGGTCGAGATCGGGCCGACCCCGCTGGCCTTCGCCGAATGGGCGGCGGCGGGGCTGACGCCGCCCGACCTGGCGACGATGCGGCAATACCGGCTGGACCGGCTGGTCGCGGCGCTCCGGGCGCGCGACTATGGCGGACTGCTGATGTTCGATCCGCTGAACATCCGCTACGCCACCGACACCACCAACATGCAGCTGTGGAACAGCCACAACCCGTTCCGCGCCTGCCTTGTCACCGCCGACGGACACATGGTGCTGTGGGACTACAAGCAGGCGCCCTTCCTGGCCGCGCACAACCCGCTGGTGCGCGAAATCCGTTCGGGCGCCTCGTTCTTCTACAACGTCTGCGGCGACCATACGGCGCAGGATGCCGCCAGCTTTGCCGCCCAGGTGACCGAGGTGATGACCGCCCGCGCGGGCAGCAACCGGCGGCTCGCGGTGGACAAGATCATGGTCCACGGCCTGCGGGCGCTGGAACGCGCGGGTTTTTCCGTGATGGAGGGGGAAGAGGTCACCGAACGCGCCCGCGCCATCAAGGGCCCGGACGAGATTGCCGCGATGCGCTGCGCCGCCCATGCCTGCGAGGCCGCCGTGGCCGGGATGGAACGCTTCGCCCGCGCCGAGATACCCCGGGGCGGCGTGACCGAGGATGCGATCTGGGCCGAACTGCACGCGGGCAACATCCGCCGCGGCGGGGAATGGATCGAGACGCGCCTGCTGGCCTCGGGGCCACGCACGAATCCCTGGTTTCAGGAATGCGGCCCGCGCGTCGTGCAGCCGGACGAGATCGTGGCCTTCGACACCGACCTGATCGGCGCCTATGGCATCTGCGTCGACATCAGCCGCACCTGGTGGGTGGGCGACGGGCGGCCCGGCAACGCCATGGTCTCGGCCTTCCATCACGCGATGGACCATATCCGCACCAACATGGCCATGCTCGGGCCCGGCGTGACGATCCGCGAACTGACCCATGGCGGGCACCAGCTGGCGCCGGAATACTGGCGGCAGAAATATTCCTGCAAGATGCACGGCGTGGGTCTTTGCGACGAATGGCCCTTCGTCCCCTACCCCGACGCCTGGGTGGACGGCGCCTTCGAGGTGACGCTCGAACCCGGCATGGTGCTATGTGTCGAGGCACTGGTCAGCCCCGAGGGCGGCGATTTCTCGATCAAGCTGGAAGACCAGGTGCTGATCACCGAAACCGGCGTCGAGAACCTGACGCGCTATCCCTTCGATCCCCGCCTGATGGGCTAGGGCGCGGGCGGCGCTACAGCCGCCCGTCCAGCACCGCGCGCACCAGTGCCGCAAGGTCGCGCCGCACCTCGGCGCCCGAGGTCAGCCGCAGATGCGCAAAGCCGATCATCGCGGCATAGACCGCAGCCCCGCCGCGCGCCGCCGCCGCGGCCCCCAGCCCGGCACCCGCCAGCGCCTCGCGCAGCGCCGCCTGCCGCCCGGCATCGACACGGGCCAGCACGCCGCGCGCCTCGGGATCGATCCGCGCCCAGTCGCGCACTGCGGGCTCGACCGCCTGGCCGTCCGTCTCGCCGCCCGGTTCCGCCGACACCAGATCGACCAGCAGCATCACCCGCTTGCGCGGTGGTGCATCGGGCTGGCCCAGCGTGGCCGCCAGATCGGCGGCCGCCATCGACTCCCACGCCGCCAGGACGGCGGCGCGCAGGTCGGGCGCATCCCGGAAATGCCAGTAGAACGACCCCTTGGTCGCCCCCAGCCCGCGTGCGATCGCCTCGACCCGCAGGCCGGCCGGCCCCTCGGCCACCAGGGCCCGCAACCCGGCCTGCGTCCAGTCGTCCCGCGACAGGCGGGTGCGGGCGGCATCGGGCGGGGCGGGCGCGTCAGGGGCGGCGGTCGCGGTCATGCGCAGACCCTAGAAAGCCGCAGGCCCCGGCGCAAGCCCGCGCAGGGGCCCTACAGGTCGACGTAGCGCATCACCTGCACCCGCCCGTCCTCCCAGACGAAGCGCAGGTCCAGCCCGCGCGGATGGCGCTCGACCCGCGCGCATCCCGGCGGTTCCTCCAGGCACAGCCGCGCGCCATCGACCCGCCATCCCGTCCAGCGCGGATCGCGCCGCCCCGCCACGTCGCTCAGCGCCCGGCCATCCTGCAGGAAGTTCCAGGTCCGCCCCTGCCCCGCCAGCGGCCAGCCCGCGCCCTTCTCCACCAGCGTGCGCGCCGCCAGCGCCGCGCGCAGCGCATCGTCGGCCAGCGGCTGCCAGGCGGGTTCGGCCGCCGCCGTGCCCGCCGCCAGGATCGCCGCCATCGCCAGCCTCCGCATCGCCCGCTCTCCCTTGCGCCGCGCTGTCGCGCAGTCTAATCGCCCCCCGAACCCCGCGCCAAGGGAGGCCCCGATGATCCCCCGCTATTCCCGCCCCGAGATGGTGGCGATCTGGTCCCCCGAAACCCGGTTCCGCATCTGGTTCGAGATCGAGGCCCATGCCTGCGACGCGCAGGCCGCGCTCGGGGTGATCCCGAAGGAAAACGCCGAAGCCGTCTGGAAGGCCCGCGACGCCGAATTCGACGTCGCCCGCATCGACGCGATCGAGGCCGTCACCCGGCATGACGTCATCGCCTTCCTCACCCACCTGGCCGAGATCGTCGGCGCCGATGCCGCCCGCTTCGTCCACCAGGGCATGACCAGTTCCGACGTGCTGGACACCACGCTGAACATCCAGCTTGTGCGCGCCGCCGACCTGCTGCTGACGGGGCTGGACCGCGTGCTGGCCGCCCTGAAGACCCGGGCCTTCGAGCACAAGGATACCGTCCGCATCGGGCGCAGCCACGGCATCCACGCCGAACCCACGACCATGGGCCTGACCTTCGCGCGCTTCTACGCCGAAATGTCGCGCAACCGGCAGCGGCTGCAAAACGCCCGCGCCGAGGTCGCCACCGGCGCCATCTCGGGCGCCGTCGGCACCTTCGCCAACATCGACCCCCGCGTCGAGGACCATGTCTGCCGCATGCTGGGCCTGACGCCCGAGCCGATCTCGACCCAGGTCATCCCGCGCGACCGCCACGCCATGTTCTTTGCCACGCTGGGCGTCATCGCCTCGGGGATCGAGAACATCGCCACCGAAATCCGCCACATGCAGCGCACCGAGGTGCTCGAGGCCGAGGAATTCTTCAGCCCCGGCCAGAAGGGCAGCAGCGCCATGCCGCACAAGCGCAACCCGGTCCTGACCGAGAACCTGACCGGCCTCGCCCGTCTCGTGCGCATGGCCGTGGTCCCGGCGATGGAGAACGTGACGCTCTGGCATGAACGCGACATCAGCCATTCCTCGGTCGAGCGGATGATCGGCCCCGATGCCACCGTCACGCTCGACTTCGCCTTGCACCGGCTGGCGGGCGTCGTCGAAAAGCTGGTGATCTATCCCGCGAACATGCTGAAGAACCTCAATACCTTCAAGGGTCTGGTGATGAGCCAGCGGGTTCTTCTGGCCCTGACGCAGGCAGGCGTCAGCCGCGAGGATGCCTACGCCATGGTGCAGCGCAACGCGATGAAGGTCTGGGAACAGGGCGCCGACTTCCGCACCGAGCTTCTGGCCGACCCGCAGGTCACAGCCGCCCTGACGCCCGCCGAGATCGACGAGAAATTCGACCTCGGCTATCACACGAAACATGTCGACACGATCTTTGCGCGGGTTTTCGGCAGCGTCACGAAAGGGTGATCGCCCGGGGGCGGCCCGGCGGGAAAACCGCTTTGACCTTGCGTCAGCCGTGCTAGTCTCCGGTTCAGGGATACGCGGCGGCCCGGTTTGCCTGCCGTCCGGCGCGGCGCCCGTTGGACCTGACACATCTGACGAAAGGACGCCCCGATGAAGCTGAAACTGACGCTGGCCGCGATCGCGCTGGCCCTGACCCCCGGCCTTGCCGCCGCCATGTGCAAGGACGGCCACACCAAGATCACCGCCTCGGCCTGCGGCGAAGGCCAGGTCTATGACGCCGCCAGCGGCGCCTGCGTGCTGAAACCCACCTCCTGAGGCGTTCAGCCCGCGTTAACCCCGGCCGCCACAGTCTGCCCCCGACACCGTCAGGAATCAGGGGCTGACCATGGCCGAGGCACTGGCCCGCATCGTACCGAACCGCATCACGGCCCCGGTCGCGCCTGCCGCGCCCGGGGCCGCCTCCGTCGTGCCGCGCCGCCTGTCGCCGCGCGAAAAGGCCGCCGTGATCGTGCGGCTGATGCTGGCCGAGGGCACGCCCCTGCCCCTCTCGTCTCTTCCCGAACACATGCAGGCGGCGCTGACCGAACAGATGGGCCAGATGCGCCTTGTCGATCGCGTCACGCTGTCGGCGGTGGTCGACGAATTCCTGGCCGAGCTTGAATCGGTGGGCCTGACCTTTCCGGGCGGGATCGAGGGGGCGCTCGGCCTGCTCGACGGCCATATCTCCTCCACCGCCGCCAGCCGCCTGCGCCGCCTGGCGGGCGCCTCGGCCAAGGCCGACCCGTGGGATCGCATCGCGGCCCTGTCGCCCGAACGCCTGCTTCCCGTGGTCGAGGCGGAATCGGTCGAGGTGTCGGCGGTGATGCTGTCGAAACTGCCCGTGCCCAAGGCGGCCGAACTGCTGTCGATGATGCCGGGCGACCGCGCGCGCCGGGTTGCCCATGCCGTCTCGATGACCGGCGGTGTCGACCCCGAGGCGGTGCGCCGGATCGGTCTGGCCATCGCCGCGCAACTCGATTCCCAGCCTCCCCGCGCCTTTGATGCCGGGCCGGTGGAACGGGTCGGCGCCATCCTGAACGTCTCGCCCGCCGCCACGCGCGACGATGTTCTTGCCGGGCTCGAGGCCGAGGATGCCGCCTTCGCGGCCGAGGTCCGGCGCGCCCTGTTCACCTTCGCCCATGTCCCGCAGCGGCTGGCCGCCCGCGACGTGCCCAAGGTGGTGCGCCTGGTCGACATGCCGGCGATGGTGACCGCGCTTGCCGGGGCACAGGCCGACGAGGCGACGGCCGCGACGGCGGAATACCTGCTGGCCAACATGTCGGGCCGCATGGCCCAGGGCCTGCGGGAAGAGGCGGCGGCACGCGGCCGGGTCCGCCCCAAGGACGCCGAGGCCGCGATGGGCGCGGTCATCGCCGCCATCCGCCAGCTTGAGGCGGCAGGCGAAATCGCCCTGATCCAGCCCGACGACTGACCCCGACCGCCGGTCCCGCGCCCTGCGGCCCCGCCCCCGGCGCAAAGGGGGCGGCTTCCGCACGCCAGGGCCCCTGCTGGTTCCCCCGATGCTTCCCGCGTCACCCCGCCCGGGCAAGGCCCGCCCGCGCGGGCCGCGCGTTGCGTTAACCCCGCCCCCGGGGTGCGGCCTGTCGGGACGGATGCCATACGCGGAACCGACGCGGGCGGGACGGGAAACCGACGCGGAAAATCCAGCCCGTTCAGCCATTAACCCCCGATTCGGGCGGCGTTGCGCGGTGCCGCCGCCACAGCCCTGCCGCCACCCGCCACGCCTTGCCCCTGCCCCGCGCAACGCCTAAGGGCAGGCGGGACAGGACGGAAAGGGCGGGATCATGACAGTTGCGGCAAGACCAGGCCGCAAGGCGACAGGCCGGGGCATCCTGCTCATGGTGCTGGCCATCGCGCTGTTCACGCTGATGGACGCGCTGGCCAAGGGGTTGGTCAGCCGATATCCGGTCAACCAGATCGTGTTTGCCCGCTTCGCGGGCCAGCTACTGATTGTGGCGGTGATCCTGAACACCGCGCTGCTTCCCCGTGTCCGCACGCGCCATCCGATGCTGCACCTGTTCCGTGCGGCCACCCAGCTGGCCGCCTCGGGGCTGTTCTTCCTGTCGCTGACCCGCATCGGCCTGGCCGAGGCGACCGCGCTGTCCGACATCAACCCGATCCTCATCACGCTCGGCGCCGCGCTGTTTCTGGGCGAACGGTTGGGGCCACGCCGCCTGCTGGGCATCGCAGCCGCCTTCATCGGCGCCCTCATCATCCTGCGACCCGGCCTGGGCGTCTTCACCCCCTGGGCCGTCCTGCCGCTGCTCGGCGCCTGCGCCTACGCCGCCAACGCCCTCGTCACCCGCGCCATCGGCCCGCGCGAAACGCCCTGGCCCGCGATGTTCTGGGGCGCCGCGATCTGCACCCTTGCCATGGCCGCCACCCTGCCCGGCTCGCATGCCCCGGTCGCCCCGGGCGATCTCTGGGGCTTCGCCCTGATCGGCTGCATCGGCACCGCCGCGCAACTTTGCATCATCCGGTCCTTCACGCTGGCCGAGGCGTCGGCCGTGGCACCCATAGCGTATCTGGGCATCGTGGCCGCTACATTCTGGGGCTGGCTGTTCTATGGTGAACTTCCCGACCTGGCCACGATCCTTGGGGCGGTTGTGATCGTGCTGTCCGGTCTCTATGTCTGGCACCGCGAAACCAGGGCGGGCGGCGGACGTGACGGATGAAACGACAGCGCGCGGCGACGGCCTGCAATCGGTCCTGCTGCGGGGCCTGATCGGCGGCCTGCTGCTGCTGCCCTACCGCTGGCGCGTGCCGCTCTGCGGCTGGGTGGTGGCCCGGATCATCGCCCCCCTGGCAGGCTATGACCGGCGGGTGCGCGAAAACCTGGCCCTGGTGCTGCCCGACCTGCCCGCCGCCGAGGTGCGCCGCCTGATGCGCGAGGTTCCCCGCAACGTCGGCCGCACCCTGATCGAAATCTATTCCGGCGCCGAGTTCGTCGCCCGCGCCACGGCCGGACCGATCCGGGGCGCGGGGCTGGCAGCGCTCGACGCCGCCCATGCGGCGGGGCGGCCGGTGATCCTGATCACCGGCCATTTCGGCAACTACGATGCCAGCCGCGCCGCCCTGATCGCCCGCGGGTTTTCGGTCGGCGCGCTGTACCGCCCGATGCGCGACAGCGCGTTCAATGCGCATTATGTCAAGGCGATCAGTGGCATAGGAACCCCGGTCTTTCCCCGGGGGCGGCAGGGCATGGGCCAGATGCTGCGATTCCTGAAGGGCGGCGGGATGCTGGGCATGCTGATCGACCAGCACATGGGGCATGGCGCCCCCCTGTCGTTCTTCGGCCACACCGCCTTTACCGCGCTGTCGGCGGCCGAGCTTGCGCTGAAATACGGCGCGCTTGTCGTGCCCACCTATGCGATCCGCCGCGCCGATGGCCTGACCTTCGACATCCTGGTCGAACCGCCGATCCCCGAGGGCACGCCCGAAGCGATGACCCAGGCGCTGAACGACAGCCTGGAACGTCTGGTCCGCCGCCACCCCGAACAGTGGTTCTGGATCCATCGCCGCTGGAAAGGCAGGCTGCCGCCGCGCGAGGCCGAGATCGAGACCGAGACCGAGGACTGATGGCGCCGCCGCAGCTCAGCGCAACTCCACCGCCGCCAGCACCGCCCCCGGCCCCTCGTCCTGGACGATCACCACGGCAGGGTCGCTGCCGGGCGAGGGCGTGGTCAGTGTCAGCGGCGCCGTGGCGCGCCATTCGCCCACCAGTTGCCACGAGGTGACGATATTGTGGTAGGTAATGCTATGGCCCGCATTCTCGCCCCGCGCGATATCCACCTGCGCCTTCGGGCGATAGCGCACCAGTTGCACGCGCAAGCCCCGGTCCGTCGGCGGCACGGCCTCGGCGCGGATGACGATCTGGTCGTCCTGCCGCTCGACCGTCAGGCGCACCACCTGGCCGCGCGCCGAGGCCGCAAGCGCATGGCGGCGGATCGCCGCCTCGACCGCCTCGGGGTCGTTGCCGACCACGCTGTCCTGCCCCGCCACGATCATCTGCGGCGTGAACACCATCTTGCGCCCGCCCGCCTTGGCATAGACCTTCTGCCGCTTGGTGAATTCGGGCCGGGCGAAATCATCCTTCCAGCCCAGATAGTCCCAGTAGTCGACATGCAGCGCCAGGGCGATCACGCGGGGGTCGCCGCTCAGCCCGGCCAGGATGGCATCGGCGGGCGGACAGGACGAACAGCCCTGCGAGGTGAAAAGCTCCACGACAACCGGATGCGGCGCGTCGCCGGGCGTGCCCTGCGCGAGGCCGGCCCCGGCAGCGGCACAGCCGAGCCACAAGCCAAGCGCGGCCCTGACAATCTGTCGCATATGGGTTCCCCTGATCCCCGTGGTCCCCTTTGCGATATCGGACAGGCCCACCCCCTGCCAATCAAGGTTTTGAGAGGGAACAACAGCGTGACACGGGCGTGTCCCGTGGGCCATGGTCTGTGGTAAAGGGTCTGGAATTTTGGCATACCATCGTATACAAATACCCCGACTCCGGTTCGAACCGCGCCACGGCGCAGCGTCGGACCACCCCGAAGCCAGCAAAACCAGAGCCCGCCCAGCCAGGAGGCCCGCATGACCGTCATCGTCGGACACGACAGCCTGAAGACCCGCCGCAACCTTTCCGCAGGCGGCGCCAGCGTCGCCTACTACTCGATTTCCGCCGCCACCGAGGCGGGCGCGGGCGATTTCGCCCGGCTGCCCGCCAGCCTGAAGGTGGTGCTGGAGAACATGCTGCGCTTCGAGGACGGCAAGACCGTCACCGTCGATGACATCCGGGCCTTTGCCGAATGGGGTGCGGCGGGCGGCAAGAACCCGCGCGAGATCGCCTATCGCCCGGCCCGGGTGCTGATGCAGGACTTCACCGGCGTTCCGGCCGTGGTCGACCTGGCCGCGATGCGCGACGGGATCATCGGCCTTGGTGGCGACGCCCAGCAGATCAACCCGCTGAACCCTGTCGATCTGGTGATCGACCATTCGGTGATGATCGACGAGTTCGGGCACCCCCGCGCCTTCCAGCTGAACGTGGACCGCGAATACGAGCGGAACATGGAGCGCTACACCTTCCTGAAATGGGGCCAGCGGGCGTTCGACAACTTCCGCGTGGTGCCCCCCGGCACCGGCATCTGCCATCAGGTCAACCTGGAATACCTGGCCCAGACCGTCTGGACCGACAAGGACCAGACCGGCGCGCAGGTCGCCTATCCCGACACGCTGGTCGGCACCGACAGCCACACCACGATGGTCAACGGCCTGGCGGTGCTGGGCTGGGGTGTGGGTGGCATCGAGGCCGAGGCGGCGATGCTGGGACAGCCCGTGTCGATGCTGATCCCCGAGGTCGTGGGCTTCAAGCTGACCGGCGCGATGCGCGAGGGCACCACCGCGACCGACCTGGTGCTGAAGGTCGTGCAGATGCTGCGCAAGCACGGCGTGGTCAACAAGTTCGTCGAGTTCTGGGGCGACGGGCTGGATCACCTGCCGCTGGCCGACCGTGCGACCATCGCCAACATGGCGCCCGAATACGGCGCCACCTGCGGCTTCTTCCCCATCGACGGCGAGACGCTGCGCTACCTGCGCCAGACCGGCCGCGACGAGGCGCGCATCGCCCTGGTGGAAGCCTATGCCAAGGCCAACGGCATGTGGCGCGGCGCGGACTATGCGCCGATCTACACCAGCACGCTGGAGCTTGACATGGGCACCATCGTGCCCGCGATCTCGGGCCCCAAGCGGCCGCAGGACTGGCTGCCGCTGACCGACGCCAAGGCCGGTTTCGCGCGCGAGATGGAAAGCTCGTTCAAGCGTCCGCAGGGCAAGGAAGTCGCGGTCGAGGGGCAGGACTGGACCATGTCGTCGGGCAAGGTGGTGATCGCCTCGATCACCTCCTGCACCAACACGTCGAACCCCTATGTGCTGATCGGCGCGGGCCTTGTGGCGCGCAAGGCGCGCGCCCTGGGGCTGAACCGCAAGCCCTGGGTCAAGACCTCGCTGGCGCCGGGGTCGCAGGTGGTGTCGGAATACCTGAACGCCGCGGGGCTGCAGGATGATCTGGACGCCGTGGGCTTCAACCTGGTGGGCTATGGCTGCACCACCTGCATCGGCAACTCGGGCCCGCTGGCGCCGGAAATCTCGAAGGCCATCGCCGAGGGCGACCTGGTCGCCACCGCCGTTCTGTCGGGCAACCGCAACTTCGAGGGCCGCATCAGCCCGGACGTGCGCGCGAACTACCTGGCCTCGCCGCCGCTGGTGGTGGCCTATGCGCTTGCCGGTGACATGAACATCGACCTGACGACCGAGCCGCTGGGCCACACGCCCGAGGGCAAACCCGTGTACCTGAAGGATATCTGGCCCACCAACCGCGAAATCGCGGACATCGTCGATGCGGTGGTGACGCGCGAGGCATTCCAGACGAAATACGCCGATGTCTTCAAGGGCGACGAGAAGTGGCAGGGCGTGAAGGTGACCGAGCGCGAGACCTATGACTGGCCCTCGACCTCGACCTATATCCAGAATCCGCCCTACTTCCAGGGGATGGCGCGCGAACCCGGAATCATCACCGACATCTCGGGCGCCCGCATCCTGGCGTTGCTGGGCGACATGATCACCACCGACCACATCAGCCCCGCCGGTTCGTTCAAGGACAAGACGCCCGCCGGCCGGTATCTGACCGATCGCCAGGTGCCCGTGCGCGACTTCAACAGCTACGGGGCGCGGCGCGGCAACCACGAGGTGATGATGCGCGGCACCTTCGCGAACATCCGCATCAAGAACGAGATGCTGGATGGCGTGGAAGGCGGCTATACCAAGGGGCCGGACGGCGCGCAGACCTCGATCTTCGATGCCGCGATGGAATGGCAGGATCGCGGCGTGCCGCTGGTGATCTTCGGCGGCATCGAATACGGCGCGGGGTCCAGCCGCGACTGGGCGGCCAAGGGCACGGCACTGCTGGGCGTCAAGGCCGTGATCGCCGAGTCGTTCGAGCGCATCCACCGGTCGAACCTGGTGGGCATGGGGGTGATCCCGTTCGAGTTCACCGATGGCCAGAACCGCAAGTCGCTGGGTCTGACCGGTGACGAACAGGTGTCGATCACCGGGCTGGCGGGCGACCTGAAGCCCCTGTCTCTGGTGCCCTGCACGATCCGGCGCGCGGACGGGTCGGAGACCGTGATCACGCTGAAGTGCCGGATCGATACCGAGATCGAGATCGACTATGTCCGCCACGGCGGCGTGCTGCACTACGTGCTGCGCAACCTCGCCGCCGCCTGAACCGCGACCGCTGCGCCCCCCGGCCGTCGGGCCGGGGGGCGTGCCTTATCAGGGCTGACTGACCGTTCCGCCGCCCACGGCCGCCCCTACGCCCGTGGTGCCCGGACCCGAGGTCGGCAGCCCCATGGCCACCCGCACCGCGAGAAAGGCGAAGGCCTGCGCCTCGAGCATGTCGCCGTCGAGGCCGACCGCCTCGACCGGCGCGACATCGACCGGCAATCGTGCGGCCAGGGCCGCCATCAGCGCCGCGTTGCGACGACCGCCCCCCGCCACGAGGAGCCGCGACACCGGCGTCGGGAAATGTTCGGTGCCCCGGGCCACGGCCGCCGCGGCACAGGCGGCCAGCGTGGCCGCCGCATCGGCGTCGGACAGCCCGCCCACGGCCTGCAGAAGCGCGGGAAAGGCGTTGCGATCCAGCGATTTCGGCGGCATCCGCAGGAAGAACGGATGGTCGAGGAACCCTTCGACGATCGCGGCATCGACGCGGCCGGACTGCGCGAGATCGCCACCCTCGTCCTGCGCGATGCCGCGCCGGGCGCGCATCAGGTCGTCAATCGGCGCGTTCGCAGGCCCCGTGTCGAAGGCCAGGCAGGCACCGGGCGCCTCGGGTCCGCCATGGCGCGGGTCGACCCAGGTGACATTCCCGACCCCCCCGAGGTTCAGGAAGGCGACAGGCATCGCCGCACCGACATGGCGGGCCAGGGCAAAATGATAGAAGGGCGCCAGCGGCGCCCCCTGCCCGCCCAGCCGCACGTCGGCGCTGCGGAAGTCCCAGACCACCGGCACCCCCAGCGTGCGGGCCAGCAGCCCGCCATCGCCCGCCTGGTGCGTGCCGCGCCCGCGCGGATCATGGGCCAGCGTCTGGCCATGGAACCCCACGATCTCGACCCCCGAGAACCGGGCCAGCACCTCGGCATGGGCGGATTCCACCACCTCGGCGGCAAGGTCGACCCCGGGATCGCCCGGCCACAGGCCCTGCGCCGCACGCAGGATGGCACGCTCGGCCTCGGAATACGGACGGTAGGCGGATGGTCCGAACTCCAGCACCCGATGCCCGTCGGTCAGCACCATCGCGGCGTCCACCCCGTCCATGGATGTGCCCGACATCGCCCCGAGCGCCCAGACCGCGCCACCCTTCAGCATGGCTTTTCCTTCCCTGCCCGCGCCGCTATACCGCCGCCGACACCATGGGGGCGCCAGCCATGACCTACCATCCCAAATCCGACTTCCTGCGCGTGATGATCGAGCGCGGCTTCCTTGCCGACTGCACCGATTATCAGGGGCTGGACGATGCCATGGTCAAGGGGGTGGTGCCGGCCTACATCGGCTATGATGCCACGGCGGCCAGCCTGCATGTCGGCCACCTGATGAACATCATGGTGCTGCGCTGGCTGCAGCGCTGCGGGCACAAGCCGATCACGCTGATGGGCGGCGGCACCACCAAGGTGGGCGACCCGAGCTTTCGCGCGGACGAACGCCCGCTGCTGTCGGCCGCGCAGATCGACGCGAACATCGCGGGCATGCAGCGCGTCTTTGGCCGCTACCTCGACTATGGCACCGGCGCGACCGATGCCATCATGCTGAACAACGCCGAATGGCTGGACAGCCTGAACTACCTCGATTTCCTGCGCGACATCGGGCGGCATTTCAGCGTCAACCGGATGCTTTCGTTCGAAAGCGTCAAGTCCCGGCTGGACCGCGAACAGTCGCTGTCGTTCCTCGAATTCAACTACATGATCCTGCAGGCCTACGACTTTCTGGAACTCTACCGCCGATACGGCTGCCGGTTGCAGATGGGCGGATCGGACCAGTGGGGCAATATCGTCAACGGCATCGACCTGACCCGCCGGGTGCTGGATGCCGAGATCTGGGGCCTGACCACGCCGCTGCTGACCACCAGCGACGGGCGCAAGATGGGCAAGTCGGCGTCGGGCGCCGTCTGGCTGTCTGCCGACATGCTGAGCCCCTATGAATTCTGGCAGTTCTGGCGCAACACCACCGATGCCGACGTGGGGCGGTTCCTGAAGATCTTCACCGAACTGCCGGTCGAGGAATGCGACCGTCTGGGCGGCCTTGGCGGGTCCGAGATCAATGCGGCCAAGGTGATCCTGGCGAACCAGGCGACCACGCTGCTGCACGGCGCCGATGCGGCCGAGGCGGCCGAGATGACCGCCCGCGCGGTGTTCGAGAAAGGCGGGATCGGCGACGACCTGCCGACCCTGACGCTGGGCGCCGACGAGGTGGGCGACGGCGTGACCGTCGCGCAACTGTTCGTGCGCACCGGTCTGGCGAAATCGGGCAAGGACGCCAAGCGCCTGATCGCCGAGGGCGGGGCGCGGCTGAACGACGAGCCGGTGCTGGATTCAGCCATGCTGGTCGGGGCCGGCATGCTGTCCGAGCCGGTGAAGCTGACCGCCGGGCGCAAGCGTCACGCCAGGGTCGTCCTGGGCTGAGGATCAGGGCAGGCGCGGCGCGCCCTGCCCTGTCCGGTTCATTTCGCGACGGTGACCTTCACCATCATGTCCGCGGGGTCAGCCACGGCGCCCGACTGGCCACGTCCGCGCTTGATCGCATCGACGATCCTCATCCCGTCGATGACCCGGCCAACGACCGTGTACTGGCCGTCCAGGAACGAACCCGGTTCGAACATGATGAAGAATTGCGAATTGGCACTGTTCGGGTCCTGCGCCCGCGCCATGCCGACGATCCCGCGGTCAAAACTGACCTGAGAGAATTCGGCCGGAATGTCGGGCAGGTCCGAACCGCCCATGCCGGCCCGGCCCAGATCACCGCCGGCGCGGCCGAACTGAACGTCGCCGGTCTGGGCCATGAAGCCCTCGATCACGCGGTGAAAGATCACGCCGTCATAGGCGCCGCGTTCGGCCAGCGTCACGATCTGGGCCACATGCTTCGGCGCCACGTCCGGCAGCAGGTCGATCACCACGGTGCCGTTGGCCTGCCCGGCGATCTCGATCACCAGGTTCGGCCCGGGGCCATCGGCGGCATCCTGCGCCAGGGCAGGTGCGGCCAGCAGCGACAGGATCAGCGCCTCACGCCACATCTGCGGCCACCTTGACGCTGATCATGTGATCGGGCTTCGCGGGCGGTTCGCCGCGCGTGATCCGGTCGACATGTTCCATGCCCGACAGAACGCGGCCATAGACGGTGTACTGACCGTTCAGGAAATGGTTGTCGCTGAAGTTGATGAAGAACTGGCTGTTCGCGCTGTTGGGGTTCGACGACCGCGCGGCCCCGAGCGTGCCCCGGTCATGCGGCAGCCGCGAGAACTCGGCCGGAAGGTCGGGCATGTCCGACCCGCCCGTCCCGGCGCGGCGGGGGTTGTAGTCCTTGGTCGTATTGCCATGCTCGACATCGCCGGACTGGGCCATGAACCCCTCGATCACCCGGTGGAACACGACGCCGTCATAGGCGCCCGCGCGTGCAAGGTCCTTCATCCGGGCGGAATGCAGCGGCGCGACATCGGGCAGAAGCTCGATCACGACGGTGCCGTGGGAAAGCTCCATCAGGATGGTGTTCTCGGGGTCCTTGATCTCGGCCATGCGGGTCTCCTTTCGGTTTGGCGCGCACCCTATGCGGGGCCGTTGTCGGCGAAAAGGGCAAACCTGCGTGAACGCGCTGCGACAAGCGGGCGATTGACGCAGGCCTGCGGATCGGTTGCAAAGGCGGCACGCTGCCAAGGGAGGGACGCATGGCCTGGAAGACGCTCGACGACATCGACCTGACAGGCAAGACCGTGCTGACGCGGGTGGACATCAACGTGCCCATGGAAGACGGCCGCGTGACCGACACCACACGGATAGACAAGATCGGGCCGACCGTGGCCGACATTCTGGCCAGGGGCGGAAAACCCGTGCTGCTGGCGCATTTCGACCGGCCCAAGGGCAAGGTCGTGCCCGCGATGAGCCTGTCGCATGTGGCAGGCGCGGTCGAGGCGTCGCTGGGCCGCCGCGTGGTGTTCGGGGCGGATTGCGTCGGCGCCGCCGCGACCGCCGCCATCGCAGCCGCCGGCCCCGGTGACGTGGTGCTGCTGGAAAACACCCGCTTCCACCCCGGCGAGGAAAAGAACGACCCCGCCCTTGCCGCCGCGATGGCGGAACTGGGGCATGTCTTCGTGAATGATGCGTTCTCGGCCGCGCATCGCGCCCATGCCTCGACCGAGGGGCTGGCACATCTGCTGCCCGCCGCGGCGGGCCGACTGATGGAGGCCGAACTGCGGGCACTCGACGCGGCGCTCGGCAATCCGGCGCGTCCGGTGGTCGCGGTCGTCGGCGGAGCCAAGGTCTCGACCAAACTCGACCTGCTGGGCAACCTCGTGACCAGGGTCGACCATCTGGTGATCGGCGGCGGCATGGCCAACACCTTCCTCGTGGCCCAGGGGATCGAGGTGGGCAAGAGCCTTGCCGAACGCGACATGGCCGCGACCGCGCGCGAGATCGTCGAAAAGGCGGCAGCCGCCGGTTGCACCATCCACCTGCCGGTCGATGTGGTGGTAGCGCGCGAGTTCCGCGCCGGTGCGGCCAGCGAAACCGTTCCCGTCAGCGCCTGTCCGCCGGACGCGATGATCCTGGATGCAGGCCCGGCCACGGTGGCGCGGCTGTCCGACGTGTTCGGGCAGGCAAGGACGCTGATCTGGAACGGCCCTCTCGGCGCATTCGAGATCACCCCCTTCGACGCCGCCACGAATGCCGCCGCCGCCGAGGTCGCGCGGCTGACCCGGGCGGGGCGACTCGTGTCGGTTGCCGGTGGCGGCGACACCGTTGCAGCGCTGAACCAGGCGGGTGCGGCGGATGACTTCACCTTCATCTCGACGGCCGGAGGTGCCTTTCTGGAATGGATGGAAGGCAAGGTGCTGCCCGGCGTTGCGGCATTGGGCTGACGTTGGCGCTAACGTCATGGACGCGTGCGCGCGCGCCCGCTAATGCGGGCGCAGCATGATCAGCAGGGGATATCGTCCATGACCACAGCGCAGATGACGGAACGTGTGCGGGCCGGACAGGGCTTCATCGCGGCGCTCGACCAATCGGGCGGCTCGACGCCCAAGGCGTTGCGGCAGTACGGCCTTGCCGAAAGCGCGTGGTCGTCGGACGCCGAGATGTTCGACCTGATCCACGCGATGCGCGCCCGCATCATCACCTCGCCGGCCTTCACCGGCGACAAGGTGGTGGGTGCCATCCTGTTCGAACAGACGATGGATCGCACCATCGACGGCATTCCGACCGCGGCCTACCTGTGGGACAAGCGGCGTGTCGTTCCGTTCCTCAAGATCGACAAGGGGCTCGAGGCAGAGGCCGACGGGGTGCAGCTGATGAAGCCGATCCCGGGCCTTGACGATCTGCTGGCGCGGGCGGCCCGGGCGGGCATCTTCGGCACCAAGGAACGCTCGGTCATCAACGCCGCCAACCCGGTCGGGATCGCCGCGATCGTGGCGCAGCAGTTCGCCCTCGGCGCACAGGTGATCGCGCATGGCCTGATGCCGATCATCGAACCCGAGGTGACGATCTCGATCGCCGACAAGGCCGAGGCAGAGGCGATCCTGCGGTCCGAGATCCTGACGGCGCTCGACGCGCTGCCCGAAGGTCAGCAGGTGATGCTGAAGCTCACCCTGCCGACCGCGCCGAATTTCTACGCCCCGCTTGTCGATCATCCGAAGGTGCTGAAGGTGGTGGCGCTGTCGGGCGGGTATTCGCGCGATCAGGCCAACGCGATCCTCGCGCAGAACCGCGGCGTGATCGCCAGCTTCAGCCGCGCCCTGACCGAGGGACTGTCGGCCCAGCAGTCCGACAGCGAATTCGATGCGGCCCTCGGCGCGGCCATCGGTTCGATCCACGCCGCGTCGGTGGCCGGCTGACCGTCGCACAAGCCCTTGCTTCGGGTGCGGTTTCGGGATTCACAACGCCCTCGTTCCATGCCATGATCTGCGTCGCGGAACCACAACCCGCGACGCAGACGGAACCGGGCGCCACGACCCGGACAGGCAGGATGGAATGAGCAACGAAAGCAGCGCCCGCAGTCTGGCCTCGCTGGCCCTTGCTGTCGCGGCCCTGACGGTGGGGGCCTACTTCACCTTTGCGGCGGTTCAGGGCGAATATGGCGTGTTCCGCCAGATCCAGATTGCGGCGGACAGCCGCGACCTGACGGCCAAGCGTGACGCGCTTGCGACCGAACTCGCCACGCTGGAAAACCTGACGCGGCGCCTGTCCGACGAATTCCTCGACATCGACCTTCTGGATGAACGCGCGCGCGACGTGCTGGGCTACATGCGCGCCGACGAAATCGTCATCCGCTGAACCCTGCCCATGACCCGTCCGACAGGCCGCGACGCGGCCCTTACGGTCGTTTGCCCCTTGTTTTTCCGATGCGAGTGCGATTGTTTAACGTTGAACAATCGCCCTTCGCCCGGAGGATTCGCCCATGGCCGCACGCAAAGCCGCCGAAAAACCCAACGTGTCCCGCGACGAACTGCTGAAATACTATCGCGAGATGCTGCTGATCCGCCGGTTCGAGGAAAAGGCCGGGCAGCTTTATGGAATGGGTCTGATCGGCGGGTTCTGCCATCTCTACATCGGGCAGGAAGCGGTCGTGGTGGGGCTCGAGGCTGCGGCAAAGGAAGGTGACAAGCGCATCACCTCCTACCGCGATCACGGGCACATGCTGGCCTGCGGGATGGACCCGAAGGGCGTCATGGCCGAACTGACCGGACGGATCGGCGGCTATTCCAAGGGCAAGGGCGGCAGCATGCACATGTTCTCGAAGGAACGCCATTTCTATGGCGGCCACGGGATCGTGGGCGCGCAGGTGCCGCTGGGGGCGGGGCTGGCATTCGCCGACAAGTACCTTGGCAACGACAATGTCACCTTCACCTACTTCGGTGACGGCGCCGCCAACCAGGGCCAGGTCTACGAGACCTACAACATGGCGGAACTGTGGAATCTGCCGGTGATCTTCGTGATCGAGAACAACGGCTATGCCATGGGCACGAGCGTGAAGCGCTCGACCAAGTCCACCACGCTGTTCGGGCGCGGAACCGCCTATGGCATCAAGGGCGAACAGGTGGACGGCATGGACGTGCTTGCCGTGAAGGCCGCGGGAGAGAAGGCCGTGGCAGCCTGCCGCGCCGGTGACGGGCCCTACATCCTGGAAATGATGACCTACCGCTACCGCGGGCATTCGATGTCGGACCCGGCGAAGTACCGGACGCGCGAAGAGGTCGAGAAGATGCGCTCGGAAAAGGACGCCATCGAGCATGTCCGCGACCTTCTGGTGACGGGCGGGCTGGCCAGCGATGATGACCTGAAGGCGATCGACAAGGAAATCAAGGCCATCGTGAACGAGGCCGCCGAGTTTTCAAAGGACAGCCCCGAACCGCCGCTTTCGGAGCTGTGGACGGACATTCTGGCCTGATCGGGAGGAAGAGACATGGCAACGCAGGTTCTGATGCCCGCCCTTTCCCCCACGATGGAAGAGGGCACGCTGGCGAAATGGCTGGTGAAGGAGGGCGACACGGTGAAGTCCGGCCAGATCATGGCCGAGATCGAGACCGACAAGGCGACGATGGAATTCGAGGCGGTCGATGAAGGGATCATCGGCAAGATCCTCGTGGCCGAGGGTACGGCGGGCGTGAAGGTCAACACGCCGATCGCGGTGCTGGTCGAGGAAGGCGAAAGCGCCCATGCGGCACCCGCCTCCCCCAAGGCCGCCGAGGCGCCTGCTGCGGCCGAGCCGGCCGCCAGGGCCGCCCCTGCGGCCGCCGCCGCCACGCCGGCGGCCGTCGTGTCGAAGGCCAGCCCCGACTGGCCAGAGGGCACGCCGATGAAGACCATGACGGTCCGCGAGGCCCTGCGCGAGGCGATGGCCGAGGAAATGCGCCGCGACCCCACGGTATTCCTGATGGGCGAGGAGGTGGGCGAGTACCAGGGCGCCTACAAGATCAGCCAGGGGCTGCTCGATGAATTCGGGCCGAAACGCGTGGTCGACACCCCGATCACCGAAATCGGCTTTGCAGGGATCGGCGTCGGCGCCTCGTGGGGCGGCCTCAAACCGATCGTCGAGTTCATGACCTTCAACTTCGCGATGCAGGCCATCGACCACATCATCAACTCGGCGGCCAAGACGCTCTACATGTCGGGGGGCCAGATGGGCAGCCCGATGGTGTTCCGTGGTCCGAACGGCGCGGCCGCGCGCGTGGGCGCCCAGCACAGCCAGGACTACGCCGCCTGGTATGCGATGATCCCGGGCCTGCAGGTCGTGATGCCCTATTCGGCATCGGATGCGAAGGGTCTGATGAAATCCGCAATCCGCGATCCGAACCCGGTCATCTTCCTGGAGAATGAAATCCTCTACGGGCGCAGCTTCGAGGTTCCCGATCTGCCCGACTTCACCATTCCGTTTGGCAAGGCCCGCATCTGGCGCGAAGGCAGCGACGTCACCATCGTCAGTTTCGGGATCGGCATGACCTATGCCCTCGAAGCCGCCGACAAGCTCGCCGCCGAGGGGATCAGCGCCGAGGTGATCGACCTGCGCACCCTGCGCCCGATCGACTACGACACCGTGATCGCATCGGTTCAGAAGACCAACCGCTGCGTGACGGTGGAAGAAGGGTTCCCGGTGGGGGCCATCGGCAACCACCTGTCCTCGGTGATCATGACGCGGGCGTTCGACTACCTCGACGCCCCGGTGATCAACTGCACCGGCAAGGATGTGCCGATGCCCTATGCCGCAAACCTGGAAAAGCACGCCCTGATCACCACCGCCGAGGTGATCGAGGCCGTGAAATCCGTCTGCTACCGCTGAGGAGGGCACCATGGCCACGCAAATCCTGATGCCCGCCCTTTCCCCCACGATGGAAGAGGGCACGCTGGCGAAATGGCTGGTGAAGGAGGGCGACACGGTGAAGTCCGGCCAGATCATGGCCGAGATCGAGACCGACAAGGCGACGATGGAATTCGAGGCGGTCGATGAAGGGATCATCGGCAAGATCCTCGTGGCCGAGGGTACGGCGGGCGTGAAGGTCAACACGCCGATCGCGGTGCTGGTCGAGGAAGGCGAAAGCGCCGATGCGGCACCCGCCTCCCCCAAGGCCGCCGAGGCACCTGCTGCGGCCGAGCCGGCCGCCAAGGCCGCCCCTGCGACCGCCGCCGCCACGCCGGCACCGGTCACCTCCGGAGGGGCCCGTGTCTTCGCCTCGCCGCTCGCGCGCCGGATCGCCGCGGAAAGAGGGGTGGACCTGACCCGCATCAAGGGATCGGGCCCCCACGGCCGAATCGTGAAGGCGGATGTCGAAGGCGCAGCGGCCACACCCGCCGCCACAGTGGCCCCTGCCCCCACGGCCACGGCGCCCGCAACCGTTGCGACCGTTGCGGCAGCGCCCCAGGGCATGACCGCGGATACCGTCAGGAAGATGTTCGCAGACCGGACCTATGAAGAGGTCCCGCTGGATGGCATGCGCAAGACCATTGCGGCACGCCTTACAGAGGCCAAGCAGACGATCCCGCACTTCTACCTTCGGCGCGATGTGCAACTCGACACGCTGATGGCCTTCCGCGAGACGCTGAACGGCCAACTCGCCGCCCGGAACGTCAAGCTTTCCGTGAATGACTTCATCATCAAGGCCGCGGCGCTCGCGCTCCAGGCAGTCCCCGACTGCAACGCGGTCTGGGCGGGCGATCGGATTCTGAAGATGAAGGCATCGGATGTGGCGGTGGCCGTCGCGATCCCCGGCGGGCTCTTCACCCCCGTCCTTCGCGACGCCCACACGAAGTCGATCACTGCGCTGTCGGCAGAGATGAAGGATCTTGCCACGCGCGCCAAGGCACGGAAACTCGCACCGCAAGAGTATCAGGGCGGCAGCTTCGCTATCTCGAACCTCGGGATGATGGGGATCGAGAACTTCGACGCAGTCATCAACCCGCCACACGGCTCGATCCTTGCCGTGGGTGCGGGCGTCAAGAAGCCTGTCGTCAACAAGGCAGGAGAGATCGTGGTGGCCACCATGATGTCGATGACGCTCAGCGTCGATCACCGGGTGATCGACGGCGCACTTGGGGCCGAGTTCCTCAAGGCCCTGATCGACAATCTCGAAAACCCGCTGGCCATGCTGGCCTGAGCCTCGGAGTTCAGAATAACGCCCCGGAATCATCGGATTCCGGGGCGATCTTCATGCGATGCGTGACGTTCAGTCGCAATCCACGCAACCGGTCAGCTTGTGATCCATGGCCACCGAGGGCTGCGAACAGCCCGCCTCGCCGACGATCCGTGCCGGCACGCCCGCCACTGTCTTCATCGGCGGGATATCGTGCAGAACCACCGAACCCGCCGCGATGCGCGAGCAGTGGCCGACGTGAATGTTGCCCAGCACCTTCGCCCCGGCCCCGATCAGCACACCGTTGCCGATCTTCGGATGCCGGTCGCCATCCTCCTTGCCGGTCCCGCCCAGCGTCACGGAGTGCAGCATCGACACGTTGTCGCCCACCACGGCCGTCTCGCCGATCACAATGGAATGGGCATGGTCGATCATGATCCCCCGCCCGATCCTTGCCGCCGGATGGATGTCGACGCCGAACACCTCGCTGACCCGCATCTGAACGAAATAGGCCATGTCGATCCGTCCCTCGCGCCACAGCCAGTGCCCGACCCGATAGGCCTGCACCGCCTGATAGCCCTTGAAGAACAGGATCGGCTGAAGATACCGATGGCAGGCGGGGTCACGGTCATAGACCGCCATCAGATCCGCCCGCGCCGCAGTCCCGATCTCGGGATCGCTGGCATAGGCCTCGTCCGCGATCTCACGCAGGATCTGTTCGCTCATCTCGCCCGATGCGAGCTTGAGCGAAAAGCGGTAGGCCAGCGCGCGCTCGAACGTCGCGTGATGCAGCAAACCCGAATGGATCAGACCGCCCAGCAGCGGTTCGGCCAGAACGGCGGCCCTTGCCTCATCGCAGACCCGCGACCAGACCGGATCGACAGTGGAAAGCGCGCGGATCATCTCGGCCATGGCCGTTCTCCTTCCTCGGGATGCCGCAGCATATAACGTCACGCGCGCGCCGTCCAATGCCCGGACGTGATCGCGATCATGCGCGATGGTGATGGCCGTCAGACGGATGCTGCGACCGCACGGAACGGCCCGGGCCCGAACCGGTCCGACATCTGTGCCACCTCCACCCGGAACATGCCCGCCACGCCATCCGCGGCGCGATCGGCCGCGGTATAGACCCAGGTGCGCGCCGTCACCTCCACCTGTCTCCGGACCGCCTCGTCCGCCACGACCCGAACCACATAGGCCTCGCGCTCCTCACCCAGCGGAACCTCCGTCGACGCCCAGTTGTCGCCGTCGATCCGCGTGCGCCGCACCCATCCGACAGCAAGATCATCGCCCGACCACCCGGCCCGCAGATGCACCGGCGCATAGGGCCGCAGCCCGATGCCATCGAAGGCGAGGATCTGTTCGACCACGTCGGGATCGTCGAAGCCGCGCGCCGAGGCACCGATGCGCCATGTGCGCGCGAGGCCCCGGGCCGACAGCGGCAGATCAACCTGTGACGGCGCCCCGTCCAGCAGAACGACCCGGCTGCCAGTCGGCCAGACGTCGGGCATCAGCGCATCGGTGCCCGCCTGCCCGCGCAACCGCAGCGAAAGGTCCCACGTCAGCGGCGCCACCAGCTCTGCACGGGCGAACTGGAACACCTCCCAGCGGTCGGCGCTGCCGTCCCCGATCGCGATCGCATTCGCCCCGTTGAGCACGGCGGCCTCGTCGGCCGAGGAAAGCCCGACCCGGCCCATCCGCACCCGCAATGGCGCCCCACGGTCCCAGCGGGCCGGTTCGGCACGCCACAGTGGGCTTTCCGTCGTCCCGATGACCGCCGGAGCGACCACCAGACCGTTCAGCGAAAATCCGTCCCCGCCAACAGCATTCCATACCCCCACCGCACCGGGCCATGGGTCCGCAGCAACGGCCAGATGCGGGGCATGAGGCATCTCGTCACCCTTCAGCAGCGGCAGATCGAGAAACTGTGCCGTCACCGGAACCGGAGCTGCAAAGGGGCGAGGGATCACCCTCACTTCGGCCGTGTCCGATGCCACATAGACCGAAGGTTCCACCCGGACCGCCTCCACCAGAGCGGCATCTCCCTGCCCCACGCGGTCAAGCCGGTAGAGCACACCGTCAAGATCAACCACATCACCCGGACCCAGATCGGCAGCCGAGGGCGGAATTGCAAAGCGTGCGCCATCGCGCGCGACGCGCGCCTCGGCCAGCCAGCGCTCTGCCGTGGCCCGGGCCTCGGCGGCAGTAAGCATCAGCGCCAGCTCGCTCTCCGCAACGCCCCGCGCGACCTCATCGGGAAACACCGCCTCGGCACTGCGGGGCGCGAAATCGCCGTCAGCCTCGACATAGGCCAACCGCACCTTGCCCGCGACCTCCGCCTCGGCGGCGCGGGTCATCTCGACACCTTGCGCCGCGTCACCCGTGACCGCGAGGCGCTCCGGGTCAAGCGTCACCGCCACCCCTTCACCGCGCATCCGGAACCGCAACTCACCGTCGCGCTCGACCGCCTCGAACCCGTAGGCAATCATCAGGGGCTGCAACGCCGCGCGGGCAGTGCCGATGCCTTCTGCCAGATAGCCGCGCACCGCCCCGTAAAGCCGCGACACATCCGCGCCTTCAACCCCGGATTGGCGGCAAATCTCGTCCACCACCCCGGCAAGCGCCTGGCCCGTCGCCCGACCTGTCAGCCAATGCCCCCGCGCGTGGTTCTCGCCATCCGACCATATGTCGGTGCGGTTCGGAAACGCCGGAAAGGGCCGCGCATCCCAGGCCCAGGCATGGGCGTGGTCCATGTCCACCATTGGCCCGCCGTAGAGTGGCGATACCGGGTTGGCATCCGGATCCGCCCAATGCGCCGCCACCGCGCGCAGGTACTGCATCTGCATGAAATCATCGCGGCGACCGCTCGAGTACCGCGGCAGGGCGGATTCCGATGACTTGGGGTCAAGGAACCGGTTCGGCTCGTTGGTGCCGCGGTCAATCGCGGCGCAGCCGTACTCGGTGAACCTGATCGGCTTCGATCCCGGAACCCAGGCGGTTGCCTGCTCCTGCCGTTCACCGCCGATCCGTTCGTGGTGTGGGTTCTCCCACCAGCCGCGCAGATCCTTGTAGCGAAACACCCAGGGCTCGCCGTGTGCCCCGTCGGTGATCGGCAGGCGGCGTTGCACCGCCTCGCCCTCCGGGCTGTCGTAGTACCAGTCGAACCCCTCGCCCCCCGCCACATTGGCGCGAAGATAGTCGAGATTGTGGATCGCCCCGAAACCGGCATCGGCATGGGAAGCGCCGTCGCGCCAGTCCGACAGCGGCATGTAGTTGTCGATGCCGATGAAATCGACATCGGGGTCGGCCCACAGCGGATCCAGATGGAAATAGATGTTCCCATCCGCATGATAGCCGAAATATTCCGACCAGTCGGCGGCATACGATATCCGGACTTCCGGCCCCAGGATCGCCCGTACCTCGGCCACAAGGTCGCGGAACGCGGCCACTGCGGGAAAGCTGTCGCCGGGGCCGCGCACCTGCGTCAGCCCGCGCATCTCGGAGCCCACGCAAAAGGCATCCACTCCACCCGCGGCGGCGCAAAGATGGGCATAGTGCAACAGGAATCGCCGGTATCCCCAGTCCTGGGGATCGCCCGAATAGGTGACGGTATCCCCCGATACGGCGAAGTCGCCCGGTTGAACCGCGCCGAAGAACGCCGCCACCTCGGCGGCCGCGGCTGATGTCCTGTCGGTCGTTCCCGCCCGCCCGGGGGCCACCGCTGTGGTGATCCGGCCACGCCACGGCAGCACCGGCTGGTCGGGCGCGTCCGACCAGGGGTCGGGGCGACCGTTGCCTGCAAGCTGTTCCATCAGGATGAACGGATAGAACATCACTTCCATGCCCCGTCCCCGGATCGACCGTATCGCCTCGATGACCGAGGCGTCGGCGGGCGTGCCGCCGTAGATCGACTGCCCGTCCACCCGCGCTACCTCCACCGCGGCGTCCCGGCCGATCCCGCCCGCACGCCAGGGCATCGGCGTGCCGTCCCGATCCCTCTGCTCGACCTTGGGCTTCACCCGGCATGACCCGCAGCGAAGGTCGTCCCCGAACCACGACACGATCAGCCCGACCGACCCGACCGCAGGCAGTTCCCGTTCCAGATGGTCCAGCGACAACGACAGGTCGGTCCGCCCGCCCGGCACATGCACGTTCAGGGACCGCCGCACCCCCGGCGCATCCTCGACATGCACGCGGCTCGTCGCCAGCGCGTACTCGCCCGTGCCCGGCATCAGCGCCACGGCCCTCACCGCGTCGGCCAGGACGCCGGCACCGCCCTCGGGCTGTGCCGGCCGGATCACCTCGAACGAGAACTGAGGCACGCGATTGCCGTAGTCGGAAAGCTCCAGATCCTCGATCACGACATAGGCAACGCCGCGGTAGGCCGGTGCCTCGGTCGTGCCTTCGACCGCCGCGATCTTTGGGTCGGGCAACTGATCCTCGCCGCCGCGATAGACGCGCAGGTTAAGTGTGGCCGCATCTACCTCCATGCCGTCGGCCCAGACGCGACCCACCCCGGCGATGACACCCTCGCAAAGCGCCACGGCAAGGCTGACCGAATACGAGAAGCGCTCCACCCGAGGCCGGGGAGCGCCCTTGCCGCCACCCTCGCGCGTCACGCTCTCACGGAACTGGGTCGCCCAGATGACCTGGCCGGCCACGCGCATGCGGCCCCAGACCTGCCCCAGTCCGGCGCCTTCCGACGCGCCCATCAGGCGGAACCGGTCCACCCGGCCCACCTGCACCGGCTCCGACCCCGAACCCATCAGCCGCTGGTCGATCGCACGACCCAGGGTCGCCCCGACGGCCCGTCCGATCACCGCGCCGGAAAGACCAAGCACCGTGCCGCCAAAGCCTGCGCCCAGCGCGGCCCCCGCCGCACCCAGAAGGATCGTCGCCATTACCGCATCCCTTCAGGAAACCGGAACCGCGCCACAACCCGGCGCGCCCAAGGGCCCGACAGCGGGCTCTCGACAACCCCATGCCCCGAATAGGCATGGACAAAGGCCGCTTCCGCCACCAGCACACCCAGATGCTTGGCGACCGCCCCATCCCGCATCCGGAACAGGATCACATCGCCCGGCCCCGCGGCAACGACAGGCACGAGGAAGCGGCTCGCCGCGTCCATGAGCAGTTCGCACCCCCCCGCCTCACCCCAGTCCGGGGTGTAGGCGGGCATGGCTTCGGGCTCCGGTCCCAGCACCGCACGCCAGATCCCCCGAACCAGGCCCAGGCAATCCGCCCCGGCACCCCGACAGCTCGACTGATGCACATAGGGCGTGCCGACCCAGGCCCGGGCCTCGGCCACCACCGCATCCCGAAGCAGGCTCAACGTAACAGGCTCCCACCGCCCGTCTGCCCGGCGCGCGCCGGATAGGACGTCAGCCAATCCTCACCCGGCACATGCGGGAAGCCCCTGAAATTCAGGAAGTTCCCGAACTTCAGCCGACAGGTCTCCGGCCGCTTGTCGCAGCCCGCCTCGATCCGCACCAGGTCGCCGGGGGCCACGGCGGCAGCCAGCCCCTGCCAAAGCTCCACGCTCCGGCCGATGCCTCCGATCCGGTCGTTCTTCACCACGCCCAGCAATCCCGCCGCATCCCCGCTCAGCACGCGCAGCCGTCCCCGCTCGAACCAGCGGTCATCGAACCCGGAAAGACCATGGAACCGGAACAGGCGCGCATCCTCGACAGCGCCGATCGGCGCCTCTACCGAATAGCCGGGCTGCGCCAGGTCGAACCGGCACTGGCCGTCACCCAGGACGGCAGAGCACTGCCGCTGGATCGCCCGTCCCTGTGGTCGGTTCAGCCCCTCGGTCAGACCGCGCAATTCGGCCTGAAACGCGCCGCCAGACCGCACGACCTCGCCGATATGGCCCCGGAACAGCACCATCCGCGCCGCGGGATCAGCCCAGTTCACCCGCCAGGCCGTCACCTCGGCCCCGTCATAGCGCCCCGCCAGAAGATCCGCCTCGGTCACGCCTGCAGCCGAAAGCGCGCCTTCCGCCTCGGTATTGTCCACCGACAATCCCGTCGTCTGTACCAGCACCCGCGCCGACAGGCCGGTCCCCGCCCGAAAGGTCACCCCGTCGAAGGCCAGATCGTCGTCATGGTCCGTGAAGCCCAGCACGACGCCGTCCGTGCGCACCAGGCGCCAGGCCCTGCAGACGGTCGTGGTTCCTCCGGCCAGATGCTCAAGAATCGCGCTCACAGCCGCAACTCCACCACGGGAACACTCGGCACTTCGCCCGCCTTGAACGACGCGACCGAGGTCTGGATACGGTCGGTGTCGAACCGCACCGGCACGTCGAACTCGAAACCGGCCGTGATCGCCGTGCCCAAATCCGGCGGCGCGACAAAGGTGACGGTGCCCGTCGCCGGATCGACCGTGAACTCCAGTGCCTCCACCTTTGCATCCCCCGCCACCGCGACCCGGACAGTGCCGGGCACGGGCTTGCGGATCGGGCGCACATAGGCCTGGTCGCCCGACCGATAGGTCTTGGACAGATCAAAGCTCACGCGCAGGCCGTCGCCCGTGCCGATCCGCTGATCCAGCGCAGATACGGCGCGTTTCGCCTCGGCAGACCGATAATCCGCCCAGTCCTTCCAGCGGAACCCGTAAAGCTGACCGCGCCGCGCCTCGAAGAACGCGATCAGTGCCTCCACATCGTCCAGGCTGCGCAGACCGACGCCTGCGTCATAGCGGCGGCGCGAATGCGCCCACGGGGTGTTGCGCTCCTCGAACCCGTTCTGCAGCGTCACGATCTCCGTCCGCCGCTCGGGTCCCCCGACCGACCCGAAGCTCAGGTTGGCCGGAAACCGAACCTCATGAAATCCCATCGTCCCCTCACCGGTTCCGCTGGCCGCGCGCCAGCGCCCGCGCGGCATCCGCAGCGATCTGGCTCTGACTGCGGCGGAAGCCCTGCACATCGGGTGTGGTGATGTTCATCACCACGGTGACCGGTCGGCCGCCACCCGCGGCCTGCACCCCCAGACGCCCGTCCGCCCCCCTCGCCAGCGGCATGATCGCCTCGGGTCCGGCCTCGCCCATCAGGCCGCGACCGCCGCGCATCGGAAACATCACGGGCGAACTGACGATGCCGCCGTTCGCGAATGGCATCACCCGCCCCTGGGTAAAGGCGCCGCCGCGCTCGAACGGCATGATGCCGGAAATCAACCCGTTTATCCCGCCGGCAATCGCCCCCCCGATCGCATTCTGAACGGGTCGCAGCGCCATGCTGTAGAATGTGTTGGCAATCGACTGGCCCAGCCCGCGCATCGCGTCGGACAGCTTCATCCCGTCGAACATCAGCCCGTCAAAGGCGCGCCGCAGCCCGCCGCCGATGCCGCTCGACAGCTGGCCAACCTCGCGCCCGGTCCAGACCATGCTGTCCCGCATCCGCGAAAGCTCGCCGTCAAAGGCCGCCGCAATCCCGGCCGCCGATCCCATCGTCGCCTCCAGCGCCGCAATCTGCGCCTCGAAGTCGTCCTGCTCCGCCATCGCATCCGTCCTTTCCACGATCCGGAAACGCGGCGGCCAGTTCGGCCAGCCGCGCGCGCGTCAGCGGGGCGACTGTCGCCTCCGCTCCCAGCATGATCCGCAGTTCCACGGGCGTCAGCCGCCAGAACACCTCGGGCGCCAGGCCGAGCCCGTGCAACCCCGCCCGCATCAGCCCCGCCCAGTCGATCCGCCGTCCGGGCACCCCGGTCCTCACGTCTCGCCAGGCACGGAAAACGCACGCGCCAGCAGCAGTGCCGCCACCCGCGCCGCCTCGACCGGCCCGCCCGCGATCTCGGCCGTCATCAGATCGGCCGCCGTCCCCTGCCAACCGCCACCGCGCAAACCCGCCACCACCAGCGACAGCACGTCTCGGGTCGAGAATCTCCCTTCCTCGAACCGCTCGGCCAGATCGACGAATGACCCGGCCTCAAGCGCCGCCTCCAGTTCGGCCAGGGCGCCCAGCGTCAGCCTTGCAACATGCGGCCGACCATCCAGCGTGATCGCCACCTCGCCCGCAAAGGGGTTCATCACAGCGCCGTGAAGGTCAGGGCGCCGGCCGATGCCATCGTCAGCTCATAGGTCGCCTCGCCGTTGTAGCTGCCCGCATATTCGATGGCCGATATCTGGAATGGCCCCTCGACCATCCCGAAGGACGGAATGACGACCTGGAACGCGGGCACCTCGCCGTCAAAGAAGATCTGGCGGGCCCGCGCATCCGTGGCCGCATCGCGGAATACCCCCGAACCCGAGATCGTCGCGGATTTCATGCCCGCCCCTGCCAGCAGTTCGCGCCACCCGCCCGCGCTTTCCAGGCTGGTCACGTCGACCGTCTCGGCGTTGAAGCTGATCCGCGTCGCCCGCAACCCCGCAATGGTCTCGAAGGTCGCATCCCCCGTCATGTCCAGCTTGACCAGAAGGTCCTTGCCGCTCTGCACCGCCATGTCTGTCTCCGATCTGTCTGCCACACCGGCCCCACTCCGGGGCGCCTCAAGGGATTGTCATGCCGGGCTAGATTTCGACCCTCGCCCGGAACGTCAGGTCGATCCGGCGGGCCGCGCCGCTGTCCAGCCGCCGCGCCGCCGCCCGCAGGAATCGCATCGACACCAGCCGGCCCCGCGACAGCACCAGCGTCGCGTCCGTCAGTTCATCCGACAGGGACACCGCGACCTCCTTCGCCGCCAGGAAACCGGCCGCGTCGGATATCACACTGATCGTCAGACGGTGCTCCGCGCCTCCGCCCGACCCGTCCGACGCATCCACGGCCTCCTCCGGCCCGATCAGCACGAACGTACCCCGACCCGCCCCTTTCGGCAGGGCATCGACCACCGGCACCCCGGCCAGCGCCGTTGCGCTGGAAAGCCTCTGCCAGATTGCCGCCTGCAGCGCCGCCGCCCCCGCATAGCTCATGCCGGTTCCTCCTCGCGCGCCGTGCAGACCAGATAGCGCCCCTCAGCATCTGCCTCGGTCACCGCCAGGATCGAAAAGACCCGGCCACCGGCCCGCAGCCGCTGGCCCGCGACCGGTCGCGATGGCGCGCCGACCGGGGTACCGCGCACCCAGACGCGGAATGACTGGCTTGAAAGCGCCACCTCGACCCCGGCGGCCTCTCGACCGGTTCCCGGCACGATGGCGCCCCACAACCGTCCGATCGGCAGCCATGTCCGGACGAAACCGCCGGCGCCGTCCGCGGATACCGCCTCGCCCTCCAGGTCGAGGGCACGGTTCAACCGCGGCGGCCTCATCGCGCACCCCCAAGGATACGCACCGTCCGCCAGCGCGCCACCAGCGCCTGAACCGCCTGCGGCAGCCCCTCGCCGTGGCGCATGCCGCCCTCGTGCCGCATCTCGTAATACTCCGCCGCCAGCAGAAAGACCGCCTGCGCCAGATCGGCCGGCACCGCGTCCCACGCGCCGAAGCCGGCGGTGAAATCGATCTCGATCCGCCCGCCGGATGGCACCATCGGCAACAGATGCCCGGCCGCCACGATTCGCGGCCGGTGGGCATCCGGTACCAGCCGCCAGCGGTCCACTGCGACGGTTGTCTCGGCACCCGCGGCGTCGACCAGGCGAACCGCGGCGACGGCCACCACCGGCGCCACAGGCAGCGGCTGTTCCCCCGCCTCGCGCCAGTCGGCCAGCGCCAGCCGGAAATCCCGCGCGATCAGCACCTTGGCAGTCCGGCCCTCGATGGTTGCAAGGGCCGCCCGCAGATAGCCCTCGGCCAGCCCGTCCTGCACCGCGTCATCCGCAAATCCCGATCCCAGGCGCAGATGATCCTTCAGCGCCGCCAGCGGCAGCGCCGCACCCGGCACCAGGCCGGTCTCTGTCAGATACATGGCAATCCCCGTTTCCCGTCCGCTCGATTGAACCCGGGCGCGCGCCCCGCACCGCTCGGACGGAGGGAGCTGCTAGACGGCACGGTCGGGGCAAGCCCCCGCGCGCGCCCGGCGTCCGGCGTCAGATGACGCCGGACATCGCTACGCCAGTCACGAAGTGGCGAAACGCAGCAGCTTGATCGCCGCGAAGTCGGTCACGTCCCCGCCCACACGCTTCGAGGCGTAGAACAGGACATGCGGCTTGGCGCTGAACGGGTCGCGCAGGATGCGCAGGTCCGGGCGTTCGGCGATGGTGTATCCGGCCGCGAAGTCGCCGAAGGCAATCGCGAAGGCGTTCGCCGCGATGTCGGGCATGTCCTCGGCGATCAGGACGGGATAGCCCATCAGGCGCGGGGGCTCGCCGGCCTGCAGGCTGTCCGACCACAGGAACCGGCCGTCCGCGTCCTTCATCTTCCGCACCGCACCGGCGGTCTTGGAATTCATCACGAAGGACGCATTGGCGCGATAGTCGGCGCCCAGCGCATAGACCAGGTTGACGATGCAGTCGGCCGCATTGACCGCCGGGAAATCCCCCGCCGCACCCGAGGGCACATAGCCGAGGTTTCCCCAGGTCCAGGATGCGTTGGCGACCTTCGTCGGCAGCAGGAACCCGCGCGGCTTGTCCACGCCATCGCCCGACACGAAGGCCGCGGCCTCCGCCCGGATGAACCGCGTGGCGATCTTGCCGGCCAGCCAGCCCTCGACATCGAAGGCACTGTCGTCCAGCAGGCGCTGGCTGGCCTTCGGCATCGCCGAAAGCTCGTGCAGCTTGATCGAGATGCGCTCGATGGTGGGGGTCGCGGTCTCGGTCTGGGGGCCTGCCTCGGTCGCCCAGCCGGACCCGACCTCGCTCCGGTCGATCAGCACGTCGAAGCTCGTGGCCTCGACCTGCACGACATTGGCGATGGCCCGGATCGACGCCGTCGACACCAGCATCGACCGGATCGTGTCCGCCGTCTGCGGATCGACCAGATAGCCCCCATCCGCCGCCACTGCGGTGGACATGGCCTTGCCCTCAAGGACAAGGCCACGCAGGCCGTCGTCATCGCCCGACCGCAGATAGGCGCCAAAGGCCTTCTTGTGCGGCACATCCTGTTCGGCCGCGGCGGAAAGCACCGGGCGTCCGTAGTGGGTGGTCTTGCGGTCCAGCATGGTCATGCGCTCGTCCTGTTGTTGCAACGCAGTCTTCACTTCGGCATGGAAGCGTTGGAATTCGCTCAGAAATCCGGTCATGGCGACAGTCACGTCCTCACCCGGATCACGGGCGCGGGGCAGCCCTTCCCCGGCCCGGGCCTTGCACTCGGTCATCGTTCTTTCCCTCAGGTTGGTCGTGATCGGGCCTCAGCGCCCGGCCAGCATCCGCCGCGCATCCTCCAGGATCGCGGCCAGGTCACGCCAGGCGGCGGCGTCAGGCGTCTCGCCCTTCGCCGCAACCCGCGCCTCCGGCAGCATCGGAAAGGTCACCAGCGACACTTCCCAAAGCTCCAGTTCCGACAGCAGGCGCTGTCCCTTCGCGTCACGCTCTGCCCGGACCGTGCGATACCCGATCGACAGACCGTCGATCGCCCCCGCACCCAGCAGTGCCATGGCCTCGCGCCCCTGGGCCACGTCGGTCAGGATGCGACCCTTCACCCACAGGCCGCGCTCATCCTCGCGCACGTCGTCCCACACGCCGATGGGTTGTGCGGGGTCGTGCTGCCACAGCATCTTCACCCGCCGCCCCGCCGCCCCAAGCGCCTTCAGCGAGGCGCCATAGGCCCCCCGCTGCACCACATCGCCGCCCTGGTCACGCTGCCCGAACAGGCTCGCATAGCCCTCGATCCCGGCCTCGCCGGTGACGGTGAACGCCGCGCCGGTCTGGAACTTCAGTTCCGGCGCGCCGCATATCTGGTATCGTCCCATCTGCCTCACCTCATCGCCGCCCTGATCAGGGCCTCGGCGCCCTGCGTCAGCAGGAAGGCCGCCACCCCGTAAACCCCCAGCCAGATGCGCCGTTCCAGCCGCTCCAGCGTGCCCTCGATCTGCGCAAGCCGGTATTCCAGCGCGCCCCATCGCTCCTCGGCAACCCGTTCGTTCGCCTCGATCCGTGCCTGCGCCGCATCGAAGCTGTCGAACAGGTAGCGCGATCCCCCGGTCACCCGCCGCGTCATGCCTGTTCCGCCAGCGGCGGCAGGCCCAGCAGCGCGCGCTTTTCGCCCAGGCTCAGGAAATCCGCAGCCGCCACCCGCGCCCATTGCTGGTCGCGCTCGACCGCCAGCGCGGGCACCTGGTCCAGATCGGGCCGCAACTCGATCGCCTCGCCGGTGAAACCCTGCAGCCAGTGCGAAATCGCCCCGGTGACCTTGGCCGCCAGCGGCAGCACCGTCAGGCGGAAGAAGGCCCTGTTGGCCTCCTGATAATTCGCATAGGTCGCATCGCCCGGTATCCCCATCAGCATCGGCGGCACGCCGAAGGCGATGGCGATCTCCCGCGCCGCGCTTTCCTTGGTGCGGTGGAATTCCATGTCGCTGGGCGAGAACCCCATGGGTTTCCAGTCCAGCCCGCCCTCCAGCAGCATCGGACGCCCCGCGTTGCGCGCGCCCTGATGGTTCGCCTCCATCTCGGACACCAGCCGGTCATACTGTTCGGCGCTCAGCCCTGCCGCCCCGTCCGCCCCCTTGTAGACGATGGCGCCGCTCGGCCGCGCCGCATTGTCCAGCAGCGCCTTCGACCAGCGCGCAGCGCTGGCATGCACGTCGATGGCCACCGCGGCAGCCTGCAACGGTGAAAACCCGTAGTGGTCGTCCTGCGGATGAAACGCCCGTACGTGGCACAGCGGCGCCACCGCGCCGGTCATGTCGAACCGGTGCTTGCGCCCGGCCACCGCATAGTCATAGGCCACCGGCCAGCCATCGGCCCCCGGAACCACCGCCACCCGGTCCGATCGCAGCACATGCAGCTCGACCGGCAGCGCCCCAGACCCCGGAACCGCCTCCAGATAGGCGTTTCCCGACAGCAGCAACTGGCCATAGACCGCCTCCAGCAGCTCGGCCCGCCCCTGCCCCGGGTTCGGGCGGCGGATCAGGTCGATCACCGGGTGCGTCTCGTAGCGGCGGGCACAATCCTGCAGCACCAGCGGCAGCGCCGCCGCAGCCTCGGCGATCAGCTTGACGGCCCGGAACCCGATGGGATTGCCCAGAAACCCCGTGCGCGTCAGGCTTGTCGTGTCGCGCGGGCTCCACGCGACCCTGCCCCCGGCCGCAAGGGCCACCACCCGCCCGGTGGCCGAGGCCTTGGCCTCCGGCGCGGCATCGCCGGGCATGCCTCGATCGCCCGCCGGGGCCGCACCGCCCCGCCGCAGAAAGTCGAACACCATGTCGGATGTCTCCTGTTGTCCGCCAGGGGCATCGCCCCCGGCCGTCCTCCTGGCCGATCGCCCCGCCCCGGTGCGATCACATGTAGCGCAGGCGCGGCACGCCGACGGGGGTCTTGCCCGCCGGCTCGATGATCAGATCGGTCAGCGCCCAGACCAGCGCATCCACGCGGTCGGGCGATCCCGACCCCTTGAAGCCCTGCACCGTCATGCGGCACATCTGGTCCTCCAGCAGGGCAAGACCGCGCCGGTGCTTCACCCGCCCCTGCTCGTACAGGGCGGCCACCGGTTCGGCGCGCACGCGCTTGTCCTTCGACGCATGCACCTTGCGGATCGGCAGCGCGCCATGAACGCTGTTCAGCACGCTCGCCACCATGTCGCCGCCCATGTTCACCTCGGCCACCACGCGGTCGGCACGGTGGCGCTCGTACGCCGAGGCGACGGCCCGCGCCCACCCCTCCGGTGACACGCCCTGCACGCTGGCATCCTCCAGAACGACGGCCCGCCAGTGCTGCACCTCGCCCCGGCACTGCACGCCCGCCACCACGATGCCGCAGGTGTCGGCCTTTTCCTTGCCGCTCGCCGGCGGGTCCACGGCCACGACAATCCGGTCGAACCCCTCATCCTCGCCCGGCCGCGCCTCGGCGGCGGCGATCATCGCGGTCGTCCACAATGCCCCTTCGGCATCCTCGATCAGTTCGCCGCCCAGTTCCTGCCGCCCGTTCCGCGTTCCGCCATAGCGCTGATACACTTCCCGCAGGAAGCTCTCGGCCAGGTAGGCGCGGTTGGCCTCGGTCGGCGCATGCGTCAGCACGGTCGAGGGGTTCCGCAGGATCGCCTTCAGAACAGGCACGTTCTGCGGCGTCGTCGTCACCACCGCGCGCGGATCATCCCCCAGCCGCAGTGCGAACTGCAACTGGTCCCAGGCTTCCTCACCCCGGTGCCACTTCGCCAGTTCGTCCACCCAGGCCGCATCGAACTGCGGCCCCCGCAGGTTGTCCGGGTCATGCGCCGAAAACACCTGCGCAACCGCGCCGTTCGGCCAGACCAGGCGCTTCCGCGTCGCTTCCCACTCCGGCCGCCGGTCCGGGGGCGAACAGGCAAGGATGCCGCTGTCCCCCATCACCATCACCTCGCGCACCTGCTCGATCGTCTCGCCCACCAGCGCCACGCGCCGCGCCCTGCCGGCGTCCATGGGCCGTGCGCCCTCCACCTGCGCACGCACCCATTCGGCACCGGCGCGGGTCTTGCCCGCGCCGCGCCCCCCCATGATCACCCAGGTCCGCCACACCCCCTCGGGCGGCAGCTGATGCGGCAGGGCCCAGAACTCGAACAGCCATGGCAGGGCCAGAAGCGCATTCTCGCCAAGCCCCGCCAGAAAGCCGTCAATCGCCTCCGGCGTCGCGGAGGCAAGCCAGACGGCGCCCGACTTCATTGCGCGCGGCGTCCATGTCGATGGCATAGCCGTGGACGATTCCGGCTGCCTGTCTGCGGAGTTTTTCAACCCGAGCCCTCTCTTCCTGCACCAGATGGAATGCGGCCTTGAGGTCGCGCACGGCGGCCAGCGCCGTTTTCGCCTCTTCGATCCGCCCCTCCTTCACCGCGGTCAGCGCCTGCGCCAGGGCCAGCGCCGCCTCGGTGAACTGCTCCTCCGTAAAGGCCAGCAGGTCGATCTGCTGGCCCAGGTCCCCTTCTGCGAAGGTGATCGTCATCTTGCCTGTTGCCCCGCCTCTCATGCCTGTTCCGCACGAGCGAAATGAAAAAGCGGCGCCGGGGTCACCCCCCGTGCCGCTTGCCCACCTCTTCTAGCATGTCACAAGGTATGCCCGAAACCGTGCGCCGGGTCAAGATAAAAACGCATGCAGATCAAATGCTTAGCGTGCTTCGCGTTTACCTTCCGTTAAACCTTCGCAGAAAACCCAGCCACACCAGCGTCTTGGCCTCAATCGGTCTGCACCCCGGTTGCCGCCTCGGCCGCACCGCGCTGCCGCTCGATCTCGCGCCAGCGGGCCACGTTCTCGTTGTGCTCGGCCAGCGTCACGGCAAAGGCATGGCCGCCGCTGCCATCCGCCACGAAAAAGATGTAGGGCGTGGAATCGGGGTTCAGCGCCGCCTCGATGCTGGCTCGGCCCGGATTCGCGATGGGCGTCGGCGGCAGCCCGTCGATCACATAGGTGTTGTAGGGCGTCGCGCGCCGCAACTCGCTCTGCCGAAGGCCCCGCCCCAGCACGCCCTGGCCGTTGGTGACGCCATAGATCACCGTCGGGTCGGTCTGCAATTTCATGCCCCGCACCAGCCGGTTGACGAACACGCTGGCCACCTGGCCGCGCTCCTGCGGCACGCCGGTTTCCTTCTCGATGATCGACGCCATCACCAGCGCCTCCTCGGGCGTCTGGTAGGGCAGCCCCTCGGCGCGCGCGGTCCAGAGATCGGCCAGAATCCGCGTCTGCCGTTCCTGCATCTGCGCGACAAGCTGCACCCGGTCGCCACCGCGCGCCACCTCATAGCTGTCAGGCGCAAGGCTGCCCTCGGGCGGCGTGGCGGCCACCGTTCCTTCCAGGAAATCCGCGCGCTTCAGCGCTTCGACCACCTGCCAGACCGTCGTGCCTTCGGCCACCGTCACCCGGAACCGCAGGTCACGGTCGTCGGCCGCATCCACATAGACCTGGGGGGCGGCCTCGGTGGCAGGGTCCCATTTCGCCACCTCGACATAGCGCGCCGTCGCCGGGTCAAGCTCGCGCAGCAGCACGTCGTTCGAGTTGACCCCGATCCGGAAGTTCACCTCGCGCCCGCAGGTCGACTGCCCCCCGACCGTCAGCGCATCCAGCACCTGACCCATCGTGGCATGGGGCATCAGCAGGTAGGACCCGAACTTGAGATCGGACTCGCGGTCGGCATAGTCCGCCCCGATCCGGAAGATCCGCGCATCCGCGATCACGCCCTGCGCCTCCAGCGCGCGGCTTACCTGGCTCAACGACGCGCCACGGTCCACGCGGAAACACACCGCATCGGTCAGCGGGCCCGGGCCATTGTACATTTCGCGACCCCAGGCCAGAATCCCGGCCGCCACCACCAGCAGGACGATGATCAGCGTCAGGAAATTCGAGGCCAGCGCGCGCCACATCAGCTTGGCCCCCGCCCCAGCACCAGGCTCGCGTTGGTGCCGCCGAACCCGAAGGAATTGGACAGCGCCACATCTATCCTGCGCCGCACCGCCGCGTTCGGTGCCAGGTCCAGCACCGGCTGCACGGCGGGATTGTCAAGGTTGATCGTCGGCGGCGCGACCTGATCACGGATCGCCAGCACGCAGAAGATCGCCTCGACCGCGCCCGCCGCGCCCAGCAGATGCCCGATCGACGACTTCGTCGAACTCATCGTCGCCTTCGCCGCCGCCTCGCCCATCAGCCGCTCCACAGCGCCCAGTTCGATCGTGTCCGCCATGGTCGATGTGCCATGGGCGTTGATGTAGTCCACGGCCCCGGGCGCCAGCCCGGCGCGGTCAAGCGCCATTGCCATCGACCGGAACCCCCCCTCGCCATCCTCGGACGGGGCGGTGATGTGGTGGGCATCGCCTGAAAGCCCATAGCCCAGAACCTCGGCATAGATCCGGGCACCCCGGGCCACCGCATGCTCATGGGCTTCCAGTACCACCACGCCCGCACCCTCGCCCATCACGAAGCCGTCACGGTCGGCGTCATAGGGGCGGCTGGCGCGTGCCGGGTCGTCGGCCCGCTTGGTCGACAGCGCCTTGCAGGCGTTGAACCCGGCGATGCCGATCTCGGAAATCGGGCTTTCCGCGCCGCCGGCGACCATCACGTCGGCATCGCCCCACTGGATCAGCCGCGCCGCATCGCCGATGGCATGGGCGCCGGTCGAACAGGCGGTGACGACCGCGTGGTTCGGCCCCTTGAACCCGAAGCGGATCGACACCTGCCCCGACACCAGATTGATCAGCGCGCCGGGAATGAAGAACGGAGAGACCCGCCTGGGCCCCTTCTCCTTGATCAGCACGGCGGTCTCGGCAATCGAGGTCAGACCGCCGATCCCCGATCCGATCATCACGCCGGTGCGCAGCTTTTCGGCGTCGGACAGGCTGTCGATGCCCGCATCCTTCACCGCCTGCTCTGCGGCGGCCATCCCGTACAGGATGAAGTCATCCACCTTGCGGCGATCCTTGGGCTCCATCCACTCGTCGGGATTGAACGTTCCGTCGCTGCCGTCGCCGAAGGGAATCTCGCAGGCGTATTTGGTGGCCACGTTCTCGGGGTCGAACCGCGTGATCGTCCGCGCGCCCGATTGCCCGGCAAGCAGACGGCCCCAGGTGGGCTCCACGCCGCAACCCAGCGGCGTGACCATCCCAAGGCCCGTGATCACAACCCGCCGCATGCCCGCCCCCGCCGCTGCCCGAAATCCGCCCGCCTGATACTACGCGTGCCAACAGGGCGCAACTGCGGGGCCGAGGGCGGGCGGTCCGCCGCCCGCCGGGCCGCAACCGGTCAACTGCCGTAAAAGAACTCCTCGCGCACGATCCGGCCATCCGCGACGTGATAGACCGCGACCTCGCGCATCTGCATGCGCTGCCCGGTCTGGCGGTTCTCCACGTCCATGTCGAAGATCACCGCGAACCGGTCGTCGCCGTGGGTGAAGGGCCCCTCCACCGCGCCGCCGTGGACGATGTGGGCACCTTCCCACCACGCATGCTTGCCCAGGATGGCGTCGAGCCCCGAAACGGCAGCCCCCTGGCCGTCCATGTCCGCGCCCTCGACCGAGACGGCGTCGGGGGCATAGAGCAGGCGCAGATTCTCCTTCTCGCGGCCCTCGCGGCAACCGGCGACAAGCGCGTTCGCAATCTCGATCAGCGTCATGGCGACTCTCCCTGATGTTCGCTTTATGTTCCCATCATGCCATGCTCGGATGACGCCGCCAAGACAGTTGCGCGGTGCGGGTCAGAGAAACACGAAATCCCCGGCACCAAAGGTTGTCAGGCCATCCGCCGTGGTGAACTGCAGCGTCGCGATCAGCACCGCCGCCCCCGCGCCGTTGCCGTCGGCGTCAAAGAACACACGCCCCGCGCCTCCCCCTGCATTGTCGAACAGCAACTGCGCCGCGCCGTTTGCCGCGGGGGTCGCATTGGCACTGCCCGTGAAGCGCGCCGCAATGTTGCCTGCGTCGATGTCGCCGAACGCGTCCAGCACCAGCCCGATCCTGTCCACACCGGGGGTGAAGTCGCGCACCCGGTTGTTGTTCCCCGCGGCGTCGAAGACGAAGGTATCGGCGCCAAGCCCCCCCACCAGCGTATCGGCCCCGCCGCGACCGAACAGGATGTCGTCACCCGCCCCGCCGACCAGCCGGTTCGCGGCCGCATCGCCCGCAAGAAAGTCGTTGCCCTGGCTTCCCGTCAGATTCTCGATGCCCGTGAAGGTGTTGCCGTCGGGCGCAAACGCGGCCAGCGCGGCCAGCGGGTCGAAACTGCCCGTCAGATCGGCATAGACCCCTTCCTGGTTCGCACCGATCTGGGTGCGGGCATAGCTGGCCGTGTCGTTTCCGGCGTCTCCCGCGATCACATTGCCCGTGCCCGTGACAAAGATCACGTCGTTGCCGTCGCCACCAAAGACCAGGTCATCGCCGTCGCCGGTGACCAGCGTATCGTTGCCTGCACCGCCGAACATCGAATCGTCGCCCGCACCGCCGTCGATCACGTCGTTGCCATCGCCGCCCTGCAGCAGGTCGTTGTCCGCCCCGCCGCGGATGGTGTCGTCGCCGAGGCCCCCGAACAGCACGTCCGCCCCGGCCCCACCGAACATCAGGTCGTTGTTCTGGCCGCCGTCCAGCGTATCGGCGCCCTGTCCGCCCTCCAGCGTGTCATCGCCGTTGCCGCCGATCAGGCTGTCGTCGCCCGCCCGCCCGACGACATGGTCGGCGCCCCCGCCCGCATGCAGCACATTGGCGCCCGCCGTGCCAAAAAGGACGTCGGCGCCATTGCCGGTGGTCAGGTTCTCGATGCTGTCCAGATACGGCCCGCCCGGAAACGCGTTGCTGTTCGCCAGGTCGATCGTCCGGGCGATGTTCCCGGTCATCACCACGGCGTCGCTGCCCGCGCCGCCGAAGATCGTGTCGTTCGCGTTCACCGAAAGGAACGTGTCGTCAAACGCCGAACCGACATAGGCATCGGCTCCCGCCGATGCGGTCACCGTCACCCCGGTCACGCGCGGGTCGACGATCAGGCGGAACACGTCGCTGCCCATCAGCCCGTTCGGCGCGCTGTAGGTCACCGCCACGCGACCGTCCGCCAGCATCGTGGCCAGGATCGTCAGGCCTTGCAGCTCTGAAAGCTGGCCGATGGCGCGCAGCAGCGTCGCAGCCGCCTCGATGTTTCCGGTATGTGCATTGTAGACCGAGGCATAGATGCCCGACTGACCCGTGAAGGTGCCGTTGCCCCTGAACGCCCCCCATATCATCAGGATGCGCCCGTCGCCGAGGTTGACCATCTCGCGGGCGGTGATCGTGGCATCGACCAGCGTGCCGGTGCCGGTGATCTGGGCCGCGACGACGGTCGGACCAATGGCATACCCCGCCAGGTTCGTGCCGTCGTCGAAGGTCGCGGTCAGCCGCGGCAGGTGCGAGTTCGTGACACTGCTCATGATCACATAGAGACCCGGCTGCAGCAGCAGGATGTCCGTGGCAGTGGAGAAGGGGCCGCCCGCGATGCTGGAGCCCGATGGATCGATCACCGTGCCGTTCGTCCCGTTCGAGACAAGCGCGAAGTCATGGGTCGGGTTGGTCGTCGCGACGACCTCGCGCACGCTTGTCCCGGCGGTGAATGTCGTGATGATGCTGGTCGAGGTCAGGGACGACTGGGTGGGGTCGGCGGTCGAAACGCGCAGCACGCCATCGGCCGTGGAATAGGTCACGCGGACCACATCGCCCGTCGTCGCATCAAGCTGCGCGCCATTGACCGTCGTGCCGGGAATGCTGAGCCCGAGGAAACTGGTCTGCGCCAGGGTCACCGGGTCGACGTGGCGCACCTGAATGAAGCTTGAGAAACTGAACGCGAAGACGATGGTGCCGGCTGCGGTCAGTTCCAGATCGTGCAGCGTGCCACCGGTGATGTTCGTGTCGATCACCGCGCCGACAGCCGAGCCCAGCGCGTCGTAGCGCTGCATCCAGATCTTGCCCCCGGTCGAGAGCGGGTCATTCCACATGACGATGAAATCGCCGTTGGGCAGCGCCAGGGTCTTGGCGTTCGACTGTTCGCCCGCCAGCCCGGCAGTGTTCACGATGGATGGCGGCACGGTCACGGTCACGGTCATGGGAAATCTCCTTGATCAAAAATTGACGTAACGTAAGGCTGGGCGCCGCCCCGAGTCGAGTCAACTGCGTTTCACGGCAGGCGCAGCCACCGCCCGGTTTACGCGGCACCCGCCGCAGGCTATCAGCCCTGCATGACAAACCGTGCCCCGCTTCCCCCCGAAATCGCCCGCCGCCGGACCTTTGCGATCATCTCGCATCCTGATGCGGGCAAGACGACCCTGACCGAAAAGTTCCTGCTGTTCGGCGGCGCGATCCAGATGGCAGGCCAGGTCCGCGCCAAGGGCGAGGCGCGGCGCACCCGGTCCGACTTCATGAAGATGGAGCAGGAACGCGGCATTTCCGTTTCGGCCTCGGCCATGTCCTTCGAGTTCCGGACCTACCGGTTCAACCTGGTCGATACGCCCGGACACAGCGACTTTTCCGAAGACACCTATCGCACGCTGACGGCGGTCGATGCCGCGATCATGGTGATCGACGGGGCAAAAGGCGTGGAAAGCCAGACGCGGAAACTGTTCGAGGTCTGCCGCCTGCGCGACCTGCCGATCCTGACGTTCTGCAACAAGATGGACCGCGAGAGCCGCGACACCTTCGAGATCATCGACGAGATCCAGGAAAACCTGGCCATCGACGTCACCCCGGCCTCCTGGCCCATCGGCATGGGGCGCGACTTCATCGGCGCCTATGACCTGCTGCACGACCGGCTGGAAATCATGGACCGCGCCGACCGCAACCGGGTGGCCGAGTCGGTCAAGATCAGCGGGCTGGACGATCCGAGACTGGCGGACCACATTCCGGCCGATCTTCTGAAGAAGTTCCTGGAAGAGATTGAAATGGCGCGCGAACTCCTGCCCGCCTTCGACCGCGCCGCATTCCTGAACGGGTCGATGACGCCGATCTGGTTCGGCAGTGCCATCAATTCCTTCGGCGTCAAGGAACTGATGGACGGCATGGGCGAATTCGGCCCTGAACCGCAGCCGCAAAAGGCGGCCGAACGGCAGGTTTCGCCAGAGGAATCAAACGTTTCCGGCTTTGTCTTCAAGGTTCAGGCGAACATGGACCCGAAACACCGCGACCGCGTGGCCTTCGTCCGCCTCGCCTCGGGGCATTTCGAGCGCGGCATGAAGCTGACCCATGTGCGCACGAAAAAACCCATGGCGATCGCCAACCCTGTGATGTTCCTTGCCGCCGACCGCGAGCTTGCCGAAGAGGCCTGGGCGGGCGACATCATCGGCATTCCGAACCATGGACAGCTGCGCATCGGCGATGCGCTGACCGAGGGCGAGGCGCTGCGCTTCACCGGAATTCCCAGCTTCGCCCCCGAACTGCTGCAGGGCATCCGCGCGGGCGACCCGATGAAGGCCAAGCACCTCGAAAAAGCGCTGATGCAGTTCGCCGAGGAGGGTGCCGCCAAGGTGTTCAAGCCGATGATCGGCGCGGGCTTCATCGTCGGCGTCGTCGGCGCCCTGCAGTTCGAGGTGCTGGCCAGCCGGATCGAACAGGAATACAGCCTGCCCGTCCGCTTCGAACCCAGCCAGTTCACATCGGCCCGCTGGGTCTCGGGGCCGAAACCCGAGGTCGAGGCCTTCGTGAACGTCAACAAGGGCCACATCGCGCAGGACAGCGACGGCGACATGGTCTATCTGACCCGCCTGAAATGGGACATCGACCGGGTGGAGCGCGACTATCCCAAGGTCAGGCTGACCGCGACCAAGGAAATGATGGTCTGACCCTTCAGCGTCTTGCCCACGGGTGACATCGTGGCGCATTCGGCGCGCGACACGCTGATGGGACATCGCGGCATCCTGCATGACGGCGCGCCAAAGCTGGGTTTCGCCACATGGTGGCATCCACAACGGTTTTCCGCCTGCGTCCTTAAACGGTCGCCCGATGCCCACGGGAGCCATACCGCGCTGTTCTTTCTGGATGAGGCGGTCGCGATGCCGGCCGGGCACCGCCCCTGCGCCGCTCGTCGCCGAGATGGCCGCAGGTGATAGGGCTGCGCTGCATCCTCCGGCGCAGGCCGATCCATGATCCTCAGGTGTGCCCTGACCGACACGCCCGGAAACGGTGCTTACTGAGACGCCGGTTTGAGTGGACAGCCGCAGCGTCACGATTCAACCTGATTCCAAACAAGAAACCATGAGGCAGTCATGACAGGCACAGGAACGCAACGGCTGAAGCCGGCACATTTCGGGTATTTCAAGGCGGGCTGGCCATGAGCCGCACCTTCCTGGTTGCTACCGTCCGGAACGAGGCGCCCTATCTGCTGGAATGGGTCGCGCATCACATCGAAACCGGCTTCACCGACATCGCCATCTACCAGAACGACAGCGATGATCTCACGCATGAGACGCTGAGCGCGCTGCGTGACATCGGCGCCATCCGCTATTTCTACAACCGCGCCGGGCGTGGCCAGCATCAGGTGCGCGCCTACACCCGCGCTTCGGCCCTGCCCGAATACGCGGCCGCCGACTGGGCCATGGCGCTGGACCTTGACGAATTCCTTCTGGTCAAGACGGGCAATGGGCGCTTGGCGGACCTTCTTGCCGCGGTGCCGGAGGTCGATTGCCTGCATCTCAACTGGCGGCTCTTCGGGCATGGAGGGCACCTCTTGCCCTCGGACGATCTGGTCACGGAACGCTTTCAGCATGCCCGGTCGCAGCTGGGACGCCCCGACGATTACGGGCCGTACAAGTGCCTGTTCCGCCCAGGGCTTTTTGCACGCCCCGGCATCCATCGCCCCGCCGACCCGCAGGTTCCGATTGACACTATCCGCACCGCCAACGGCAGCGGGCTCGCTCCGCCCGATTACCTGCTGCGCAACTTCAATGCCACCGACCCCGGCGGTTGTCGCCTGGCGCAAATCAACCACTACATCACCCGCGATGTTGCAAGCTTCCTGCTCAAGGGCCAGCGCGGATCGGCGCATCAGGCAGACCGGCCCATCGGGCGGCGCTACTGGACCATGCGCAACCACAACGAGGATAAGGATTTCACCATCCTGCGGTTTCTGCCGCGCATCCGTGCGCGCATGGCGACGCTGGATGCGGCCTCTGGCGGGCGGTTGATGGAACTGCGCGACATGGCATTGCATGTGCATCTAGCCCGGTTTCACACGCTGATGCAGGATCCCCAGCATCGCCAGTTCTACGCCTTCTGCCTTGCAAACGACTGCGGCCTGACCAAACCGCAGGCCGATGTGGCCCCGGCCGCAGACGCCAGACCTGAGCCCCGTCGCAAGAAGTTCCGCAACGCCCGTCCATGACAGAGCCACCCTCACTGACCTACCCCGGCGCCCCGGCCAGCCTGATCGCCCGCTGGCAGTCCCGCCGGTCCCGCATGGCGCTTGCCGAGGGCGAGGCGCTGCCCGATCCGCGCTGCGACCTGGCGGCCATGGCGGCCACCCCCGCCGCCCCGCCCGCGCCGCTGCCCGAAGGCGCCAGCATGCACGCCCGGAAGGCTGCCGAGGTCCGCGGCGCGTTGCAGGGCCATTCGGAACTCGCCGTGCTGAACGGATTGCTGATCGCGCATCTGCGCAAGCGCCGCGCGCCGCGCGGCACTGCCGCCCTGTTCCGCCGCATCTGGGTGGAACAGGGACCCGCCCTGATCGCGGAACTGCCCGGGCGATGGCTCGTCTCCTCGGCCATCACCTTCGGCGACCACGGGCTGACCGAGGGCGAGCGCTCGCTGGGGCGCGAGGTCAACGTGCTGTTCTCGCTGATCAAGCTTTACGAGCACGAACGCCTGCAGGGCGGTCTTGCGCCGGATGCGGCACGGATGCGCAATGCCCATCCCGGCCCCCTTCCGCTGGGGATGGAACCCTTCTCGCTGTTGCGCGGGGGGCTTGACATCAACCTGCTTGCCCCGATCTGGGAACGCGCGGAATCCGAACCCGTGCTGGGCCCGCTTGTCGTGGCGCTGATGGAACGGCTGAATGCCGACCCCGGCACGATCTTCCGGCGGCTGGCGACGCTGCGGGAACGCCGCCGCGCGCGCAGGGCGCCTTGACCTTTTCCACCACATCCACTAAGGCGCCCCTGCGGACCATCCGGCCCGCAAGACGCCGGGGCGCCCGGTTAGCCGCGTCCCAAACCCCATGCGGGCCGATCCCGCATCGATCAGGACGCTTATGACCAAATTTTCCGACCTCGCGCTGGACCCGCGCGTCATTCAGGCCGTCACCGAAGCCGGCTATGAAACACCCACGCCGATCCAGGCCCAGGCCATTCCGCACGCCCTGGAGGGCCGTGATGTGCTGGGGATCGCCCAGACGGGCACCGGCAAGACCGCCAGCTTCACGCTGCCGATGATCACGCTGCTGGGCAAGGGCCGCGCCCGCGCACGGATGCCGCGCAGCCTCGTTCTCGCGCCGACGCGCGAACTGGCCGCGCAGGTGGCCGAGAACTTCGATGTCTATGCGAAATACACCAAGCTGACCAAGGCGCTGCTGATCGGCGGTGTCAGCTTTGGCGAGCAGGACAAGCTGATCGACCGCGGCGTCGATGTGCTGATCGCCACGCCGGGCCGCCTGCTGGACCATTTCGAGCGCGGCAAGCTGCTGCTGAATGGCGTGCAGATCATGGTGGTGGACGAGGCCGACCGGATGCTGGACATGGGGTTCATCCCCGATATCGAGCGGATCTTCAGCCTGACCCCGTTCACCCGGCAGACCTTCTTCTATTCCGCCACCATGGCCCCCGAGATCGAGCGGATCACGAACACCTTCCTGTCCTCGGCCGTCAAGATCGAAGTCGCGCGCCAGGCGACAGCCTCCGAGACCATCGAACAGGCGCTGATCCAGTTCACACCGTCGCGGCGCGACCGCAGCTTTGCCGAAAAGCGGGCGGTCCTGCGCGCCCTGATCCGGGGCGAGGGCGAGGCCTGCACCAATGCCATCATCTTCTGCAACCGCAAGATGGATGTGGATGTGGTGGCCAAGTCGCTGAAGCAGCACGGGTTCAACGCGGCCCCGATCCATGGCGACCTTGACCAGTCGGTGCGGACGAAGACGCTCGACGCGTTCCGTGACGGGTCGCTGCATCTTCTGGTCGCCTCGGACGTGGCGGCGCGGGGGCTGGATATTCCTGCGGTCAGCCATGTGTTCAACTTCGACGCGCCCAGCCACCCCGAGGACTACGTTCACCGGATCGGCCGGACCGGCCGCGCGGGCCGTTCGGGGCGGGCCTTCACCCTGGCGACGCCGAACGACGAGAAGTACGTCACCGCCATCGAAAGCCTCATCAAGAAGCAGATCCCGCGTGGCACCCTGCCCGAGGGCTTCGTGATGCCCGCGGGCGACGACCGCCCCGAGGCGCCGCGCGGCCGTGATGACCGGCGCAGCGGCGGCAGCGGACGCGACCGCGGCACCCGCCGCGACGCCCCCCGGCGCGAGACCGCCCCGGCAGCCGCCCCGGAGGCCGAAACCGTGGTCGCCGCGACCCCGGCGGCACCCACCCCCGCGCCGCGCCGCGAGGAGCCGCGCGAGGACCGCCGTGAACACCGCCGCGACGATCATCGCCGCGACCGGCGCGAGGACCGTGTCCATGACCGGGTCGTCGGCATGGGCGACCATGTGCCGGATTTCATCCTGAGAAGCTTTGCCCTTTCGGGCACGGCAACGCCGGACGAACCCGAGGCAGAGGCGCCGGCAACCGGCACCGAGGGCTGAGGGCGCCGCGCGCCCCTTTCCGCCCGCATCCCTGCGACATGGGCCTGACGTGCCGCCCCCATCGGGGCGCGGATCCCGTGCCACACGGCGCGGCGGCTTTGCGGGCAAGGCCCCAGCCGGGGCCCGCCCGCCGTGATCGTCAGCCCTCGGCCAGCCGGCTGATCACCACCGTGACCTCGGGCTTCTTGCCGATCTCGTTCATCGCCACCTGACGCACCTGGCGGCGCAGCGCCTCGTCCAGCTTGTCGTCGTCGCGCAGCATCTTGGCACCGGCGGCATCGAGGAAACCGGTCAGCTCGCGCTCCAGCACCTCGCCGAGGTCCGCACCGTTGCGGCCCGCCGGGGGCAGGCCCATCAGTTCCACCCAGGCCTCGCCCAGCGGGCGGTCGTCCTCGTCCAGGATCACCGTCACCATGACATGCCCGTTCAGCGCCATCCGGATGCGGTCGCGCACCACGCCATCCCGCGCCCCGATCATCACGCTGCCGTCCAGATAGGTGCGGCCCGCCTCGATGTACTCCACCACTTCCGGCATCTCGCCGGTCAGGTCCACCATCATGCCGTTGGTCACCACCTCCGACGCCCGGCCGCCATCCGCCGCAAGCTTCGCATGTTCCCGCAGCATGCGGTGGTCGCCATGCTGCGGAATCACGATCCGCGGATTCAGGATGTCGTGCACCGTCGCCAGGTCCGGCCGGTTGGCGTGGCCCGAGACGTGATAGCGCCCGCCCTGGTCGTCGACCACGTCAACACCCATCTCGGAAAACGCGTTCATGATCTGCAGGACGCCGCGTTCGTTGCCCGGGATGGTCTTGGACGAGAACAGGAAGGTGTCGCCCTCCTTCATCTCCAGCCCCAGATAACGGCCGCGCGAAAGCTGCGCCGTGGCCGCACGGCGTTCGCCCTGGCTTCCGGTGACGATCAGCATCAGGTTGCGGCGCGGCACCTCGGCCGCCTCCTCGGCGGTGATGATGCGGGGAAAGCCCGTCAGCACGCCGGTTTCCTCGGCCGTGCGGACCATCTTCTGCATCGCGCGGCCCAGCAGGCAGACCGATCGGTCCGCCGCCACCGCCGCCTCGGCCAGCGTCTTCAGCCGCGCCACGTTCGAGGCAAAGGTGGTGGCCACCACCATGCCGGGTGCCTGGCGGATCAGGTCGGTGACGGCCTCGGCCAGACTGGCCTCGGACCGCCCGGGATGGGTGGAAAAGACATTCGTGGAATCGCACATCAGCGCATGGACCGGGCGCTCGGCGGCGATGGCGGCAAAGGCGTCGGGGTCCCAGGGTTCGCCGACCAGCGGCGTCGGGTCGAGCTTGAAATCGCCCGAGTGCACGATGCGCCCTGCGGGCGTGTCGATCACCAGGCTTGCGCATTCCGGGATCGAATGGCTGATCGGCTGAAACTGCACCGAGAACGGCCCCGCCTGCACCACGGCAGGGCGGGCCTCGACCGTGCGGATCGCCTCGCGCGGGTGGCCTGCCTCGTCGAACTTCAGGCGGCCGAGGGCGGCGGTGAACCGGCGCGCATAGATCGGTGCCTTGAGCGCGGGCCAGAGATGGGCGATGGCGCCGATATGGTCCTCATGCCCGTGGGTGATGAAGATCGCGTCCAGCCGGTCCGCCCTCTCGATCAGCCAGGAAAGGTCGGGCAGGATCAGGTCGACCCCCGGCGTCCCGTCCATGTCGGGAAAGGTCACCCCCAGATCGACCAGGATCAGACGCTCGCGATCCTCGGGGCCGTAGCCGTAGACATAGGCATTCATGCCCACTTCGCCCGCCCCACCGAGGGGCAGGTAGATCAGCCGGTTGGTCATCGTCGTCGTCCTCGCGTCGTCATCGGCGGGGTTCGCCCCCCGCGGGCTATTCCATTCCGGCGCGGTCCGGGGCGTGACCCGTGGCGCCCCGCGGCCCCGTCGCCGGTCGGCGACCAAGGCCACAGGGCCGCACGGTCGCCCGCTCAGCCCGCGTTCAGCCGGTGGATCAGGACAAGACCATGCATGGTCAGATCGTCCTCCACCGCGTCGAAAACCGTCGTGCCCTGATTGATGAGGGAGGCCAGGCCGCCCGTCCCCACCACCTTCATGGGCCGCTCGCGCTCGGCCCGGATGCGGGCCACGAGACCTTCGACCAGACCGACATAGCCCCAATACACACCCGACTGCATGCAGGCCACCGTATTCGTGCCGATGACCGACTGCGGCCGGGCGATGTCCACATGCGGCAGCGCCGCGGCGGCCATGTGCAGCGCCTCAAGGCTCAGGTTCACGCCGGGCGCGATGACCCCGCCGATATAGGCGCCATCCGCATCGACCACGTCAAAGGTCGTCGCGGTGCCGAAATCCACGACGATCAGATCGCCGCCGTGGCGGTCATGCGCGGCCACCGTGTTCACCAGGCGGTCGGGGCCGACAGTGGTGCCCTGATCCACGCGCGGCGGCACCGGCAGGCGGCAGTCGGGCCGCCCGACCACCAGGGGCCGGGTGTCGAAGTAGCGGTTGCACAGCACGCGAAGGTTGAACACGACGCGCGGCACGGTTGACGAGATGATGGTGGACGAGATGTCCACATCCACCTTGCGGATCGTCATCAGCGTCTTCAGCCAGACATAGTATTCGTCGGCCGTCCGCTTGTGATCGGTGGCAATGCGCCAGGTCGCCAGGAACCGGTCGCCATCCCAGATCGCGAAGACGGTGTTGGTGTTGCCGCAGTCGATGGTCAGAAGCACGCCCGCCCCCATCAGAAGAATACATCCGCCGCCGGAATCGCCTGTCGTCCGCGCGGTCCGCGCAGGATCAGGGCGCCGGTCTCGTCCAGCCCGTCAAAGATCCCCTCATGCGTGGCGGTGCCGGTGCGGGCGCGTATGGTCTCTCCCAGACGGGCGGCCCGGGCCAGCCATGCCTCGCGCAGCGGCGCGAAACCCTCGGCCAACAGCCGCGTCTCCCAGCGGGCGAAGGCCGGCGCCAGCACGTCGAGCATCCGATCGGGCGCCACGCGCATGCCCGTCTCGGCCAGCAGCGTGACCGGGGCCACCGCGCCCGGCTCGATCATCGCGGCATCGGGCGCGGCAATCAGGTTCACCCCGATTCCGACGCACAGATGCGCGACCGCGCCGCCCTGCCCCTCTGATTCCAGCAGGATGCCCGCCACCTTGCCGCCGTTGCACAGCACGTCGTTCGGCCATTTCAGGGTGAACGGCGCGGCCGTTCCGGACACGGCGGCAAGCGCCTCGTGCAGGGCGAGGGCCGCGACGAAACTGCGCAGCGCGACGGTGGCGGGCGGACCCTCGGGCCGCATCACAAGCGTGGCATGGAAGTTGCCCGGCGGGCTGGCCCAGGCACGGCCGCGACGTCCCCTGCCGCCGGTCTGCTCACCCGCCAGAATCCACGCTGGCCCGGCCAGCCCCGACGCGATGCGGGCACCATGGGCGTTGGTGCTGTCAACGCTGTCCAGCACCACGCGGGAGGTGCCCGCCGGCCAGGGATCAGCGGACAAGCGTCTCGGCCGCCAGCGCCGCAGGCCCCTCGATCCCGAAGAGGTTGACGATGCCCACGACCATCACCGCCGCCGAGGCCACCATCATGACCCAGGGGATTGTCGGCATGCGCGGGTCGATCGGGTCCTTCTCGACACCGAAGTACATGAAATAGACGATCCGCAGGTAGTAGAACGCGCCGATGACCGAGGCGATCGCCCCCGCGACGGCCAGCCAGGCCATGTCGGCCGCAATCGCCGCCTGAAGGACCGAGACCTTGGCGAAGAAGCCCAGCATCGGCGGCACCCCCGCCATCGAGAACAGCAGCACCAGCAGCGCCAGCGCAGGCAGCGGCGCCCGCGCCGACAGCATGTGCAGGCTGCCGATGTCGGTGACATGCTTGCCATCGCGTTCCATCGACAGGATGAAGGCGAAGGCGCCGATGTTCATGACGACATAGATCGACATGTAGATCAGCATGGCCTGGACGCCCTGCGCCGTTCCGGCCGCGAGACCGATGAGCGCAAAGCCCATGTGGGCGATCGAGGAATAGGCCATCAGGCGCTTGATGTCGCGCTGCCCGATGGCGGCGATCGCACCGACGAACATGGACGCGGTCGCCAGCAGTGCCAGAACCTGCCCCCAGTCGCCCGGGATCGTGCCGAAGGCGTCGTGCACCAGGCGCGCCAGCAGGGCCATGGCCGCCACCTTGGGTGCGGTGGCGAAGAAGGCGGTGACGGGCGTGGGCGCCCCTTCGTAGACATCGGGGGTCCACATGTGGAAGGGCGCCGCCGAGACCTTGAAGGCCAGCGCCGACAGCAGGAACACCAGCCCGAACAGCAGGCCCAGCGGCGGCTCGCCCGACAGGGTCGACAGGATGCCCGCGAAATTCGTGGTGCCCGCAAAGCCATAGGTCAGCGACGCGCCATAGAGCAGCAGACCCGACCCGAGCGCGCCCAGCACGAAATACTTCAGCCCCGCCTCGGTCGATTTCACCCCGTCGCGGCGGATCGCCGCGATGACGTAGAGCGCGAGCGACTGCAGCTCGACCCCCATGTAGAGCGTCATCAGGTCGGCCGAGCCGACCATGACCATCATGCCCAGCACCGACAGCGCCACCAGCACCGGGTATTCGAACCGGTCGAGCCCGCGGCGGCGCATGTAGTCCTCGCTGACCGCCAGCACGGCCGCGGCCGACAGCAGCACCGCGATCTTGCCGAACCGCGCGAAGGGATCGTCGATCATCAGCCCGCCGAACACGGAGCGCGCGCCGCCGCCGGTCGTGCCGATGAAGAAGGCCAGCAGCAGGAACACCACGACCGTGGTCCAGGTGATCGCCCCGGTCAGCCGGTCCTTGCCCCCCCAGACACCGAACATCAGGGCGGCCATGGCATAGAGGGCCAGGATGATCTCGGGCAACGCGGTCGAGAAATCGGCAGATGTCATCGTCGTCAGCCCTTCGTCAGTGTCCGGCCAGCTGCGTGTCCCCGCCATGGGGCAGCGCGGCCTGGTATTGCGTCAGCATGGCCTCAAACGGCGCGCGGGTGATATCGGTCACCGCAGCCGGATAGATGCCAAGCCACAGCGTCGTGGCAACCAGCGGGATCAGGATCGCCTTTTCCCGGCGGTCCATGTCGGTGATCTGTTTCAGCGCGGCCTTGATCAGGTCGCCGAACACCACCCGCCGATAGAGGTAGAGCGCGTAGGCAGGCGACAGGATCACCCCCGTCGCCGCCACGGCGGCCACCCAGGTATCCACCTGGAAGGCGCCCATCATCGCGAGGAATTCGCCCACGAACCCGCTGGTGCCCGGCAGGCCCATGTTGGCCAGCGTGAAGTACATGAAGAACAGCGCATAGGCCGGCATCCGGATCACCAGGCCTCCGTAGGCCGAGATCTCGCGGGTGTGCATCCGGTCGTAGATCACGCCGACACAGAAGAACAGCGCGCCCGAGATCAGCCCGTGACTGATCATCTGGAACATCGCGCCATCAAGCCCCTGCTGGTTGGCCGAGAAGATGCCCATCGTCACGAAGCCCATGTGCGCCACCGACCAGTAGGCGATGAGCTTCTTCATGTCCTCCTGCGCCAGCGCGACCAGCGAGGTATAGACCACGGCGATCGCGCTCATCCACAGGCCGACCGGGGCGAGGTAGTCCATCGCGACGGGGAACATCGGCAGGTTGAAGCGGATGAAGCCATATCCGCCCATCTTCAGCAGCACCGCCGCCAGCACCATCGACCCGGCCGTGGGCGCCTGAACGTGGGCGTCGGGCAGCCAGGTGTGGACCGGCCACATCGGCATCTTGACCGCGAAGGACACGAAGAAGGCCAGGAACAGCAGGGTCTGAAGGCCGCCCACGATCTGCATCCCGCCGATGCTGAACGTCTCGGACGAGAAGGTATGGCGCAGCAGCGTCGGAATGTCGGTGGTGCCCGCATCGACATACATGGCGATCATCGCCACCAGCATCAGGACGGACCCGAGGAAGGTGTAGAGGAAGAACTTGAAGGACGCATAGATGCGGTCCTTGCCGCCCCAGATCCCGATGATCAGGAACATCGGGATCAGGCCCGCCTCGAAGAACAGGTAGAACAGCACGAGATCGAGCGCGCAGAACACGCCGATCATCAGCGTTTCCAGCACGAGGAAGGCGATCATGTATTCCTTGACCCGGTGCTCGACCGTCCAGCAGGCGGCGATGGTGATCGGCATCAGGAATGTGGTCAGGATGAGCAGCAGCATCGAGATGCCATCGACGCCCATCTTGTACTTGAGGCCCATGATCCAGTCGTATTCCTCGACGAACTGGAAGCCCGGGTTGTCATAGTCCCAGCCGATCAGCACGAAGAGCGACGCGATGAAGGTCGTGCTGGTGGCGATCATCGCCACACGCTTGGCGTTCAGCCGCGCCGCCGCATCGTCCCCGCGCAGGAACAGCGCGAGCACGCCGGCGGCGACGGCCGGCAGGAAGGTGATGATGGACAGAAGGTTTTCCATTCAGTTGGCCCCCCCGCCAAGTGTCATCAGCGTGATCAGGATGGCGATCCCCACCACCATCGCGAAGGCATAGGTGAAGATGTAGCCCGACTGCGCGCGGCCTGCCGCGCGGGTGATGCGGGGGATGATCCCCAGGGCAAGCCCGTTGATCGCGCCGTCGATCACGTTGCCGTCGCCCTTTTTCCAGAAGAACTGTGCCAGCCACATGGCCGGGCGCACGATCGTCCAGTCGTACAGTTCGTCGAAGTACCACTTGTTCAGCAGGAACAGGTACAGCGGCCGCTGGCTTGCGGCCAGGCGCCCCGGCAGGTCGGGACGGCGGATGTAGAACAGCCAGGCCAGCGCCAGCCCGAACAGCATCGCGAAGAAGGGTGACAGCTTTACCCAGGTCGGCACGTAATGCGCATCGTGGATGACCGTGTTCTCGGGATGGAAGAACACCGCACCCTTGGGCGCCACCGCCGCGGCATGCGCGGCATCGGCGGCGCCATGCGCTGCCGTATCGGCGGCGGCGTGGCTGTCGGCCGGGGCGGCGGCAGGGTCGGCGGTGCCCGATGCGTGGTCATCGCCATGCCCTTCGGCGGACTGGTGATGCGCAGGCTCCAGCCCGAACCAGGCGCGCATCGCGTCCTCTTTCCCGAAGAACACACTGTACCACAGCATCCCCGAAAAGATCGCCCCCAGCCCCAGCACCGCCAGCGGCACCAGCATCACACGCGGGCTTTCATGCGGTTCGTGGTGGCCGTGGTCATCGTGTGCATGATCATGGTTGCCATGGCCCTGCGCGTGATGCCCGTGGGAATGGGCGGACGCCCACCGCGGTTCACCGTAGAACGTCATGAACATCAGCCGCCAGGAATAGAAGCTGGTCATCGCCGCGGCGGCCACCAGCAGCCAGAACGCGCCCTGCGATCCGACATAGGCACTTTCGATCACCGCGTCCTTCGACAGGAACCCGGCAAAGCCGATGGGCAGGCCGACCAGATCGTAGCTGAACGGAATCCCCACCCCGGTGATCGCCAGCGTACCGACCATCATGGCCCAGAATGTCATGGGGATGTGCTTGCGAAGGCCGCCGTAGTTGCGCATGTCCTGTTCGTGGTGCGTCGCGTGGATGACCGAACCCGCGCCGAGGAACAGCATGGCCTTGAAGAAGGCATGCGTGAACAGGTGGAACATCGCGACCGGATAGGCCCCGACGCCCGCCGCCACGAACATGTAGCCAAGCTGCGAACAGGTCGAATAGGCGATGACGCGCTTGATGTCGTTCTGCACAAGGCCCACCGTCGCCGCGAAGAAGGCCGTGAACGCCCCGAGCGCGGTGATGAAGGCCAGGGCCGACGGTGCGTATTCCAGCAGCGGCGACATGCGGCAGACCAGGAACACGCCCGCCGTTACCATGGTTGCGGCATGGATCAGCGCCGACACGGGTGTCGGCCCCTCCATCGCGTCGGGCAGCCATGTGTGCAGGATCAGTTGCGCCGATTTCCCCATCGCGCCGATGAAGATCAGCACCGAAATGAGTTCGGCGGCATTCCACCCGGTCCAGAGAAAGCGGATTTCGGTTTCGGCCAGTTGCGGCGCGGCGGCAAAGATGTCGTCGAACCGCACGCTGTCGACGAGCAGGAACAGCGCGAAGATGCCCAGGGCAAAGCCGAAGTCACCCACCCGGTTCACGATGAACGCCTTCATCGCGGCGGCATTGGCGCTGCCCTTGCGGTAATAGAACCCGATCAGCAGATAGCTGGCGACGCCCACGCCTTCCCAGCCGAAGAAGATCTGCACCAGGTTGTCGCCGGTCACCAGCATCAGCATGGTGAAGGTGAAGAACGACAGATAGGCGAAGAAGCGCGCCTTGTAGGCCTCGCCCTCCTTCCAGTTGTCGTCATGCGCCATGTAGCCGAAGGAATAGAGGTGGACGAGCGCCGAGACGGTGTTGACCACCACCAGCATGATCGCCGTCAGCCGGTCCAGCCGGATCGACCAGTCGGTCGACAGGGTGCCGGATTCGATCCAGCGCAGCAGGACGATCTGCTGCGACTCGCCGTCGAAGGTGAAGAACACGATCCAGGACAGGAAGGCCGCGAGGAACACGAGGCCGGTGGCGATGGCCTGGGCCGCCGTCTCGCCCACCGCGCGCCAGCCGAAGCCGCAGAGGATGGCGCCGACGATCGGCGCGAAGAGAATGACCTGAAGCATGCGGCTAGCCCTTCATCACGTTGGCGTCTTCCACGTCGATCGTCCCGCGGTTGCGGAAGAACACGACGAGGATGGCAAGCCCGATCGCGGCCTCGGCGGCCGCCACGGTCAGCACGAACATGGTGAAGACCTGCCCCACCAGATCGCCCAGATGCGAGGAGAAGGCGACAAGGTTGATGTTGACCGCCAAGAGCACCAGTTCGATCGACATCAGGATGACGATCACGTTCTTCCGGTTCAGGAAGATGCCGAAGATGCCGATGACGAACAGCGCCGCCGCCACCGCAAGGTAATGTTCCAAGCCCACTGTCACCATCGTCGTTCCCTCCGGGTCTGTTGCCCGTTGTCGTTCCTCGCGGATCGCTCCGCATCTTGTCAGGCGGGCTTCTGCCCGGGCCTGTTCCTAACCCGTCCAGCCGGGGTCGCAGACGCAGGACCTCTTGTCGCCCGGACCTGTCCGTGCGGTCGCGCCCGCCTCGCGCAGCCGCGACGCCACCTCGTCTGCGCCGCGCTGCCCCGGCGGAATCTCATGCCCGTGGACCGCGTCCACGATCGCCCGGTGAATGGCCCGACTCTCGGCCGTTTCCGGCAGTTCGGGGGCAGAGGGATCGTCGCTCGGATAGGGGAAGGGTGCAAAGCCGCGGACCCCGACCCCGACGCCTGTCGGGCAGTGCAGCAGCGTCCAGCGGTCGAACAGGAAACCACCGTCGGGTGACGCCGGCGCCTGCGAGAAGAACTCGACCCAGTCGCGCCCCGCCCCGTGCCAGCCGGTGATCATCCGGTGGATGCTGCCATCGTTGCAGCCCGGCAAGGGCTCTGCCGTCGCCGGCAGCGCGCACCCGACAAGAACCGCAACCCCCATCCGCATGCCCTACAACCCCTGCCCCGGCTTCACGTCGCGCAGTTCCATCGCCTTGGCCGGGTCGCGGTACATCTGCGCCAGCACGTCCTGCCGCTTGATGTCCTTGCGGTGGCGCAGCGTCAGCAGGATGGCCCCGATCATCGCCACCAGCAGGATCATCCCGGCAAGCTGGAACAGCAGCAGGTACTTGTCATACATCAGAAGGCCCAGCGCCCGGGTGTTCTCGACCTGGGCCTGATCGGGCGTCACCGCCTGCCGCAGGCCCATGGCACCGTCGGCCTGCACCCAGGCCCCCATCGCCAGCCCGAACTGCAGCAGCAGCACAAGACCCATCAGCAGCGCCAGCGGCATGTAGCGTGCCATCTCGCCCTTCAGTTCCGCGAAATCGACATCCAGCATCATGACGACGAAAAGGAACAGCACCGCGACAGCGCCGACATAGACGATGACCAGCAGCATCGCCACGAACTCGGCCCCCAGCAGCACGAAAAGGCCCGCCGAGGACAGGAACGCCAGGATCAGCCAGAGGACCGAATGCACCGGGTTGCGGCTGACGGTGACGAGAAGTGCCGCGAGGACCGCGACGACCGCGAAGGCGTAGAAGGCATAATCGGCCAGCGTCATTCCGGTTTCTCCTTCGCGTCGGTCTCGGCAAAGACGCCCTGCGCGATTTCCAGCGCCTTCTGCATCGCAGGCAGTCCGCCGAACATCGACATCTGATAGATCGTTTCCGCAATCTCGCGCTGCGTGGCGCCTGCCTCGAGCGCATGCCGCACGCTCAGCCGCAGTTGCGGTTCGGCCTGCGCGCCCAGCACCGTCAGCGCGGCGATGGTCACCAGCATCCGCGTCTTGGCGTCCAGCCCGTCGCGGTTGAAGGTGCGGCCGAAGGCCATTTCCATGAAATCCTTGGACATGGTGGGGATCATGTCCTCGAACCCTTTGACCTTGAAGGTTTCCAGCGCGGGGTTGAAGGCGCGCGCCATCTGCTGGGACTGTTCCAGCATCGACTGCATCATCTTCTGCCAGGCATCGGTCATCGCGGGGCCCTACCGGTAGGGGGCGTCGAGTTCGAGGTTGCGCGCGATCTGCGCTTCCCACCGCTCGCCGTTTTCCAGAAGCTTTTCCTTGGTGTAGAACAGTTCCTCGCGCGTTTCCGAGGCAAACTCGAAGTTCGGGCCTTCGACGATGGCATCCACGGGGCAGGCCTCCTGGCAGAAGCCGCAGTAGATGCACTTGGTCATGTCGATGTCATAGCGCGTGGTGCGGCGGCTGCCGTCCTCGCGCGGTTCGGCGTCGATGGTGATCGCCTGCGCCGGGCAGATCGCCTCGCACAGCTTGCAGGCGATGCAGCGCTCCTCGCCGTTCGGATAGCGGCGCAGCGCGTGTTCGCCGCGGAAGCGGGGCGAGAGCGGCCCCTTTTCATGCGGATAGTTCAGCGTGACCTTGGGGGCGAAGAAGTATTTCATCCCCAGGGCAAAGCCCTTGATGAAATCCTGCAGCAGGAAATAGCGGGTCGCGCGGTTCCAGTCGATTTGGGTCATGGGAGTAGCTCCTCTTTCTGTGCCAGCCGCCATTCCCAATCCAGCGGGCTTTCAGGCAACCCGAGAGTCGCCAAATCAACGCCATTTGGAGGAGAGAATGTGTGGCCTCCTGCAGCGTCGTCAGCCGCAGCCTCAGCACTATGATATGATCCAAGGTTTTCGTCGTCATAGACGATAGCGTAGCGGCCACTCTTTTGAGGCCACAAATAAACTGTACCTTTTTTTGTGTCGTAGCGAAAAATGCGGGGCCAGTGGCTCATCATCAGCCCCCCACCGTCCAGCGCGCCCAGGCCCCGCCCAGCACCTCGAACTTCGCCAGGAAGGCCACCAGCACCACCCAGCCGAGCGACATCGGCAGGAACACCTTCCAGCCGATCCGCATCAACTGGTCATAGCGGTAGCGGGGCACGATCGCCTTCACCATGGCGAACAGGAAGAAGAAGAACGCCATCTTGGCGATCATCCAGAACGCCCCGTCCGGCAGCCCCGGGATCGGCGACAGCCAGCCGCCGAAGAACAGCAGCGACATCAGCGCGCACATCAGGAAGATGGCGATGTACTCGCCCGCCATGAACAGAAGATAGGGGGTCGAGGAATATTCCACCATGAATCCGGCGACCAGTTCGGATTCTGCCTCGGGCAGGTCGAAGGGCGGGCGGTTCGTCTCGGCCAGCGCGGATATGAAGAACAGCGCCACCATCGGCAGGTGCGGCAGCCAGTACCACGAGAAGAACCCGTAGGGCCCATCCTGCGCGGCCACGATATGCGACAGGTTCATGCTGCCCGTCGAGATGATGATGCCGATGATGATCAGCCCCAGCGAGACCTCGTAGCTGATCATCTGTGCGGCCGAGCGCAGCGAGCCGAGGAACGGATATTTCGAGTTCGACGCCCAGCCGCCCATGATCACGCCGTAGACCTCGAGCGAGGACACGGCGAACACGAACAGGATGGCCACGTTGATGTCGGCCAGCACCCAGCCTTCGTTGAAGGGGATCACCGCCCAGGCCAGCACCGCCAGCACGAAGGACAGCATGGGGGCGAGAAAGAACACCGGCCGATCCGCCCCGGCGGGCACGACGATTTCCTTGACCACGTATTTCAGCGCATCGGCCACGGTCTGCAGCAGGCCCCAGGCGCCCACCACGTTCGGGCCGCGCCGCATCTGCACCGCCGCCCAGATCTTGCGGTCGCCATAGACGAGGAACAGAAGGCTGATCATCACGAAGCCGATGACCAGCAGGCTTTGCGCCGCGATCACCAGCGCGATACCTGCCCCTGTCTGGAAGAATCCGTCCATCCGTCGCCCCTATACCGTCGGTATCCCTTGCGCGCCGCAGTCCCGCACCACGACCTCCGCGTCAAGCGTGCGGATGCCGCGCGGCAGCGACGGCGAGACGGTGTAAACCGCATCCGCGCGCCAGACGCCACCCCGTTCCGCCGCGGCCGTGCGCACATGCCGCGCAAAACCGAAGCCGCGGATCAACGCATACTGAGCCGCGGCGCAGCGTGCATAGTCTTCCACGTCCCCACGCCCCCGCGCGCCCGTCATCGCCACGCGGAAATTCACCAGATCGCCATCCAGCAGGACCGTCTCGATCCCCTGATACTGCGGCGAGAAATCGGCACGCCCCACGCCCGCGCCACCTTCGGGGGCGCAGGCCGCTGCCCCCCCGAGGCACAGCGCAAGGATCAGGGCGCGCGCCATGGTCATTCCGCCGCCATCGGGGCCGCTGCCTGCCGGCCCGCCGCCAGCCGCGAACACTCGGCCATCAGCGCCGATGCGCGGGCGACCGCGTTCGTCAGGTAGAAGTCCGTGACCACCGACGGGAAATCGCCGCTGCCCAGCGTTCCGGCCGGCAGGGCGACAAGCGTGTTCGCGGGCACCGAATCGATCTCGCCAAGATGCGGATGCGCGGCCACCAGCGTCCGGCGCAGCGCGGCAAGGCTGTCCCAGGGCAGGGTCTGGCCGATCTCGGCCGACAGCGCGCGCAGGATTGCCCAGTTCTCCTTCGCCTCGCCCGGCGGGAAACCGGCGCGGAGCGCAAGCTGCGGACGGCCCTCGGTGTTGACGAACAGGCCGTTCTCCTCGACCCAGGCAGCGCCCGGCAGGATGATGTCGGCGCGATGCGCGCCCCGGTCGCCGTGATGACCCTGATAGATCACCGTCGGTCCCGGCGGGATGTCGATCTCGTCCGCACCGAGGTTGTACACGGTCGCGGCCCCGTCCAGCGCCGCCGCAATCCCGCCCTCGGCCACGGCGCCCACGTCCATCGCCCCGACGCGCGACGCGGCGCCATGCAGCACCAGAAGCTTCGACCCCGAAAGCTCGGCCGCCTTCGCGACCGCGGCCAGCACCGCGGCGCCATCGGCGCCGGTCAGGGCGCCCTGCCCCAGGATGATGACCGAGGGCCTGGCCCGTGCCTCATCCCAGCTTTCCTTGCCGACAAAGGCGGCAAGGGCCGCCCGCCCGCTGCCCAGATGGGCATAGTCATAGGTCAGGTCGACCGGCTGTCCGATCAGCGCGACCTCGGCGCCGAGGGTCCAGGCCTTGCGGATGCGCGCGTTCAGCACCGGCGCCTCGTCGCGCGGGTTGGTGCCGATCAGCATGATCAGCCGGGCGCTGTCGATATCCTCGATCCGCGCGGTCCCGGCGTAGGCGCCGCGATTGCCCTCGGGCAGCGCCGCGCCGTCGGTGCGACACTCCACCTTGCCACCCAGCCCCTCGACCAGCCGCTTCAGGCTGAAGGCGGCCTCGACCGGGGCCAGATCGCCCACGATCCCCGCAACCTTTCCCGCCGTCATGGCGCGCGCGGCCGCCGCCAGCGCCTCGGGCCAGGTCACGGGCTTCAGTTTCCCGTCGACCCGCACATAGGGCCGGTCCAGCCGCTGCCGACGCAGCCCGTCCCAGACAAAGCGCGTCTTGTCGGAAATCCATTCCTCGTTCACGCCGTCATGGTTGCGCGGCAGGATGCGCATGACCTCGCGGCCCTTGGTATCGACGCGGATCGACGACCCCAGCGCATCCATCACGTCGATGGTTTCGGTCTTGGTCAGTTCCCAGGGCCGCGCGGTGAAGGCATAGGGTTTCGACGTCAGCGCGCCGACCGGGCAAAGGTCGATGATATTGCCCTGAAGGTTCGAGTGCAGCGTCTGGTTCAGGTAGCTGGTGATCTCGGCATCCTCGCCCCGGCCGGTCTGGCCCATCTGCGTGATGCCCGCAACTTCGGTGGTGAACCGCACGCAGCGGGTGCAGGAGATGCAGCGCGTCATCCTGGTTTCGACCAGCGGGCCAAGGTTCAGGTCTTCGCTGGCACGCTTCGGCTCGCGGTAGCGGCTGAAGTCGACCCCATAGGCCATCGCCTGATCCTGCAGGTCGCATTCGCCGCCCTGGTCGCAGATCGGGCAGTCGAGCGGATGGTTGATCAGCAGGAACTCCATCACCCCCTCGCGGGCCTTCTTCACCATCGGCGAGTTGGTCTTGACCACCGGCGCCTCGCCGTTCGGACCGGGGCGCAGGTCGCGCACCTGCATGGCGCAGCTGGCCGCGGGCTTCGGGGGGCCGCCGACAACCTCGACCAGACACATCCGGCAGTTGCCCGCGATGGTCAGCCGTTCGTGGTAGCAGAAGCGCGGGATCTCGATCCCGGCCACTTCCGCCGCCTGGATGATCGTCATCGCGCCGTCGACCTCGACCTCGATCCCGTCGATGCTGATTTTCTTGAGGTTGGTCATGGCTTTACTCCGCCGCCACTTGGGCGCAGCCGTGGGTTTTCCACAGCCGCGCCTCTTTCAGATATTTCCAGCCGAAGGCGAAATCGCCGTCGCCATGCGCCCGCATGTGGTCCAGCCGTTCCAGAGCCTCGTCCAGCGTGGGCCGGTGGCCCGCAGGCACCCACCACATGACGAAATGCATTTGTCCCAGCACCTCGAACCATTCCTGGCGCCGCTCATAGAACGCGCGGTGGACGGTGTTCCAGACGAAATGCTCCAGCGTCTCGACGCTTTCCCAGACCGTCAGGTTCGACACATACTGCGGATCGCCGCCGATCTTGGCCTCGGTGTTGCCGGTGCCCGGTTCGCCGGAACCTTCCATCATCCAGACGAACCCCGGCATCCGCTTGCCCAGACCGTTCACCCGGTCCAGCGCGGCCATGAATTCGGCCACGCGCGGGTCATCGGTGGGGGCGACCAGCCGTCCGACGTTGAGTTCGGCCAGATGCATCGTCATCCCGACACCCGCAGCAACTGTCCGGTCAGCGTGCGCCGACGCACCTCGTCGCGCGCCACGCGGCAATAGCTTTCGGCATCGCCCTGCACCGCACCGGCCTGCGCCAGATAGTCCTCGGCCAGCTTGCGGATGCGCGCCTTCTCGGCCTTGTCCTTGAGGAAGGCACGCACCTCGGTCTCGGAATAGCCCTGTTTGCGGGCGTAGGATTCAAGATCGTTCAGCTTGCCAAGGACCACGAGCATCCGGGCGCTTGCGACCGGGCAGGTCTTGCGCAGAATGTCACCCACCTGCGCCGCCAGAAGCTGTTCGTTGATGTGCCTTTCCTCGGCCAGCGGCACGGGTGCGGCAGCCGCCAGCGGCGCCGCCATGGCAAGCACGAGGGCAAGGGTCGGGATCGGGCGGTTCATCGGATTCTCCTTGTTCCGGATGCCCGGAAACATGAAGGGATCCCGGCTGCTATGCGATGACAGGCCGCCGCCAGGCGACCGGAACCGGCAAGGGTTGGGTGCAGCGGTCTGTCCATCAGCCCACCATCGAGTTCACGGGGGGATGCACCGGATCCTTGTCCAGCACGATGATCGAATCGTAGACATGCAGCCCCGACACGCTGCGCCCGAACCCGGCGGCCTGCTCGGGCTTGCCATGATAGGGGTGGTGGATGTCGTCGATCACGCCGCGCAGGTCGTGGAACACGTTCTCGGGCACGCCGAACCCGCCGCCCCAGCGCGGCCAATAGGCCGTGTGCATGTCCTCGATCATGTAGGTCCCGCCGGTTTCAAGCCGCGGGAAAAGCACAGCCAGCGTCTTGCGGACATGCGGCATCATGTGGCTGCCGTCATCCAGCACCACGTCCACGCCGCCCATCTCGTCGACGACGGCGTTCAGGAAGACCTCGTCATCCTGCGATCCGATGCGCACGCGGCCCGCCTGCCCGTCCAGCCGCGCGCAGTCGGGCCGGATGTCGATGCCGAAGATCACCGCGTCATCCCCCAGATACCTGCGCCACATCTGCAGCGAACCGCCACGCGCCACGCCGATTTCCAGGAACCGCACGGCGGTGCCGCGACGACGCGCGAAATGCCGGTCATAGATCGGCAGGTAATGGTGCCACTTGTTGATCGCCGGGCCACGATGCCCTGCATAGATATCCAGCAGATCGCCCTGAAAGCCGTACTTGCCCCGGATATCGCCCGCAACATCGTCGCCCTCATAGCCGAAGCGCCGGGCGGGCTTGGGTGGCGGCTCTGCCGGTGCGGCGGCGGCAGCCGGGGAAGCGGGTGCCGGAGCAACCCGTGCCGGACCCGCGGCGGCGACGGCTGCCGCCGGTGCCGGAGGCACGGCAAAGGCCGCCCTTGCGGCCCGCATCGCCGCAAGACCCCGCCGCGCCATGGTCCGGAGCCCTGTCACCGGCAGCCCTCCCGGAACACCCATTCGCCGGCCGCGCGATCGTAGCGGTCATAGATCGACGTCCGCACGCCCCCTGCCCCGCATCGCGCATCGGCCAGCCGCTTCGCATCGGCGCCCTGCCAGTGCTGCAACCCCGCGACGCGCAGCGGGGTGCCGGACCCCCGCGGGCTCTCGGCCACAGGTGCCGCACAGGCGGCCAGCGCCGCCATCCCGAGCGTGAGGCCGGATACCGCCCGCATCAATCGGCCCCCTTCGCGAGGAACCGGCCGGTGGCGCCCGGTGTTGCAGCAGGCGGCAAGGCCGCCAGCGCCACGATCCCCGGAACCCGAACCGCGCGGCCCATTCCTGTCACTCCGCCGCCACGGCCGACACGCGGCCCGTCTTCTTTGCCACGATGCGATCCTCGATCTCGTCGCGGAAGGCGCGGATCAGGCCCTGGATCGGCCAGGCCGCCGCATCGCCGAGTGCGCAGATCGTATGCCCCTCGACCTGCTTGGTCACCGACAGCAGCATGTCGATTTCCTCGATCTCCGCCTCGCCCCGCACCAGCCGGTCCATCACCCGCATCATCCAGCCCGTGCCTTCGCGGCACGGCGTACACTGGCCGCAGCTTTCGTGCTTGTAGAACTTCGAAAGCCGCCAGATCGCCTTGATGACGTCGGTGGACTTGTCCATCACGATCACCGCCGCCGTGCCCAGGCCCGACCGCTGTTCCCGCAGCCAGTCGAAATCCATGATCGCGTCATCGCATTGCGCCTGCGTCAGAAGCGGCACGGACGATCCGCCCGGGATTACCGCCTTGATGTTCTTCCAGCCGCCCCGCACGCCGCCGCAATGGCGTTCCAGCAGTTCCTTCAGCGGGATCGACATCGCCTCTTCCACCACGCAGGGGTTGGCGACATGGCCCGAGACGGCGAACAGCTTGGTCCCCGCATTGTTCGGGCGGCCGAAGCCCGCGAACCATTCCGGGCCGCGCCGCAGGATCGTCGGCACCACCGCAATCGATTCCACGTTGTTCACCGTGGTCGGGCAGCCGTAGAGTCCCGAGCCTGCCGGGAACGGCGGCTTCATCCGTGGCATGCCCTTCTTGCCCTCGAGGCTTTCCAGAAGCGCCGTCTCCTCGCCGCAGATGTAGGCGCCCGCGCCGTGATGCAGGTAGAGGTCGAAATCCCAGCCCGACCCGGCGGCGTTCTTCCCCAGAAGCCCCGCGTCATAGCATTCGTCGATCGCCGCCTGCAGCGCCTCGCGCTCGCGGATGTATTCGCCGCGGATGTAGATGTAGCAGGCATGCGCGCCCATGGCGAAACTGGCGATCAGGCAGCCCTCGATCAGCGTATGCGGATCATGCCGCATGATCTCGCGGTCCTTGCAGGTGCCGGGCTCGGACTCGTCGGCGTTCACCACCAGATACGACGGTCGCCCGTCCGACTGCTTGGGCATGAACGACCACTTCAGCCCGGTGGGAAACCCCGCGCCGCCCCGGCCGCGCAGCCCGCTGGCCTTGACCTGGTCGATGATCGTCGCCGCGCCGCGCGCGATGATTGCCGCCGTGCCGTCCCAATGCCCGCGCTTCCTGGCCCCTGCCAGCGTGCGGTCATGCATGCCGTAGAGGTTGGTGAAGATGCGGTCCTGATCCTTCAGCATCGTCCTGTCCTTACTTCTGCCGCTGCCGCCACAGCCGCCATGTCACCGCCATCGTCCAGACGAAGGCCGCAATCGCCATCAGATCGAAAAGGAAGGCAAACCGCGCCTCCCATCCCAGTTTCCCGCCCAGCCACTGCGCGCCCATCCACAGGATCATCGTCGCGGCCAGCACGAAGGCCGCCAGCCGTGCCTGCCGCACGCGCGCCAGATCATCGGGGCTGGGACCGGGCACGGTGGTCATGCGGGTTGCCCCCCCGCCGCCAGCACGCGCGCCTGCGCCACCCAGTCGTCGCGCGTCACGCGGCCCTTGAAACCTTCCAGGTTGTCATCGACCCAGGCGATCTCGGCGGGCGTCCATGCCGCGATCTGGTCGAAGTGATAGTAGCCCAGCGAATGGCAGAGCAGTTCAAGCTTCGGCCCGATCCCCTTGATCAGCTTCAGATCGTCCGCCTGCCCGCCGCGCGCCGCGCTCAGGCCCTGCGGACGGGCCGGTGCCGGAACCTCGGCCTCCGGGGCGGGCGTCGCGGTCCATTCCGCCGTCCTGGTCTCGACCCACGCCGTCTCGGCCGGGGACATCTGCGCAACCATCATCGACGGCGTCAGCGGCCGCTCCGCCTCTGCCGCGGCGGCTTCGTCATCGCCTTCCTCGCGCGCGGGCATACCCAGGATCAGCCCGACCGTCACGAACAGGACCGCGGCCACCATCACGGCGCCGGCCGAGGACAGCCCCACCGGGCCGACGGCGGCGCCAAAGCCCGTCGCGGCAGCGCCCGCCGCCACAAGCCAGCCCCAGAGTTGAGGGGCGTTCTTCATCGGAACATCCGTCATCCTTCGCCGTCTCCTTCGGGGCCCGGAGCTTGCCGCGGGCCGGTTGCCGTTCAGTCGTAGACGCCACCCTTCTCAACACGTTTCGAGAATTCCGTATCGCCGCCCGCCGCAAGGATCCGGGCCTGCGCCACCCAGTCATCCCGGGTCACCCGGCCCTTGAACCCCTCGAGATTGTCATCGACCCAGGCGATCTCTGCCTCGGTCCAGGACGCGATCTGGTCGAAGTGGAAGAAACCGAGCCGATGGCAGAGCGCTTCAAGTTTCGGGCCGATACCCTTGATTTCCTTCAGATTGTCCGGCTTTCCCCCGCGCGCCTCCGGCAACGCCTGCGGCCGCGTGCCGGTCGTGGCGGGTGCCTTTGCCCCCGGCGTGGCGGCGGGTGTCGCGTTCGGTGCATCGCCGTCCGCTTCGGGCCTGCCCCTGGATCGCGCCGGCGCCTCCTGCACCGTCGCGCCGGTGTCATCGGCGGCGCGGCCCGCGCCGGGCTTCGGCTCGGCGGCCGCACCGGCGGCGGGGGTCGCGGCATCGGCCCGGCCCTTCCAGGGTGTCACCAGCGGCACCTCGGTGCCGTCGATCCGCCTGACCGTGTCGCCCAGGTCGACCGCCGCCTGCGCGCTGGCGTTGTACTGCCGCCGGCCGCTTTCGAAATCGCGCAGCGTCGTCAGCCCGGTCAGCGGCTCTGCGGCATAGCGGCCGTTCTGCGGCCCCGGAACCGGCACCTCGCCCGCCGCGAAACGGGTGATCAGGCCACGCAGTCTTTCGGCGGTCAGATCCTCGTAGTAATCCTTGCCGATCTGCGCCATCGGCGCGTTCGCGCAGGCGCCCAGGCATTCGACCTCCTCCCAGCTGAAACGGCCGTCCGGCGACAGCGCATGCGGCTTGGCATTGATCATCTCCTTGCAGACGGCAACCAGGTCCTCGGCGCCGCAGATCATGCAGGACGTGGTGCCGCAGATCTGGATATGGGCCACAGAACCAACCGGTTGCAGCTGGAACATGAAGTAGAAGGTGGCGACTTCCAGCGCCCGGATATAGGCCATGTCCAGCATCTTGGCGACGTATTCGATGGCGGGACGGGACAGCCAGCCTTCCTGCTCCTGCGCGCGCCACAGAAGCGGGATGATCGCCGATGCCTGCCGCCCTTCGGGGTACTTGGTCATCTGCGCGCGCGCCCAGGCCTCATTGGCCGGGGTGAAGGCGAAACTTGCGGGCTGGTGGGGGTGCAGGCGGCGCAGCATCAGGGCGTTCCGTTCGTCATGTGGGCCGCCAGCGCAAGACCGGCCGCCGAAAGGTAAAGCAGGGCCGCCACCAGATGCGGCCCGTGGGGCCGCCCGGCGCGGAGATAGATGAACACGTCACCGAACCCGGCGATCCCGACCACCGCCAGGAACCATGCCAGCAGCCACCAGTCGCCCCAGAGCAGCACGCCCAGCAGCAGAAAGGCGGTCCCGATGTAGCGGTCCGACATGACAAGCGGCAACTGCGCGGGCCAGTGCGACGCCGCCTTCATACCCTTTTCGGGGTTCAGCGCGAACAGCACGCCGAAACCGCCGGTCAGGACCATGCAGAGCGTCGCGAGCAGCAGGGCGGCGTTGCCGGTCATCGGTCAGAACCTCAGGATCATGGCGGCGGCCACGAAGGGCACGGCCACGGGCATCGACAGGATCACGATCACCGCGAAGGGCAGGATGCCGATCATCGTCACCGGTCGATCTCCCCGAACACCACGTCCATCGTGCCGATGATCGCCGACACATCGGCCAGCTGGTGACCCTTGCAGATATAGTCCATCGCCTGCAGGTGCAGGAACCCGGGCGCGCGGATCTTGGCGCGGTAGGGGCGGTTGGTGCCGTCGGCCACCAGGTAGACGCCGAATTCGCCCTTGGGCGCCTCGACGGCGGCGTAGACCTCGCCCGCTGGCACATGGAACCCTTCGGTGTAGAGCTTGAAGTGATGGATCAGCGCCTCCATCGAGGTCTTCATCTCGGCGCGGCGGGGCGGCGTGATCTTGCCGCGCGCCAGCACGTCGCCGGGTTCCACGCGCAGTTTCGCGATGGCCTGGCGGATGATCGCCGTCGATTCCCGCATTTCCTGCATCCGGCACAGATAGCGGTCATAGCAGTCGCCGTTCTTGCCGACGGGAATCTTGAAATCGAACTCGTCATAGCACTCGTAGGGCTGCGCGCGCCGCAGGTCCCAGGCGAGGCCCGACCCCCGCACCATCACGCCGGAAAAGCCCCAAGCCTGGATATCCTCTTCGGTCACCACGCCGATGTCGGCGTTGCGCTGCTTGAAGATGCGGTTCTCGGTCAGCAGCGTGTCGATGTCGTCCAGAACCTTCGGAAATGCCTCGGCCCAGGCGTCGATGTCATCGATCAGGTCGGGCGTCAGGTCCTGATGCACGCCGCCGGGGCGGAAATAGGCGGCATGCAGACGCGCCCCGCAGGCGCGTTCGTAGAACACCATCAGCTTCTCGCGCTCCTCGAACCCCCAGAGCGGCGGGGTCAGCGCGCCCACGTCCATCGCCTGGGTCGTGACGTTCAGCAGGTGGTTCAGGACGCGCCCGATCTCGGAATACAGAACCCGGATGAGGCTGGCGCGGCGCGGAACCTGCACACCCGTCAGACGCTCGATCGCCAGACACCAGGCGTGTTCCTGGTTCATCGGCGCCACATAGTCCAGCCGGTCGAAATAGGGCAGGTTCTGCAGATAGGTGCGGCTTTCCATCAGCTTCTCGGTGCCACGGTGCAGCAGCCCGATATGCGGGTCGCAGCGTTCGACGATCTCGCCGTCAAGTTCCAGCACCAGACGCAGGACACCATGTGCCGCAGGGTGCTGCGGCCCGAAGTTGATGTTGAAGTTGCGGATCTTCTGTTCGCCGGTCAGGGCGTCGTCAAAGCCACCGTCCATCATCCGCTCACCTCGTCCATGTTTTGCCGCCAGGCGGCGGGCAGGGTATGCCGCCGCGCCACCGCCGCATATTGCGGGGCCAGCAGGGCGCGCAGGCGCGCGCGCTGCGCATCGGTCATCTCGACGGGCGCCGACGCGAAGACGCGGCGCCCGAAATCCGGGTTGCCCTGCCGGATACCCAGGAACGTGCACAGCCGCGCATAGCCCGGCGCGGTCATCAGGTCTTCCTGGAACATCGCCAGGAACCGCCCGGGCGCCACGGCGGCATCCAGCCGCGCCAGGGCCCCGGCATAGTCACCCCGGTCCACCGCCGCCGAGGGCCGGCCGTCCAGAATGGCGTCCAGCAGCGCCCGCGCCGCATCCGGAACCTCTGCCGCGACCTTTGTCATGCGTTCGGCGATCATGCGCACATGGCTCCAGAAGCGGGACACCGGGTCGCGCATCAGATAGAGGACGCGCACATCCGCCGCCATGCCGGCCATCTGCCGCAACCGCTGCTCGGGCAGGCTGGCATAGGCGGGCGTCACGTCCATCACCAGCCGCCGCCCGGCCCGCGCGCCGCCGAACAGATAGGCAAGATAGGCCGGGATATCCTCGACCCTGCGGCGCAGCACCGCGATCCATTCCGCAACATCGGCACGGCGCTGCGCCTGCAGCGCGGCGTCGCCCCGGCCCGACGCGGCCAGCTTTTCGGCGCGCGCCTCCTGCAGCTTGATCTGGCGGCCGAAGGTGTTGTTCTCCAGCGTGTCGAAATAGTGCAGTTCCTTGATCGCCCGCGCATGGCAATCGGGGTGCGCGGCCAGATGGTCCCACAGCCATGTGGTGCCCGCCTTGGTCGCGCCCACGCCCAGAAGAATGGTCGGCTCGCCGCCCACGCGCCTCAGCCCTTCTTCTCGTCGCCCGGCAGGACGTATTGCGCGCCCTCCCACGGGCTGAGAAAATCGAACTGGCGGTATTCCTGCACCAGTTTCACGGGCTCATAGACCACGCGCTTCTGCGCCTCGTCCCAGCGCACCTCGGTATAGCCGGTGGTGGGAAAGTCCTTGCGCAGCGGGTGGCCACGGAACCCGTAGTCGGTCAGCAGGCGCCGCAGGTCGGGGTGACCCGAGAACAGGATGCCGAACATGTCGAACACCTCGCGCTCGAACCAGTCGGCGGACGGGTGGATCGCGGACACCGACGGCACCATCTCGTCCTCATGGACGGGCACCTTCACCCGGATGCGGTGGTTCCGGTACATCGACAGGAAATGATAGACCACATCGAACCGCGCCGGACGGTCGGGATGGTCGATCGCCGTGATGTCGACGAGCGAGGTGAAGCGGCAGGCGGCATCGGTCTTGAGATACTCGATGAAGGCCGACAGATGCGGCAGCGTCACCTCGACCGTCAGTTCGCCATGCGCGACATGCGTCGAGGACACGGCATCGGGACGGCGAAGTTCCAGATGGGCGGCCAGTTCCTGAAGGGCGGCGGTCATCGGGTCACCTCACCAGCGTGCCGGTGCGGCGGATCTTCCGCTGCAACTGCAGGATTCCGTACAGCAGCGCCTCGGCCGTGGGCGGGCAGCCGGGAACGTAGATGTCGACCGGCACGATCCGGTCGCAGCCCCGCACCACCGAATAGCTGTAGTGGTAATACCCCCCGCCATTCGCGCAGGACCCCATGCTGATCACGTAGCGCGGTTCTGGCATCTGGTCATAGACCTTGCGCAGCGCCGGGGCCATCTTGTTGGTCAGCGTGCCCGCCACGATCATCAGGTCCGACTGGCGGGGCGAGGCGCGCGGCGCCGTGCCGAAGCGTTCGAGATCGTAGCGCGGCATCGAGGTGTGCATCATCTCGACCGCGCAGCAGGCCAGCCCGAAGGTCATCCAGTGCAGCGACCCGTTGCGCGCCCAGTTGATCACATCCTCGGTCGCGGTCAGCAGAAAGCCCTTGTCCTGCAACTCACGATTGAACTCGATCACCTGCGCGTCGCGGTCGGGACCGGCGGCGTTCCCCGTCATCACTCCCATTCCAGGGCCCCTTTCTTCCATTCATAGGCAAAGCCCACGGTCAGCACGGCCAGGAACACCATCATCGACCAGAACGCGGTCATCGAGATTTCGCCGAAGGCCACCGCCCAGGGGAACAGGAACGCCACTTCCAGGTCGAAGATGATGAACAGGATCGACACGAGATAGAACCGCACGTCGAACTTCATGCGCGCGTCGTCGAAGGCGTTGAAGCCGCATTCGTAGGCCGAGACCTTCTCGGGGTCGGGGTTGCGCACGGCGATGATCGCGGCGGACAGCATGAGCACCAGCCCGAGCCCCACGGCGATCGCCAGAAAAATGAGAATCGGCGCGTAGTCTCGGAGAAGTGTGTCCACGAGGCGGGCTCCTTCGGCTGGCGACACAGGCAACCCGCCGCCTCTTGCGGGCGGCCCCGGTCACCTCGCATCCGTTTACTCTGCGCCCCCGCCGGGGTCAACCGAAGGCGGTGGCCGCACCTGGGCCAGACCGTCGCGGAGGGCCGATGTATGCAGCGGTGTGCAAAGGAGAATCCGGATCGCGCTGCGATGCCGCAAAGATTCTTCTGCATTGCCGCAGAACCGTGGCCCGCGCCGCGACCGGCGGCGGCCGCGACGGGCAGGCAATTGCCGTGTTGGACGAATCTCTCGGCGGTGCCACCGTGCCGCAAGCCACCGCCCGACCGGAGACGCCGATGCGCCGCGCCATCCTGACTGTGCTGCTTGCCCTGCCGGTTCCGGCCGGGGCCGATACGTTCTGCGAAGATCTGTGGATTGCCCGGAACACCATCTTCCACCGCGCCGGATACTGCTTCGGCAGCGCCCTCGGCCAGGGTCTGTTCGGCAACGCGGGATGCATCGGAACGTCGCCGCAGCTCGCATCCGCCGATGCCGAGGCCGTCGACCAGATCCGCCTGATGGAGAACGACGCGGGCTGCCGCGTCGCCACAACCAGCGCCCCCACCGCACGCATGCGGACCGAGGCCGCGCGCCTGTCGCGGCTGCGCGACATACCGGCGGCCGATCACAACGGCTGGGCCTGCCTCGGCTACACCGGCCCCGGCCTGACGCTGCGCAGCGGCGCCTCGGCGGACAGCCCGGTCACCGGGCAGGCGACAGCGGGGCAGTTCCTGTTCTCCGAGTACCTGCTGCGCGACGGGTGGAAGTTCGTCGTCGCCACCACCGGGCACGGGCGCCCGACCGTTGCCGAGGGCTGGACGCGCGACACCACCGCCCCCGGCGAATGCCTGGAAGAGGCGGGCTAGGTCAGACGGCCCAGCCGGGCTTGCGGCGGTCAAGGAATGCACCGGTGCCCTCGGCCACCTCCGGGCTGTCCCAGCGCGCGACAAGCGCCGCGATGCTGTCATCGACCATGGCGGGGGTCACGGGCGCCGCCAGGTTGCGGATCAGCGCCTTGGCCTCGGCCATCGCCCCCGGCGCGCAGAGCAGCGCCGCCGCCGTCTCGTCGGCCACCGCATCATCCAGCGCGTCGGGCGCCACGGCGCGCGTCACCAGGCCAAGGCGCAGCGCCTCGTCCGCGCCAAAGCCGCGTGCAGTGACGAACAGGCCGCGCGCGGCCCCTGCCCCGATCCGCGCCAGCACATAGGGCCCGATGGTGGCCGGGATCAGGCCCAGCCGCGTCTCGGTCAGGCCGAAGCGGGCGGTCTCGGCCGCTACACAAAGGTCGCAGACCGCCATCATGCCCAGGCCACCGCCAAAGGCATTGCCCTGCACCCGCCCGATCAGCGGCTTCGGCAGCGCGTCCAGCGCGGACAGCATCCCGGCCAGCCTGCGGGCCTCGACCGCTCGGCCGGGGCCGTCGGCGGCCGCCTGCGCGCGCATCCAGCCCAGGTCACCACCGGCACAGAAGCTCGGCCCCAGCGCATCGAGGATCACCACGCGCACGCCCGCATCGGCCGCCAGCGCCCGCGCCGCCGCCGTCAGTTCATCCATCATCGGTGCCGACAGCGCGTTGTGCTTTTCCGGCCGCGCCAGCGTCAGCCGCGCGACACCCCGCGCATCGGTTGCAACCCTGATCGTCTCGAACATTCCCGCCTCCCTGGGCCGCACACCCCGGACACCATCATCCGGATGGATGCCGCCACGCTCAGCCGCCACGCATCGCGCGCGCCATTTCGGCGGCGCGTGCCAGCACCGTTTCGTCAAGACCGGTCGACCAGCCCTCGGCCGCCAGCCACCGCGCCACCCGTTCCGTCGCCACGTTCCCCGCCGCACCCGGCGCATAGGGGCAGCCGCCCAGACCGCCGACAGCCGCGTCGAACACGCGCAGCCCGCGCCCGAGCGCGACCGCGATGTTGTCCAGCGCCCGCCCTGCGGTATCGTGGAAATGCCCCGCCAGCCGGCCGGGCGGCAGGTCATCCAGCACCGCCGCCAGCATCGCGTCGACCGCCTCGGGCGTGCCGCGCCCGATGGTATCGCCCAGGCTGACCTCGGCGCAGCCCATGTCGCGCAGTGCTGCGGCCACGCGCGCCACCTCGCCCGGCGGCGTGGGCCCGTCGAACGGGCAGTCCGTCACGCAGGACACATAGCCGCGCAGCGCGATGCCGTCGGCCCGCGCCGCATCGGCCACCGGGCGCATCCGTTCCAGGCTTTCGGCAATGCCCGCATTGAGATTGGCGCGCGAGAACCCCTCGGAGGCCGAGGCAAAGACCGCCACCTCATCCGCCCCCGCCGCCCGCGCGGCCTCGTAGCCCCTGAGGTTCGGGGTCAGCACCGCGTAGCGCACCCCGGGCGCCCGGGCGATGCCCGCCATCACCGCCGCGCCATCCGCCATCTGCGGCACCCATTTCGGGCTGACGAAGCTTGCCGCCTCGATCCGCCGGAATCCGGCCCGCGACAGCAGGTCGATCAGCGCGACCTTCCGTTCGGTCGGGATGAACCGCGCCTCGTTCTGCAGCCCGTCGCGGGGGCCGACCTCGACAATCTCGACGCTGCGGGCACCGCTCATCCCGCATCCTCCAGCGCGATCAGGGGGGCGCCCGCCTCGACCTGCGCGCCGGGCGCCACCAGCACCTCGGCCACCACGCCGTCGCGGGCGGCGGTCAGGACATGTTCCATCTTCATCGCCTCCAGCACGGCCAGCCGGTCGCCCGCCTTCACCGCCTGCCCGGCCACGACATGCACTGCGCGCACAAGGCCCGGCATGGGCGATCGGGTGATGTTGCCCGCCACCCCCTCGGCCGCCGCGCGGTCAAGCGGATCGGTGCGGGCCAGCGACAGCGTGCGGCCGGGGGCGAAGACATGGATCGCGCCGGACCGCTCGACCACGTCCAGCGGCCCCCGCCCCTCGACGATCCAGCCGCCGGGGCCGCGTTCGGCCAGGATCAGCAGTCCGTCGAGTTCCACCTGCGCGGCGTCGGGGCCGGTCAGGGTGATGCGGGCAGACCATGGGTCGTCACCGTGCCGCAGCACCACGACATGCCCCGGCGCCGTCCACAGCGCGAAACCCGCCAGCGGCCCCCGCGGCAGTTCGGCCGCAGCCAGGAAGGCGGTCGCGGCCATCGCAAGGTCAAGATGGTCGCGGTCGCGCGGCGCGGTCAGGGCGGCGAGGTCGCGGGCGATCAGGCCCGTATCGACCTCTCCGGCGGCAAAGCCGGGGTGGCGGGCCAGCGCCGACAGGAAGGACAGGTTCGTCACCGTCCCGGCCACCTGCGTCGCCTCGAGCGCGGTGGCCAGCCGGTTCAGCGCCACGGCGCGGGTCGGGCCATGGGCGATGACCTTGGCGATCATCGGGTCGTACCACGGGCTGATGGCGTCGCCGCTGGCCACACCGGTATCGGCGCGCACGTCCGGCGGGAAGGCCAGATGTGCCAGCCGCCCGGTGGCGGGCAGGAACCCGGCCGCCACGTCCTCTGCGTAGAGCCGCGCCTCGAAGGCGTGGCCGGTGATCGTCAGATCCTCCTGCCGGGCGGGCAGCGCCTCGCCCGACGCGACGCGCAGTTGCCATTCCACAAGATCGACGCCGGTGATCGCCTCGGTCACCGGATGCTCGACCTGCAGGCGGGTGTTCATTTCCATGAACCAGAACCCGTCCTCGCGCAGGCCACCGGCGCCGTCGACGATGAACTCGACCGTTCCGGCCCCGCTGTAGCCGATGGCGCGGGCCGCACGCACGGCGGCGGCGCCCATCGCCGCGCGGACCCCTGCCGTCATGCCGGGGGCCGGGGCCTCTTCGATGACCTTCTGGTGGCGGCGCTGCAGCGAGCAGTCGCGTTCGAACAGGTGCAGCGCATCCCGGCCGTCGCCGAACACCTGCACCTCGATATGGCGGGGGCGCTCGACGTATTTCTCGATCAGGACGGCGTCGTTGCCGAAGGCGCCGCGTGCCTCGGCCTTGGCGGATTCGAGCGCGGCGATGAAATCGGCCGGGCGGTCCACGCGGCGCATCCCCTTGCCGCCGCCGCCCGCCACGGCCTTGACCAGCACCGGGTAGCCGATCGTCGCGGCCTCGAGCTCCAGCCGGGCGGGTTCCTGGTCGTCGCCGTGATAGCCGGGCACCACCGGCACGCCAGCCGCCTGCATCAGCCGCTTGGCGGCGTCCTTCAGCCCCATGGCGCGGATCGCGGCGGCCGAGGGGCCGATGAACACCAGCCCCGCCGCCGCGACCGCCTCGACGAAATCAGGGTTCTCGGACAGGAAGCCGTAGCCGGGATGGATCGCCTGGGCGCCAGTCAACTCGGCGGCCGAGATGATCCGGTCGGCGCGCAGGTAGCTGTCGGCGGGGGCCGGGCCGCCGATCGGCACCGCCTCGTCGGCCATCAGGACATGGCGCGCCCGGCTGTCGGCGGTGGAGTGGACCGCCACCGTCGCCACCCCGAGACGGCGGCAGGTGGCGATGATCCGGCAGGCGATCTCGCCCCGGTTGGCGATCAGGATCTTCTGGAACATCGGGCGGTCTTTCGCTGGGCGGGCCTTTCGGGGTGGGCGTCCCACGATGGGACATGTTTCGGCATCAACGATATCAAGGGGTTGCGTTTTGATCTTAACCCCTTGTCAAGATTTCCGCGCGCCGGGCGCGCGGGTGGTCACATCCGGAACACGCCGAAGCGTGTTTCCTCGACGGGGGCGTTCAGGCTGGCCGCCAGCGACAGCGCCAGCACCGCGCGGGTCTTGCGCGGGTCGACGATGCCGTCGTCCCAGAGCCGGGCCGAGGCGTAGAGCGGGTGGGACTGGCGGTCAAACATCTCGACCGTGGGGCGCCGGAACTCGGCCTCGTCAGCGGCCGACCAGGTGCCCCCTGCCCGCTCGATCCCGTCGCGCCTGACGGTGGCCAACACCCCCGCCGCCTGTTCGCCCCCCATCACCGAGATGCGGCTGTTCGGCCAGGACCACAGGAACCGGGGCGAATAGGCGCGGCCCGCCATGCCGTAGTTGCCCGCGCCGAAGCTGCCGCCCAGAAGCATGGTGATCTTGGGCACCGCCGTGGTGGCCACCGCCGTGACCATCTTGGCGCCGTGACGGGCGATGCCCTCGTTCTCGTACTTCCGGCCGACCATGAAGCCAGTGATGTTCTGGAGGAACACCAGGGGGATGCGGCGCTGCGAGCAGAGTTCGACGAAATGCGCGCCCTTCACGGCGGCCTCGGAGAACAGCACGCCGTTGTTGGCAACGATCCCCACCGGAATGCCCATGACATGCGCAAAGCCGGTCACCAGCGTCTCGCCGTAACGGGCCTTGAATTCGTCAAGGCGGCTGCCGTCGACCACGCGGGCGATGACCTCGCGGATGTCGTAGGGGGTGCGCAGGTCGGCGGGCACCACGCCGAGGATCTCGTCGGGGTCGAAGGCGGGCTCTTCCGGAACGGCCATGGCGACGTGGGCGGCGGGCGCCCGGTTGAGGTGGCGCAGCGCCTCGCGCGCGAGGGCAAGGGCGTGGGCATCGTCCTGCGCCAGATAGTCGGCCACTCCGGACAGGCGGGTGTGGACATCGCCGCCGCCCAGATCCTCGGCGGTGACCACCTCGCCTGTGGCCGCGCGAACGAGGGGCGGCCCGGCCAGGAAGATCGTGCCCTGGTCCCTGACGATGATCGTGACGTCCGACATCGCCGGCACATAGGCGCCCCCCGCCGTGCAGGACCCCATGACGACCGCGACCTGCGGGATGCCGGCCGCGCTCATCCTGGCCTGGTTGTAGAAGATGCGGCCGAAATGGTCGCGGTCGGGGAACACCTCGTCCTGGTTGGGCAGGTTGGCACCGCCCGAGTCCACCAGATAGACGCAGGGCAGGCGGCATTCGGCGGCGATTTCCTGCGCGCGCAGGTGTTTCTTGACCGTCATCGGATAGTAGGTGCCGCCCTTCACGGTGGCATCGTTGCAGACCACCATGACATCGGCACCGTGAACCCGGCCGATGCCCGCGATCACGCCCGCACAGGGTGCGGCGCCGTCATACATGCCATGCGCGGCGGTGGCGCCGATTTCCAGAAACGGCGCGCCGGGGTCCAGCAGGCCCGCCACCCGGTCGCGCGGCGCCATCTTGCCGCGTGCGGTGTGGCGTTCGAGCGCCCGGGGGCCGCCGCCCGCGGCCGCCAGCGCGGCGGCCTGTTCGACCTGGGCAAGCAGCGCCAGATGCGCCGCGCGGTTGGCGCGGAAGGTTTCCGACGACGGCAGGGCGCGGGAGGTCAGGCGCATCGGTGCGGGCTCCGGTGGGCAGGGGGCATGGCGGGGACGGGCATCTCAGGGCACCCCGCGCAGCATCAGGCGCGCGGTCTGTTCGACGGTGTGGCGGAACAGGCAGTCAACCGCGACCACCTCGCCCTCGCTGCTGCCGGGGGGCCAGGCGGCGCGGTCCGAGGCGCAATCGGCCTCGCGGAACGCGGCGAAGGCCTGTTCGGCGATGCGCAGGGTCTCGCCCGCAAGCGGGCCGCCCGGCGGGCGGCGGGCATCGGCCGCATCGAAATCGGCCAGCTTGCGGCCGAGGAGCTGGAGGCGCACCACCTCCCATGCGGTGATGTTCGCGCGATGGCAGGGCTGGAACCCGCCGGGGGCATCGTAGCACGCCCGCTCGGTCTCATCGGCGCAGGCGAGGGCGGCCTCGCGCCAGGAATCGGTCACGCAGGCGGCGGCGGCGGCGATGACCCGGGGATCGGGGGGCGGCAGGTCGGCCATCAGGCTGGCGGCAGGCGGCGGCGGCACTGTCGGCTGCGTGCCGGTCTGCGCCGCCGCCGGAGCGGCGGACAGCAGCGCCAGGGCGGCAAGGGCGTGGCGCAGGGGGGCCCGGGGCATGGCTCAGGTCTCCGGCAGGGCGGCGGGGGCGGTTTCGCGGACGATCCAGCCCAGCCGGTTCACGTGGTAGTCGCGCGCAAGGCCGTCGGTGCGGCAGGTCACCACGAGCCATGACATCCAGCCCGATCCCGGCCGCGCCTGGCAATCGGTGGCGCGCGCGGCCTGACCGGCCCGGGCCAGATGGCGCGAGGCCACGGCCTCGATCACCGGGGTTTCGCCGCGGGCGGCGGCGCGCAGGCCCGCGACCGCGCCCAGCATGCCCGACAGCGCCACGAGCGCGGCCACCGGCAGCCAGAGCGTGCGCGGGCGGATCATGGCGCAGGCTCCGGCGACTGGCCAGTGAAGGCGCGCGCGCCGGGGTTCATCCGGCGCCCATCAGTTCGCGCCCGACCAGCATCCGGCGGATCTCGGACGTGCCGGCGCCGATCTCCATCAGCTTGGCATCGCGGAACAGGCGACTGACCGCGCTGTCGGCAAGGAACCCCGCGCCGCCCAGGGCCTGCACGGCCTGGTGCGCCTGCACCATGGCCTGTTCGCTGGCGTAGAGCACGCAGGCGGCGGCATCGGCGCGCGTCACCTCGCCCCGGTCGCAGGCGCGGGCGACCTCGTAGACATAGGCGCGGGCGGAATTCATCGCCGTGTACATGTCGGCCAGCTTGCCCTGCATGAGCTGGAACGACCCGATGGGACGGCCGAACTGGTGGCGTTCGCGCAGGTAGGGCACGACCTCGTCCAGGCAGGCGGCCATGATGCCGGTGCCGATGCCCGACAGCACGACCCGTTCGTAGTCGAGCCCCGACATCAGCACCGCGACGCCGCGCCCTTCCTGGCCGATGACATTCTCGAAGGGCACCTCGCAGTCGTCGAAGATCAGCTCGCCCGTGTTCGACCCGCGCATCCCCAGCTTGTCGAAATGCGGGCTGGTGGAAAACCCCTTCATCGACTTCTCGACCAGAAAGGCGGTGATGCCCTTCGATCCGGCCTCGGGGTCGGTCTTGGCATAGACCACCAGCACATCGGCATCGGGGCCGTTGGTGATCCAGTATTTCGTGCCGTTCAGGATGTAGCGGTCGTTGCGCCGGTCGGCGCGCAGCTTCATGCCCACCACATCGGATCCCGCCCCCGCCTCGGACATGGCGAGCGCGCCGACATGTTCGCCGCTGACCAGTTTCGGCAGGTAGCGCGCGCGCTGCTCGGCGGTGCCGTTCAGCCGGATCTGGTTGACGCAGAGGTTGGAATGCGCGCCGTAGGACAGCGAGACCGAGGCCGAGGCACGGGCGATCTCCTCGACCGCGACGACATGGGCGAGATAGCCCATGTCGGCCCCGCCGAATTCCTCGGGCACGGTGATGCCGAGGAGCCCGAGGTCACCCATCTCGCGCCAGAGCGCGGCGGGAAAGACATTCGTGCGGTCGATCTCGGACGCGAGGGGCTTGACCCGTTCCTGCGCCCAGCGATGCACCGTGTCACGCAGCGCGGCGATGTCCTCGCCCAGGTCGAAACGCATGGATGCGGTGAACATCGCTCCCCTCCCCGGGAAATGAACGCCTGTTCATTTCTTACCCGCCGCCGTCTCTCCGGTCAACTGGCGTCGGCGCCTGCGGCGCCGCGACGCCGGCCGTCGGGGCGCGCCGCCGGCCCGCCGCGCGGGGACCGTCCCGCATCAGTCGGCACCCCGCGCGGGTCCGTCGGGCGCGGCGGCGTTCGATACCGCCTCGGCCGCGATGATGGCGGCGATCAGATCGGCGTCGGCGGGGGTGAAGGTCAGCGGCAGGCGCAGGTCGATCAGCCCGGCAAGGATGCGGTCGGTCTGCGGCAGGACGGGCGGCGCGGCATAGCGCCAGTGCGCATAGCGCGAGGTGAAGCCGTGCGGATCGGCCGCCCCGAACCACTTGAGTTCGACACCGCGCGCGGCGCAGCGGGCCAGGAACGCCATGATCCAGGCCGCGTCGCGGTCGGGCAGCCGGAACTGGAAGGACGAGCCGACGAAGGTTTCGCGCGGGTCGCGCGGGATCAGCGCCAGGCCCGGCGTGCCCGCAAGCCCGGCCGTCATCCGGTCATGCAGCACCCGCCAGCGCGCGACGCGATCAGCCAGCAGGCGCAGCTGCGGGCGCAGGATGGCGGCGCGCAGATTGTCCATCCGGCCCGAGATGTTGGGCGTGTCGGGCACCAGCGCGGCAAAGACCTCGGGCGGCGGGGCCGCGCGATGGCGGGGGTAGAGCATGTAGCTGCCCGACAGCAGGATCGCGCGGGCGGCCAGCACGGGATCGTCGGTGGTGACCAGCCCGCCCTCGCCGCTGTTGATGTGCTTGTAGGTCTGGGTCGAATAGCAGGCGATGGCGCCATGCCGCCCCGAGGGCCGCCCGGCCCATGCCGCGCCCATCGTGTGCGCGCAATCCTCGACCACGCGCACCCCGGCGGCGTCGCAGATCGCCATCAGGCGGTCCATGTCGCAGACATGCCCGCGCATGTGCGACAGCAGCAGCACCCGCGCCCCGCTGTCGGCGATCCGCGCCGACAGGTCGCGCAGGTCGATGGTGAGGTCATCGGCGGTTTCCACGAACACCGGCCGCGCGCCCACGGCGGCGATGGCGCCGGGCACCGGGGCAAGGGTGAAGGCGTTGGACAGCACCGCCGCCCCCTGCCCCACGCCCAGCGCGCGCAGCGCGGTGGCCATGGCATAGCCGCCCGAGGCGACCGCCAGACAATATCGCGCACCGGTGAAGGCCGCGAATTCCTCTTCCAGCGCGGCGACCTCGGGCAGTTCGCCGGGGGTCGTGTTGTAGCGGTGCAGCCGGGCATGGCCCATCGCGGCCAGCGCCGCAGCGACGCCATCCTCGGGGATCGGTTCCTGCTGGGTGAAGCTGCCGGTGAAGCGGGGGGATGCGGGATCGGACATGGCCCGGACCATGCGGCGGCGGCCCGGCCCCGTCAATCGCTGCGCAGGCCGCGCTTGCGCGCGGGGGTCGGCCGGACGTGGCGTTCCACCGCATCGAACAGCGCCGCGGCGACGTTGCGGCCCGAGGCACGCTCGACCCCCTCGAACCCGGGCGAGGAATTGACCTCAAGCACCTTCGGCCCGTCGGCCGAGCGCAGCAGGTCGACCCCGGCCAGCCCGAGGCGAAAGGCGCGCGCGGCCCGGACCGCCACCTCGCGCTCGGCGCGGCTGATGCGGACCGCCTCGGCGGTGCCACCCTGGTGCAGGTTCGACCGGAATTCGCCCGGTGCCGCCCGCCTGCGCATGGCGGCCACCACCCGGCCGTCCAGCACCATGCAGCGGATGTCGCAGCCCCTGGCCTCGGCCACGAACCGCTGCACCAGGAAATCGGCCTTGAGGCCCCGGAAGGCCGAGATCACGCTGGCCGCTGCGGCGGGGGTTTCGGCCAGCACGACGCCGCGGCCCTGGCTGGATTCCAGCAGCTTGACCACCAGCGGGACGCCCCCGACAAGCTCGATCAGGTTGCCGGTGTCCTTGGGGCTGGAGGCGAAGGCCGTGGCCGGCATCGGCACGCGGTGCCGCGCCAGAACCTGATGTGCCTGCAGCTTGTCGCGGCTTTGCACGATTCCGTCGGGGCCGTTCACCAGCCAGGTGCCCCGGGCCTGGAACTGCCGCAGGATCGCCGCGCCATAGGCCGTGACACGGTGGCCGATGCGGGGGATGACGGCGTCGAAATGCGGCAGGCGCGCGCCGTCGCAGTGGATTTCGGGTGCCAGCGGCCCGATCCCCACATAGAGCCGCGTGGTGTCGAGCACCTCGACCACATGCCCGCGGCGGGTGCCCTCCTCGACGATGCGGCGGGTGGAATAGGCCCCGCCGTCGCGCGACAGGACGGCCACGCGCAGGGTGCGGGCCGGGGCGGCCGCCAGCACCCGCGCCGAATGATAGACGTCATGGCTGAGGACGCCGTGCAGGAACCCCTCGGCCACCGAGACCATCGCCCCCTCGCCCAGCGCCTGCCGCCCCAGCAGCATGCGATAGGCCATGCCGCCGCGATCGGTCAGGCTGACCTCGATGGGCCAGCGGCGGGCGCCCAGCACCACCTCGGTCTCGATCACCAAGCGGGTCTCGGTCTCGCCGTTCGAACTGGTGATCTCGCGGCGGTCGCGGATCGGGGCGGAACAGGCGATGGTGACATCCTCGCGCCCCGGGATCGGGTGGATCAGGAAGCGCACATGCGGGGCCGAGGCCGGGCCGAAGGGTTCGATGTCGAAGGCATGCAGCGCCGAGGTGCGCGCGCCGGTGTCGACCTTTGCCCTGAGCGCGGGCAGGCCGAGGCCCGGCAGGGCCACCCATTCCTCCCACCCCAGCCGCAGCGGGGCCAAGGTGGTGCCGCCATCCGATTCGCCGATCCTGACCGCCTGCATCGCCGCCCCCTGCTGCCCCACGGGGTGATGGCGCCGCATGGTGACAGGCAGGTGACGCCCGGCCGTGCATCGGGCCCGGCCGCCTGACCCGATTTCGGCAGGGTGGCCAGAGGAAAATTGACCCGGGGGCAGGGCTGTGTCACATGTTGGTGAATGCGCGTGGTGCCCCACAACCTTTGTGTGCGCGGGCAAGGCGCTGTGGACATAGCATCGGGGGGTGCCACATGTTGCGTGATCTGATCCGGCTTTCCGGCATGCCGAAGGCCATCGCCCTTGCGGGCGCGGTGCTTGCAGCCCCGGCCGCGACCGCGCAGGAGGTGCGGCTGACCGAGGACCGGGCCGAGGCGCGCATCGTCCTGAACGGCCAGCCGGTGACGATTGCCCGCAACCAGGACCAGAGCGCGACGGTGACGGGCGATTTCGCCAAGACCTCGCGCCCCTGCCCGCCGTTCTGCATCCATCCGATGCAGGCCGCGCCGGGTGTCGAGACGCTGGGCGAACTGGAACTGATCGCGTTCCTCGAAACCGCAGTCGCGGGCGGCACGGGGGTGCTGATGGATTCGCGCCTGCCGGAATGGTACGCCAAGGGCAGCATCCCCGGCGCGGTGAACGTGCCCTTTGCCACGCTGGCCCCGGGCAACCCCTACCGCGACCAGATCCTGCTGGCGCTGGGCGCGCAGCCCCGCGCCGCGGGCGGGTTCGACTTCGGCACTGCGCTGGACCTGGCGCTGTTCTGCAACGGGCCCTGGTGCGACCAGAGCCCGCGCGCCATCCGCTATCTGATCGACGCGGGCTATCCGCCGGAAAAGCTGCACTATTATCGGGGTGGCATGCAGAACTGGCTGATGCTGGGCCTGTCCGTCGTCAAGCCAGAGGGCCAGGGCTGACGCGGCCCGCACCGGCCCGCCCGATCCCGCCCGCAGGAGACCGCCATGAAACGCCTTGCGATCATCTATCTGGCCATCGTCGTCCTCGCGAGCCTCGCGATCACCGTGGATCCGCTGAAATGGCTCGTGCTGTCCAGGGACACGGCGGGGACCGCGACGCCGCCGCCCGCCAAGGCCGAGGCCGAACCGGTGCTGGCGCGTGCCGCCACCGATCCCGCCGCCGTTGCCCCCGCGCCCGCGCCGGCACCGGCGCCGCGCACCCCCGCGGTCAGCGATCTGGAGGCGACGACGGCGGCGGTTCTGGCAGGTCTGGCCGGGCCGCAGGCGGCCCCCGCGCCGGCGCCGCCCGGCGGCGGCGACGATGCGATGGCGGCGATGTCGCTGGCCGCGCTGTCGGGCCTGCGCGGCCTGACGGCGCGTCCCGACGCCACGCCGCAGGTCACATTGCAGGGGATCGTGTCGCAGGCGCTGCGGCAGGGCCAGTCGGATGCCTACATCGACGCGCTGGTGAACGAGGCGGTCGGCAGCGGCGCGGTGTCGGCACCCGCCGGTCTGGTCACCGCCGAGGGGCGGGTGGATACGGCGGTGCTGCTGGCCGCGATCGTCGCCCGGTCACAGGCCGAGGATCTGGGCGAGGGCGATGCGGCCGACCCGACGGCCGAGATTGCCGCGCTGCCCTCGGCATCGGCCACCGACGTGACCTATACGGTCGCGCCGGGCGACTCGCTCGGGGCGCTTGCCCTGCGGTTCTATGGCGACGCCGCCCGATATCCCGCGATATTCGAGGCGAACCGCCGCGTCCTGTCGGCGCCCGACCGCATCGCCGTGGGACAGAAACTGCTGATCCCGGCGTTGTCGCGGCTGTAGCGGGCGGCCTGCCCTTACCCGCCCGTATGGCTCATGTGGCGTGTGACCTGGCCCGCGACGGACTGGCGCGAATAGTCGAAGTCATGGCCCTTCGGCTTGCGCGCGATGGCCGCGCGGATCGCGCGTTCCAGCGCCTCGTCCCCGGCCTCGGCCCGCAGCGGCGCGCGAAGGTCGGCCATGTCTTCCTGCCCGAGGCACATGTACAGCTCGCCCGTGCAGGTCAGCCGCACGCGGTTGCAGCTTTCGCAGAAATTGTGCGTCAGCGGCGTGATGAACCCGATCTTCTGCCCCGTCTCCTCCAGCCGCACGTAGCGGGCGGGGCCGCCGGTGCGTTCGGCCAGGTCGGTAACCGTGAAGCGTTCGCCGTAGCGCGCGCGCAGGTCCCTGAGCGACCAGTACTGGTCCAGCCGGTCCTCGTTGCCGAGGTCGCCCATCGGCATGACCTCGATCCAGGTCAGGTCGTGGCCCTGTCCGGCGCACCATTCGGTCAGGCTGAACTGCTCCTCCTCGTTGAACCCCTTGAGCGCCACGGCGTTGATCTTGACGCGCAGCCCCGCATCCTGCGCGGCGGCGATGCCGTCCAGCACCTGCGGCAGGCGGCCCCAGCGCGTCACCTGGGCGAATTTCGCCGCATCCAGCGTATCGAGCGACACATTGATCCGCCGGACACCGCAATCCGCAAGCTCGGCGGCAAAGCGGCGCAGCTGGCTGCCGTTGGTGGTCAGCGTCAGTTCCCGCAGCGCGCCGGTCTCCAGGTGCCGCGACATGGCGCGGAAGAATGTCATGATGCCCTTGCGCACCAGGGGCTCGCCCCCGGTGATCCGCAGCTTGTCGACCCCCAGCCGCACGAAGGCGGAACACATGCGGTCAAGCTCTTCCAGCGTCAGAAGTTCGGCCTTGGGCAGGAACGTCATGTTCTCGGCCATGCAGTAGACGCAGCGGAAATCGCAGCGGTCGGTGACCGACACCCGCAGGTAGCGGATCGCGCGGGCGAAGGGGTCGATCAGCGGCGGGGGCGACAGGCTGGCGGTCATGCACATCAGGTTATGCCCCGGCGCCCCCTCGCGCAAGGGCCCGGCCGGACGTTGCGGCGCACGGCCGGGGGAACTAAGGTCGCGGCCATGATGCCCTTGCGCTTCCTCCTGCTTGCCCTGCTTCTGTCCGGCCCTGTCGCGGGCTGCGCGCGGATCGCCGCCCTGCTGCCCGGCGATCGCGCCGCCGACGCGCCTGCGGGGGCCGACGCCCCGGCGGCCGACGCCCCGCCGGCCGAAAGCCCGCGGCCCCCCGCCCCGCCCCCGGGCGCGCGCACGGCGGCCGCGCTCGACACGACATCGGCGGCGGACAAGGCGGCGGCGCTGGCCGCACCCGCCGCCCCGGCATCGGAACGCGAACTCGGCCGCGTGGCCGTCAGCCTGGGCAATCCGGCCGAACCGGGGTTCTGGCTGCGCTCGGCGCTGGTCACCGCCGCGGGACCCGGCCGCGTGGTGACCGAGGGCGGCGCGTCGCTGGCCGTCGACCTCTTGCCCGGCGAGGGGGCGGCGCAGCTGTCGCTGCCCGCGTTCCGCGCGCTGGACCTGCCGCTGACGGCGCTGCCCATGGTGACGATCCTCGCGCGATAGGCCGGGCGGGCCCGCCCTTGCCCCGCTGGGCGTTCCTCTCTAAGGAATGCCGGACCTTTGCCCGAGAGCGTGCCCATGGCCAGACCCGCCCCCGAGACAACGACACCCAGGAAGAAGAAAGGCGGCATCGCCAACATCTTCGTCTGGATCATGCTGGTCCTGCTGATCGTGGGTCTTGCCGGGTTCTCGATCACCAATTTCGGCGGCGGGGTGACCAGCGTCGGCCGGGTCGGAGACCGCGACCTCACGGTCACCGACTATGCCAATGCGCTGCGCGCCGAGATGAGCGCGTTCTCGGCGCAGGTGGGCCAGCCCGTGACCTTCGAGATGGCGCAGATGCTGGGCCTTGACCGGCAGGTGCGCCAGCAGCTTGTCACGCAGGCCGCACTGGACAACGAGGCGGCGCGGATCGGCATTTCGGCGGGCGATACCCGGGTGGCGCGCGAGATCGCGGAGATTCCGGCCTTCCAGGGCGTGAACGGCCAGTTCGACCGCGAGACGTATCGCTTCACGCTGGAACGCAACGACATGACGCCCGCGCAGTTCGAGGTGCGGCTGCGCGACGACCTTGCGCGCTCGGTGCTGACCGGCGCGGTATCGGGCGGCTTTGCCGCGCCCGATGCGCTGACCGACACGCTGTTCGCCTGGGTGGCCGAGCGCCGGGGCTTTTCGCTGCTGCGGCTGACCGCGGCGGACCTGGCCGACCCCCTGCCCGACCCCACGGATGCCGACCTGACCGCGCATTACGAGGCCAGCATCGCCGCCTTCACCCGGCCCGAGGCCCGGCGCATCGCCTATGCCGCCCTGCTTCCCGCCGACCTTGCCCCGGGGATGGACCTGGACGAGGCCGCGCTGCGCCGCCTGTATGACGAACGCATCTCGGAATTCGTGCAGCCCGAGCGCCGTCTGGTCGAACGGCTGGTGCTGCCCGACCAGGCCACGGCCGAGGCCGCGAAGGCACGGGTCGATGCGGGAGAGCCGTTCGAGACGCTGGTGTCCGAACGCGGCCTGACGCTGGACGACATCGACATGGGCGATGTCGCCCGGGCCGATCTGGGGGACGCGGGCGAGGCCGTCTTTGCGCTGTCCGAGCCCGGCGTGGTCGGACCCTTCGCAACGCCGCTGGGCCCCGCGCTGTTCCGCATGAACGGCATCCTTGCGGCGCAGGAGATCACCTTTGACGAGGCCCGCGAGGACCTGTCGGCAGAACTGGCCGCCGACAGCGCGCGCCGTGCCATCGCTGACCGGCGCGAGGCGATCGACGATCTGCTGGCAGGCGGCGCGAGCGTCGCCGAACTGGCCGCCGACGAGGGGCTGACGGCCGGCACGCTGGACCTGGTCCCGGGATCGGAGGAACCGATCGCCGGGTATCCCGCCTTCCGCGAGGCGGCCGCCCGGCTGAACCCCGGCGATTTCCCGGTGCTGGTCGATCTGGACGACGGCGGGCTGGTCGCGCTGGAACTGACCGAGATCCTGCCCCCGGCCCCCCGCCCCTTCGACGAGGTGCGCGACGCCGTGGCCGAAAGCTGGCGCAGCGCCGAAACCGCGCGGCGGCTGGGCGACCGGGCCGTCGCCATCAAGTCCGAGATCGAGGCGGGCGCCAGCCTGGGCGCCTATGGCATCGTCGACGTGACCGCCCGCATCGCCCGCGACGGATTCGTCGAGGAGGCGCCGCCCGCGCTGATCGAGGCGGTGTTCCAGATGCAGCCCGACGAGGTGCGGGTGATCGAGGGGCCGGGGTTCACCGCGCTCGTGCGGGTGGACCGGATCTATCCCGCCGATCCCGCCGACCCGGCTGTCGCGCCGCTGCACCAGGCCATCGCGGCACAGGCCGAGGCGGCGCTGGCGCAGGACGCCTTTGCGCTGTTCAGCAACGGCCTGACCCAGGGTTCGGGCATACAGTTCAACGAAGGCGCGCTGAACGCCGTCCACGCGCAGATGCGGTAACGGCATGGCCGAGCTTTTTCCCGATTTCGCCAGCTTCGAGAAGGGCTGGAAACTCGGTCGCAACCAGGCGGTCTGGGCGCGGCTGGCGGCCGATCTGGACACGCCGGTCTCGCTGATGCTGAAGCTGGCCGAGGCCCGCGCCGATACCTTCATGCTGGAAAGCGTGACGGGCGGCGAGGTGCGCGGGCGCTATTCCGTCGTCGGCATGAAGCCCGACCTGATCTGGCGCTGCCGGGGCGAGACGGTCGAGATCAACCGCGAGGCCCGGTTCGACGCCGAGGGGTTCCGCCCCGATCCGGGCCATCCCTTCGACCGCCTGCGCGCCCTGATCGCCGAGAGCGCCATCGAGATGCCCGAAGGGCTTCCCGCCATCGCGGCGGGGCTTTACGGCTATCTGGGCTATGACATGGTGCGGCTGGTCGAACGCCTGCCGCTGGGCGACAAGCCCGATCCGCTGGACCTGCCTGACGCGGTGCTGATGCGGCCATCCGTCGTGGCGGTGCTGGATGGGGTGAAGGGCGAGGTGACCGTGGTCGCCCCCGCCTGGGTCAGCACCGGCCTGTCGGCCCGCGCCGCCTATGCGCAGGCGGCCGAGCGGGTGATGGACGCGCTGCGCGATCTCGACCGCGCCGCCCCCGTGGCGCATGACCTGGGCCAGGCGGCGCCCGCCGGCGAGGCGGTGTCGAACATCGCCCATCCCGACTATCTGGGCATCGTGGAGCGCGCCAAGGACTATATCCGCGCCGGCGACATCTTTCAGGTGGTGCCCTCGCAGCGCTGGCGGCAGAGCTTTGCCCTGCCGCCCTTTGCCTTCTACCGCAGCCTGCGGCGCACGAACCCGTCGCCGTTCATGTTCTTCTTCAACTTCGGCGGCTTCCAGGTGGCGGGCGCCAGCCCCGAGATCCTCGTGCGGCTGCGGGATGGCGAGGTCACGATCCGCCCGATCGCGGGCACGCGCAAGCGCGGCCAGACGCCCGAGGAGGACCGCGCGAACGAGGCCGACCTGCTGGCCGACGCCAAGGAGCGCGCCGAGCACCTGATGCTGCTGGACCTCGGGCGGAATGATGTGGGCCGCGTGGCCAGGGTCGGCACGGTGCGGCCGACCGAGCAGTTCATCATCGAACGCTACAGCCATGTCATGCACATCGTGTCGAACGTGGTGGGCCAGATCCGGGACGGCGAGGACGCGCTGTCGGCCCTGCTGGCGGGCCTGCCTGCGGGCACGGTGTCGGGGGCGCCCAAGGTGCGGGCAATGCAGATCATCGACGAGCTGGAACCCGAAAAGCGTGGCGTCTATGGCGGCGGCGTGGGCTATTTCGCGGCCAACGGCGAGATGGATTTCTGCATCGCGCTGCGCACGGCGGTTCTGAAGGGCGGGCAGCTCTACACCCAGGCGGGCGGCGGCGTGGTCTATGACAGCGACCCGGAATCGGAATTTCAGGAAACCGTGAACAAGTCCCGCGCGCTGCGCGCGGCGGCCGAGGATGCGGGCCGCTTTGCCGGGCGTGGCAACGGCTGACGGCGCCATGGGGCCGCCGCCCGCCGGGGGCGGCCGGGACCAGACGCAGGCGGCGGCGCGGCCCGTTCCGCGATCAGGAAACGCCGGGGGATGGATCGGCCGCAGGCTCTGACGGCGGCAGGGGGGGCGGCTTTCCGCCCTCCAGATGCCGCGCGGCCTCGGCGCGGGCGAAGGGCCTGAGCCGGTGGCCATGCGCCGACAGCCACGCGCGGGTGCGCGCCGGATCGTGGCGCGACAGGTCGCGCAGCCACCAGGCCACGGCCTTCTGGATGAACCAGTCGCGATCCCCGGCCAGCGTCGCGCACCAGCCGAGCACGCGGTCACGGTCGGCGCGTTCCTGGGCCGACGGGTGGTTCTGCCTGGTCCAGGGCAGCGTCATCACCAGGGCGGCGCGGCGGGTCCACATGTGGGGCGATGCCACCCAGTCCTGCACCTGGTCCAGCCGCGACGGGTCGGCCACCAGCCGCCGCGACCCGGCCGCCGCCGCGTGATCGGCCAGCGCCCAGCCGTCGAAATCGGGCACCCAGCCCGCGACCACGTCCCAGACCGCCGCGTCGGGCCGGATGCGCGCCTGGGTCAGCAGACGGGCGGCGGCCACCCGCGCCTCGTGCACGTTGCTGGCCCACAGCCCTTGCGCCAGCGCCAGCCGGTCCTCCAGCGTCAGGGCCGCGCGCCAGCCCTTCGCCAATGCGTCGATGACCGGCACCGGCACGCCCAGATAGCGCCGCGCGGCCTTGTGGTAGGCCGCCATCTGGGCCGCCCTCGCGGCATCCGCATGCGCCTCGATCTCTGCCAGCGCGCCCCCCGGGTTCATTCCACCGTCACCGATTTCGCCAGGTTGCGCGGCTGGTCGGCGTCGGTGCCCTTGGCGATGGCGGTATGATAGGCCAGAAGCTGGGCAGGCAGCGCGTAGAGCACCGGCGCCAGCTCTGCCGGGACCGATGGCAGCACCAGCACCTGCCAGCAGCCCGCGCCCGCCTCCCGCGCGCCCTCGGCATCGGTGATCAGGATCACCCGGCCATGCCGCGCCATGACCTCCTGCATGTTCGACACGGTCTTGTCGAACAGCCCGTCGCGCGGCGCCAGCACGATCACCGGCACCCGCGCGTCGATCAGCGCGATCGGCCCGTGCTTGAGTTCGCCCGAGGCATAGCCCTCGGCATGGATATAGCTGATTTCCTTGAGCTTCAGCGCCCCTTCCAGGGCCAGCGGATACATCGGCCCGCGCCCCAGGAACAGGATGTCCTGCGCCTCGGCCAGGCTTTCGGCGATCCGCGCCACCTGCGGCGCCATGCCGAGCGCCGCATTCATCAGCCCGGGCAGCGCCACGAGGTCGGCCAGCCGCCGCGCCAGGCCCGCCGCGTCAAGCCGCCCCCGATCCGCCGCCGCCTTCAGCGCCAGCAGGTAGAGCGTGACCAGCTGCGCGGTGAAGGCCTTGGTCGAGGCCACGCCCACCTCGATCCCGGCGCGGATCGGCAGCACCAGATCGGACTCGCGCGCGATGCTGGAGGTCGGCACGTTCACCACCGCGACGATGCGCGCCACCCGATCCCTGACATGACGCAGCGCGGCCAGCGTGTCGGCGGTCTCGCCCGACTGGCTGACAAAGATCGACCAGCCACGCTCCGACAGCACCGGTTCGCGATAGCGGAACTCGCTGGCGATGTCGGTTTCGGCGGGCAGGCCCGCGATCTGCTCAAACCAGTATTTCGCCACCGCACAGGCGTAATGCGCGGTGCCGCAGGCCACCAGCGTCACGCGGTCGACCCCGGTGAAATCCACCTCGGCGGGCAGCGACAGCACGGGGTTCGCCCCGCCGATCCCCACGGCGCGCAAGGCATCGGCGATGACGCGCGGCTGTTCGTCGATCTCCTTCGCCATGAAATGCCGGTATCCGGCCTTGTCCACCCGCGCCGCCCCCGCCGCCACGCGGGTCTCGGGGCGGTTCGCCAGCCGCCCCTCGGCGTCGCGGATCACCGCGCCCGCCCGGGTGATGACCGCCCAGTCGCCCTCTTCCAGATAGGTGATGCGGTCGGTCATCGGCGCCAGCGCGATGGCGTCCGACCCCACGAACATCTCGCCCTCGCCATGCCCGATGGCCAGCGGCGACCCCCGGCGGGCGGCGATCATCAGGTCGCTTTCGCCGTCGAACAGGAACGCCAGCGCGAAGGCGCCGGTCAGCCGCCCCAGAACCGCCTGTGCCGCATCCTCGGGGCTTGCCCCCCGGTCGATGCGCATCTGCACCAGCAGCGCCACGGTCTCGGTGTCGGTCTGGCTTTCATGGGCATAGCCCGCCGCCTCGACCTCGGCCCGCAGGTCGCGGAAATTCTCGATGATGCCGTTGTGCACCACCGCGACGGTGCGCGCCCGGTGCGGGTGGGCGTTGCTGACGGTCGCGGCGCCATGCGTGGCCCAGCGCGTATGGCCGATGCCCGCCTTGCCCGGCAGCGGCTGATGCACCAGCAGGTCAGACAGGTTGATCAGCTTGCCGACCGCCCGGCGACGGTCCAGCCGGCCGTCATGGACCGTGGCGATGCCGGCACTGTCATAGCCCCGGTATTCCAGCCGCTTCAGCGCCTCGACGATCAGGGGCGACACCTCATGCTTCCCCAGGACACCAACGATTCCACACATTTATTGGCCTTTCTTCGCAGCCTTCATCGCCCTGAGCCGCGCCATGAAGCGGGTGGCGAAGCCGGGCTTCACCTCCTGCCGCGCGCGCGCCACGGCCAGCGCCCCATCCGGCACATCGGCGTTGATCACCGAACCGCTGGCCGTCATCGCCCCCGCCCCTACCCGCACCGGCGCCACCAGCATCGTGTCCGAACCGATGAAGGCATGGGCGCCGATCTCGGTGCGGTGCTTGAACACCCCGTCGTAGTTGCAGGTCACGGTGCCGGCGCCGATATTGGCATGTTCCCCCACATGCGCGTCGCCCAGATAGGTCAGGTGGCCGACCTTCACGCCTTCGTCCAGAATCGCGTTCTTGATCTCGACGAAGTTGCCCACATGCACATCCTCGGCCAGTTCGGCGCCGGGGCGCAGGCGCGCGAACGGCCCGACCGTGGCGCCACGGCTGATGTGGCAGCCCTCCAGATGGCAGAAGCCCCGCACCTCGGCGCCGGATTCCACCGTGACGCCGGGGCCGAAGATCACGCAGGGGCCGATCACCGCATCGCGCCCGATCACCGTGTCCAGCGCGAGATAGGTGGTTGCCGGATCGACCAGCGTCACCCCGTCCTCCAGCGCGGCGGCGCGTGCGCGGTTCTGGAAAATACCCTCCGCGACAGACAGTTCCGCGCGGGTATTGATGCCCAGCGTCTCGGATTCGTCGCATTTCACGACACCGGCCGAAAGGCCCCGCGCGCGCGCCAGTTCCACGATGTCGGTCAGGTAGTATTCGCCCTTGGCATTGGCATTGCCCACCGCCGAAACCAGGTCGCCCAGCAATCCGGCCCCGCACGCGACAACGCCGGAATTGCAAAGGGTTATGGATCGTTCCTCATCTGTCGCATCAAGATATTCGACGATCCTCAGCAGGTCGTCGCCCGCCGTCACCAGCCGGCCGTAGCGCCCGGGGTCGGCCGCATCGAACCCCAGCACGACGACGGCGTGGCGGGCCAGCGCCTCGAGCATGGCGGCAAGCGTTTCCTCGCGGACGAACGGCGTGTCGCCATAGAGGACGATGGCCGCGCCCTCGCCCGCCAGCCAGGGACCGGCCTGGCGCACGGCATGGGCGGTGCCCAGCTGCTCGGCCTGGTGCGCGATCTCGGCGGCGTCGTCGAAGGCGCGGGCGGCGGCGGCCACCTGCGCGCCGCCATGGCCCGCAACCACCACGATGCGCGAAGGTTCCAGCCCGCGCGCCGCCGCCATGGCATGATGCAGCAGCGGCACGCCGCCCAGCGGGTGCAGGACCTTCGGCAGGTCCGAGTTCATCCGGCTGCCCTGCCCTGCGGCCAGCACGATCACGGTGAGCGACATGTTTCCTGCCTTTCCTGCCCGTGCCGCCCCTTTTATACGGACCCGAGGGGGTGGCAACCCGCCCCCGCTTCACGCCGCCTTGCGGCCTGTTACAGGGGGTAGGCGGCATGCGGACGGTGGTGTTCGATCTGGACGGGACGCTGGCCGATACCAGCGCCGATCTGATCGCGGCGGCGAACCATTGCTTTGCCGGGCTGGGTCTGGGCGCGCTGCTCGACCCGCAGGCCGATGCGGCAACCGCCTTCGCGGGGGGGCGGGCGATGCTGCGTCTGGGGTTTTCCCGGGTGGGCGCCCCGGGCGAGGAGATGGTCGATGCGCAGTACCCGCTGCTGCTGGCCGCCTATGCAGCGGCCATCGACCGGCATACCCGGCTGTATCCCGGGGCCGCCGAGGCGGTCGAGGCGCTGCGGACGCAGGGCTTTGCCACGGCGATCTGCACCAACAAGCCCGAGGGGCTGGCCGAGACGCTGACCCGTCGGCTGGGCATCCGCGACCTGTTCGGCGCCCTGATCGGCGCCGACACGCTGCCGGTGCGCAAGCCCGACCCCGCGCCCTATCGCGCGGCCGTGGTGCGCGCGGGGGGCGATCCGGCGCGGTCCTGCCTGATCGGCGACACGGTGACGGACCGCGACACCGGCCGTGCCGCCGGGGTGCCGGTGGTGCTGGTCACCTTCGGCCCCGAGGGAACCGGCGTGGCGCGGCTGTCGCCCGACGCGCTGCTGCACCGCTATGACGACCTTCCGGGGCTGGCGGGGCGGCTGCTGGTCTGAACCGTCAGGCGGCCGGCATCCGCGCCTCGACCATGCCCGCATACCAGGACGCGCCGAAGGGGATGGCGTTGTCGTCGAAATCATAGGCGGGGTGATGCACCATCGCGGTGTCGCCGTTGCCGAGGAAGATGTAGGCGCCGGGGCGTTCGTTCAGCATGAAGCTGAAATCCTCGGCCCCCATCAGCGGCGGGGTATCGGTGTTGACGGCGGGCGAGATGGCCCGCGCGACCTCGGCGGCATAGGCCGTGTTCTCGGCCGTGTTGACGGTGACGGGATAGCCGCGCTGGTAATCCACCACGGCACTGGCGGCCAGCGCGGTGGCGGTACCTGTCACGATCTCGGAGATGCGGCGTTCCACATAGTCCTGCACGGCCGGGTCCATGGTGCGGACGGTGCCCTTCATCTTGACGACCTGGGGAATGACGTTGTGGGCGGGGCTGTCGGTCTCGACCGTGCAGACCGAGACCACGACCTGCTTCATCGGGTCCACCCCGCGCGAGGCGATGGTCTGCAGCGCCACGATCACATGGGCGGCGACCACGGTGGTGTCGATGCAGTCATGCGGTTTCGCGGCATGGCCGCCCTTGCCGGTGATGGTGATCTCGAACTGGTCGGCGGCCGCCATCATCGCGCCGGGGCGGATGGCGAAGTGGCCCACGGGGATGCCGGGCATGTTGTGCATGCCGTAGAATTCCTGGATGCCCCAGCGGGTGACCAGACCGTCCTGCACCATCTCGCGGCCGCCGCCGCCGCCTTCCTCGGCGGGCTGGAAGATCACCACGGCGGTGCCGTCGAAGTTGCGGGTCTCGGCCAGGTACTTCGCCGCGCCGAGCAGCATGGTGGTGTGGCCGTCATGGCCGCAGGCGTGCATCCTGCCGGGGGTCTTCGAGGCGTGGGGCGCGCCGGTCTTTTCCAGGATCGGCAGCGCGTCCATGTCGGCGCGCAGGCCGATCACCCGGCCCTGCGTGTCGGTGCGGCCCTTGATCACGCCCACCACGCCGGTCCGGCCGATGCCCGTCACCACCTCGTCGCAGCCGTAGTCGCGCAGCAGGTCGGCGACGCGGGCGGCGGTGCGGTGGACCTCGAACAGAAGTTCGGGGTTCTCGTGGAAATCGCGGCGGATCGCGGTGAGTTCGGGCAGCATCTCGGCGAAGCGGTTCTTGACGGGCATGGCGGCTCTCCTTTGCACCCAAGGTGAACCCTCGGGCGGGCGGGGGCAAGTCCGGGCGATGTGACGGACACAAATCCGGGGCGTCCCACGATGGGACATTTTTCCGGATCAACGATTCCAATGGCTTGGGGTGCCCGCATTAACACTTTGTCAGGAAACGCCGCCCGCTGTCAGAGCGACGGGCCCGGCGCGATGCGCGTGCCGTCGGAAAAGCGCGACAGGCGGAAGCGCGACAGGTCATGCCCGGGGGCGCGGCCCGTGACCAGATCGGCCACCACCCGCCCGAGGCCCGGACCGATGCCGAAGCCATGGCCCGACAGGCCGGTGGCGATGGTCAGGCCGGGGACCGGCGCGTGGTCGATCACCGGCACCACATCGGGCATGGTGTCGATCATCCCGGCCCAGGCGGCGCGCAGTTTCGGGCGGCCGAGCGCGGGGAAGGCACGGGCAAAGCCGTCCTGCACGCGGCCGAGCGCCGCCATGTTCGGTGCCGGGTCGAGGATGCGGCAGGCCTCGAATGGCGAGGCGCCGTCAGGCCAGCGGCGCGGGGTGCCCCAGGCATCGGGATAGCCGCGCGGGGCCATGGCGCGGAACCGGGTGGACCGGAAATCCTTTTTCAGTACGGGCAGATAGACGGCCAGGCTGCGAAAGGCATCGGGGCCGATGAAGAAGTCATGCTCGGCCCCCGGGGCGATCGAATAGCCGCCGTCGACGCGGCGGCGGAAGGCGAAGTCGGGATCGGCGGCATTGCCCGGAAAGACCTCGGGCATCGGTTCGGTGGCCGCGACCGAGGCAAGAACCGAAAGCTGCGGGATGCGCACGCCGGCGGCCCCGAGGAACAGCCGCGACCAGGCGCCCGCCGCCACGACCACGGCATCGGCCGCGATGCGCCCGCCTTCGGTGACCACGCCCGCGACCCGGCCCCCGGCCAGGTCGAGCGCCCGCACCGCGCAGCCCTCGACGATGCGCACGCCACGGGCGGCGGCGGCCCGCGCGATCAGGGGCAGCGCCGCCCAGGGTTCCGCCCGGGCGTCCGAGGCGGTCCAGAGACCGCCGACCCAGCCGCCCTGCCCGCCCAGCCGTTGCTCGACCTGGGCCTGTGTCAGCATCACGGTATCCAGCCCGTTCGCCCGCGCATGGACCATCCAGCCCTCGAAATCCGCCATCTCGGACGCCGATCTGGCGAGATACATCACGCCGCAGGCGCGGAACCCCAGGCCGTCGCCGAGGGCGTCGGCCAGCGACTGCCACTGCTGCCGCGCCTCGACCATCACCGGCAGTTCGGCAGGGTCCCGGCCCTGCTGCCGAACCCAGCCCCAGTTGCGCCCCGACTGTTCGCCCGCCACGCGGCCCTTTTCGACCACGACGGCGCGCAACCCCTGCCCGGCCAGATGCCAGGCGGTCATCACGCCCATGATGCCGCCGCCGACGATCACCACATCGGCGCGGTCGGGCATCGGCCCCGGATCGACCGGCGGGGTCGCCAGGGTGATCGGAAAGGTCATGCGAGTTCGGCCAGCAGGCGGCGCATGAAGGCCTCGCCGGCCACGAATTCCGACAGTTCGATGAATTCGTCGGCCTGATGCGCCTGCGCGATGTCGCCCGGGCCGCAGACCACGGCGGAATAGCCCTCGGCCTGGAACTGCCCGGCCTCGGTGCCGTAGCTGACGACGTGGCGGCCGTTGTCGCCGGTGATCCGCCGCACCAGCGTTTCGGCGGCGCCCTCGGCCTCGGGGGCGAGGGGCGGCAGCGTGAAGTAGCGGTCAAGCTCGATCCGGCAGCCCGGGTGAACGGCCTGCATCGCGGCCTCGACCCCGGCGCAGGCGGCGCGGAAGCGGGTTTCCCAGTCATCCTTGGATTCGCCGGGCACCACGCGGAATTCGAAGGAGAACCGGCAGTCGGCCGCGGTGATGTTGTGGGCGGTGCCGCCGCTGATCATGCCGGTGTGGAGCGTGGTGAAGGGCGGGTCGAACATGGCGGCGAGCGGGCCGGGCGGCGCGGCGCGCAGCGCGGCGTTGGTGTCGTTCGCCCACATGATCAGGCGCGCGGCCTCCATGATCGCGCTGACACCCTGCGGCAGCAGCGAGGAATGCACCTCGTGCCCCCGGACATGCACCTTGAAGCCCGAGCCGCCCTTGTGGCCGGTGACCGCCTTCATGCGGCTGGGTTCGCCCACGATCACCGCCTCGGCCTTCGGCAGCACGCCCTGCATTGCCGCGATCATCGGGGGGGCGCCGGTGCAGCCGATCTCTTCGTCATAGGAGAGGGCGATCTGCAGCGGGCGGCGGACGCCGGCCAGATGCGCCTCGACCAGGGTCCAGATCGCCAAGGCGTCGAACCCCTTCATGTCGCAGGTGCCGCGCCCGTAGAGGCGGCCGTCGCGTTCGGTGACCGTCCAGGGGTCGGAGGACCAGGCCTGGCCATCGACCGGCACCACGTCGGTATGGCCCGACAGCACGACGCCGCCCGGTTCCCAGGGGCCGACATGGGCGAAAAGCGCGGCCTTGGTGCCGTCATGGTGCCAGTGGCGGTGCGCGGCGATGCCGAAGCCGCCCAGATAGCCCTCGACCCAGTCGACCAGCGGCAGGTTGCTGTCGCGGCTGACGGTGGGAAAGGCGACGAGGCGGTCGAGGATCTGGCGCGGGGTCAGACGGGCGGGGGGCATCGCGGTCTCCGGTTCGGCGGGGGCAGGCTGACGCCCGGCCCGGGCGGCGTCAACCCCGGCCCGGGGGGCGCCTTCGCGTCTTCTGAAACCGCTTGGGGGAATCGCGGTGCTGCGGATAGCTTCGTGCCGGTCGAGGGGCGCCACGGAGGGGTCAGGGAGATGACGGACAGCAGCAACCCCGAGCCGCCCACCCTGCCGCAGCAGGTCGGGGCGTGGGTCGGCAAGGTCTACAGCTACCTGAGCTGGGAGACCATCGGTGCGCTGAGCCCGTTCAGCAAGTCGGTGCCCAAGGGTCCGACGCCGGCCCAGGAAATGCGCATGAAGCTGGAGACGGCGCCACCCGACGGCGTGCAGGTGCCCGCGGGCGCGACGGTGCCGGAAACGACGTCGATCACCCAGGCGATGCAGGTGCTGATGACGCATCTGGAGCAGCATGACGGCAGCGACAACCTGGACGAGGCGGGCAAGCTGCTGACGGCGGTGATGCAGCGGGTCGCGGAGGTGCGGCAGGCAGTGGCCGGCCGGCTGGCGCAGCGGCAGAAGGAGCTGACCGACAAGCTGGCCAAGGTGGCGGTGCCCGACGGTGCGCCGGTGGCGGACCTGCGCAGCGCGGCCAAGCGGCGGGGCGACCTGGGCCGCGCGATCGGGTCGGCGGCGGATATCGCGGCGCTGGTACCGGTCGATACGGATATCGACACCTTCGCCAAGGACATGGGCGATCTGCTGGCGATGGTGCCGCTGCGGGCCGAGGCGGCCGCCGACCTGGCGGCGTTCCGGGCCGAGCAGAAGGCGCTGGCGATGATCGTGGACCGCGGGTTCCACGGCTATCTGCTGAAGGTGCTGGCCGATGCCGACAAGGCGCTGACGGCCGCGGCGAAGCCGGGCGACCTGACGGCAATGCGCAAGACGCTGACCGATGCGCGCGACAAGACGAATGACGCCAAGGCCTATGCCAAGGACTACGAGACCTGGTCGCGCAATGCCGAGGTGTTCATCGCGGTCGCGGCCGCCGTGACGGACAAGGACGACCTGTTCAAGCTGAAGGTCACGCTGGCGGACGCGGCGGCGAAGAAGGCCGGGGCGCTGGACTTCGCCGGGGCACGGGCGGAACTGGCGAAGTTCAAGGCCGACGGGCGGGTCGGCGCGAACCTCGACGAGCCGGCCGAGTTCGCGGAGAAGGTCGGCCGCCTGATGGAATCGGGCGAGATCGCCACCATCAAGGCGGTCAAGCCGCAGGGCTGGAACAGCATCGACACGGACTTCGCGGCGGCGCGCAAGAAGGGCATCAAGGACAACGACTTTGCGGCGGCCATCGTCATGCTGGACACGCTGATCGACAAGGTCGAGGGGCTGATGAAGGTGTGCCCGCACTGGGCCAAGGTATCGCCCCTGGTGGGGGCGCTGCCCAATTCGGACCCGGTCAAGGTGGCGTTCAATGCCGCCAAGACCGACTGCACCGGCGGCCTGTGGGACGATGCGGTGTCGAAGCTCACGTCGCTGGCGCCGAACATCCTGGCCGGGATCGAGGCGAAGGCGCGGCTGCGGAAGCTGACGGATGACCTGGCCAAGCGGGTGCCGGGAACCGAGGTCGATGCGCAGGCGCATGTGCAGGGCTTCCTGACGCAGGCGGGGGTCGAGATCGGCACCCCCGATCTGGTCAAGGCCGGGGCCGAGATGGACAAGGCCGAGACGGCCATCGCGGCGATCGAGCCCTGGGCGAACCAGGTCGCGGATGTGCGGGCGCTGCGCGCCAAGCATGACAGCGCCGACGACTACAAGCTGATGGAACCGGCCAAGCTGAAGTCGGATGTCCATGACTACAAGGAAGCGCTGAAGCTGCTGCGGACAGCGGCGGCGGGCTATGGGGAACTGGTGGAATACCGGGCGAACCTGGCGCAGGTGACGCTGCTGAAGACTGCGGCGGACCCCGTGTCGGATGCGGGCAAGGCGATTGCCAAGGCGCTGACCGATGCCGATGACCTGGGCCGGGTGCAGAAGAAGATCGGGGATGCGCGCAAGGTTCTGCTGGCGATCCTCGCCATGCCCGACCTTGCCGAGGCCGGGGCCGAGGCCGGGCAATGGGTGGCGATCCACGGCAAGGTGGATGCCCGCCACAAGAAGATCGCGCCCACGGTCGAGCCGGCCGCCGCGAAGAAGACGGTCGATGACAGCCTGTCGGCGGCGGTGACCAAGGCCGATGTCGATCACGACTATCCGGCCGCCACTGCCCTGCTGGAGGCGCATGACACGCTGCTGACCGATGCGCGCGACTATGTGGCGCTGCGCAAGCGCGCGGTTCAGGTGAAGGCGGCACTGGACCGCGCGGCCAAGACCTTTGCCTCGGACCCGACGCTGGTGGCCAAGATCCTGGGCGGACCGGATGACACCAAGCTGAAGCAGGAGATGGCCGAGGTCGACAAGCTCGCGGTGGCCGGGGACGTCTCCAAGGCGGCCGCGGACTATGCCAAGCTGCTGAAATCGTGGAAGACCAACATCTCGGAAGCGGGCAAGGCACATGAGGATGCCGATGGCAAGGATTCGAACGCCGGGCATTCGCTGGCCCGCCACGGCCCCGAGGTGGACGACACGCTGCTGCTGAACCGGCTGGTGACGGGGATCGCGGCGGACGGCAAGGAATCGACCACCAAGAAATCCTCGCGCTTCGACAATTTCGAATCCTGGCTGCAGGCGCGCGAGGAATCGGCGCGGCAGGCCGAGGCGGTGATGGACTGCAACGGCAACCCGCTGGATCTGTCGGCCAAGTCGATCCCGATCGACACCGGCAAGGTGCCGCCCTTCGTGGACCGGGTCGACAACATCACGATCGACCACGGCGGGCCGATCGACAAGGCCTATGTGGGGGTGAAGCCGGGCGTCGTGGTGAACACCGGCGACGGCAAGATCGAGCGCAAGGACGTCTACGAGACCTATGAGGAGCTTACCGGCATCAGCAAGAGCAAGGCGCTGTGGCTGTTCGAGATCGACTGGACGGCGCTGACCGCGCCGCCGTTTAGCCCGATCCCGAACAATCACCCCAAGACACCGGCCGGGTATCTGTCGCTGTGGCAGGCGCGCAAGTCGTCCGATCCGCTGCCGACATCGGTGCCGGGCAAGTGGGTGATGATGCAGCTGTTCCCGATCGTGGACAACTGGAACCAGGAATTGCAGGACTATGTCTGACGTGGGGGCGCAGGGATGAAGGTGAACAGCCATGCCATCGAGAAATACCTCTGGATGCTGACGAACGGCGCCCAGGCGTCGCAGCCCAGGCCGATGACGAACCTGGCCGATTTCGACGTCGACATCGGCCGCATGGCCGCCGCCGCGCGTGCGGCGGGGGAGGAGGACCTGCTGCGTATCGCCATCGATTCGCTGGTGGCGGACCCGACGGGGCGCATCCACATCTTTTCGGGGCAGATCTACGATTTCAGCGACGACGAACTGGTCGACCTGCTGGGCCATGCGCTGGACACGATCTGGCCCGATCACATCCGCAGCCTGCCGGGCGACGGGGCGCCGATGGAGTTCATTCCGATGTCCGATGCCGAATGGGCGGCGCGGCAGGGCAAGACAGCCTAGGGGGCGTGCATGGCCGATCCAGCCGAAGATCCCGTATTCGACGCCGACGAGATCGGCAGTCTTTTCAAGAAGTCGGCCGCCAGCGGCAACGAGTTCAACTTTGCCTTCGGCCTGGCCTCGAAGCCCGACCTGTGCGGGCTGCTGGTGGATCTGCGCAAGCAGGGATCCGTGCTGAAGAAGCAGTTGAAGGGGTCGTCCAAGGACATCCGCAAGGTCTGTTTCGGCACCTTCACGGTGGTCTCGGGCGATGTGCTGTTCCGGCCGACCAAGCCGCTGAAAGGGCTGGTGAAACAGCTGAAGAAGCGGTTCCGCGACGCCGGGATGATGAAGTACAACCCGGTGATGGTCGACGCGACCGGCGCGCCGATCGACGAGGATTCGCTGCCCGAGCCCGGCGATGACGACGATGACGACGACGCCCCGCCGCCCGCCCCGCCGGGCACCGAGGCCGCCGCGGCGCCCGCCGCCGATCCGGGGCTGAAGGACCGGCTGGTGGCCATACGGGCGCGGATCGAGGCGCTGCCGCGCGACCAGACCGCGCAACTTGTGGCGGCCTTCGGCAAGGCCGTCGCCCTGGTGCGCGACGGCGATCCGGCGGCGGCGGCCACGGTCGAGACGCTGGAGCGGGTGCTGGACCGGATGGCCGCGGCCGCCGAGACGGCGCCGCCCGCCGCCCCGCCGCCCCCGCCCCAGCCCGATGCCGCGGCCCGGATCACGGCGGCGCTGGCCGCGCTGGTGCCGCGCATCCGGGCGCTGCCGTCCGAGGCGCAGGGGCCGCTGGCCCAGGCGGCGCGGGCGGCGCAGGGGCTGATCGCCTCGGGCGACCTGGCGGGGGCGGCGACCGCGATCCGCGCGCTGGCCGCCGCGCTGGCGGGGGCCGAGTCGGGCGCGCCCGCCGATGGCGCGGGCCCCGATCCGGCGGCGCCGCTGGACATCTGGAACGCGGCGAAGGAAGCGACCGATGCGGGGGTCGAGAAGCTGCAGCAGGCGCTGCGCGCGCAGCGGCATCCGGCCACCGACCGCATCGCCGAGTTCGGCCTGGCCGGGCTGAGCGGCGGCGGGGTGCAGACCGCGCTGATGGCATCGCTGATGGGCTATGCCCGGGCGCCCGCCGAGGGGCGCGAGGCGGCGGCGCAGCAGGTGGCCGCGGCGGTGTCGGGGTATCGGGCCTTCCTGTCGGGCAATGCGCTGGTGGCGCTGTGCGACGAAAACCCGTTCGGCGTGGCGCTGGATCTGCGCGGCACGCTGGGCGGCGCGCTGGACCGGATCGAGGCCGCCATCGCGGCCTGATCCCGCCGTGTCAGTCGCCGGGGTGGTGCGGCACCTTGCGCGAGGGGGCGGCGTAGGGGCGGCTGACATCCTCGAGCCGGATTTCCAGCGCCTCGACGCCGAGGGCGATGCTGCCGTCGCCTGCCAGCGTCAGCAGCACCTCGCCCCCGCCCTCCGCGCCGGGGTGCCAGGAGACCGACAGCACCGACAGGACCAGATCGCGGTTGTCGCGCGTGATGCCCTGCGACCGCACCGCCAGCACATCCTCGACCACCAGCAGGCAGCGCACCCGTTCATAGGCCCGCCCTGCCCGTTCGGCCGCCGCGCGGTCTTCCCAGCGGAACCGGCCCAGCAGGACGGCAAAGCGACGGCGGCGGCGATCCCATGTCATCTCGCCCGCGGTCAGCACCGCATCCTGCACCAGTGCCGACAGCACCGGCACATCGGCCGCGTCCTGCGCGATCAGCCGCAGGGGCCGTTCCGCCCCGTCCGCGAACCGCGCGTCGCCGGTCATCCGGGCACCCGTTCGATCAGGGCGCCGACGGCGCGCAGCTTTTCCTCGACCCGCTCATAGCCCCGGTCAAGGTGGTAGACGCGGCTGACCACGGTCTCGCCCTCGGCCGCCAGCGCGGCCAGGATCAGCGACACGCTGGCACGCAGGTCGGTGGCCATCACCGGCGCACCGCGCAGCCGTTCGACGCCGGTGACACGCGCGGTTCCGCCCGACACCTCGATCCGGGCGCCCATGCGCATCAGTTCGGGCGCATGCATGAAGCGGTTCTCGAAGATGCGTTCCTCGAGCACCGAGGTGCCGTCGGCGGTGCAGAGCAGCGCCATCATCTGCGCCTGCAGGTCGGTCGGGAAGCCGGGGAAAGGGGCGGTCGCCACATCGACGGCGCGGACACGGCCGTTGCGGCGCGTGACCTTCAGCCCCTCCTGCGTCTGGGTGACGCTGATGCCCGCCGCGTCCAGCCGTTCGGCGAAGGCCGACACGAGGTCCATGCGGCCGCCGAGGCATTCCACCTCGCCGCCGCAGATCGCGGGGGCCAGCATGTAGGTGCCAAGCTCGATCCGGTCGGCGACCACGCGATGCGTGGCGCCGCCCAGCGCATCGACCCCCTCGATGGTGATCGTGCCGGTGCCCTCGCCCTCGATCCGGGCGCCCATCCGGCGCAGGCATTGCGCCAGGTCGACGATCTCGGGCTCGCGGGCGGCGTTGCGCAGCTCGGTGGTGCCGCGTGCCAGCGTGGCGGCCATCAGTGCGTTTTCCGTGGCCCCGACGGAGACGATGGGAAATTCGATGACGGCGCCCTTCAGCCGACCGCCCGGCACGCGGGCGTGGACATAGCCGTCGCGCAGATCCATCTCGGCGCCCATGGCCTCGAGCGCCTGGAGGTGCAGGTCGACCGGCCGGGCGCCGATCGCGCAGCCACCGGGCAGGGACACCTCGGCCCGGCCATCGCGCGCCAGCATCGGACCCAGCACCAGGATCGAGGCGCGCATCTTGCGCACGATGTCATAGTCGGCGCGATGGCTGGTCAGCGCGTGGGAGGACAGCGCCAGCACCTGCCCCTGTTGCAGCGCGGCGACCTCGGCCCCGAGCGAGCCCAGAAGCTGGGTCATCGTGCGGATGTCCGACAGGCGCGGCGCGTTGGTCAGCGTCAGCGGCTGGTCGGTCAGCAGCGTGGCCGGCATCAGCGTGAGGCAGGCGTTCTTGGCACCCGCGATGGGGATCTGGCCCGACAGCGCCCCGTTTCCCTTGACCCGTATCGAATCCATGCCTGTGTGCCCCTAGCGGTTGTCCTGCCCATCCGTCCCGTCTTCGGGATCGGCCGTCTTGTCTGCCCGCGCCCTCGCCTGCGCCTTGCGCCGCGCCATGTTGGCCTTGAGCGCGGCCTTCAGGCGATCGGCGCGGGGCGGATCGGCATCGGGCGGGCGCGGCGTGGCCTTGCGGGGGGGGATCGGGTCGGTCATCGCCATCGTTCCTATCGCAGCGGCGCGCGGCGGTCCAGATTGCGCCGGGGGCGGGGGCGGAGGGGCGCCAATTCCGCCCTTGCAAGGCCCGGCGAAGGCGGTTATCTGCGGCAGCGTTCCGGCGGCGACAGGCCCGACGGCAACACCGGCGCTGCGGTAGCTCAGTGGTAGAGCACTCCCTTGGTAAGGGAGAGGTCGAGAGTTCAATCCTCTCTCGCAGCACCATAGATCGGTTCAGGATCGGCCGGAACGGCGCGGGGCGGTCAGGCGTCTGCCGCGTCCGGGATGATATCGCGCGTGTGGCCCGGCAGGTCGGTGTCGGAAAAGAAGTCCGGATGCGCGGCGGCGATCCAGGACAGGGCGCGCAGGATCTCGCGCAGGTGGCGCCGCATCGCCTGCGCGGCGCCTTCCGCGTCGCCGTGCTGCAGGCGGTCCACGATGTCTTCGTGCTGCCGGATCAGCAGTTCCAGCGGCGAGGCATGGGGCAGCGACAGAAGGCGGACACGATCGGTCTGGAAGCGGGCGGCCTCGACGATGCGCCAGGCGTAGTCGCTTTGCACGATATCGGCGATGGCGCGGTGAAAGCCCTCGTCGAAGGTGTTGAACCTGCGGTAGTCCTGGGCGGCCGCCGCCATCTGCTGCTGCGCGATCAGGCCGCGCAGCCCGGCGATCTGGGCGGGCGTCGCCAGCCGCGCGGCATTTCGCGCGATGTCGCTTTCGATGGCCTCGCGCACGAAGCGCGCATTCGCCACCTCGCGCACCGAGATCTTCATGACATAGGTGCCGCGGCTTGGGCGGATCTCGACCAGTCCGGCCTCGGACAGCTTGATGAAGGCCTCGCGCACCGGCTGGCGGCTGACGCCGAAACGGGCGGCGATGTCCTTTTCCGACAGGGCGTCGCCCGGCCGGATCTGCATCTCGACGATGCCCTGCTTCAGGGCGGCGACGATCTGCGGCGCGATGGCTTCCTTGATGCGAAGCAGTCCGTTCATCGCAAAACAATCCTTGTCATGGCCCCTCGCATAAGTAACATACCGGTATGGTGCCATACCGCAAGCGCGCTGTGGCGACCGGACAGCAATGGGGAGGATTGCCATGAGTTCGCAAAGGGGGGGGTTGACCCTCGGACGACGGATGTTCGTGTCATCGGGCGTGGCGGCGCTGGCGATGCCGGCGATTTCGATGCGCGGCTTCGCGCAGGACAAGTTCGTCTGCAAGATCGCCCATACCGAGGGGATCGGAACGCCGATCACCAATGCCTTCGACGCATGGGCCGCGACGCTGAACGAAAAGAGCGGCGGACGTATCGAGGCGCAGCATTTCCCGGCGGCGCAGCTGGGCGGGCTGGCCGAGGCGCTGGAAGGCAGCCGGATCGGCACCATCCAGGTGACGACGGCGGGGCCCGATTCCGAAGAGGCGATCGCGCCCGAGATTGCGGCCTTCGGCGGGGCGCCCGGCTTCATCTACAAGAACGAGGCGCATGTCGATGCCGTGCTGCAGGGCGAACTGGGCCAGCAGTGTTCCGATATCGCCCGCGCCAAGACCGGCGTGGAGTTCGTGGCCTATGGCGAGACCGGGTTCCGCCACATCCTGTCGAAGCGCCCGGTGGGGTCGCTGGCCGATCTGGCGGGGCTGAAGATCCGGGTGCCGCAACTGCGCATCTGGGTGGATTTCTGGACCCTGCTGGGCGCGGCGCCGACACCCCTGCCCTACAGCGAGCAGTATTCGGCCCTGTCGACCGGCATCATCGACGCCATCGATTCGGACGTGTTCTCGATCGTCGGGTTCAAGTTCCATGAACAGGCGAAACACCTGACGCTGACCGGCCACTGGTTCCTGCCCAAGGCCGTGCGGGTGAACGCCGCGTGGCTGGACAGCCTGCCCGAGGACCTGCGGGCGATGTTCCGGGAAACCGCCAGGGAAGCCTTTGCCGAACAGCGCCGGGTCAACCGCGCCATGGCGGCCGAGACGCTGGAACAGCTCAAGGGGCTGGGTGTCGAGGTGCAGGCGCTGCCGGCCTCGGAGCTGACGGCCATGGAGGAAAAGACGGCACAGCTGTTCGACGAGTTCGGGTCCAAGAGCCCCGAGACCGCCGAGATGATCCAGAAGATCCGCGCGCTGGGCTGAGAACGGAACGATGGAAGGTCAGGAAAGGGCGGAGGCCGCACCGGTGGGTGCGGCTTCCGGTGTGACGGCAACCCGTCTGGCCACCGGGCTCGACAGGGTGCTGGAGACGTTCTGCGTGATCGCGCTGCTCGTGGCGGTGGGGGTATCCTGCCTGCAGGTGGTGCTGCGCTATGTGTTCAAGGCCGGTCTGCCCTGGCCCGAGGAACTGGCGACCTGGGTCTTTGCCTGGGCGGTGTTCGTGGGCATGGCGGTGGCGACCAGCCGCGACGCCCATATCTCGATCGACGTCGTGCTGCGCCTGCTGCCAGAGGGGCCGCGCGCGCGGCTGGTGCTGTTCAACCGGGCGGTGATGGCCGCCGCCAGCATCGTGCTGGTGATTCACGGCATGGATTATGTCAGCCGCGCGATTGCCGCGTCGCCCGCGCTGCAATTGCCGATGAAGTATTTCTTTCTGGCGGTGCCGGTGGGCGGGGCGCTGAACCTGCTGTTCCTGGCCTGGCCCTCGGCGGGGCGCAGCCTGACGCAGGGCCTGGTCGTGCTGGCTGGCGGCATCCTGATCTATCTGGCGATCCGCCATGGCGCATCCAGCCTCTATGGCGAGAGCGGCAGCGCCATCGTGCTGGTGATCGTGGGGATCGTGGCCATCATCATCGGCGTGCCGGTGGCCTTTGCGCTGGCCTTCGGGGCCTTTGCCGCCTTCGCGCCGCTGAGCCAGGTGCTGCTGGTCACCATCTCGCAGAACATGGGCGCGTCGCTGAACTCGTTCACGCTGCTGGCGATTCCGTTCTTCATCCTGGCTGCGGCGGTGATGAACGCTGGCGGCATCACGCCGCGCCTTGTGGATCTGGCGATGCAGCTTGTGGGCCACCTGCGGGGCGGCCTGGGGCAGGCCAATGTCATCACCAACACCATGCTGGCGGGCGTGTCGGGGTCGTCCACGGCGGACGCCTCGACGATCGCCAAGCTGATGGTGCCCGAAATGGCGGCGCGCGGCTATCCGCGCCCGTTCAGCGCCGCACTGACCGCCGCCGCCTCGACGCTGGCGAACCTGATCCCGCCCAGCCTGGGGCTGATCATCTATGCGGCGCTGGCCTCGGTGTCGGTGGGGGCGCTGTTCGTGGCCACCATCGTTCCCGGCCTGATGGTGGCCGCGACGCTCATGCTCGTGGTGTCCGTGATGTCGCGCAACCGCGGATATGGCGGCGACATGCCCAAGGCCGGGCTGCGCCAGCGCCTCGGGTCGCTGGGCCTTGCGGTGCCTGCCCTGATCCTGCCCGCGATCATCGTGGGGGGCGTGCGGTTCGGCGTCTTCACCGCGACCGAGGCCGGGGTCATCGCCTTCATCTATGCGCTGCTGTGCGGATCGCTGCTGTATCGCAAGCTGACGCCCGGCAACCTGCTGGCGGCGATCCGCGAATCGATGCTGGACACGGTGGTGATCGTGATCATCATCGCCGCGGCGGCGCCCTTTGCCTGGGTGCTGGCCTTCGAGCAGGTGCCGCAGAAGATCGCGCAGCAGCTTGGCGGGCTGGTCGCGCAACCGCATCTGCTGATGCTCGCCATCCTCTTGTTCCTGCTGGTCGTCGGCCTGTTCATGGAGATGATCGCGGCCCTGGTCATCCTGGTGCCGATCCTGGTGCCGCTGGTCAAGGCGGCGGGCGGCGACCCCATCCAGTTCGGCATTGTCATCGTGATGAGCCTGGTCATCGGCGCCCTGACGCCACCGCTCGGGGTGCTGGTCTTTACCACCGCCCGGGTCGGCGGGGCGGGCCAGACCGAGACCTTCCGCGCCATCATTCCCTTCGTCCTGGCGATGATCGCGGTCCTGCTGGTCATCACCTATGTCCCGGCGCTGACACTGGTGCCGGTGTCCCTGTTCGGGCCGTGACCGGCCCGGTATCCGCGAAAGGCCCTGCCGTGAACAAGACCCGCATCGCAATCGTCGGCCTTGGCATGGCGGTGACGCCCCATGCCCGTGGCCTGATGGACCTGTCCGGAACCGTCGAGGTCGTCCATGCCTTCAGCCCCAGCGCGGCGCGGCGTGCGGCCTTTGCCGAGCGTTTTCCCTTTCCGCCGTGCGACAGCCTTGAGCGCATCCTCGACGATGACCGCGTCGAGGCGGTGGCGGTGTTTTCCCCGGCCAACACGCATTGCGACATCGCCATGCGCTGCGCGGCGGCAGGCAAGCATGTGCTGATGGAAAAGCCGCTGGACATCACCACCGCCCGGGCCGAGGCGCTGGTGCGGGCCTGCCGGGATGCCGGGGTGACGCTGGGCGTGGTGCTGCAGCACCGGTTCCGCCCGGCGGGCATGGCGCTGGCCGATATCCTGCGCGAGGGCACGCTGGGCCGGATCGTCGGCTGTTCCACCACCATCCGGCTGTGGCGTCCGCAGAGCTATTATGACGAACCCGGGCGCGGCAGCTTTGCGCGCGACGGCGGCGGGGTGCTGATCTCGCAGGGGATCCACACGCTCGACCTGATGCTGAGCCTGGCCGGGCCGGTGGCCGAGGTGACGGGCTTTGCCACCACCACCACGGTTCACCGCATGGAAACCGAGGACATGGTCTGCGCCGCCGCGCGCTTTGCCTGCGGCGCCTTCGGCACCATCGACGCGACGACCGCCGCCTATCCGGGCTTTGCCGAGGAAATCGTGCTGACCTGCGAAGGGGGCACCGCCCTGCTGCGCGGGACCGAACTGCTGGTGCAGTTTCACGACGGGCGGCGGGTGGCGATCGAACCCGACCGGTCGGCGGGCGGCACCGGCGCCGACCCGATGGCCTTTCCGCATGACTACCACCGCGCCGTCATGGCAGACTTCACCGATGCCATCCGCAGCGGCCGGGCGCCGCGGGTGACGGGCGACGAGGCGCTGCGCGTCCACCGCCTGATCGACGCGCTGATCGAGACCGGGCGCAGCGGCCATCCGGTGCGGGTGGCGCCATGACCGGGCGGCCGCTGCGCTTTGCCGCCATCGGGCTCGACCACCGCCACATCTATCACATGGTGGGCGAGATGATCGCGGCGGGCGCCGAATGCGCGGGCTACTGCCCCCGGACCAGCGACGCCCGCGTGCTGGAGGGGTTCCGCGAACGGTTCCCGCAGATCGTGCCGGTGGACCGCGAACGGCTGTTCGACGACCCGTCGATCGACATCGTGGCCTGCGCCGCCATCCCCTGCGACCGACCGGCCATCGCGATCCGCGCGATGCTGGCGGGCAAGGACGTGATGGTGGACAAGCCCGGCGCCACCGCGCTGGACCAGGTGGAGGCCATCGCGGCCACCGCGCGCGATACCGGGCGGATATTCTCGATCTGCTTCTCCGAACGTTTCGTCGTGCGCGCCTGCGAGGCTGCCAGCCGCCTTGTGGCATCGGGCGCCATCGGCCGGGTGATCCAGACCACCGGGCTGGGGCCGCACCGGCTGAACCGCGCGATCCGGCCCGCGTGGTTCTTCCGGCCCGACGCCTTCGGCGGCATCCTGACCGACATCGCCTCGCACCAGATCGACCAGTTCATCCACTACACCGGCGCCCGGGATGCCCGGGTGGTTTCGGCCTTCGTGGCGAACCGGGGTGTGCCGGATGTGCCGGAATTCCAGGATTATGGCGAGATCCTGCTGCGGTCCGAAGGTGCGGCGGGCTTTGTGCGCGTCGACTGGTTCACGCCGGACGGGCTGCCGACCTGGGGCGACGGGCGGCTGTTCCTGCTGGGAACCGAGGGCAGCATCGAATTGCGCAAGTATCTCGACATCGCGGGACGGGCCGGCGCCGACCACCTGTTCCTGACCGACCGCCACGGCACCCGCCATATCGACGCCAGCGGCGAGGACCTGACCTATTTCCGCAACTTCCTGCATGACGTGCGCCACCGCAGCGCCACGGCGATGCCCGAGGGGCACGCGCTGGCCGTCACCCGGCTGGCGATCGGCGCGCAGGCGCTGGCATCGGGGGCCTGAGTCACCCGGCGGGGCGGGGTTGCGGCGCGCTGCGCGCCACCGCCGCAAGCTCGTGGTCCAGCCGCGCCGCCTCGGCCGCGCGGGGCCGCGACAGCCCGGCCAGCAGGCGATACACAACCGGTGTCAGGTACAGCGTCGCCACCGTCGCAAGCCCCAGCCCCCCCACGATGATCCAGCCCAGCGCCACCCGCGCCTCGGCCCCGGCGCCCGAGGCATAGACCAGCGGCAGGCCGCCCAGCACGGTCGAGGCCATGGTCATCATCACCGGACGCAGACGTATGGCACAGGCCTCCTCGATGGCCGCGCGCACGTCGCGGCCCGCGTCGCGCAGCTGGTCGGCGAACTCGACGATCAGGATGCCGTTCTTGGCCATCACCCCGACCAGCAGCACCAGCCCGATCTGCGAATAGACGTTCATGCTGCCACCGGTCAGCGCCAGCGCGAAGATTGCGCAGGCCAGCCCCAGGGGCACCGTGGCCATCACGATCACCGCCGACACCACGCTTTCGAACTGGGCGGCAAGCACCAGGAACACGATCAGGATGGCAAAGCCGAAGGTGATCATCAGCCCCGACGAGGTTTCCGTCAGCGTCGCGGCCTCGGCCAGCGGCACGATCCGCATCGACGGGTCCAGCACCTCGGCCGCGACGGCCTGCACCTCGGCCAGCGCGTCGCCCAGCGACAGGTCCGCCGTCAGCCCTGCCGTGATCTCGACCGCGCGCAGCTGGCTTTCGCGGCCCAGTTCCGGCGCGACGGCACGTTCCTCCAGCCGGACGAAGGTGGAAATCGGGATCATCTCGCCGCCCGAGGCGCGGACGAAGATGCGGTCCAGGTCGCCCGGATCGTCCACCGGATCGGCGGTCGAGACCAGCTTCACGTCAAAGGCGCGTTCGCCCACGAAGACCTGCGCCACCGTGCGGCCATCCAGCACGGCCTGCAGCGCCTCACCCAGACCCTCGATGGCCACGCCCAGGTCGGCGGCACGCTCGCGATCGACCTCGATGAACAGCTGCGCCTGCGTCGTCTCGTAGTTCAGGCGCACCTGGCCCATGCGGGGGTCGGCCTCCAGCCGGTCGACCAGCGCCTGCGCGGCGGGTCCCAGCGCCTCGTAGGTGCCGCCGGCGACGGCAAAGGTCAGCCCCCGCCCGGCGCCCCGGATGCCCAGCGAGTTGGGTTGGATCACGAAGGCCCGTGCGCCGATGACCGGCGCGATGCGGCGGTTGATCTCGGCCACGATCTCCTGCTGGCCGCGGTCGCGTTCGCCCCAGGTGGCCAGGGTCAGCACCATGAAGCCCCGGTTCGACCGGCCGCCGGACCCGGCGATGGCGAAGACATTCGTCACCTCGCCCGAGGCGACCAGCGGGGCGATGGAATCCTCGAGCAGCCGCATCTGCGCATCGGTGTATTCCAGCGACACACCCTGCGGCGTGGTCACGCTGAGCAGCGCCAGCGACCGATCCTCGCGCGGTGTCAGTTCCTGCCGGATGCCGCCCGCCATGAAGACGGCGGTGGCCGCGAACAGCGCCGCGACCAGCACCACGACCAGCGGATTGGCCAGCGCGCCCCGCAGCGTCATCAGGTAGAACCCGGTCAGGGCGTCGCCGAACCGGTCGCCCAGGCCGGGCCGGGCGGCGACCCGCGCCGGGCCCAGCAGCCGGCTGGCCAGCACCGGGCAGAGCGACAGCGCCACCATCGACGACAGCGTGACCGAAATCGCCAGCGTGAAGCCGAATTCGCGGAACAGCCCGCCGGTCTGGCCGGGCAGGAAGGACAGCGGCACGAACACCGCCGCCAGTGTGGCCGTCGTGGTGATCACCGCAAAGAACACCTGCCGCGTGCCCAGCACCGCCGCGGCGCGCGGGCCCATGCCTTCGGCCCGGCGGCGGACGATGTTTTCCAGCACCACGATGGCGTCATCCACCACCATGCCGGTCGCCAGCACCAGCGCCAGCAGCGTCAGCACGTTCACGCTGAACCCCGCCAGCCAGATCGCCGCAAGCGTGCCGACCAGCGCGACCGGCAGCGTCGCCGCCGGGATCAGCGTGGCGCGCCAGTCGCGCAGGAACAGGAAGATCACCGCCACCACGATCGCCGCCGCAAGGCCCAGCGAGAACGCCACCTCGCGGATCGCCCCGGTCACGAAGACCGCATCGTCCGAGGTCACGAAGATGTCCACGCCGGCGGGCAGCACCGGGCGCAGGTCATCCACCGCCGCGCGCACCGCCTGCGAGATCGACAGCGTGTTCGACTGCGCCGCGCGGATGATGCCCAGCCCCACCCCCGCCTCGCCGTTGGCGCGCAGCACGCTGGCGCCGGGGGCGGCCCCCAGCGTCACCCGCGCCACATCGCCAAGGCGCACGCCGGGGGCCACCGGCAGCGCCTCGAACTGGACCGGCGTGGTCACGGCGGCAGTGGTGCGCACCACGATCGACTGGTCGGGCGATGACAGCGCCCCCGCCGGGGCGTCGAAGGCCACGTCCCGCAGGGCGCCGCGGATGTCGGCCAGGGTCAGGCCGCGCGCGGCCATCTGCATCAGATCGACGTCGACGCGATAGACCTCGGACCGTTCGCCGAAGATCTGCACGTCCGCGACCCCCGGCGCCGACAGCAGCCGGTCGATCACGTCGTCATTGACGATCTGGCTCAGCACCTCGGGCGTCAGGGTGGCCGATGTCACGGCCAGCCGCATCACCGCCTCGGCATTCGCATCGGCCTTGACGACACGCGGATCCTCGACCCCGGCGGGCAGGCTGTTGCGGATGCGCGCGATGTTGTCGCGGGCGTCCGCCGCCGCGACATCCAGTTCGACACCGTCGGCGAACTCCACCGTCACGCGGCTGTTGCCGAAGCGCGAGGCCGAGCTGATGGATTTCACCCCGGCGATGCGGCCCGCCGCACCCTCGATCACGCCGGTCACCTCGCGGTCGACGGTCTCGGGGGCCGCGCCCGGGAAATCGGTGGCGATGGTGACCACGGGCCGGTCGACGTCGGGCAGTTCGCGCACCTCGGCGCCGATCAGCCCGGCGACGCCGGCGATCGCCACCAGCACGTTCAGCACGATCGCAAGGATCGGGCGGCGCACGAAAAGCGCGGGCCCGCTGCGCCCGGCCTCGACCGCATCCTCGGCTGCGCTCATGTGCGCGGCCCCGGCAGCGCGGCCTGCGCCGCCGACAGCACCGACGTCACCTCGGCGCCCGGCCGCAGCGACTGGACGCCCTCGCGCACCACCAGATCGCCCGGCAGGAAATCGGCGCGCACCAGAACCGCATCGGCGTTGCGCTGGATGATCTGCACCGCCAGCCGCTGCGCCCGGCCGTCGCGCACGATCCAGACGAAGGCCCCCGACGTGCCCCATTGCAGCGCCAGCGGCGGCACCGAGGGCAGACGCTCGCCCGCCACCTCGAACCCGATCTCGAACGCCATCCCGGCGCGGAACTGGTCATCGGCGTTGTCGATGGCCGCCTGCAGGCGCAGCGTGCGGCTGGCCGGGTCCACCCGGTTGTCCAGCGCCGAGATGATCCCTTCGGCCGAGGCGTCGGACCGTGCCAGCGCCCGCGCCTGCACCCTGTCACCCGCCGCGATGCGCCCGACGAACCGTTCCGGCACGCGGAAATCGACCAGCAGGCGCGCCCGGTCGTCGATCCGGGCGATTTCGGTGCCGGGGGTCACCGGTTGGCCGACCTCGACATCCAGCAGCCCGACCCAGCCGCCGATCGGCGCCCGGATCACCCGGCGGTCGAGGTCGTAATCGGCCTGCCGCAGCCGCAGTTCGGCCTGCCGCAGCACCAGTTCCGCCTCGCGGATCTGGATCTCGGTCGCGCTGCCGGTCGATTGCAGGCGCGCCACGCGGTCATAGCGGTCGCGCGCGTCGACCAGCATCAGGTCGGCCTGGGCCAGCGCGATATCCTCGGCCTCGCGCTCCAGTTCCACCAGCACGGTGCCCGGCTCGATCCGGGCGCCCGGGCTGACGGCCAGCCGGACGATCCGGCCGGACACCTCGGGCGAGACGGCGACGCTTCGCTGCGCCTGCGCGGTGCCGATGGCGGCCACCCGGTCGCCCGCCTGCGAGAACCCGGGCGCCTCGGCGACCACGGTCGCGCCGCCGCGCTGTCCGCCGGCGGCGGCGGCGGGCGCCGGGGCCGCCTCTTCCGGCACCAGCCCGGCGGATCGCAGCGGGCCGAGCACCCCCAGCCGGTCAAGCCAGGCGTGCGAGGCAGGAACATGGCGCGCCCAGATCACGGCGGCCACCGCCGCGACCACGCAAGCCAACAGCACCTGTCTGAGGATCGCCAGCATCCCTACTCCCTGCCCTTGCCCCTGGCGCGAACCATAGCGCCCGAAGCCCCGTCGCACAGCGGGTTTTCACACAACCGCCACCGATGGTGCCGCACGTTGCATCACGAAGGGGTGAAATGCCGCGCCACCGGGCGTATAGTCGGCGATCCGGTCATCCGCGCCCCGCCTCCAGCACCGCCAGATGTGCCCGGAACGCAGGCTGCGCCATCAGCGCGCGGCAACGGGCAAAGCGGCCGTCCGCATAGGCGCGGAAATCGTCGGCCGGATTGCCGTTCGCCAGCTGGATAAGCCCCCACAGCGTCCAGAGCAGATCGCACATCGCCTTGCTGATCACCATCCGCGCCCGGTCGGCGGGCGGGGGCGGGCCGTCGAAATAGGCCGCCAGCATGGCCTCGTCCTGACCCGCGTCAAACCCGGCCTCGACCGAAAGGTCGCCCAGATCCCACATCGGATCGTTCATGCCCGAATATTCCCAGTCGACGATCCACATCCGGTCGCCGGTATCCAGAAAGTTCTCGCACAGCGGGTCGCAATGGCAGGGCACGGCCGCCACGGGGTCGCGCGCCAGCGCCGCCCGCACCGCCCCGGCCTCGTCCACCACCGCGTGATAGCCATCGGGAAGGGCCACGTCCCGGCCCGACAGCAGGCGCAGATAGTCGTCGATCATCCCGAACAGGTCGAACCGTGCCGGAAACCGCTGGCCGGACCGGTGCAATTGCCGCAGCGCCCGGGCCGCGCGGGCGGGTGCGCCGGGGCGCAGGCGGAACGCCTCGGGCGTCATCGTCACCGCGCCGGGCACGAAGCGTGTCACCATCAGCCCGCTGGCCGCGTCCACATGCAGCACCTCGGGCGACACGCCCGCCGCCGCCGCCGACCGCGCCGCCTCCGCCTCATGCGCGCGGTCGATGTATTCGGCCGTGCCCTCGCCCGGCACCCGCAGGATCGCGTCACCCAGCCGATAGACCCGGTTGGTCAGCCCGCCCAGGCGCTGCGCCTCGCCCTGCCAGCCCGCCAGCGCCGGAATGCGCGCCGCGATCGCCGCGACATCGTCCTGCATGCGCCACTCCTGCCGTTGCCTTCCGGCGGACTGTGCCGCAACCTCGGCCCCGGGGAAAGCACGGAGTCCGCGATGAACAGGGCAGACGGTCGGCACGAGGGGCATCTGGGCGCGGTCTATGACGCCAGGGCGCCCGATGAGGTGGCCGCGCTCTATGACGGCTGGGCCGCGACCTATGACGCCGAGATGGCCCGCGCGGGCTATCGCCACCCTTCGGTCGGGCTGGCGCTGCTGGCCCGGCACGCGCCGCGCGGCACCGGGCCGGTGCTGGACGCGGGCTGCGGCACCGGGCTGCTGGGCGACTGGCTGGGGATCCTCGGCTTTGCGCCGGTCGAGGGGCTGGACCTGTCCGAGGGGATGCTGGCCGTCGCCCGGCAGAAAGGCAGCTATGCCCGGCTGCACCGGCTGGCACTGGGGGGCCCCCTGCCCTTTGCCGACGGCCATTTCGGCGCGACCATCTCGACCGGGGTGTTCACCACCGGCCATGTCGGGGCCGAGGGGCTGGCCGAACTCGTGCGCATCACCCGGCCCGGCGGGACGATCGTGCTGACCGTCAAGACAACGCTCTGGGAGGCCGGGTTCGCGGCCGCGCTGCATGCCATGCCGGGCCTGACCGTGGTCGAGACGACCGCCCCCTATGTCTCGATGCCGGGCGAGACGGGGACGGTGCCGTCACTCGCCCTGGCCGCCCTGCGCAAGGACCAGCGCGGTTCCTGACGCGGCCATCGCGGCGGCGATCGCGGGCGGCGGCGCCCGGTCGGTCACCATCTCGTCGATCCGGTCGAAGCCCGCGACCCGGACCAGCCCGCGCCGCCCGAACTTGGAGGCATCGGTCACCACCAGCCTGCGCTCGGCGCAATCCAGCATCGCACGGGCAAACTCGGCCTCCTGCATGTCGAAATCCATCACCCCGCTGGCATCGACAGCCCCGGCCGAGATGATCGCGTGCTGGGCCGCGAAGCTTCGGACGAACGCCAGCGCCGAGGCACCCAGCGCGGCACCGGAATCGCCGCGCAGCTCGCCCCCCGCCATGAACACGCGGTTGCCGTTCACCGTGGCCAGGGTGCGGGCGATGTCGGAGGAATTGGTCACGACGGTCAGCCGCCGGTGCCCCAGCAGTTCGCGCGCGACAAAGCTCGTGGTCGTGCCGGTGTCCAGCATCAGCGACTCGCCATCGCCCACCCGCGCCGCCAGCGCCCGCGCGATGGCGCGCTTGGCCGCCGCGTTCTCGCGCATCCGGCGGTCGAACGGCGCCTCGCCGATCCGCCCGGCCAGGCCCACGGCCCCATGCACCCGCACCGCCGCCCCGGCCTCGACCAGCGCGCGGATGTCGCGCCGCGCGGTTTCGGCCGACACGCCCAGGTCGCGCGACAGCGCCGCGACCGACAGCGACCCATGCGCCTCGAGCAGTTTCAGGATCGCCCCATGCCGTTTGGTCAGCATCGCCCAAGGCCCGTGTCATGTGGATAGTTCCCGATACTCTGCCCGTTTCATCGCGCGAATACAAACAAACGGGCAGGAAATCCGCAAATTGCCGGAATCATCGTTGACAGGTGCCCGATGTCGGCGCGTTACTTGGGGACAGACGAACGGCACAGGGGCGGGCCGCCCCACCGCATGTCGGAACTGTCCCACAGGCCGCGCCGCGGCCCCCTCCAACCGCAGGAGTGACCGATGCGCCTGACCCTTCCCAGCCTCGCCGCCGTGCTGCTCGCCTCGACCGCGATGGCGCAGGAATCCGCAGACCCGATCAAGCTGACGCTGCACGACTGGACCGGACAGCTGATCACCACCCAGCTCATGGGCGAGGTGCTGAAGAAGGCGGGCTACAACGTCGAATATGTCCAGGCCGACTATCTGGCGCAGTTCGCGGGTCTGGAAACCGGCGACCTGCATGTCGCGATGGAGATCTGGGAAACCACCGGGCGCGAGGCGATGGATGCGGCAACCGCGACGGGCAATGTCACGGTTCTGGGCCCCACCGGCATGCAGGCGAAAGAGGAATGGTGGTATCCCGCCTACATGAAGCAGATCTGCCCCGGCCTGCCGAACTGGCTGGCGCTGAAGGATCCGGCCTGCGCCGAGGCCTTCTCGACGCCCGAGACCGCGCCCAAGGGCCGCTACCTGGGCGGGCCCGTCACCTGGGGCGGGTTCGACGAGGAACGGATCGAGGCGCTGGACCTGCCGTTCGAGGTGATCCACGCGGGCACCGACGCGGCGCTGTTCGCGGAGCTGGAAAGCGCCTACCAGCGCCAGGCGCCCATCGTGCTCTGGGTCTACGCGCCGCACTGGGCCCCCGCGAAATTCGAGGGCGAATGGGTCGAGTTCCCGGAATACACCGCCGAATGCTACAGCGACCCCGCCTGGGGCGAGAACCCCGACGCGGCCTATGACTGCGGCAAGCCCTTCGGCGAGATCTGGAAGGTCGGCTGGAGCGGGATCAAGGACAAGTGGCCGGGTGCGCAGAAGGCGATCGAGGCCTTCACCATCGACAACACCGAGATGGGCGCGATGATCACCGAGGTCGACCTGAACGGCAAGACCGTGGATGCCGTGGTCGCCGACTGGATGGCGGCGAACGAGGCGCGCTGGCAGGGCTGGATCGCCCGCTGACCGTCCCCGGCCCCCGTTCCCAGCATGGCCGGGGCCCGCGCCCCGGCCCGCCGACCTGCCACGGCCGCCGATGACCGAGACCGACGACACCCCCCGGGACACCCTGGTCTGCCGCAACGTCTGGAAGGTGTTCGGCCCCCGCGCGGCCGAACATCTGGCGGCGCTCGGCCCCTTTCCCGATGCCGCGCACCTGGCCGCGCGCGGCCTCGTCCCCGCCGTGCGCGCGGTGGACCTGACCGTCCGGCGCGGCGAGATCTTCGTGATCATGGGACTGTCTGGCTCTGGCAAGTCGACCCTCGTGCGCTGCCTGTCGCGGCTGGTCGAGCCGACGGCGGGCGAAATCCTGTGGAATGGGCAGAACCTGCTGGCCGCCTCCGAGGCCGAGATGACGCAGATCCGGCGGCACCGGATGGGCATGGTGTTCCAGCATTTCGCGCTGCTGCCCCACATGACGGTGCTCGACAACGTGGCCTTCCCGCTGGAGGTGCAGGGCGTGGCACGCGCCCCGCGCGAGGCCCGCGCCCGCGAGATGATCGCCCTTGTCGGGCTTGGCGGGCGCGAGGGCGCCTATCCCCGCCAGCTGTCCGGCGGCCAGCAGCAGCGCGTCGGCATCGCCCGGTCGCTGGCGGGCGAACCCGACCTGTGGTTCCTCGACGAACCCTTCTCGGCGCTCGACCCGCTGATCCGGCGCGAACTGCAGGATGAATTCATCCGCCTGCAATCACGGCTGAAGAAGACCATCGTCTTCATCACCCATGACTTCGACGAGGCGATCCGCCTGGCCGACCGCATCGCCATCATGAAGGATGGTGCCGTGGTGCAATGCGGCACGCCCGAGGCGCTGGTGCTGCATCCGGCCACCGACTATGTGCGCGAATTCACCCGCGCCGTGCCGCAGGCCAAGGTGGTTCGCCTGGCGTCGCTGGTGCAGCCCGGCCCGGTGCCCGGCGGACTGCCCCGCCTGCCCGCCCGCACCACGGTGGCCGAGGCCGGACCGGCCTTCCTGGCCGGGGCCGAGGCCGTCGGCGTGGAACAGGACGGCCAGCCCCTGGGCCTGGTGCGGCGCGACGACGTGATCCGGCTCCTGCTCGGGGGGGGCACATGACGGCGCTGCCCCTCGCCCCGCCGCGCGCGCTGGACGGACGGCTGGTCTGGGCCGCCGCCCTGCTGCTGTCGGCTGCCGTCTGGCTCTGGGGGCAGCCGGTGATCCCCTTCGCCTTCGACTGGCCGCGCGAATGGCGCATCCCGGCCGCCCGATGGATCGGCGACGCGACCACCTGGCTGGTGAAGGAGGCCGCGATCGGCCCGCTCGCCTTCTCCGATGTCACCCGTTTCCTGGCCGCGGTGATCGACCTGCCCTACCGCCTGGCGCTGGCGCTTCTGGCCAACGGGCTGGAACGGGCCGAATCCGGCACCACGCTGCGGTTGCTGCCGCCGCTGTCCTGGGTGGCGGTGACCGGCATCGTGGCGCTGATGGGGCTGTGGGCCGGTGGCGCGGGCCTAGCCGCGCTGACCGCCGTCTGCTTCGGCTTCATCGCCGTGTTCGGGCAGTGGCACAGCGCCATGGTCACGCTGGCCTCGATCCTGGTCGCGGTGCCGCTGGGGGTTGCGGGGGGCCTGGCGCTGGGCATCCTGGCCTGGCGCTGGGCCTGGTTCGACCGCGCGCTGCGCCCGTTTCTCGACCTGATGCAGACCATGCCGGTCTTTGCCTATCTCGTGCCGATCCTGATCCTGTTCGGCTTCGGCCCGACCGCCGCCGTGGTGGCGACGCTGATCTATGCCATGCCGCCGATGACGCGGGTCACCACGCTGGCCCTGAACCGGGTGCCGTCCGAGGCGCATGACCTGGCGCGCATGGTGGGCTGCACCCCGCGCCAGCGGCTGTGGCGCGTGCTGGTGCCATCAGCCCGCGAACCGCTGATGGTGGGCGTGAACCAGGTGATCATGCTGTCGCTGAACATGGTCATCATCGCCTCGATGATCGGCGCGGGGGGGCTGGGGTTCACCGTGCTGAACGCGCTGCGCCGGCTGGACTTCGGCACCGGGCTGCAGGCCGGGCTGGCCATCGTGGCGCTGGCCGTGGCGCTGGACCGGCTGAGCCAGGCGGTGGCGCATCGCGGCTATCGCGCCGCGCCGCCGGGCGGTCCGCTGCGCCGCCATCCCTATCTGTTCGCGGCCTTCGCGCTGGTCGCCTTGACCTTCGTCGCGGGCCTTGCGGTGCCGGCGGTGCAGACCTACCCCGCCTCGGCCCAGATCTCGACCAGCGCCTTCTGGGCGGCCACGGTCGAATGGATCAACGTGACCTTCTTCGACACGCTCGAGGCGATCAAGACGGCCGTGCTGGTCTGGCTCCTGGTGCCGGTCAAGCGGTTCCTGCTGGCGATGCCCTGGCTGGTGGCGGTGGGACTGCTGGGGCTGGCCGGGTGGCGGCTGGGCGGCTGGCGGCTGGCCCTGCTGGTCTCGGGCCTGTCCTTCCTGATCGTGGCGACGGGGCAATGGGAAAAGGCCATGATCACCGTCTATCTCTGCGGCATCTCGGCACTGATCGCCATGGCCATCGGCCTGCCCCTCGGCATCTGGGTCGCCGGGCATGACCGGGGCTGGGCCGTCACCCGCGCCCTCATCGACACGCTGCAGACCCTGCCGTCCTTCGTCTACCTGATGCCGGTCGTCATGCTGTTCCGCGTCGGAGACTTCACCGCCATGATCGCCGTGGTCGCCTATGCCGTGACCGCCTCGATCCGCTACACCGTGCTGGGCCTGCGCGGCGTCGACCCCCGGCTGATCGAGGCCGGGCGCGCCATGGGTGCGACGCGCTGGCAGATCCTCACGCGGATACGGCTGCGTCTGGCGCTGCCGGAAATCCTGCTGGGCCTGAACCAGACGATCATGTTCGCCCTGTCCATGCTGGTGATCACCGCGCTGGTCGGCACCCGCGACCTCGGGCAGGATGTCTATATCGCGCTGACCAAGGCCAACCCCGGCAACGGGCTGGTCGCCGGGCTGGCCATCGCCTTCATCGCCATCATCGCCGACCGCCTGCTGTCCGCCGCCGCGCGGGCCAGCCGCGAACGTCTGGGACTGGAGCGTTCCGCATGATCCCCGATGCGATCCGCGCCCTGCCCTGCTGGCAGGGCCTTGCCGCCGCAGAACCGCTGCCCGGCGGCCTGTCGAACGAGATCTGGAAGGTGACCGACGCGGCAGGCCATCACGTGCTGCGCTTCGGCCGCGATTTCCCCTTCCACCACGTCGACCGCGCACGCGAGGCGATGACGGCGCGCGCCGCCCATGCGGCGGGCTTCGGCCCCGCCGTCGAACATTCCGCGCCGGGGGTCAGCGTCGTGGCCTTCATTCCCGGCCGCACCTTCGCCGCCGCCGATGTCCGCGCCGCGCCCGACCGCATCGGGCGCCTGCTGCGCCGCTTTCACGATGCGATGCCCGCCCATGTCTCGGGCGCGGCCTTCCTGTTCTGGCCGTTCCACGTGATCCGCGACTATGCGCGCACCATCGCGGCCGGCGGATCGCCCTTCGCCCCGCGCCTGCCCGGCTTCCTCGACCTCTCGGCCCGGCTCGAGGCGGCGCAGATCCCCCTGCCGCTGGTCTTCGGCCATCACGACCTGCTGCCCGCCAACATCCTCGATGACGGCGCGCGGCTCTGGCTCATCGACTACGAATATGCGGGTTTCGGCACCGCCATGTTCGACCTCGCGGGCGCCGCCTCGAACGCCGGCATGGACGCGGGCGAAACCGGCGCGCTGCTGCGGGCCTATCTGGGCGATGCGCCCGACGCCGGTTTCCTGCGCGCCTTCGACGCCATGCAATGCGCCAGCCTGCTGCGCGAGGCGATGTGGGCCATGGTGTCGGATCTGCACCTGTCCGCCCCCGGCGCCGACTACCGCGCCTATGCCGCCGAAAACCTCGACCGGCTCGACGCCGCCCTCTCCGCCTTCACCGCACGCCACGGGACACCCTGACCATGACCCTGCCCGCCCACGCCCAGATCGTCGTCATCGGCGGCGGCATCATCGGCTGCTCCACCGCCTATCACCTCGCGCGCGACCACAGGGCCGACGTGATCCTGCTGGAACAGGGGCGGCTGACCTCGGGCTCGACCTGGCACGCGGCCGGGCTTGTCGGGCAGTTGCGGTCCTCGGCCTCGATCACGCGGGTGCTGAAATACTCGGTCGAGCTCTACAAGGGCCTCGCCGCCGAGACCGGCCTCGACACCGGCTGGAAGATGACGGGCTGCCTGCGCCTCGCCACCACCCCCGACCGCTGGACCGAGTTCCGCCGCCTCGCCACGACCGCGAAAAGCTTCGGCATGGAGATGCACCTGATCTCGCCGGCCGAGGTGCAGCGGATGTGGCCGCTGATGGATGTCTCCGATCTGGTCGGCGCGTCGTGGCTGCCGACCGACGGGCAGGCAAGCCCGTCCGACATCACGCAATCGCTGGCCAGGGGCGCGCGGATGCACGGCGCCCGCATCCACGAGGGTGTCGCCGTCACGGGCTTTGCGATGCAGGGCAACCGCATCACCCATGTGGAAACCACGCAGGGCACCATCGCCTGCGAAAGGGTGGTGAACTGCGGCGGCATGTGGGCCCGCCAGATCGGCGCGATGGCGGGCGTCGCGGTGCCGCTGCACCCGGTCAAGCACCAGTACATCGTGACCGAGCGCATTCCCGGCCTGTCGCCCGACGCCCCCACCCTGCGCGACCCCGACCGCCGCACCTATTTCAAGGAAGAGGTCGGCGGGCTGGTGATGGGCGGATACGAACCCGACCCGCAGGGCTGGGTCACCGGCGACATTCCCGGGAACTGGGAATTCCGCCTGTTCGGCGATGACTACGACCATTTCGCGCAGCACATGGAACAGGCCGTCGCCCGCATCCCCGCGCTGGAAACCGCCGGGGTCAAGCAGATGATCAACGGCGCGGAATCCTTCACCCCCGATGGCAACTTCATCCTGGGGCCCGCGCCCGAATGCGCCAACATGTACGTGGGCGCGGGTTTCAACGCCTTCGGCATCGCCTCGGGCGGCGGCGCGGGCTGGGTGCTGGCCGAATGGGTGATGCGCGGCGAGGCGCCGCTCGACCTCTGGGCGGTCGACATCCGCCGCTTCTCGGGCCTGCACCGCGACCGCGACTGGGTGGCGATGCGCACCCTGGAAGCCTATGGCAAGCACTACACCGTCGCCTTCCCGCATGAGGAATACAGCTCCGGACGCCCCCGCATCGTGTCGCCCCTCTACGAACGCCTGAAGGCCCGGCGCGGGGTCTTCGGCTCGAAACTCGGCTGGGAACGCCCCAACTGGTTCGCGCCCGAGGGTGTCGAGGCGCGCGACATCTATTCCATGGGCCGCCAGAACTGGTTCGCCCCGGTGGGGCAGGAACATGCCCATGTCCGCGCGCATGCCGGGCTGTTCGACCAGTCGTCCTTCGCCAAGTACGAACTGTCCGGCCCGAGGGCGGCCGAGGCGCTGGAATGGATCTGCGCCAACCGCGTGGCGCGCGAACCGGGGCGGCTGACCTATACCCAACTACTGAACACCCGCGGCGGCATCGAGGCCGACCTGACCGTGGCCCGCCTGTCGGACGACCGCTTCTACATCGTCACCGGCACCGGTTTCCGCACCCACGACTTCGGCTGGATCGCCGACCACCTTCCCGCGGAGGGCGTGACCTTCGAGGACGTGACCGAAGGCTGGGGCACGCTGTCGCTGATGGGGCCGCAGGCGCGCGCCATCCTGTCGGCGGTGACATCCGATGACGTGTCGAACGCGGCCTTCCCCTTCGGCCATGTCCGCAGCCTCGACATCGCCGGAACCCGGGTCCGCGCCCTGCGTGTCACCTATGTCGGCGAACTCGGCTGGGAACTGCACATCCCCCTCGACCGGCTGGGCGAGGTCTATGACGCGCTGATGGCGGCCGACCCGGCCCTGCGGCCCGTGGGCTATCGCGCGCTCGAATCGCTGCGGCTGGAAAAGGGCTATCGCGCCTGGTCCTCCGACATCACGCCCAACGACACGCCGTTCGAGGCGGGCCTCGGCTGGGCGGTCAAGATGCGGGGCAACACCCCCTTCCTCGGGCGCAGCGCGCTGGAAGGGCTGGCGGGCGCGCCCCTGGCCAAGCGCCTGATGACCCTTGCCGTCGCAGACCCCGCCGCGGTGCTTCTGGGCCGCGAGACGATCCTGCGCGACGGCACGCCGGTGGGCTATCTGACCTCGGGCGGGCATGGCTATACGGTCGGCCGGGGCATCGGCCTGGGGTATCTGCGCCACCCGGCAGGCGTCACCGATGACTGGCTGGCGGCAGGCAGCTATGCCCTTGTGGTGGCGGGCGACATCGTGCCCGCGACCCTGGCCGCCGGGCCCCTGCACGACCCCGCCGGAACCCGTATCCGCGCCTGACCGGCGGGTCAGGCGGCGGCCCTGTCGCCCAGGATCTCGGGCAGCTTCACCTCGACCCAGCCGGCCAGCGCCAGCACCCGCTCCGCCGCCTCGCGGCCCAGCGGCGTCAGCGAATAGTCCACATGCGGCGGCACCACCTGATGCGCCACGCGCCGCACCATGCCATCGGCCTCCAGCACCTGCAGGGTCTGCGCCAGCATCCGCTCGCTGACCCCGCCGATCCGGCGGCGCAATGCGGAAAACCGGTGCGTGCCGGTCGACAGCGCCACCATCACCAGCACCCCCCAGCGGCTTGTCAGATGCTGAAGGATCGCCCGCGACGGGCATTCCGCCGCCATCACGTCGCCCCGCCCGATCCTGTCCAGCAGGGCGATGGCATCGGTTTCGGGGGTGCTTTCGGGGGGCATCGGAACCTCGTCGCTCTCGCTGCACGCGCGATACTTACACAAATGTAGGTACTTCCCTTTCGTAAGTAAAGCGCTATCTCCCTCCCGCACAGCCACGAAAGGATCGCCCGCCATGACCACCATCGCCGTCACCGCAGCCACCGGCCAGCTCGGCCGCCTGGCCATCGAGGCCCTCAAGAACCGGGGCGCCGCCCCCGTCGCGCTCGCCCGCAGCCCCGGCAATGCCACCGGCCTGGGCGTCGCCGTGCGCGCCTTCGACTATGCCTCCGCCGATCCCGCAGCGCTGCGGGGGGTGGACGTGCTGGTCCTGATCTCGTCGAACGACCTGCAGGACCGGGTGGGCCAGCACCGCGCCGCCATCGCGGCGGCCCGCGCGGCGGGTGTCGGCCGCATCGTCTATACCTCGCTGCTCCGGGGCGCGGCGAACCCGATGCTGCTGGCGCTCGACCACGGCCCGACCGAGGCCGCGCTGGCCGAAAGCGGCATTCCCGCCACGATCCTGCGCAACGGCTGGTATACCGAGAACTACACCGGCGCGCTGGGCGCGGCGCTGGCCCATGGCGCCATCCTCGGCGCGGCGGGCCATGGCCGCGTGTCCTCGGCCGCGCGCCGCGACTATGCCGAGGCGATTGCCGTCGCGGCGCTCGATCCGGCCCATGCGGGCAAGATCCATGAACTCGCCGGCGACAGCGCCCACACCGGCGCCGAACTGGCCGCCGCCGTGGCCGCCGCGTCCGGCAAGCCCGTCGCCTATGTCTCGATGCCCGCGGCCGACTACGCAACCGCGCTGGAAGGGTTCGGCCTGCCGCCGGTCTTTGCCCGCGCCCTGGCCGACAGCGAGACCCACGCCGCCCGGGACGTGCTGTTCGACGACAGCCGCACCCTGTCGCGCCTGATCGGACGGCCCACCACGCCGATGCCCGACACCGTCGCAGCGGCGCTCGCCGCGCTGTGACGGGAACGGCCGGGGCGCGGCAAGCCGGATTGCCGCCCCCGTGGCACCCGTCTATCCTGCCCGCAACATCAGGGAGCCACGCATGTCCGATACCGCCCGCGCCACCATCGCCGCCTATTACGATGCCTTCAACGCGGGCGATGCCGCCGGGATGCTGGCGCAGGTCACCGACGATGTCGAACACCGCGTGAACGAGGGCGGCATCCGCCGGGGCCGCGCGCTCTTTGCCGAATTCTGCGCCCACATGGGGGTCAGCTATCGCGAGACGCTGCGCGACATGGTGATCTTCGCCAACCCCGAGGGCACGCGCGGCGCCGCCGAATTCACCGTCCACGGCACCTATCTGCAAACCGACCCCGGCCTGCCCGAGGCGCGGGGCCAGACCTACATCCTGCCCGCCGGGGCCTTCTTCGACCTGCGCGACGGCAGGATCGCGCGCGTCACCACCTTCTACAACCTCAGGGACTGGGTGGCCCAGGTCTCGGCCTGATCCGGGGCGCGCACGCGCGCGCGGGTCTTGACCCTGCGGGGCCCCGCGCGTCAGGATCGGACCACAGGAGGGGGGCACGCAGGATGGCCGGGGGTTGGGCAAGGGACGGCGCGGTCGAGGAACAGATCGAGGCCTCGATCGCCGAGGAACTGGCCCGCCTGCGCGCCCGCAACCCCCTGCCCGCCGGCACCAGCCGCGACACCTGCGCCGAATGTGACGAACCGATCCCCGAGGCGCGCCGCGCCGCCCTGCCCGGCGTCAAGCTCTGCATCGACTGCCAGTCCGCGCGCGACGCCCGGCCGCAGTCGCGGGGCGGCATCAACCGGCGCGGGTCCAAGGACAGCCAGCTGAAGTGACGGTCGCGCTGCGCACCCTGACCGGCGCCGCGCTCGACGGCGCCCTTGACGACCTTGCCGCGCTGCGCATCGCGGTGTTCCGCGACTGGCCCTATCTCTATGACGGCGACACCGCCTATGAACGGGCCTACCTGCAGACCTATCGCGACAGCCCCGGCGCCATCCTCGTCGGAGCCTTCGACGCGGAACGGCTCGTCGGCGCCGCCACCGGCACCCCGATGGAAGATCACGACGGCTTCGCCACGGCCTTTGCCGGAACCGGCCACGACCTGTCGCGCATCTTCTACTGCGCCGAGTCGGTGCTGCTGCCCGCCTACAGGGGCCGGGGCCTGGGCCATGCCTTCTTCGACGCGCGCGAGGCCCACGCCCGCCACCTCGGCCGCAGCCACAGCGCCTTCTGCGCCGTGATCCGCCCGCCCGACCATCCCGCCCGGCCCACCGACTACCGCCCGCTGGATACCTTCTGGCGCAGGCGCGGCTACGCCCCGCTGCCCGGTGTCACCGCCGCCTTCCGCTGGCGCGACCTGGGCGAGACGGCCGACAGCGAAAAGCGCCTGCAGTTCTGGCTCCGCACCCTCTGATCCCGCCCGGCCGGTCCCCGGCCCGCGCGTTGCGTTAACCCCGGATGCCGCGCGCTGCGTGTCGGGACGGATGCCATACGCCGAACCGACGCCTGCGGGACGGCGGCCAGCCACCCGCCAACCCCGGATTTCAAGGCGTTAACCCCCGATTCGCAGAATTCGCTTGAAATCCCGCCCGCTGCGGCGCATATGCCCCCCGCAGCCCGCCGCCGCGCGGGCCGGAACCCATTGCGGAGAGACCATGGCCAAGGAAGACATCCTCGAATTCCCCGGCGTCGTGAAGGAACTCCTGCCCAATGCGACGTTCAAGGTCGAACTCGAGAATGGCCATGAACTCATCGCCACGATGGCAGGCAAGATGCGCAAGAACCGCATCCGTGTTCTGGCGGGCGACAAGGTGCAGGTCGAAATGACCCCCTACGACCTGACCAAGGGCCGGATCAACTATCGCTTCAAGTAACCGTGTCAAATCAACAGGTTGGCCACCCGCGTCTGATCCTCGGATCGGCCAGCCCCCGGCGCCTCGAACTGCTCGGCACGCTGGGCATCCGGCCCGATGCCATCCGCCCCCCCGACATCGACGAAGATCCCCGTCCGGGGGAACTGCCGCTGCCCTATTGCCTGCGGCTGGCCCGTGAAAAGGCGCTGGCCGTCACGGCGGGCAATGACGATGTGGTGCTTTGCGCCGACACCACCGTGGCGCTCGGCCGCCGGATCCTCGGCAAGCCCCGAGATGCCGCCGAGGCCGCTGATTTCCTTGTGAAACTTTCGGGACGCCGGCACCAGGTGATCACCGCCGTCGCGGTCCGCCGGGGTGAACGCCTCTGGCTGCGCGACAGCCGGTCCGAGGTCAAGGTCAAGCGCCTGTCCGATCTGGAACTGAACGGCTACCTCGCTTCGGGCGACTGGCAGGGCAAGGCGGGGGGCTACGGCATCCAGGGCCTCGCCGGGGCTTTCATCCCTTGGATATCAGGCAGTTACACCGGCATCATGGGCCTGCCCGTGGCCGAGACGGCGGCCCTTCTGGCCGCCGCCGGATACCCCGTCTGGAGCATCGCATGACCGGTCGCCTCGTCCTGCTCGACACCGTCGCGGGCCGCCCCGCCGCAGCATTGCTGGTCGATGGCCAGCTTGAGGATCTGCTGGTCGACCCCGAGGGTGATGACCTGCTGCCCGGCGCCATCTGCCGCGCGCTGGCCGACCGCCCGATGAAGGGAATGGGCGGCATGTTCCTGAAATTGCCGGGAAATCAGACCGGATTCCTGCGCCAGACCGATGGCGTCGCGGCCGGTCGTCCGCTGGTCGTGCAGGTCACCGGCCCGGCCGAACCGGGCAAGGCGCTGCCGGTCAGCACCCGCCTGCTGTTCAAGTCGCGCCACGCCATCGTCACCCCCGGCGCGCCCGGCCTCAACATCTCGCGCAAGCTGCGGGACGAAACGCTACGGGCGGAACTCGAAGCGCTCGCCACCGCGGGCATGGCAGGTGCCCCCGGGGATTTCGGGCTGATCCTGCGCTCGGCCTGCGCCCATGCCACCGACGACGAGATCGCCGAAGACATCGCCGCCATGCGCGGTCTGGCCGAGGCGGTGACGCAGGATCTGACCGGCCCGCCCGAGCTGCTGGTCGAGGGCGCCGGCGCCCATGAAACCGCCTGGCGCGACTGGGCCGACCCGCCCCCCGATGCCGTCGAGCAGGGCACTTTCGCCGCCCACGGCCTGCCCGAGATGATCGACACCCTGCTGTCGCCCCGCGCCCCCCTGCCCGGCGGCGGCCATCTCTGGATCGAGCCGACGCGCGCCCTCGTCGCCGTTGATGTCAACACCGGGTCCGACAGCTCGCCCGCCGCCGGGCTGAAGGCGAACATCGCCGCCGCCCGCGACCTGCCCCGCCAGTTGCGGCTGCGTGGCCTGGGGGGACAAGCCGTTGTGGACTTCGCCCCCTTCCCCAAGAAGGAGCGGCATATCCTCGACCAGGTGATCCGCGCCGCCTTCAAGGGCGAGGGGGCGGAAACCGCGCTTTCGGGATGGACGACGATGGGGCTCTACGAACTCCACCGCCGCCGCGACCGGCTGCCACTGGCCAGGCTGCTGCCCGGGGGCGTGCCCTGATGCCCTGCCCGGTCTGCCGCAAGCCCACGGTGCCCGAACACCGCCCCTTCTGTTCCCGCCGCTGCGCCGACGTCGACCTCGGGCGCTGGCTGACCGGCAGCTACGTCCTGCCCGGCCCCCCTGCCGAGGATGACGACCCCGCCCCGCCGCGCCCGACAGAACCGCTGTGATCCGCAAAACCCCTCTGGACAGCCCCCCCGCCCTCGACTAAACCCCCCACACCCGCGCGGGGGTCCCCGCGCAGACGGGGCCCAGATAGCTCAGTTGGTAGAGCAGCGGATTGAAAATCCGCGTGTCGCTGGTTCGATTCCGGCTCTGGGCACCACTTTCCCCTCCGAAAACAACCGATGACATCCAATATCTCTTGGTTTACAAGGGTTTTGTATCTTGGTTTGTCCGATGTGCTCCACCCTTGTCCGCGTCGATCCGGCCGGTTTGGGGGTATAGGTGGGGGTATCGTCGGGCCTTTGGTAAAGGCGGTACCCCCAGATGCCCTTGAGTGATGCAGCGGTCAGGAACCTGAAGCCGCGCGAGATGCAATACAAGGTCGCGGACTTTGACGGGCTTTTCGTTCTCGTGAAGCCCACTGGCGCGCGGCTGTGGCGGTTCAAGTATCGGATCGGCGGCAAGGAAAAACTGCTGTCGATCGGCCCCTATCCGGAAACGAGTCTGGCCGAAGCCCGGGCAAGGCGCGACGAGGCCCGGTCGATGGTTGCCAAGGGGGTCGATCCCAGCGAGGCCAAGCAGGCGCAGAAAAGGCAGGATCAGGTTCAGGAAAGCCTGACCTTCGCGGCTCAGGCCCGCGAATACCTCGACAAGGTTCATCGCGAAGGGCGCGCAGACATGACCATGCGCAAGCTGGAATGGCTTCTCGACATGGCCGTTGCAGATCTAGGCGATCGTCCGATCCAGGACATCACCGCCCCCGACGTTCTGCGCTGTCTGCGCAAGGTGGAAGCGCGCGGCACCCATGAGACGGCGCGCCGACTGCGCTCCACCATCGGCACGGTGTTTCGCTTCGCTGTCGCCTCGGGGGCTGCAACAACCGATCCGACCCATGCCCTGCGCGATGCGCTCGTGCGCCCGACGGCCACGCCAAGGGCTGCCATAGTCGATGCGGCGGAACTGGGCAGGTTGATGCGCGCCATCGCGGGATATGAAGGGCAGGCGGTTACCAGGATTGCGCTGGAGCTTCTGGCGCTGCTGGTGCCGCGACCCGGCGAACTGAGGCAGGCGCGCTGGAGCGAAGTGGACATGGCAGCAGCTATCTGGTCGATCCCAGCCGAACGGATGAAGATGCGCCGCCCGCATCGCGTACCGCTGCCGGAACGGGCGCTTGTCTTGCTGAAGGATCTGAAGGCCCTGACCGGGCACACCGAGTTTCTGCTGCCCTCCCTTGTCTCGGTGAAGCGTGTGATGAGCGAAAACACGTTGAACACAGCCCTGCGCCGCATGGGCTATGGCGCCGACGAAATGACCGCGCATGGCTTCCGGGCAAGCTTTTCGACGCTGGCGAACGAAAGCGGCCTCTGGAACCCCGATGCGATCGAGCGGGCGCTGGCCCATGTCGAGGCCAACGACGTGCGCCGAGCATATGCGCGGGGCGAACATTGGGGAGAGCGCGTCAGGATGGCCAGTTGGTGGGCGGAGCGGCTTGAAGCCTTGACCGCCGCGGCCTGAGATGAACGGCAAGGGTGGGCAAATGGTGGATGACGATGAAAGGGCCGATCTGATCCAGCGGATCATCGACGGAGCGCTAGGGCCGCTGGCACAGTGGCGGCGGCCGGTTTCGCACCCGAGTGTCGGCCCGGCCTTTCCGGAGGTCTTCGACCGGTTCGAGCAGGACATTTCCCAAATGCGCACCGCGCTGGAAAATCGCCTCGCGCTGTGGTCGATGGCGGAACTCGGCGATATCCAGATCGAGAGTGAAGCACCCGGATTGAATCCCTTGTTCGACAAGGGCGGAAGGCTTTCACGGCTGGCCGCCGACCTGCAACGCCTCAAGAACCATGTTCCCGCAGATTTCCTGGGTGGATGGTCTGTCGGGGGGAAAGAAATCGACCTTCCTTACTGGACCGCGTTCCAGTCGGTTGCTCTTGACGAAGCGGTATTCCTGAGCCTTGGCCGGGAACCGCGAAAGGCGAACATCGATGCCTTCTGGGCGCGTTACGGGCAATCTGACGAAGAAGACACAATGTTGTATTTCCTCGAGGACAGGCGGGAACTGATCGCCAATGCCATGGGCTGTGACCCTGAAAGCGGCAAGGGACGCGTGGTGTTGAAGTCCTTCCTCGACTGGGTCGAAGAAACCCGACTTCCGATCGACACCGGGTTTCACCAAGCCTTGAGGACGCGCTTCCTGCCGGAAGGGGGCAGCTCCGGGGCCGAAGCCATGCCGCCTGCACCGGTTGGCAACCCCGACAATCGCATGATCGAGTCTCGTGAGCGCAACTCGCTTGCCAAGCTGATCACCGCAATGGCGATCGACGGTTACAACTTCGACCCGAAAACGCCGCGCAGTCATGTCCCCAAGAAACTGGAAGGCATCGCAGCGCTCTTGGGGCTTGAGATCACCGCTGACACGATTCGCAAGTATCTGAGGCTTGGCGCCCAGTATCTGCCGGATGGGTGGAACAGGAAAGGCGACTGATCCCAGCAGGATTAGCGGTTTTTGAATTATAATAAAAACAGAGACTTGTCGCTATTCGTCTTGCTGATCTGCTGTTCCGCCTCAGACTGAACGGTACCACGCGAATTGACCTCGTCCTGCAACGCATTCCCTTGCACCGAGGTGAACGAAGATGTCCGTCAACGACTTTCCCGAGACCGGTCTTGTCCGGCTTTCCGCCATCCTTGCGCCGGTTGGCCCAATCCCCGTTGCGAAATCAACCTGGTGGGCGGGGGTGCGCACGGGGCGCTTTCCGCAGCCCCTGAAGCTTGGCCCTCGCACCACTGTCTGGCGTGCGGAAGACATTCGCGCCCTGTTCGAAGGGACGCGCGATGCGTGAAAGGATCCGGATTGCATCGATCAGATCCGCCCGCGTGATGACCATCCCCGAGACGGCGCGTGCGATCGGCGTTTCGACGGGGGCCGTGCGGGACTGGATCCGCAAAGGGCTGCCGGTCCTGGGGGATGACAGGCCGACCCTCGTTCGGGGCGCCGATCTCAAGGCCTGGCTGGCTGCGCGCAAGCGAAGCCGCCGCATCGATCTCGCACCGCATGAGTTCATGTGCCTGCGCTGCAAGGCCGCCCGCGTGCCCCTTGGCGGTCTGGTCGATTGCCGGGTTCAGAACGGCCGCACGCTGCGCCTCGAAGCCATATGCCCCGATTGCGACACGCAGATGCACCGCTTTGCGGCACAGGCCGCCCTCGCCGAAATCGTCCGCCTGTTCGATGTCAATCTCATCGAGCGGCGGAAGCCCTGAAAGAGACCTTCACCCCCCTCTCAAACCATCACTTCCGAAGGAACGCCGATGTCGAGCAAGATCAACGAAAAGAACGAACGCATGAAGCGCCTCTACGCACGCTGGAAGGCCGAGGCCCGGCGCGCCGACCAAAGCACCGTCGACAAGGCGCTGGACGCCATCGATCGATTCAGTCGGCATACGGCTGCAAGGGATTTCCGCGCCTTCTCGGTGGAACAGGCGATCAGCTTCAAGCGGTCCCTTGAGGAAACGCCGAGTGCGCGCACGGGCGCTCCGCTTTCGAAGGCAACGGTCGACGGCATTCTCCGCGCGGTCAAGGATTTCTTAGACTGGCTTGCCGATCAGCCGGGCTATCGCTCGCGCATCCAGCGGCGGGACCTCGAGTACTTCAATCTGGGCGCCAAGGGCGTTCGCATCGCGCATGCTGTGCGGTTCAAGCGTGTTCCGACGCGGGAACAGTGCGACCATGCCTTTCGTCAGATGCCGGAAAGGACCGTGTTCGATCAGCGCGACAAGGCGATCTTTGCCATGCTGATGCTGACTGGCGCCCGGGACGGTGCGCTGGCGTCCTTTCAGTTGGGCAATGTCGATCTGGTTGACGGCTGCGTTCATCAGGATGCGCGGCAGGTGAACACCAAGTTCGCGAAGTCCTTCACCACCTGGTTCTTCCCGGTCGATCCTATCTATCGTGCAACGCTCGAGGCCTGGATTGGGACGCTGCGCCAGCAGCACATGTTCGGCCCTGGCGATCCCCTGTTTCCCAAGGCCCGCATGGGCGTCATCGACGGCGCCTTCACGGCGGTCGGCCTGTCGCGCGAACCTTTCGGCAATGCCGCCAAGGTCCGCGAAGTGGTCAAGCGGGCCTTTCAGGCTGCGGAGCTGCCCGCGGTCAACCCACACAGTTTCCGCGACATGCTGGTGGCTTTCGGGAGCGAGATCTGCGTTGGCCCCGCCGCCTTCAAGGCGTGGTCGATGAATCTGGGCCATGACAGCGTGGTGACGACGATGAGCGCATACTGCAACATCCCGGTGTCCAGCCAGCGGGAGGTAATGAAGGGTATGCGGGCGTAGTCGCATTGTTCATCCTCCGACAATGGGCCGGCCGTAGCCATCATCGGCCCGCCGCGCTCGTCCAGAGTGCAGCATGTACTGCCGGCCCGGCCTTTCTGGGGAGCGCCTCTCTTTATCGTTGCGCCGGGTCACCATGCAGTCGCGTGTTGATGAGACCACCCTGTCGACGTCAATTGCCTTTGACAAACCCCTGATCCTGCAGCCGCCCAAGTGCTTCGAGGGCGTGGCGGGCCTGAATGTCGGAGGGAATCCGGCGCGGCATGGAAGCACATACCTCGAGGATCTGCATGTCCTTTGGCGTGAGGCGCTTCCGTTCTCGCCCCCAGACAAGGACATCCTGCCAGAAATTCGCGCCCAGCGTCACGACTTCCGATTGGGCGTTGATGCCTTCGGTCATCGCCTTCTTCGCCTTCTCGTCGCGCTTTGTGGCCCGAGCGGTGTCCACGAGGGTCAGGCAGCTTTCGAAGTCTTCGGCGTAGTCGAGCCTGCGACCCTTGATGCCATTCCAGCATGCCTGCTGTTTCGCCCATTCCGACATGTTGCGTACACCAGCCGGGGGATTGGTGATGACGTCGTGCGCCTCGGCTGCAGCCAGAAGCAGCGCGCGCTGAAGGGCTTCGGATACAGACTGCCTCCGCCAGATCGCATCGAGGTCGAGGACCTGTTTTTCGCCGTTGCCATCGTGAAAAACCTTCGCCATGGCGTACGTGACGATGTTGGCACGATAGCCACCCTCGTACCAGGGCTGCTTCGGAACCTCGGTCTCGAGCAAGCGAAACACGATCGCCTTCGAGATCAGGCGCTTGTACCAGAGCTCGTCATACTTGGCATCGCTCTTCGACCATGCCTCACCGATCTCCTTGGCGAACTCGGCGAAGTTCTTCTGGGCGCCTGACGTTGCCCCCGACCTTTATCCAGCGTGAGCGAGACTCCGGGTTTGAGTTTTGCCCATTTGGGCGGTTTGGGCAACGGGGGCTGGCGCGGAGCTTTGCGGGTTGCGCAGCGTCAGGCCCCATTGCGGGGTGAAGGTTTGGGCGAACTCGGCAGGGGTCTGCCATCCGAGGCGGGAGTGGGGGCGTTCGGTGTTGTAGTCCTTGCGCCAGGCCGCGAGCGTGGCGCGGGCGTGGTTCAGGGACGGGAACAGCGTTTCGTTCAAAAGCTCGTCGCGCAGGCGGCCATTGAAGCTCTCGATGAAGGCGTTCTGGGTCGGCTTGCCCGGCGCGATGTAGTGCCAGTCGATCTTGCGGTCGTCCGCGAAGGTCAGGATCGCGTTCGAGGTGAACTCGGTGCCATTGTCGCTTACCACTGTTCCTGGCTTGCCGTGGGTCTCGAACAGCGTGGCCAGTTCCCGCGCCACCCGTGCGCCTGAGAGCGAGGTGTCGGCGATGAGGGCGAGGCATTCCCGTGTGCAGTCGTCGACCACGGTCATGATCCGGAAGCGGCGGCCATCGGTCAGCTGGTCGGAGACAAAGTCGAGCGACCACCGCTGGTTCGGCATCAGCGGCAGCGCCATCGGGGCTCGCGTGCCAATGGCCCGTTTGCGGCCACCGCGACGCCGGACATGCAGCCGTTCTTCGCGGTAGATGCGGAACAAGCGCTTATGGTTCACCTCGTGGCCTTCGCGGCGCAGAAACACATGCAGCCGCCGATAGCCGAACCGGCGGCGCACCCTCGCCAACTCCTTCAGCCGCTCGCGCAGCACAGGGTCGTCCTGCCGGATCGCCTCGTAGCGCATGGTCATCCGGCAACAGCCGATCACCCGACACGCCCGCCGTTCGCTCATCCCGTGGCCCGCCACCAGATGCGCGACTGCTTGCCGCTTCGCGGCGGGCGTCACCACTTTTTTCCAAGGAGATCCTTCAGCGCGGCATTATCCAGCATCGCGTCCGCCAGCAGCCGTTTCAGACGGGCGTTCTCGTCCTCGAGCCCCTTCAGGCGCTTGGCCTCGCTGACATCCATGCCGCCATACTTGGCCTTCCACTTGTAGACGGTCGCATCGCTGACGCCGTGCTTGCGGCACAGATCGGCAACGGAAACCCCGGCCTCATGCTCCTTCAGAATGCCGATGATCTGATCTTCAGTGAACCTGCTGCGCTTCATCTCTGGTCCTCTCGGTTGGGCCAGAACCTATCTCGAACTGGATTAGGTGGAGGGGGCAACGTCACCCCGCGCCGCGCCTTGACCTCGATGCAGTCGGCCTTCAGCTCGAAATCCTTTGGTGCGCCAGAAGGCCCCGTCCAGGCGGTCAGCGCCGGTTTGGCACCGAGCGTGGAAATCAGCAGCTTCAGCACTTCGATCTCGCCGATCAAGCCCTTCTGGGCTTCTTCCGACAGCACTTCGAGCTTTCCGCCGCGTAGCAGATAGTGCCAGCGGAAGGTGCGGCCGATGGCGCGTTCGAGCGCCTCGGGCTCCGTCTCGGCAAGCTCGCCAGCCGCCATCACATCCCGGCAGAGGGTCTCGAACAGCTCCAGCTGGGCGCTGTCCTTGAGGCGGATGTAGAGGATCGGGCCACCGGGCAGTGTCTGGAACCGGATTTCGAGGTTACGCAGCTTTGGCAGGTCTGGGGCGGGTTTCGGCAGGTTGGACAATTGCAGGACAAGGGCCACATCCGCCCGCGGCATCACTGCCCAGAACCAGTTCCACCGTGCCGATGCCGAAACCCGGCGCGTGTCCACCTTTCCGGCCTCGAGGCCGGACCATGGCGTGTCAGTCGGTATCACCGCGCGCCTCCTCCTCGATGTCTTCATCGCCAAACATCTCGCGCATGCGGATGGTATTGACGATGTATTCCACCGTGCCGCCTGCGATCTTGCTGGACGGGAACGAAAGACCCCAGGCGAGGACGTCTTTTCCATAGATGAGCTTGCCATCCGCATCTTCGATTTTCGGCCGCACGAGTCGCATGATCAATAGCGGTCGTCGTCCCGCTACCGACCTGTAGTAACTGGGGTTGATGGTAGACTTCGGTTTTGCATCGGGACGGTCGCGCCTGAAGGCCTCCTCTGCAGCCGCGATCTGTTCGTCCGTCAGCCCTTCGCGTTCATCCTCGGCCGAACCGACTCGGCGGCTTGTGCCGCTGATCGTCAGAACGCCCTTTGCGAAGTCGCGGGGGTCGACCGACCGTCCGTTTGGCACAAGACTCAGATGCCCAAAGCCGACTGGATCGAACTCCTTTCTCGTCGAACTGGCAATGAATACGTCCCACAGCCGCAATTCACTGTCGGCGCGGGCGGCGATGTAGTCGCGGATCAGCTTGGGGTCCGTCAGAAGGTCAGCCGGCACATTTGCCGGATCCGTGCGGAAGGTCCGCACGAACGCGTCGATCCGGCCGACTGCCACTCCCTTCACCATGTGACCGCGGCTTCGCTGCTCGAACGCAAGACCATCTGAAACCATGTCCCGCAGCAGCGCCTCGCCTGCCGCAAGGTTGCGCCGCATCAAGCCCTCATCGGCAACGATGCGTGTCGTTTCGACCAGTTTCTCTTCCAGGCTGACCTTCATGGGGAACTCGCGCCCCGTGCCCATCTTGTTTCTCGCCGTCACGATCAGCGATTCCGGGTGGCTGCGGACGGCGAGGCCGAATTGCTCGGGCGTCGCCTTGGCCAGTTCCATGCGCTTCAGTTGGGTCTGCAGGTCGTCCATCGCCTCGTGGATATGGGCATACCAGCCCACTCCATCGGCAGGGATCCAGATCCGGCACAGATCCTCGTAGCCCGGCCGGTAGCCGAACCATCGACCCATCTGCATCAGGGTGTCATACATCATGGAGTTCCGCAGGAAATAGCTGATGGTCAGCCCTTCCAGCGTCAGCCCGCGCGAGAGGGAGAAACCGCCGACGGCAATCACCGTCACGCCATGTTCGCCGCCTTGGTCATAGTCGAGCGGCTGCGACCGCTTTGATGCGTTGACCTCGACAACCCGCGCGGCAACTACAACCTCGTGCAGGCGAGCTTGGACGTTGGGCCAGTCCGCACCTCCGGCCTCGGCGAACTCGGACTCCCAGACCGCATGCAGGGCAGCGATCTCGGGGTTGCGCAGCGCTGCCTTCCCTTTGGCCCCGTCGACCGCGACCGCGTCCCGCATCCTGTCGACCACATCGGCCACTCGAGACCGCAACCGCCCCTGGACATCAGTGAAGCGTGAGGCGTTGATCAGCATCGAGGCATGCGCTGCCTGCTGGCCCCGGGCATTTCGGATCGCCCGCGCGACGACAAAGGCGCGCACGGCACGGATGAGGCTCTCCGGCAGCACATCGACCGGATGGTCGATCTTGTGCTTCATCGGCAGGACATCCTCGTTGTCGTCGATCAGACGGACATGCAGTTCGCGGGCATCGAGAAACACCTTCTGCGCCCCGAAGTAGTTGGACGGCGCATCGAGGCCGATGATGAAGTGCCGCGGGAACAGGTCCTGCTTCAGCGCATCGTCATCGGTATCCGGGTCGATGAAGATGTTGGCGAAGGGCGTCGCCGTGTAACCGACATAGCAGCTGCGGTGGAACATCGACAGCAGCTGCCGGAGCTGCCCGTTGATCCGGGTCACCTCGTCGCGCGAATAGGCTGTGTTGATCGAGGCGTTGTCGGCCTCGTCGTCGATCAGCAGCATGGGCTGGCTGACCATCCTCTTTGCCCCGGTTGCGGAGTGTTCCTCCAGCCATTCCAGCAGGTTCTTCAGCGTGCTGGAGTTCTTCTTGATCACCAGCACGACGGGCACGTTATATTGCCCGATCTGGCTGGTGTTCGTGGTCGCCGTAGCCTTGTTGAAGTCGCGCAGAGTGTTGGTGAGAGAAACCGGAAACTCCCGCTGATCGAACTGGCCGACACCGATGATCTTCTGGCGCTGCGCCTTGTTGGCGTGGGCCAGCCGACCGGTGTCCCGGCCAATGAAGCCCTCGTCGATGCGCGCCTGGGTCTGGTTGCGCAGGTTGTTGTGGATCCCTGCGATCACGACGATCAGGCGATAGCCCGCATCCGCCGCCTTGCAGATCAGCCCCGTGTAGTTGGCGGTCTTGCCGCTCTGCACATGGCCCACGACCATGCCGCGGCGACTCCAGGGGCTGAGGTTGCGGGGATTGCCCAGCCGATCCAGCACCCGATCCGTCACCTCGTCCGTCGCGTCGATCACCGACTTCGGCAGTCCCTTCAGGTTCAGGAGCTTGCGATACCGGCCCCAGTAGAAGTCCTCGATTTCGCCATTGATCCGGGCGTCATGCAGCCAGGGGCGGAAATCCTCGGAATCGACGATGGCGCCGAAGCCCATGCTGATGCCGTATTTTTCCTCGATGTGGGGTCGCTCGGAGGCGATCAGCCCCGAGTGGTTGTTGAATCTTGTCTCAGACGTGCGATGCTGGCTGCCTGTCCCGTCGGTACGGAGCGTCGCGTTGGAAGAGCCTGGTTCAAACTGGTCCGTTGAGGCCGTTGAACTCGCGGTTGCGGGCTACTTCGATCTTTGGAAACTAAATCTGGAGGGACAATCTCCGGTCAAGCTGCACAAATATCGCGAGATCGCCGAAGTTACTGGCCGGAATGTAAAGTCGGTGGAGCGCAAATTCCAGAATATCAGCGCCGTTCTTGAGCGGATCGGACTTCCCTGGCTGCCTGGTCTTGCGCCCCTAAGAAATTATCAGCATGCTTTGATTGCGGCTGTCGAAGCCCGAGTCGATGGTTTCTGGAACTTTGAATTTCCTGACAAGCGTGACGACACAGATCTTGCAGATGCGACCATTCTCTTCCCCGAGCAAACGCCTCTGATCGAGCCTCCTGTGGTTTCGACGAACTCGGACCTGGAGCGGCTTGCCCGCAAATTTGATCCTGCTCTACGCGATCTTCGGAACAGAAAGACCGGCCTGATTGGCGAAGAGCTTGTCTATCACTCCGAAATTGCTCGGCTCTCTCAGGCCGGGCGTCCCGACTTGGCAAAGAAGGTGAAGTGGGTCTCGCAAGAAGAAGGAGACGGGGCCGGATATGATATCCGATCGTTCGAAGCCGACGGAACTGAGCGTTTCTTTGAGGTCAAGACCACAATTGGGCACAGACGCACACCGTTCTTCCTGTCCCGGAACGAGCGCGAATTTGCAGAGGAAGCGCCGGACAAGTTCCGGATTTTCAGGCTCTACGAAGTTGGCAAGGCGCCGCGCTCGTTCCTGATCGCACCCCCACTCGACTCTGCACTAATCTTGGAGCCATCCGTCTATCGCGCATCCTTCGGCTGACGTTCCCTAGGCGGGCAGCCTCGCGAACCGTCAGGCTGCGGCACTGCAACGGGTCCGGGTGGATGAAATAGTGCCCGTCATTCGAAGTATGGCTGGTCACGGTCGTCGAAGGCTCGTGTGCAAGCTGGACGCGAAAGCGGTCATTGAAGACGCCGCTGAGCCAGTTACGGTGATCCGGGCTGAGGGCTAGCGGAAAGTCGGCCGCCTTGGGGCTGAAGCCACGCACCTTGCCGAAGACCGTGGCAAACAGGTAGCGGCCGAGGTCCGCGGCCATGTGACCCCTGGTTTCGTGCTGGGCCAGCGCGCGCAAGCCGGGACGCTCCAGCCAGCGCATCAGGTCGTCATTCGATGTTCCATAGCCCGCAGGGAGCATGGTGGAAGAGCGTCTGGTTTCGGCGCCGTGCTTCAGCAGTTCCGCGACTTCAAGAAACCTGGGCCGCAGGGCACCGTCCTCCTTGCCCTTGAATATCTTCGCGAGAAGCTTTGCGACGTCTGCGACCTCCCTTCGCCACGCCGCGGGCGTGTCGACAGCGCGGCTGATGCCGCTGCGCAGGGGCGGCATGTTGCCGATGGTCTCTGCGACTGTGCGGGTTGGGCCTGACACCGCGATCCTGGCGCCGGTGGCCCGAGTTGCCAGATCCGACCTGATGCCGACGATGATGACGCGGTGGCGGCGCTGCGGAACACCGAACGCCTCGGCACGCACGATGAAGTCGGCTGGCCTCATGGCCTCTTGCAGAGTGGCCCATCCGTCCGCGAGACGGATCGCCCGCAGCTCGTAGTGATGGCCGTGCCCCGTGCCAAGGGAAGCCAGATCCTCCATCAGCATCTCGAACACGAGGCGGCTTTCGACGGTCGAGGACAGCATGCCCTTGACGTTTTCCATGATGAAGGCGGCGGGTCGCAACCGGTCCAGCACCCGGATGTATTCCCGGAACAGGTAATGCCGATGGTCTTCTTCCGGCACGTAGTCCGCCTTGCCCCGCGAGCGTGCCCTTCCAACCAGCGAATAGGCCTGGCAGGGTGGACCGCCGATCAGGATCGTGTCGTCGAAGCTCCGTCGCAGCCGATCGATGGACTCGTCGATGGCCGCGGCGGCATCTTCACTGCCCAGTTCGAGACAGCGCGACTCAGCCGTCGCCTCGGCCCATGCGGCGGCGTCCACCGCGCACCAGTCCGGTTCGTCCGCAAGGCCGGCATGGAACGTAACGAAGGCATCCGGCAGGGCGCCGTGTCGCGAGACATGGGCACGCACAAACGCGCGCAGCCGGAGCGTCCGGTGTGCCGATGCCTCCTTCTCGACCGAAATCCCGATCTGGAAAGGGTGCTGACCGCCAGCCTCCAGAGCGGCAAAACCCTCTCCAAGGCCGCCCGGACCGGCGAAAAGATCGACAATGCCGAAAGTGGCTGGCAAATCAGGGACCTCTCGCAAACGAAACATCGGGTGTATAGCAGGTCAAGAGGCCGAGGCCAGGAGCCAAATGACCGACGTCGTCGACAGTCATACGCGATCCCGCATGATGGCTGGCATTCGGGGAAAGGATACGAAGCCGGAAATGATCCTCCGGCGGTCCCTGCACGCGCTTGGCTTCCGATATCGTCTGCACGGAAAGTGGCTGCCCGGCACGCCTGATCTGGTGCTGCCGAAATACAGGGCCGTCATCTTCGTTCACGGGTATTTCTGGCATCGCCATGATGGCTGCCGATACACGACGATCCCGTCTACGCGGCCCGAGTTCTGGATGGCCAAGTTCGCGGCGAATGTGGCACGAGATGAGATGAACCGAGCCGCCTTGCTGAGTGCTGGCTGGCGGGTCGCGATCGTTTGGGAGTGCGCTCTTCGCAGCGCGCAGGGCGCCGCTGCGGCAAGTGACAGCGTGGCGGACTGGCTTCGCAATGCGGGAACGGTGACGGAAATCGGGCAGAATACGGGGCAGAGGTCCGCCTCCGACTGACATCGGAAGCCTGCCAGTTCAGACTCCAAGGCAAGGGCTCTGCCGTATTCGGTCTCGGTCCAGGACGAGGACATCGCCATTCTTGTGCTCAGTTCACATCGTTTCCACTAAACACGGACGCCGGCTGTGATCACCTGATGCTCGGGGCATGGTTGTCCAATCGGTTGTCGGGACTTGTCCAAAACTCGAGCAGGCCAAGGCCCCAGCTACGATGAACTCCCCTACGCGTGCTTGCCATGGCAGTGCGCAAGGTGCGAAATCACGGGCGAAAGCCGCCCCCTTGCTGCGCCACCGCGCATTGGCCCCAGTTCGCTCATCTCGAGCCTCGACGCAGAGATGAGATGGGGAGAGAGTTTCAGACGGCGCCACGGCGGATGAGAAGTACCGAGATCATCGATTGACGGAGGCAATTTTGGAACCGCCGTGCGTACGGCCTCGGGGCAGTTCCACCCTTTGGGGGTACCATTGGGGGTATCGAAGATTTCAGAAGAATGTTTATTGTTTTATTTCATGTCCTTGTCGTGAAAATGCGAGTGCGGCTCTGGCACCACCTAAATCCCTGAAATCGACAGCCTTTGTTTCCACACCGATTTTTCTATCGGTTCGGGTTTGACGCTCTTGGCGGAAGGTTTGAAAATCCGCGCCCGCCGCGCGTTCTCGGTTTCCAGAGTCGCCATGGTCTCGCGGTTCTTGGCGGCGAGGGAGCCCTCGGTCCAGAACACATCAAGGGGTGCAGGACTACCCCGAACTCCTGGCTGGCGAACGGGTTCGACGACCGCTCAGTGGCGGGGCGGGATCGGGGCGGTCGCTGCCGTTCGCACTGTCGAACAGCCGGGCGACGGCGGCGAAGACGGCGTCAGGGGCGTGATACAGGACAAGCTGACCGCAGTCCGGCAGAAGGTCGAGCACGGCGCGCGGCCCGAGGCGGGAGGCAAACTCCTCGACCGAGGCGGCGGACACCACAGGGTCATGGCGGCCATGGACAAGGGCGACCGGCACCCGCGAGCCCTCGACCAGCGCCGTCCAGTCGCGCACGACATGGTGGCTGTCGATCTCGAAGGCCGAGTGTCCCTGCGACACGGCGAATTCGTAGCCGAGTTTCAGGGCATGAAACACGTCCGGGTCCGTGACCTTCGCCATGTCCGGAGCGCTGTTTTCATAGAGCGCCGAGACAAAGTTCTTCGCCCCGTTGTAGTCAAGCTGGCGGATACCCGCGCGCAGCACGAACGGGAGGGCGCCTGGGGCGTAGAGCGCGGTATAGGCCACCAACCGCTGGCGGCGGGACATCGTTGCGAACTGTCGGACCGACAGGATCGGCACCCCGCCTGCCACCGAGACGATCCCCGCCACCCGGTCCTGCAACCGCGCTGCGACGGCAAAGGCATAGACCGACCCCGCCATGTGGCCAAGGATCGCCACGCGCCGCAGACCAAGCTGATCCAGCGCCGCCTCGACATCCCTGGCCAGCCGGTGCGGGGCGGTCTCGACCGGCCCCTCGTCGGCGGGGGCGGTGCCAAAGCCGGGCCGGAACGGGGCGATCAGCCGGATGCGGTGGCGGACCAGCGCGGCCTCGATGGCGGGTGTAGGCGTGCAGCCGTCCAGCATCCCGTGCAGGAACAGCACCGGCCGCCCGCCCGGAGGGCCGTGAAAGACCACCGGCATGGCGCGGCCGGACGGGGTGGCCAGCATCAGCGGCTCGGCTGCGACGCGGGGTGTCGCCTCGGCCCGGTTCAGGACATGGCCGAGCGCGAGCAGCAGCCGCACCAGGTCCAGTTGACCGGTCACCCCGGTCTTGGACAGCAGCACCTTGACCTGACTGCGCACGGTCAGCACCGAAACCCCGCGCCGCGCCGCGATTTCCTCGGGGCGCTGGCCATTGGCAAGCGCCGTGGCCACCGCCGTTTCCGCCTCGGTCAGGCCAAAGGTCGCCTGCAACATCCGTTCCACCTCGGGCGGCGGCGCGGTCATCAGCGGGGCGAACAGGATCAATCGCTGGCCATCCCGGTCGGTCACGGGCCGCGCGATCTGGAACAGGGTCCGGTCCGGCAGGTCCAGCCGCAGGATGCGTTGCGCTTCGGTGTCCCCTTCGGCAAGCGCCGAAAGGTCGCGCAGCAGGCGGCTGATGGCACCGGGTGGATGGGCGTGGCTGTCCAGCCCGGCGATCTGCGCGCGGGTCTCCAGCCCCAGCCCCGCCGCAGCCGCCCGGTTCAGCCAGACCACCACCCCCGCCGCATCGACAAGCATGCGCGGCCCTTCGCCATCCATCGGCGGGCTGCTCTCGGGCCTGCCGAGTTCCTGCAGGATGTTGAAGGCGGTCTCGAAATGGGTATCGATCTCGGGGTCGGTCAGGCTTGTGCCGTCATGCAGGGCCGTCAGGTCGTCAAGGGCCTGCGTCAGGTTCCTGTCCCAGTGGTCCATGAACACATCATAGGACCGGGGTTCCAGCGCGATCCGGTAGATCGCATGGATCAGCGCCGCACGGTCGGCGGGGTCGGCCGGGCCAGTGGCATTCGTCGCTTCGGGCATCGCCCCCGTTTCGCTGGCAAGTGACAGGTTAACTGCGCCATCATACCCAATTTTGGGGATGCCGGACAGACCAGCTCTCCGTAGCGTTCGGGGCAGGCATGGATTGGTGCCCCCAGAGTTCGTTTTTTGCGGCAGGAGACGGCCATGAGCTATTACCTCGACCAGATCGCCCAGAGTGCCGGCCACCAAGATTTCAGCGCCTTCCTTGTGTCTCGGGGTCTGTCGTCCGACTTTGCTGCCGCGAACTCGATGTTCGGCATCACCGACCAGATCATCAACATGGTCAGCACGGCACAGTCCGAGTTGTACCAGGCGTCCCAAAGCGGGGCCATCTCGAACGCCTCGTCGGCGGTCTCGATTCTGGTGCTGCTGGACGGTGCCTTTGCCTCGCTGCAGAACATGCGTCAGCTTTCGGCCAACCTGACCCAGCTGAATTCCATGGGCGATCTGCAGGGCGGGCTTGCCTCGGTCGGCTCGCTTGCGGGCAATATCGGGCTGGGGCTGACGGCGGCGGCGGGTGCCCTGTCCACCATCGTGGGGACGGCGGGGCTGGTCGGGTCCACGGCGCCCGCCCTTGTGCCGTTGGCGCTGGCCTCGGTCGGGCTGAGTGCGGCAGGGGCGGCGCTGACGGTGATCCAGAACGCCACCGCGCAGTTCAACGTGTTGATCGACACGATCAACAATGCCTTGAACCAGGCCGCCAGCACCGGGCTGCCGGTGGTTCTGTATGATCCTCCCGACCCGGCCTCAAGCCAGAGCGGGTCAGGCTCCACCGGCAACACGGGTGGCACACCGGGCAATTCCGGCGGCACCGAGGCCCCGCCGATCCAGCCCGTGGTGATCGAACCGACGGACACATGGGATACCCTGAACCTCGACCCCGACCAGTCCCAGGCGGTTCTGGAAAATCCCGGTCTCGCGCCGCCGCCCACGACCCCCCCGGCCCCGCCGCAGCCGGACCCTCCCGGGCCGACCAGCGAGGAGGAATTCGAGAGGATCCAGGAAGCCTACAATGAGGTGCAACAGTTCCTCGACCAGTTCCGCGACATCTGGGGATTGCCGTCTGGCAACGGCGGCGGCGGTGGCGGCGGTGGTGGTGGCGGGGGAGGCGGCGGGGGAGGCGGCGGCGGTCCGGGCGAAGGCAGCGGCTTTGGCCCCGGCCTGCCTTCGCCCAGCCAGTATCGCCCGCGCGACCCGCTGATCCTTGACCTTGACGGCGACGGGATCGAACTGACCAGCCTCAACAACCCGCCGGTGTTCTTCGATGCCGACGGCAGCGGCGTCGGCACCCTGACAAGCTGGGTCGGCCCCGACGACGGCATCCTTGGCCGCGATCTGGACGGCGACGGGCTGATCAGCACCCAGGCAGAACTTTTCGGTGACACCTTCATCGACGCGCTGACCGATCTGGCGAAGAACGACGACAACGGCGACGGCATCATCGACGCCAGTGACGCGATCTGGCAAAGCCTGCGCGTCTGGCGCGACATCGACCAGAGCGGGTCCAGCAGCGCGAACGAAATCCAGACGATGGAAGAAGCCGGGATCGTGTCGATCTCGCTGACGGCCCTTCCCGGCAATGTCGTCAGAAACGACAGCCTGATCTTTTCCAGCAGCACCTACCAGACCGTTGCGGGAGAGGTGCGCGGGACGGCGGCGGTGTTCTTCGGCATCGACACGCTGTTTTCGCGCAGCACCTATCCCGACGGGTTCGAACTGGACGCGAGCCTCCTTGCCCTGCCCAACATCAAGGGCTTCGGCACGATGCCGGACCTGTGGGTGGCGGTATCGGGCGATGCCGCCCTGCGCGCCATGGTCGAGTCGCTCGTGCCGCTGGCCGGAACCGTCCGCGGAGCCGAGTTCCTGGCCGCGTTCGAGACCATGGCCCTGCACTGGGCCGGGGTCGCCGGGGTGACCACCGAACCGGCCGATCTTGGCTTGAACCCGCAGAAGTTTGCCTTCCTCGCCGCGATCACGGGCACCACCGCCGCGCCGCCCGAACTGCAGTCGCAGGTCATGCAGATCGAGGACGCCTACAATGCCGCCATCCTGTCGCTGGCCCTGCGCTTCGGCATCGACCTGACGCGGGCCCTGCATGCGCAGGCCGCGACAATCGAGGAAAGCCTTGCCGTTCCACAGAATCCGTTCTTCGCGCTGTCCTTCCTCAGCGTCGATCCGCAATGGGGGTTCGTGACCGGCGGGCTGGAACGGCTGGTCTATGAAATCGTCAACCGCATGCCCGACGGCAGGGATGCCGCCATGACGCATCTCGACGCGGTGGCGCCCCTGATCATGGCGCTGCGGGGCGAGTATTTCCCGAACTTGCCCTCGGGTCGCGCGGACTTTGACGAGATGGTCACGGGTGTGCTTGACCGCTACCTGACCGATCCGTTCCTGCGCGCCTATGCGGAAGAGGCGCGTCTGGCCTACCGGGTGTTCGTCGGGGATGCGGGGGACAATGCGCTGTCCATCGATCTGGATGGTGCGATTGGCCGGCTGTATCCGTCGGTCATCGTCGATGGCGGGGCGGGGGATGACGCATTTTCCTTCGCCTCGGAATTCGGATACCTGCAGAAACGCCTGGCCCTGGTCTATCGCGCAGGCGACGGCGACGACACCGTTGACCTGTCCGGGCTGCGCGGCAGCGTCCGCATCTTCGCCCCCGACAGTCAGGCCTTCCAGATCGACATGCGCAAGGTCGCGGCCGACACGGGCGCGGTGATCCGTTTTGCCAACGGGGGGACGATCACGATCACCGGCTTCAATCCGCTGGACGTGACGATCGAGGTCATCACCGGCGACGGCGCCGTGCTGACCTTCGATCCGTTCCGCTTCCATGGCACCGGGGCCGACGAGACCTTTACCGGCCAGTCCTGGGCCGAAACCTATGTCTACGAGGTGCCGGGCGGCGGGGCGGATACCATCAACGAACCGTTTTCAAACTTCTCCAGCACGGTCGTTGACCGGCTTGTGCTGATGGGCACGACCCCCGACCAGTTGATCCTGACGCGCGACGGGGCCGATCTGGTGCTGACCTTTGCCAATGGCGGGCCGGGCGACAGCATCCGGCTGGTCGGGCAGCATTCCACCGGCTTTTTCGGTGGCGCGGTGCAGTACCGCATCGAGCAAGTCCTGTTCGATGACGGCACGGTGATCACGGCAAGGGACCTGCACACGCTGGCCTTTGCCCAGCTTTCGACACCGGGCAACGACAGCATCACCGGCACCAGTGCCGACGAGGTCCTGACCCTGTCGGAGGGCGACGACACCCTGTCCGCCGGGTCGGGAACCGACACCTATGTCATGCCCGCCGGGATCACCGTGAACACCACGATCCGGAACGGCGGCCAGTTGGCGCAGACCGATACGCTGGTGCTGAACGGGGTGACGGCGGCCGAGGCAAGCTGGGCGCGCAGCGGCAACACAGTAATCCTGACCCTGCCCAACGGCACCATCACCCTTGTCAACCAGATGGCGGCGGCAGGGGGCGACACGATCAACCGCTTCGTCTTTGACGACGTGACGCTGACCGCCCTGCAGGTCGCCGCGCTGATCATCCCTGAAAGCGGCACGGGCAACGCGGTCAGCGGCACCGGCGCCGATGGTGCGCTGAACGGCACCACGGGCGACGACACCTTCACCAGTGGCCCCGGCAATCAGGTGATGAACGGCGGCGCGGGCAGCGACCTTTACCTTTGGGGCGCGGGCGAGGGCAATGACGAGATCAACGAGACCACGGGCGAGAACAGCCACCGCAGCATCGACCGGCTGCGGCTGATCGACCTGAACCCCGAGGACCTGGAGTTCACCCGTATCGGCAACGATCTGGTGATCCGCATCCTCGAAACCGGCGAGACGCTGATCGTGCGGGTGCAGTTCGGCACTGTCACGACGCGGCGGATGGAGTTCTTCGAATTCGCCGACGGCACCGTCTGGAACGAGGCGGCGATGCAGGCGGCGGCGGCCTATCGCGGCTCCGCCGGGGCCGACACGATCGACGGATCGGGCCAGAGTGACACGATCATCGGCGGGCCGGGCAACGACCTCATGCGCGGCGGGGCCGGATCGGACACCTATGTCCTTCGTCCCGGCGACGGAATGGACACGATCAACGACCCGGCCCTGAGCAACGAGGTCCGGGTGAACGTCCTGCGTCTGGAGGGGGTCCTGCCCGGCGATGTCCGGATCGAGCGGGTCTCGCATGACAGTCTTGACGCCCGGCTGCACTATGGCAACGGCGACAGCGTCCTCTTGCCCTGGCAACTGCTGACCGGATCGGGCTCGGCGACCCTGCGGACGATCCAGGAGGTGCGTTTCGACGACGGCACGATCTGGACCGAGGCCGATCTGATCGCCATGGCCAGGATCTACGGCGGCCCGGGCAACGACGCGATCACCGCGACCGGCCCCGTCGATGGCGGGGCGGGTGATGACACGATCACCGGGCTGAACAACACGGATGAAATCTATTACTTCGGGGCCGGATCGGGCAACGACACGGTGATCGACCGCTCCCGCGATACCGGGCGCGACATGGTCCGCCTTGAAGGGTTGAACCGGTCCGATGTGATGCTGTCGCGCGACGGCGATGACCTTCTGGTCACGATCATCGCCAGCGCCGAGGTGCTGCGTGTCACAGGCCAGCACGCCCCGGCAGACGGGGCGTTTCTTCTGGGCGTCCGGTCGCTTGTCTTCGATGACGTGACACTGAACCGCAACGGCATCGCCAACGCCTCGCTGACGCCAGGCACGGCCGGTGAGGACACGATCCTTGGCGGTCCGGACTGGGAAACGCTGGAGGGCAAGGGCGGGCCCGACCATCTGGATGGGGCGGACGGATCGGACCGCTACATCTGGCGCATCGGTGACGGCAACGACGTGATCGAGGACAGCGGGGTATGGGATGACCTTGACCTGCTGGACCTCGTCGATGTGCCCGGCCCGGCAGCGGTGGCGTTGATCCGACCCGGCGACGCGCCCCTGGATCTGATCATCCGTGTGCTGGCCACCGGCGAGGAAATCCGCCTGCCGAACCAGTTCGGCGGGGGCAACATCGAGGCGATCCGCTTTCAGGACGGCACCATCCTCTTCGCCCCGCAACTGCCGGCCCTGTCCACGATCACGGGCCTGCCCGAGGGCGGGCGGATCACCGGCCACTACTGGTCCGAAATCCTGCGTTCCGGCCCGGGCGAGCATGTGATGGACGGCCGCGAAGGCGCCGACACCTATGTCTGGACGCGCGGCGACGGCCATGACGTGATCGAGGAGACCACCACCGAATATGGCCCTGCCGAAGGGGAGGAGGGCGGCGATCCCTATGAGGCGCCGCATGACGGGCCGGGCGATACGCTGCGGCTGCCGGGCCTGACCAGGGCCGACGTCGCCTTCTCGCGCCCCGACGGCACCTCCGACCTTGTCATCACCATCCTCGATAGCGGCGAAACCCTGACCATCAGGGGCACCTTCGACGCCCCCCTGCGCGGGATCGAACTGTATCTCTTTGCCGACGGTCCGATGACCCGGGCCGAGGTCTATGCGGCGGCGGGGATTGCGGTCATCACGGGCGGGCCGCTCTTGCAGGGCAGCTTCCTGCCCGAACATTTCCTGCTTGGCCCCGGGGATGAAACCGTCGTCACCGGCGGCGGCAAGGATACCGTCGAGATCGGCCCGGGCGGCGGCCATGACCGGATCGAGGGGTTCCAGAAAGGCACCGGCGGCACCGTTGTCCTGCTGACGGCGGCCCCGTTTGCCAGCTTCGCGGACCTGCTGGCGGCGGCCAGCCAGAGCGGAGATGACGTTGTCATCGCACTGGGCGAGGGCGCAAGCCTGACTCTCGTCGGGTTGGATCTGACCGACCTGCTGCCCCAGAACTTCGGCTTTGACCGGGTGATGCCGCAAGGGTCCGCCGCCGCCGATTTCATTGTCCTCTCGGAACTTGGCGACCGCGTTCAGGCCCTGCGGGGCGATGACTCCATCCTTGGCGGCAGCGGCCATGACGAAATCATCGGCGGCCTCGGCAACGACACGCTGATCGGCAACGACGGCAACGACACGCTGCGGGGCGGGGCTGGCGACGACTTCCTGCGCGGCATGGTCGGGGATGACCTGGTGCTTGGCTCTGCGGGCAACGATGTGCTGCGGGGCGAACAGGGGCATGACACGCTCCGCGGCGGGGATGGCGGCGACACGATCTTCGGCGGCAGCGGCAATGACCGGCTGGGGGGCGACGCGGGCGACGATGTCCTTCAGGGCGGATCGGGGACAGACACGCTGCGGGGCGGCGCGGGCAATGACACGCTTGTCGGCGGTTCGGACAACGATCTGCTGTTCGGCGACGCCGACGACGATCTGCTGCAGGGCGGGGACGGCAGCGATACCCTGCGCGGCGGCGAGGGGGCCGATACGCTGCAGGGCGAGGCTGACGACGACCTGCTCTTTGGTGACGTCGGCAACGACGACCTGTCCGGGGGCGACGGCAACGACACGATCCGGGGCGGTGACGGGGATGACCGCCTTGACGGCGGGGCGGACCACGACACGCTCTTTGGTGAGGCGGGCAACGACCTGATCCAGGGCGGCACCGGTGACGACCTGCTTCTGGGTGGCGATGGCGATGACACGCTGGAGGGAGGGGACGGCGAGGATTTCCTGCGCGGCGACGCCGGTGATGACGTGCTTGACGGCGGCACCGGCAACGACAGCCTGAGGGGCGGCGGAGGCAATGACTCGCTTTATGGCGGCGACGGCGATGACCTGCTGCGTGGCGAGCATGACAACGACCTCCTCGACGGAGGTGAGGGTCAGGACACACTGATCGGCGGGGCCGGGAACGACACGCTGAACGGCGGCGATGGTGACGACGTGCTGACGGGCGGCGGTGGGCGGGACGTCTTCGTCTTCCACGGCGATCATGGCGGGGCGGACCGGATCACCGACTTCACCACGCGTGTGGACAGGATCGATCTGTCCGGCCTCGGCATCGGCGACGACGCGGCGCTATCCGCAAGCGGCGCCCTGTCCGACACGGAAGACGGGGTGCTGATCGACCTCTCGCTCGTGGGTGGGCAGGGATCGGTGCTGCTGGACGGGTTGGCGCTGTCGATGCTCCAGCCTGACGACTTCATCCTCTGACGGGATCACCCCCGCCCGGCCCGTATCGACGGGCCGATCCGCGAACGAACCTGTGGCCGTATCCCTTCCGCACACCAGATCAATGTGTTGCAGGTTGAAGCTGAGACGTGAGAGGTCGCCGGAATCGGCACCGATCCGGCCGCATGTCGCACGGGTCATGGCGGACCAGCCGCCCCGCGTGGCGGCGACGGAGCCCTGCGTCAGCGCCCACCATCGGACGCAGGCGATGGATGAATCGGGGCTCCCCCCGCGCGGCCTCAGCCCCCGCGATCGGCACGCGCAGGCGGTCGTCATCCAGATCGCCTGCCCGAAAGGCCGCCTCGATGGCCTCCTCCGCTTCGATTAGCCGGGCACCGGCCACGACGGCCTCGCGCCGCATCTGGTCGAGGACCGCCTGGATGGCCGCCACCTGACCGGCGCCGCGTTGCACACCCTGGCCTGCGCATGCCGTCCTGCGATCACGCTGGACTGTCAGGATGGGTCCCTCACGGAACCTGTGCACCCGGGCGCCTGCCTACCCCGCCATGCGCCGCCAGAACGGTGCGATCACCCGGGTGGCCAGCGGGATCAGCAGCACCCCCAGGCCCAGCCCGAACACCCCGTCCATCGTGGCCTTGGCCAGCCATTCCACGAACCCCTCGGCCGGCGGCACCAGATGCGCCACCGCCGCCGCCCAGTCATGGATGTGATGGCCCAGCCAGCCCGCCCCCAGCACCTCGAGCCCGTGGATCACGATCGACCCGCCGACCCACAGCATCGCCGCCGTGCCGACCGTGGACAGCACCCGCAGCAGCACCGGCATGCCCTGCACCAGCCCCCGCCCCATGGCACGCCAGGGCCGCGTCCGCCCGGTGGCGGCCATGTGCAGGCCGATGTCGTCCATCTTCACGATCAGCGCCACGGCGCCATAGACGAAGACCGTGATCAGCACGCCCACGACGGCCAGCGTCACCGCCTCCTGCCAGATCGAGGTGGCGGGGATCTCGGCCAGCGCGATGGTCATGATCTCGGCCGACAGGATGAAATCGGTCTTGATCGCGCCCGCGACCTTGGCCTCTTCCAGATGCGCCGGGTCGCCGGTGGCATGGTCGGCCTCGACATGTGCGTCGCCATGCGGAAACAGGACGTGGAACACCTTTTCCGCCCCCTCGAAACACAGGTAGGCGCCCCCCAGCATCAGCAGCGGGGTGATCGCCTGCGGCAGGACCGCGTCCAGCGCCAGAAGCCCGGGCAGCAGGAAGACCAGCTTGTTCTTCAGCGAGCCGAGCGCGATGCGGCCGATGATCGGCAGTTCGCGGTCGGCCGAGAACCCGGTGACGTATTTCGGCGTCACGGCCGCATCGTCGATCACCACGCCCGCCGCCTTGGCCCCCGCCTTGGCCGCCGCCCCGGCAATGTCGTCGACCGAGGCGGCCGCCACCTTGGCGATGGCCGCCACATCATCCAGCAGCGCCAGAAGCCCGCTCATCCCCGCACCCCGCAGAGGCCGGTCCGACCGCCGGAGCCGCCTCGCGCGACGCTAGCGCCGCCGCCCGCGCCGCGCCAGCTCCCGCAGCGCGGCAATTGGGGGCGGTGCGGCACCCTGCCCCTTGCGCCCGCCCGCCCCGCCCCGCCAAAAGGCCGGACAGCCGCCAACAGATGCGCGCGGCGGCAGAACGGATGGCGCAGGGCATGGCAATTGGCTATGAACACGGGCGAAACGCCTTGCAGACGGGTCAGCCCATGTCGAACCGCGCCGCCCTTGTGCTTGGCCTCGTGATCGTGGCGGCCGCCGTCGCCGATCAGGTGGCCAACGGCGGCACGGCCACGCTGTTTCTGGGCCGCAAGCTGGTGTCGCTGATCGAATATGCGGCGTTCTGGCGATAGGGATTGATCGGCGGGCTCTGCCGGTGTTAGCGCAAACAGGGGTCCGGCGGACCCCGAGGTCAAGGAGGACTGGGACATGACGGTGAAAGTGGCCATCAACGGCTTCGGACGGATCGGGCGCAACGTGCTGCGCGCCATCGTGGAATCGGGACGCACCGACATCCAGGTCGTGGCGATCAACGATCTCGGCCCGGTCGAGACCAACGCGCATCTGCTGCGCTACGATTCGGTGCATGGCCGCTTCCCCGCCACCGTGACCACGACGGAAAGCACCATCGACGTCGGCCGGGGGCCGATGCGCGTGACGGCGATCCGCAACCCGGCCGAACTGCCCTGGTCGGACGTCGACATCATCATGGAATGCACCGGCATCTTCACATCCAAGGACAAGTGCATGGCGCATCTGTCCACCGGCGCAAAGCGGGTGCTGATCTCGGCGCCCGGCGACGGGGCCGACAAGACCATCGTCTACGGCGTCAACCACGACACGCTGACGAAGGATGACGTGGTGGTGTCGAACGCCTCCTGCACCACCAACTGCCTGTCGCCGGTGGCCTCGGTGCTGCACAAGGCTATCGGCATCGAGAAGGGGATGATGACGACCATCCATTCCTACACCGGCGACCAGCCGACGCTCGACACGATGCACAAGGATCTGTACCGCGCCCGCGCCGCCGCGCTGTCGATGATCCCGACCTCGACCGGGGCGGCCAAGGCCGTGGGCCTGGTGCTGCCCGAACTGAAGGGCAAGCTGGACGGTTTCGCCATGCGCGTGCCGACCCCCAACGTCAGCGTGGTGGACCTGAAGTTCATCGCCCGGCGCGCCACGACGGTGGACGAGGTCAACGCCGCCATCAGGGCCGCCGCCGACGGGCCGATGAAGGGCATTCTGGGCTATACCCTGGAAAAGCTGGTCTCGTCCGACTTCAACCATGACCCGCATTCCAGCGTGTTCCACATGGACCAGACCAAGGTGATGGACGGAACCTTCGTGTCGGTGCTGTCGTGGTACGACAACGAATGGGGCTTCTCGAACCGCATGGCCGATACGGCGGTGGCGATGGGCAAGCTGATCTGACGCACGCCCCATGGCACATGTTGCGGGCCGGTCACGAAAATTTACCGGCCCGCATCTTTCCTAGCCCCCGCCCGTGCCGCATCTAGAGGCATGGACATTGCGGTTCTCCTCGGCGTTCTTTCCGGCCTCATTTTCGTCATCGCGCTGACCGAGCCGGTGGCCGACCGACTGCGGCTCCCAGCTTCCGTGGTGCTGGCCGTGCTGGGCATCGCCATCGGCGCGGGCGCGTCCTGGTTCTGGGCGACACCGCTGACCGACGCGCTGAACCCGGTGGCGCTGGCGATCCTGCGGCTGCCGATCTCGTCGGACGTGTTCCTGTATGTGTTCCTGCCGATCCTGATCTTCCAGGTCTCGCTGACGCTGAACCTGCGGCGCATGCTGGACGACTGGGTGCCGATCCTGACGCTCGCCGTGGTGGCGGTGCTGGTGGCGACGGCGGTGATCGCGCTGGCGCTCTGGCCGATCTCGGGGCTGCCGCTGATCGGCTGCCTGCTGATCGCGGCGATCGTGTCCACCACCGATCCCTCGGCCGTCGTCTCGATCTTCCGCGCGACCCCCGCGCCGCAGCGGCTTGCCCGCATCGTCGAGGGCGAAAGCCTGCTGAACGACGCCGCCGCCATCGCGCTGTTCGGCGTGTTCCTGACCGACGTGATCCGCCGCGTCGAGGAACCCGAGATCCTGCTGGCGCTGTCGCGCTTTCCGTTCATCATCGTCGCCGGGGCGGCGGTGGGCTGGTTCATGGGGCGCATTGCCGTGGCGGCGATGGGGCGCATCGCGCCCTATCCGCTGGGGCAGGTGACGATCTCGCTCGCCCTGCCCTTCGCGTCCTACATCCTGGCCGATCGGATCGTCGGGGCCTCGGGCGTGGTGGCGGTGGTGGCGGCCGGGATGACGGTGAACTTCCTGGCCCCGGGCCGGCTGTCGCCCCCCGCGCTGGCGCAGTTGCGCGATGCCTGGGGGCTGATGGCCTATTGGGCGGGCGGGCTGATCTTCGTTCTGGCCGCGCTGCTGGTGCCCAAACTGGTGCCCTCGATGACGCTGAAGGATCTGGGGCTGATCCTGGTCACCGCGCTGGCGGCGCTGATGGCAAGGGCGCTGGTGCTCTACGGCCTTCTGCCGCTCCTGACGGTGGCGCGGCTCTCGCCCCGGGTCGATCCGCCCTACCGCGTGGCGATCCTCTGGGGCGGGCTGCGCGGCGCGGTGACGCTGGCGCTGGCGCTGGCTGTCACCGAAAGCTTCGGTGTCCCGGCCGAGGTGAAGCGGCAGGTCGGCGTGATCGCCGTGGGCTTCACGCTGATCACCCTGCTGGTGCAGGGCACCACCCTGCGCCCGCTGATCCACTGGCTGGGGCTGGACCGGCTGTCGCCGCTCGACCGGGCGCTGGCCGACCAGGTGGTCGCGGTCGCCCTCCAGTCGGTGCGCGAGACGGTGGCCGAAACGACACGGCAGCTCGATCTCCAGCCCGCCATCGTGCGGGATGAGGCCAAGCGCTTCGGCGAACGGCTGGGCGGCGCCGTGGACCGCGCGGACGAGGCGCGCGACATCCTCGACAAGGACCGCGTGACCCTGGGACTGGTCGCGCTGGCGGGGCAGGAACGCGACATCATCCTTGCCGCCTTCCGCGACGATCTGATGCCCGCCCGGCTGGCAGAACGGCTGCTGGCCGATGCAGACCGCCTGATCGAGGCGACGCGGGTCGACGGGCGGTCGGGATATCGCGTCACGTCGAAATCCGCCATCCGCACCGGCCGCACGCACCGGCTGGCCGAGGCGCTGCATCACCGGCTGCGGGTCTCGGCCCCGCTGGAACGGCTGACCGAGGACCGGTTCGAGCAGCTCGTGGCGCTCAGCCAGGTGTTGCGGGCCCTGCACGGCTTCATCGACCGGCGCATCCTGCGGATTCACGGGCGGCGGGTGGCCGATCTGCTGCATGACCTGCTCGACCGGCGCGGCGACGATGTGGACAAGGCGCTCGAAGGGCTGCGCCTGCAGTTTCCCGGCTATGCCGACCGGCTGGAACGCCGACTGATCCGCCGCACGACGCTGGCGCAGGAGGCCCGCGAATACCAGGCGCTGACCGAGGACGGGCTGATCGGGCCGGAACTGCACAAGGCGCTGATGGCCGAGGTGGCAACGGGCCGCGCCACGCTGGCGGCGCGGCCGCGCCTTGATCTCGATCTGCAGAAGGGCGATCTGGTGCGCCGCTTTCCGCTGTTCGCCGAGATGGAGCCGACCGCGCAGGAACGGCTGGCCAGCCGCCTGCGCACCGTCTATGTGGCGCCCGGCGACGTGATCCTGCGGCACGAGGAAGTCGCGCGCTCGGTGTATTTCCTGGCCTCCGGCGCCATCGAGATGCTGCAGGCCGGGCAGGTCACCCGGCTTGGCCGGGGCGAGATGTTCGGGGAACTGGCGCTGCTGCTGCGGCGGGCGCGGCGGGCGCGGGTGACGGCGATCACCCATTGCACGCTTCTGGTGCTGGACGAGGCGCGGTTCCTCGACCTCGTGCGCGAGAATCCGGGCCTTCGGCGGCTGGTCGAGGAACGTGCGGGCAAGCGCGGTGTCACGCTGGACCCCGCGATCTTTGCGCCGCGCACCGGCCCGGGCCGTTCGCCGCTGGCCTGGCTGCAACGCGCCCTGCACCCGGCGGAATAGCCATGCACCCGGCACATGGCGCCACGCCGGCCAAGGCTCTGGCATATCGCGGCCCTAGGCTCCATCTTTCACGCATACCGCGCCCTCAAGGGAGGGAGGCGCGGCAGAACGAAGAAGGAGACCCCGCATGACACGGATCATCGAAGACCTGAAAACCCGCCTGCACGACCACGCCCGCTACCTGCGCACCCGGGACGAAATCGCCCGCCTGCCGCTGGATGTGGCGCTGGATCTGGACATCTTCCCGGGCGACGCCGACCGGATCGCGCGCCGCGCCGTCTACGGCGACTGACGCGGCCCTCCCGCCGCCGTCGCGGCCAAACCTTGACAAAGGGTTAATCCGCGCTGCCAAGCCATTGATCTTGCTGGGCGCGAAAAGCGTCCCACGATGGGACGCCTCCGCGCCTAGCCGAACCGCGCCTTCAGCGCGGCCGCCACCGGCGCCGGCACGAACTTCGACACGTCACCGCCCAGCCGGGCGATTTCCTTGACAAGCTTCGACGCGATCGCCTGCCGCTGCGCGTCGGCCATCAGGAACACCGTCTCGATATCGTGGTTCAGCGCCCGGTTCATCCCGACCATCTGGAACTCGTACTCGAAATCCGCGACCGCACGCAGGCCGCGGATGATGAAGGTCGCGCCCACGTCGCGGGCGCAGTCGATCAGCAGGTTCTCGAACGGATGCACCACGATCTCGCCGCCGGCCCGCGCCGCGATGGGCCGGATCTCGGTCTCGACCATCGCCACGCGCTCCTCCAGGCTGAACAGCGGCCCCTTGTCGCGGTTGATCGCAACCCCGATCACCAGCCTGTCGCACAGCGCCATCGCGCGTCCGATGATATCGACATGCCCGAGTGTCACGGGATCGAAGGTGCCCGGGTAAAGTCCGATGCGCATGGGTCCTCCAGGGATGGCGCCTGCGACGGGCACGCAACGATATTGCGCGCGGCTTTGCAAGGGGCCAGTCGGCCGCGCCCGCGGACAGGCGCTAGAACCCCTTGATCATCCCCTCCAGCGCGTCCTTCTCCATCGCCAGTTCGCCCAGCCGCGCCTTCACCACGTCGCCGATCGAGATGAGCCCCACCATCTCGTCCCCCTCCATCACCGGCATGTGGCGGAAACGGCCGTCGGTCATCTTCTGCATCACGTCCTCTGCCGTGTCGGTGACGCGGCAGCCGATGATGCGGGCGGTCATCACGTCATCCACCTGGTCCGACAGGCAGACCGCGCCCCGTCGCCCAAGCTCGCGCACGACGTCGCGCTCCGACAGGATGCCTGCCACCCGCTTGCCGTCCGCCGACACGATCACCGCGCCGATGCGCCGCGCCGAGAGGAGTTCGACCGCCTTGGCAAGCGTCGTGCCGGGGGCGACCGTCACGACACCGTCGTCGGATTTCGATTTGAGGATCTGCTGGACCAGCATCCGGGCCTCCCTTCCCAATGACCTGTCGATAGGCAAGGGTCTATCGCGTGCGCCACCCTGTCAAGTCGGCCATTCCCCGCGCAGGACTGCGCCCTGCGTCGGGCGGGTCACTTCGCGGCGTTCGCCTCCTTCATGGCCGGGCCAAGCGCCTTCTTGTAGGCGCTCAGAACCGCTTGCTTGTCGGCGATGACCTTGCTGATCGCGGTCTGGGTCGCAGCGTCGTTCGTAATCATGGTCTGCAAGGCATCCAGATGCGACACGGTCAGCAGTTTCGCCCAGGTGCCCTTCTGCTGCTGGGCCTCCTGTGCGGCATCCTGAAAGTCCTGCATGGCTTTCGCGATCGTCTTCTGCGCCGCCTCGGCTGTCTTGATGTAGTCCTCCAGCGTCACGATGACGAGCGTTATGCCCTCGACATAGGCTTCCATCGCGGCCTTGTAGGAGGTGTGCTTCTTCGACTTCCCCCAGCTTTTTCCGTCCTTCTTCGGAGGCTCGGGCTTTTTCGGTATCTCGGTGGAAAGCTCTGCGGCGGAGCGCTTGATCTCGAACGTGTTTGCCTCGAGCTTTGCAACCTGCGCCTTGATCTCGTTCCCCTTCAGGAGCGTCTTGAGGGCATCCTTCAAGAGGTCGATGTGCGTCTCGTAATAGATGGCGGCTTTCTTGAGCGGAACCTGAAGCAGCTTGTTGGCGCCCTTGGCGCCCAGATCAATGATGAGATCGGACATGGAAGGCATTGACTTTTCTCCTTTACTGGCACTGTCACACGGACTTGCGCCGGCATGATTGCCCGACATCGCCCGCCGATCAAGGTCTTTTCAGTGCGGCAAGGTCAGGACCGAAACGCCCCGCATCGGGAACGGCGAAAGGCTGCCCCCGCATGCGCGCGCACCCGTCGCGGATGCCTTTCCGGCCGGGCGTGGCCTATCGCTCCAGCCGCGCCACTTCGGCCCTGAGACCCGCCACCAGTGCGGAAGCGAAGCGGTCCAGCCTGTCCGACCGCGTGTCCGCGTCGTGCCGGATCAGCCAGAAGGCACGGGTCAGCGCGATGCCCGGCAGCACAGGCACCAGTTCGGGGGCGTAGGGCATGGCAAAGGCATGGACCATCCCGATCCCCGCACCCTCGCGCAGCCACATCAGCTGCACCGGGATCGAGTTCGACCCGAGCGCCACACGCTCGACGCCGATCGCGGCCAGGTAGTCGAGTTCGGGGTCGAAGATCATGTCGGGGATGTAGCCGACCATCCGGTGCCCCCGCAGGTCGTCGGGCACCGCAGGCGCGCCCGCACGGGCGAGATAGGCGCGGGATGCCGCCAGATGCAGCCGGTAGTCGGTGATCTTCTGCACCGTCAGGCGACCGGCGGCCGGACGGCTGACCCCGATGGCCATGTCGGCCTCGCGCCGGCTGAGGTTGAAGACCCGCGGCAACGCCACGACCTGCAGGTCAAGGCCGGGGTTCTCGTCGGCGATGCGCGCCAGAACCTGCGGCAGCAGGTAGTTGGCGCAGCCATCCGGGGCCCCGAGGCGGATCTGGCCTGAAAGACCCTGCGCCTCGCCGCGCGCCGCCTCCTCGGCGCCCGCCATCGCGGCCTCGGCGCGTTCGGCATGGGGCAGAAGGCGCGCGCCTTCATCCGTCAGGGCATAGCCCTGCGGTGATTTCAGGAACAGCCGACGCGCCAGCCGGTCCTCGAGCCGGGCGATGCGGCGGCCCACCGTGGCCGGGTCGAGGCGCAACAGCTGCCCTGCGCCCGAAAGGCTTTCGGCGCGCGCCACGGCAAGGAAGATGCGCAGATCGTCCCAGTCCAATGCTTTGCATTCCCGCAAGATGGCTTTGGCACTTTGCCCCTTTATCCCGCATTTCTGCAAGCCTATCCTGACCGCGTCATTCGGGGAGGAACCCATGAAAGAGATCGGTCACTGGATCAACGGCAAGCGCGTCCCGGGCACGTCGGGCCGCCATGCGGATGTGTTCAACCCGGCCACGGGCGAGGTGCAGGCCCGCGTGGCGCTGGCCTCGTCGGCCGAGCTGGATGCCGCGGTCGCGGCGGCTGCGGCCGCGCAGCCGAAATGGGGCGCCACCAACCCGCAGCGCCGCGCGCGGGTGATGATGGAGGTGGTGCGCCTGCTGAACCGCGACATGGACAAGCTGGCGGAGGCGCTGTCATCGGAACATGGCAAGACGCTGCCGGATGCGAAGGGTGACATCCAGCGTGGGCTGGAGGTGGTGGAATTCTGCATCGGTGCGCCGCATCTGCTGAAGGGTGATTTCACCGACAGCGCGGGCCCGGGGATCGACATGTACTCGATGCGCCAGCCGCTGGGCGTGGCGGCGGGGATCACCCCGTTCAACTTTCCCGCGATGATCCCGCTGTGGAAGATGGCCCCCGCGCTGGTGTGCGGCAATGCCTTCATCCTGAAGCCGTCCGAGCGCGACCCCTCGGTGCCGCTGATGCTGGCCGAGATCTTTCAGGAGGCCGGTCTGCCCGACGGCGTCTTGCAGGTGGTGAACGGCGACAAGGAAGTGGTGGACGCTATCCTTGACAACCCGGCCATTGCCGCCGTGGGCTTCGTGGGATCGACCCCGATCGCGCAGTATATCTATGGCCGTGGCTGTTCGAACGGCAAGCGCGTGCAGTGCTTCGGCGGTGCCAAGAACCACATGATCATCATGCCCGACGCCGACCTCGACCAGGCGGCGGACGCGCTTGTGGGGGCGGGCTATGGCGCGGCGGGCGAGCGTTGCATGGCGATCTCGGTTGCCGTGCCGGTCGGCGACAAGACCGCCGATGCGCTGATCGAGCGGCTGGTGCCGCGGATCGAGAAGCTGAAGGTCGGCCCCTACACCGCCGGGTCGGACGTGGACTATGGCCCGGTGGTGACTGGCGCGGCCAAGGCCAACATCCTGCGCCTGGTGAACCGTGGCGTCGAACAGGGCGCGAAACTGGTCGTGGACGGGCGCGGCTTCACGCTGCAGGGCTATGAGGACGGCTTTTTCGTGGGCCCGCACCTGTTCGACCATGTGACCCGCGACATGGACATCTATCGCCAGGAAATCTTCGGACCGGTGCTGTCGACCGTGCGCGCGCAGAGCTACGAAGAGGCGCTGTCGCTGGCCATGGATCATGAATACGGCAACGGCACCGCGATCTTCACCCGCGACGGCGATACGGCACGCGACTTTGCCAATCGGGTGAACATCGGGATGATCGGGATCAACGTGCCGATTCCGGTGCCGCTGGCCTATCACACCTTCGGGGGCTGGAAGAAATCCGGCTTCGGAGACCTGAACCAGCATGGACCGGATGCCTTCCGGTTCTATACACGGACGAAAACGATCACGTCGCGCTGGCCGAGCGGCATCAAGGAAGGCGCCGCCTTCAACTTCAAGGCGATGGACTGAGGCCATAGCGTCCGGGTCGGCGCGTTTGCCAGGCCCGCGACCGAAACACTTGCGCAAGGTTGGGGCGCTACCCCGCGCCCTGACCGCCCCAGGGGAGAGAGGCGTCTTGGCCAGTACCGACCTCTGTGCACGGCTTGGCATCCGCCTGCCCCTGCTGCAGGCGCCGATGGCAGGCTATGCCACGCCCGCGCTGGCCGCTGCGGTGACCAATGCCGGCGGGCTGGGTGCGCTGGGGACCGCCACGCTGGCGCCGGACGCGATGGCCGCACAGGTCGCCGACCTGCGGGCGCGCACGAACGGCGCGTTCAACCTGAACTTCTTCTGCCATGCCGAACCGGACGCCTCGGTTGCGTCAGGCGCACTGGCGGCCATCTGGCCCGCCTTTGACAGCCTGGGTCTGCCCAGGCCCGACCGGTTGCCGCCCGCACCCTACCCCGCCTTCGGTGCGGTGCAGCTGGAATGGCTGATGGCGCATCCTCCGGCGGTGGCGAGCTTTCATTTCGGGCATCCCGGGGCCGCGGCCATCGCGCGCCTGCGGTCTGCGGGCATTGCCGTGATCGCCACGGCGACCTGCGTGGACGAGGCGCGGGAACTGGACGGTGCGGGCGTGGATGCGGTGATCGCGCAGGGGTGGGAGGCGGGCGGACACCGGGGCGCCTTCGCCGCCGAACCTGCGGACCGGGGCGTCGGGCTGATGGCGTTGTTGCCGCAGGTGGTCCATGCCGTATCCGTGCCGGTGATCGCCGCGGGTGGGATCATGGACGGGCGCGGCATCGCTGCGGCGCTGGCGCTGGGCGCGGCGGGGGTGCAGATGGGGACGGCGTTCCTGCGCTGCCCCGAGGCGGCGACGGCGCCCGCCCATGCCGCCACCCTGCAGTCGGCCCGCGACGATGACACCCATCTGACAGCCGCCTATTCCGGGCGCCCGGCCCGCGCGCGGCGCACCGCCTTTGGCGCGGCGCATCCGGACGGGTTTGCCCCCTATCCGCTGCCGCGCCCGCTGACCCAGGCCCTTGCCGCGACCGGATCGGCCGAGCACCAGTTCCATCTTCACGGTCAGGGGGCGCCGATGGCGCGCGTTGTGCCCGCGGCCGATCTGGTGGCGCAGCTTGTCACCGAAACCCGCGCTGCACTGGCGGACATCCGAGGGAGAGCATCATGGATTTCGGCCTGACCGAGGAGCAAGGCGCGATCTTCGACATGGCCAGAGACTTTGGCCAGGCCGAGATTGCCCCCCATTCCCGTGCATGGGAAGCCGCGGGAACCATCCCGCGCGACCTGTGGCCGAAGGTCGGGGCGCTTGGCCTTGGCGGGCTCTACGTGTCCGAGGATCATGGCGGGTCGGGTCTGTCGCGGCTGGATGCGACGCTGGTGTTCGAGGCGCTGGCCATGGCCTGCCCCGCCGTGTCGGCCTTCCTGTCGATCCACAACATGGTCGCGGGCATGATCGACCGCTACGGTTCGCCCGACCAGAAGGCCCGGTTGCTGCCCGGGCTTTGCGCGATGGAGACCGTTGCGTCCTACTGCCTGACCGAGCCGGGATCGGGATCGGACGCGGCGGCGCTGCGCTGCCGCGCGGTGGCAGGGGGCAACGGGTGGCGCCTGACGGGAACCAAGGCCTTCATCTCGGGCGGCGGTTATTCCGATCTTTACGTCGTCATGGCGCGCTCGGGTGCCGAAGGGCCACGGGGCATTTCGGCCTATCTGGTGACCGCCGGTGCCGACGGGCTGTCGTTCGGCGGGCTGGAGGACAAGATGGGCTGGCGCGCGCAGCCCACGCGCGCGGTTCAGCTGGACGGGGCGCCGGGCGACCTGCTGGGTGAGGAGGGACGCGGCTTTGCCTATGCCATGGCGGGGCTGGATGGAGGTCGCCTGAACATCGCCGCCGCGGCGCTTGGTGGGGCGCAGGCCGCGCTGGATGCGACGCTGCGCTACATGGGCGACCGCCGCGCCTTCGGGCAGCGGCTGACCGAGTTCCAGGCGCTGCAGTTCCGGCTGGCCGATTGCGAGGTGCGGCTGGCATCGGCCCGGGCCTTCCTGCGGCAGGCGGCGATGATGCTGGACGCAGGCCATCCGCTGGCCACCAAGCACTGCGCGATGGCCAAGCTGATGGTCACGGATGCCGCCTTCGACGTTGCCAACCAGTGCCTTCAACTGCACGGTGGCTATGGCTATCTGGCCGACTACGGCATCGAGAAGATCGTGCGCGACCTGCGCGTCCACCAGATCCTGGAAGGCACGAACGAGATCATGCGCGTGATCGTGGCACGTTCGATGATCGGCGCCCGCGCATGACCGACATCATCATCCGGCGGGACGGCCGCGCGGGGCGGATCACGCTGAACCGTCCGGCGGCGCTGAACGCGCTGACCGACGGGATGGTGCGGGCGCTGGATGCCGCGTTGATCGACTGGCTGCGGGACGATGCCGTGGACCTGATCGTGATCGACGCGGCCGGAGAACGCGCCTTCTGCGCAGGCGGCGACATTGCCGAGCTTTACGCGCAAGGCCGGGCCGGAAACTTCGGCCATGGGCAGGCGTTCTGGCGGCGGGAATACCGGATGAACGCGCGGATCGCGGAGTATCCGAAGCCGGTGGTCAGCCTGATGCAGGGCTTCACAATGGGCGGCGGGGTGGGCGTGGGATGCCATGCCACACATCGCATCGCGGGCGAGAGCAGCCGCATCGCCATGCCGGAATGCGGCATCGGCCTGGTGCCGGATGTCGGAGGATGCTTTCTGCTGGCGCTGGCACCGGGGCGGATGGGGGAATACCTGGGCACCACCGGCGCGCGGATGGCGGCGGGCGATGCGATCGACGCGGGCTTTGCCGATTGGTTCGTGCCCGAGGCGGGTTGGCCCGACCTGATTGCCGCGCTTTGTGCGACCGGCGACGCCACGGCGATCGAGACCGTGGCATGCCCTGCCCCGCCCGGGACGCTGTGCGCGGACCGCGCCGAGATCGAGACGCATTTCGCTGGCGAGACGCTGGGTGACATCTGGCGCAGCCTTGCGGCATCGGACAGCCCGTTTGCCGTCGCCACCCGCCAGGCGTTGCGACGGGTCTCGCCGCTGGCGGCGGCCTGCACGATCGAGATGCTGCACCGGCTGGGCGACGCGCCGACGCTGCGGCGGGCGCTGGAACTGGAATACCGGTTCACCCACAGGTCGCAGGAACACAGCGACTTTCTGGAAGGAATCCGCGCCGCCGTGATCGACAAGGACCGGTCGCCGCGCTGGCGGCACGCCGGACCGGACACGGTCACCGGGCTTGAGGTCGCGCGGATGCTGATGCCTCTGGGCAAGGACATGATGCGGTTCGAGGAGGACGTTGCATGAAGGTGGCAGTGATCGGTCTGGGCAACATGGGCGGCCCGATGGCGGCAAACCTGGTCGCCGCCGGGCATGCGGTCGCGGGCTTTGACGTGACCGGAAAGGGACCGGCCGGCGTGACCATGGCGGAGAGCGCGGCGGCGGCGGCGGCGGACGCCGAGGTGGTTGTCACCATGCTGCCGAACGGGACGATCCTGCGGACGGTGGCCGGACAGGTGATCCCGGCGATGGCGCCGGGCGCTGTGCTTTGCGACTGTTCCACGGTCGATGTCGAAAGTGCCCGCGCGGTGGCGGCTCAGGCGGCCGGGGCCGGGCTGATGGCACTGGATGCGCCGGTGTCGGGCGGCACGGGCGGTGCGGCGGCAGGAACGCTGACCTTCATGGTGGGCGGCCCGGCGGCGGCCTTCGACCGGGTGCGGCCCCTGTTCGACGTGATGGGGCGCAAGGCGGTGCATTGCGGCGAGGCAGGCGCCGGCCAGGCTGCCAAGATCTGCAACAACATGATCCTGGGCGTCACGATGATCGCCACCTGCGAGGCATTTGCGCTTGCCGACAAGCTGGGGCTTGCGCGCGACCGGATGTTCGACGTGGTCAGCACCTCGTCCGGGTCGTCCTGGTCGATGAACACCTATTGCCCCGCCCCCGGCGTCGGCCCGCAATCACCCGCCGACAACGGCTATCGCCCGGGCTTTGCCGCCGAACTGATGCTGAAGGACCTGCTGCTGAGCCAGCAGGCCGCCGAAGGCGTCGATGCCGATACTCCGATGGGACAGCTGGCCACCGCGCTGTACCGCCGTTTCGTCGAGGACGAGGACGGGCGCGGGCAGGACTTCAGCGCGATGCTGCCGCGGTTCGAGACGCGCGGGCGGGGATGATGGGCTGGACCGCCGCGATCGGCACGGCCTGCGCCGATGCCCTGGCACGACTGGACGCGCTGACCGAGCGCGAATTCCCGCGCGGCACCTTCCTGTTCCGCCCGGGCGAGGCGGCGCAGGGGTTTGTCGTCGTGCTGGCGGGGCGGGTCGAGGTGAACCTGGCCGGACCCTCGGGGCGCGAGATCCTGCTTTATGCCGTGGAGCCCGGTCAGTCCTGCATCCAGTCCACCTTGGGCCTGCTGGGCGATGAGCCCTATGCAGGCGAAGCGGTCTGCGCGACCGAGGTGCGCGCCGTGGTGATCCCGCGCGCGCTGTTCCTGACGCTGATGGAACGCGACGCGGCCTTCCGCCTGTATGTACTGCGCGCCTTTGCCCGCCGGATGCAGGACATGACACGGCTGCTGGAGCGGGTGGCCTTCGGGCGGGTGGAATGCCGCCTGGCCGATGCGCTGCTGTCGCTGGCCGAGGGCGACATCGTGCATGCGACGCAGGCAGAACTGGCCACCCGGATCGGCACCGCACGCGAGGTCGTATCGCGCGGGCTTGGTGCGCTGTCGCGCGCCGGGATGGTGGATACGGTCCGTGGTGCGGTGCGGCTGACCGATGCGGCGGGGCTGCGGCGGCTTGCCGCGGCGGGGGTGTGACCTGCGTCACAGACCGGATGCCGACCGTGGCGTAGCGTGACGGCCTGACCCCTGCCGGGTCGCCATCGGAGGACCATCATGTTCGCAACAAACGTCGGCGGAATCGACCGCATCCTGCGCATCGTCGTCGGCCTTGCGCTGATCGCCGGCTTCTTCCTGAACAGCGAGGCCAGCATGCGCTGGCTGTATCTGATCGGCATCGTGCCGCTGGCCACCGGCCTGCTGCAGACCTGCCCGCTGTACTCGGTACTGGGCATCAGCACCTGCCCCACGAAGAAGGGCTGAGGCGCGTCACGGGCGGCGGTCAGCGCCGCCCGATCCGGCCCAGATGCGTATCCTGGAATCCGGTCGGCTCCTTCAGGCCGTAACCCAGCATGCGGTCAAACCCGACATGGGCCAGCCACAACAGACCCGCGAAGACCAGTGGTCCTGCCGCAAAGGCAACCCCGAAGCCCGCAAGAAGCAGGCCCCAGCCGTAGAGGTGCAGCAGGTTGTAGACCGTCGTACCGATGCGCGGCCCGCCCAGATAGGCCGCGAAGGCGACATCGGGCGCGAAGAACAGCGCGATGGCCTGCCACCATGGCAGGTCGCGGCCCACCGATCCCGTCAGCGCGGCAATCAGGATCGCGGCGGCGAAAACCAGTCCGCCCTCGATGCGCTGCCACGCAACGGTGGTCATTCCGCAGCGACCCGTCGTCTGGGTTTCAGCATGTCGCGCAGATAGCGCCCGGTATGGCTGGCCTCGACCCGGGCCACATCCTCGGGCGTTCCGGTGGCCACGATCTGCCCGCCGCCGTCGCCGCCCTCGGGGCCGATGTCGATGATCCAGTCGGCAGTCTTCACGACGTCGAGGTTATGCTCGATCACCACCACCGTGTTGCCCTGCTCGACCAGTTCGTGCAGCACCTCCAGCAGCTTGCGCACATCCTCGAAATGCAGGCCGGTCGTGGGCTCGTCGAGGATGTAGAGCGTCCGGCCCGTCGCGCGGCGCGACAGTTCCTTGGACAGCTTCACCCTTTGCGCCTCGCCCCCGGACAGGGTCGTGGCCTGCTGACCGACCTTGATATAGCCAAGGCCCACCTCGCACAGCGCCTCCATCTTCTCGCGGATCGCCGGAACGGCCGAGAAGAATTCGCGCGCATCCTCGCACGTCATGTCAAGAACGTCCGATATACTTTTGTTCTTGAACTTTATTTCCAGGGTTTCCCGATTGTAGCGATGGCCCTTGCAGGTCTCGCAGGTGACATAGACATCGGGCAGGAAATGCATCTCGATCTTGATGACGCCATCGCCCTGGCAGGCTTCGCAGCGGCCGCCCTTGACGTTGAAGCTGAAACGGCCGGGCTGGTAGCCCCGCGCCTTGGCCTCGGGAAGGCCCGCGAACCAGTCGCGGATCGGCGTGAAGGCCCCGGTGTATGTTGCAGGGTTCGACCGGGGCGTGCGCCCGATCGGCCGCTGGTCGATGTCGATGACCTTGTCGAGATGTTCGAACCCCTTGATCGTCTCGCAGGGCGCGGGGGTCTCATGCGCGCCGTTCAGTCGCGTCGCCGCGGTCTTGAACAGCGTCTCGATGGTCAGCGTGGACTTGCCCCCGCCCGATACCCCGGTCACGCAGACGAACTTGCCCAGCGGAAACTCTGCGGTGACGTTGCGCAGGTTGTTGCCGGTGGCCCCCACCACTGTCAGCGTCTTGCCGCTGCCCTTGCGCCGCGTGCGGGGCACCGCGATCTCGCGGGTGCCGGCGAGATACTGGCCGGTCAGACTGGCAGGGTCTGCGGCGATCTGAGCAGGCGTGCC